>CAQZSK010000001.1 GCA_948934525.1 uncultured Clostridia bacterium
CTTTGAATTATTTGGTTTCTCTCAAAGGTTTATTGTTTACTTTTCAATGTGCTTTGTTCTATTATATAGAACGGATTTTATTGTACTACTTTTTTTCTCATAAGTCAACACCTTTTTTAATATTTTTTAATTTATTTTTTTACCTTGCTCATAAGGTCAAAAATAATAAACTAGTAGTCGCTGTAAAATAAAACATGCACTTATCTTTACTAATTTATCTCTCATAAATTATTAGTGTTTTCTCTTGTGATTTCGTACTTTACTTATCTTACCATATTGTTTTCATAATGTCAATACATTTTTCGTCTTTTTTTATGATTTTTTTCATTCAATTTAGCTTGTGCATTTTTCCTTCTTGAACTTCTTTTATTGTACCATATATTCTTATGTAAATCAATATTTTTTTCTTAGTAATTTTTACCATTTTATTCTTTCATCAACTTTATTATCTTATGCATCTTTCTTCTATATTATTACTGAATATCTACTAATATAACATCTTCTCCTATACATTTAATATTTTCCCATTGGATTACAATGTCATTACTAGAAGATAGCATACTTAAAAATCGATTACTCCCTGGCACTATAATAGAAGTAATTGTTCCACTTTCTAGATCTGCACAAACATCTTGCACATAACCTAGCCTTTTTCCATCCTTTACATTAATCACTTCTTTATGTTTAAAATCCATTCCTTTTTGTCCCATCTTCTTCCTCCATATAATAGATTTCTTTTTTCATTATATGTAGAAAAGAAAAAAAGTTGCCACAATTTCGCAACTTTTTACTTTGTTTTCAATTACTATTAAAATCTTTCTTCATCCAATGCTGTTTGTTTTCCTCCTGATAATATTTCTGATGCTACCATTTCGGCTGTCATAGCAGAAATATTAATAGTTTGAAGATTTTTTAGAGCTTCTTCTGTCGTCATCTTTCCCATACGAGTACTTTGTAATATTTTTTGTAAGTTATTAGCTCCTGTCTTTAATGCACCACTATATCTACTACTAGATTGTTGTAACATAAAGTTACATAGTTCATTAGTTGCCGCTTCATCAGTAGCTTCATACTTTTCTACTAATTTATATGCCTTTGTCACTTGCTTATATAAATTCTGTGCATCATTTCTTATTTTTTCGGCTCTTTCAGCTGGCTGTAGCATCTTTTTTTCACCCTTTCTTTTAGCAATACATTTTCTATTATACCACAATTTACATAATGTTGCAAATCGCTTTTATTTGCTATCTCATAAACTTTTTTGTAGTTTGATATTAGCCACCCATCGCTTTATTAACTAAAGTCTTTTTTCCTCTTTTCTCTTAATATTCTTTCAAGGCATACCCAAGCAATTTATCCCCATCATATTCAAATTTCACTGTAAAGAAGTCATTGTCTTTCTGCATCTTTTCTATGAATATTTTATCACCTTCCCATGTGTTTAGTTTTGTAACTTCATCTTTATTAACCCATTGCAAATCTCCCTCATTACATTCTATAATATTTCCTTCAAAATCATCTGAAGTAAAAACATACATATATTCAGTTTCCCAATTAGTAGCTACATAAGTTACAATACATCTTAATTGATAAGATTTCAAGTGCAAACCAGTTTCTTCTTTTACTTCTCTTATAATACACTCTTCTGGGCTTTCATTTTCTTCAAATTTCCCACCTATTCCTATCCATTTATCTTTATTAATATCATTTTTCTTTTTAGTTCTATGTAACATAAGATATTGTTCATCTTTTTCTATATAGCATAATGTTGAAAGTATCATCTTCTATCCTTCTTTCTTTAATTACTTTAATTTATATCATATTACTAATAGTCTTGCAATAAATTTTGCATTTAAAAAGAGCATATTTTTCATATGCTCCTTACTTATAAATTCTCTTAATATGCCCTATTGCTAATCGTTCTAATCTAGATACTTGTGCTTGAGAAATACCAATTTCTTCTGCCACCTCTACCTGTGTTCTTCCTTCAAAAAATCTTTTATTAATAATCATTTTTTCTTTGTCATTTAATCGTTTCATTGCTTCTTCAATTGTTAGATTTTGTGTCCATAATTCATCTGTATTTTTCTTATCTCCTATTTGATCCATCAGATAAATATTTTCTGTATTTTCACTATAAGCTGGCTCTTGTAAAGAAACAGGCTCTTGAATAGCATCTAAACTAATAATAACATCTTCTTTAGCCACTCCTAATTCCTCTGCTATCTCCACAATTGTTGCTTCTCTTTGTTGTTCATTATATATTCTTTCTTTTATTCCCAATGCTTTATATGCCAAATCTCTAATAGATCTACTAACACGAATGACATTATTATCTCTTAAATACCTTCTAATCTCTCCTATAATCATTGGTACTGCATACGTAGAAAATTGAACATTTTGAGAAAGATCAAAATTGTCAATTGCTTTAATAAGACCTATACATCCTACTTGAAACAAGTCATCTGCATTTTCTCCTCTTCCTCCAAAACGTCTAATAATACTAAGTACTAATCTTAAGTTTCCATTAATGAACTCTTGTCTTGCTACTTCATCCCCTTGTTTTATCTTTGTCATAAGTGCTGTTTTTTCTTCTGGCGTTAACAACGGTAGTTTTGCCGTATTAACTCCAGAGATTTCTACTTTGTTCATTTCAGAAAAACTCCTTTTAAAAATAATTTGTTATTTTCATTATTTCCAAAAGGAGTTTTAACTATTCCATTATCGTATGACATTTTTCGTGTTTTATCCTGTTTTACTCATAATCTCTTTTTTCATTTTGTTAATAATTTTCTTTTCCAAACGCGATATGTAACTTTGTGAAATACCGTAGCATGTCAGCTACTTCTTTTTGTGTTTTTTCTGTACCACTAATAAATCCAAAACGAAGTTCCATAATGTTTCTTTCTCGATTATTTAATTTTCCAATCGAATCTCGAAGTAAGCTTTTATCTACTTCATCTTCAATTCTTCTAGAAGTAACATCTGGATCTGTTCCTAAAATATCTGATAATAATAATTCATTTCCATCTCCATCTTGATTTAGTGGTTCATCAATTGAAACCTCTCCTTTAATTCGATTGCTTCTTCTTAAAAACATTAGGATTTCATTTTCAATACATCTGGAAGCATATGTTGCCAGTTTAATTTTCTTATCTGTATTAAAAGTATTAATTGCTTTCATTAATCCTATTGTTCCAATAGAAATCAAATCTTCAATCCCTACACCTGTATTTTCAAACTTTTTAGCAATATACACAACTAGTCTTAAATTTCTTTCCACTAAAGTTTGTCTAACACTTTCATCTCCACCAGCTAATTTTGCTAGTACTTCTTCCTCCTCTTCACTGGTTAAAGGTGGAGGCAGAGTTTGACTCCCTCCTATATAATAAATAGGAAGATTTTCTATTTCTTCATTCCCAATATATCTAACATATAAAGTACTAATACTCTCTTTTAAAATTTGTAATAAGTTCAATTTCTTCACTCCTTTCCTCTAATAAGTCCAATCCAATTAAAGCACTATATCTCTTTTCCTTACTTAAAGTCTGATTAAAGATACCTATAATCACATCTTTTCTTATTTGAGTTTCTTCTTCTTTTTCAATTACTACTTGATCAGCTTTGAAGCCTAACATCAGTCCATTTTGTTTGCCAACAGAAGAAAAAGGAATCATTCGAAATCTTGTAACAAGTTCTTTTTCTTCCATTTGATTTAAAAACTCTTCCTCACCTCCTATCCATTCTTCTATATGATCCAATAATTGAGTGGGCAATAGCGAATATAATTGCTCTTTTTCTACTACTATAACAGGCATTCTTGAAATAGGGTCTTTTAGTAAATTCCCTGTGTCTAACATTGCTTTAACTGAAAGTTTCTTTTCTTGTAATGTAATTTCAATAGGATATAAAATATCTTTTTTACGTAGTTTAGTTTTGACTATTTTAAAAGCAATATAAGTAACTATGAAACCTATAATTCCTCCTAATAGTGCAATTTTAATAGGATATGTTCCTACATATACTCCATTTCGCATTAAGATATTTTGTGGTTTTATGAAATAAAGTAAAGCAAATGCACAACCTCCAAAGACAAATGAAGTTAAATAGAAAATGACTAATTGTTTTCCTAGTAGCTTGATACTTTTGGGTTGAAAAGCAAGATATACCATTAGGATAGATAAAATAATTTTCATTCCTAAACTAGAATAAATAGGAAGAATTTCTAAATAGGCAATTACTGCATAAACTCCTCCTAATATGCTAGAGGCTGCTAATCTTAGCTGTTTCATTTTTATTTTCATTAAATATCCTGTTGCGAACAAAATAATATAATTCATGCACAGGTTTTCTAACAAGACTACGTCTAAATAAACGGTCATTTCATTCCTTCTTTTCTGTTATGATTTATAACAAAGATAAGTATAACTGTTTATTTTTGAAAAGTCTGTCGCTTTATGGACGAGATAAAAAGATTTTATTTACAAGTTCTTCTAAAAACCAACAAAATGCGAACTTTTTTCAAAGTTCGCATTTTGTTATTATTTGAATATTTTCTATTTTAATCCTTGTTTCTTTCTTAAGAAAGATGGAATATCTAAATTATCTGATGAATTGTTACTATCTGTTGCTGATGGAATAGAATTTAATTTCTTATCCCAAGCTTTATCGATAATATCTCCTACAGGAATCGTACCAGATAATGGTCCATTTTCTTTTTCAAATCCTGTTGCAATAACTGTAATTACTAAATCTTCATCTAGGCTTTCATCGATTACTGCACCAAAGATAATATTTGCTTCTGGATCAACACTACGTTGAATTAATTCAGCTGCTGTATTTACTTCATGTAATCCTAAGTTAGAACCACCTGTGATATTGATAATAATTCCTCTTGCACTTTCAATAGATGTTTCAAGTAATGGATTTTGCACAGCTTGTTTTGCTGCATCTTCTGCTCTATTTTCTCCTGATGCTCTACCAATACCCATATGTGCCATACCTGTATTTAGCATAATTGTTTTAACATCTGCAAAGTCTAAGTTTACTAATCCTGGAATTGCAATTAAGTCTGAAATACCTTGTACACCTTGTCTCAAAACATCATCTGCCATTTTGAAAGCTTCTACAATTGATGTTTTACGATCAATGATTTGTAATAACTTGTCATTTGGAATTACAACTAATGTATCTACTTTTCCTTTTAAGCTTTCAATTCCACGTTCTGCTTGTGATAATCTCTTTTTTCCTTCAAAAGTGAATGGTTTAGTTACTACTCCAATTGTTAAAATTCCCATTTCTTTCGCTGCAGCAGCTACGATTGGAGCGGCTCCTGTACCTGTTCCTCCACCCATTCCTGCTGTAACAAATACCATATCAGCTCCACGTAATACTTCTGTAATTTCTGCTTTGCTTTCTTCTGCAGCTTGTGCTCCAATATCTGGATTAGCACCTGCACCTAAACCTCTAGTAATTTTTTCACCTATTTGGATTTTTGATGCTGCTTTAGAAAGTACTAAAGCTTGTCTATCAGTATTTACTGCTATAAATTCTACATTCTTAATTCCTGACTCTACCATTCTATTTACAGCATTATTTCCTGCTCCACCTACACCAATTACTTTAATAGTTGCTGTTCCATCTATCATTGGCATTGTGTTTTCATCCATGTTATTTTCCATCATCATAAAGTTTCTTCCTCCTATTTCTTTTACGGTATTTGTTACCTTTGTATCACTATTTAAAATTAATATCTTTATAAGATTACAAAATTTTTAACTTAATCTTAAGAATAGAAAAATTCTTTTACCCTTTCTAAAAGAGTTTTAAAAAATCCTTCTTCTGAATCAGAATCAATACTACTTCCTACAGTTTTTGCAAATGGTCTTGAAGCAACATATCTTACTAAACTATATGCTGTTCTGTATTCTGGTCTTACAATACTTATTAATCTTCCAGTTGCAATTTTGACTGGAATATTTAGAATAATCTTACCTGCTACATCACTTTTATTAATATTAGTAATACCTTGTCCTGTTAGTATAACATTATTGATTCTTGGTTTAATTCCTTGTGTCATAATATCTTTATTTACCAAAGAAAAGATTTCTTCAATTCTAGCTTCTATAATTGCAATTAAGTCTGAACTTTTAATAACTTTTTTTCCTTCATCCCCTTTATAAGTAGTTAATAAAATTTCATTATCATTGTCTATAAACGATTTGAGAGCTAGTCCATATTGTTTTTTTAATTTATCCGCTTCTTCTTCTGAAATATTTAATACTAATGCAACATCCTTTGTAATGTTGTCTCCACCTAATGCAATTGTATTAGTATAAACAAAACTAGTACCTTCAAATACCCCTATATCTGTATTGCCTGCTCCAATGTCTAGTAACATTACATTGTCGCTCAATTCGTTTGTATCTAACGCTAAACTTCTTTCTGCTAGGGTAACTGGAACTAGTCCATCAATATCTAAATCTGCTTTTCTAAAGATAGAAGCAATTTGTCTCATATATTCTTTATCTGCTAAAATAACTTGTGCTTTTAAGGTAAAACTTCCACTTAAATTACCTATTGGGTCAGATACCTTTTTTCCATTTTCAAGAACAAATTGATTTTCTACAATATCAATAATTTGTTTTCCTTCTGGGACATCTATATCTTTTGCTTGCATAATAGTAGAAACTACATCTTTAGCAGAAATTCCTGCATATTTATCTTTTGCTTCTTTTGAAATACTGTTTTGTACAATTGTAATATATTTTCCTGGGATAGTGCTGTATGCTGAATTAATTTTTAAGTTAGCATCCGCTTCTGCCTCCTTAATTAATTTACTAATACAGGAAGCAATTTCATTTTCATTAATGATTTTTCCTTTTTGGATACCTTTGCATCTACGACTGGTTGTACAAATGACTTCAATTTGATTAAAATTATTAACCTCTCCTATTACAAGACTTACTTTTGAGGTTCCAATGTCAAATCCTACAATTATATCTCCAATTGCCAAAACTTGTTCCTCCATCCTCGCTTCCCTTAAATTGTTTGTCATTCGTTCTTATCTTTCTATCTATTTTCAGTCTAAAGAATATTACATTTTATAAAAAAAGTCAATAGTCTTTGTAATAATTTTGTAATATTTTTGTAACATGTCTGAAATATTGTTTTTTCTTGTCGTTTCTAGGTTTCCGTAATCTCTTACGACTACCAAAATACATCCTAACATGTCTCTTATTGTGCTATATTTTCTGTACTTACTTTCTTCTTATGATTAGTCCATTTTTCCAAATAATATCTTCTAATAATTGCCAAATTGTTAAACATTCTTCCTACAAAAACAACAATAGCTGCTAAATAAATATCTACATTTAATTTTTGTCCTAAATATGTAAGTAACATTGATAAAATAGCATTGCCAAAGAAGCCTGATACAAATATTTTTAAGTCAAATTGTTTATTTAAAGTAGAAGCAATCCCTCCAAATACAGAATCTAGAGCTGCAATAATAGCAATAGCTAGATATCCTGAATAGGTATATGGTACCATTGGCGCATAAATACCAATAATCGCTCCTAAAATACATCCCATAATAATAGCTATAAATATCATAATTATCTTTTAACCTCCTCCATATATTTGACTTTTAAATCTCCATTATATTTTAATATTTTAATATTATTTCCCTTTTCTAGTTTTACATCCATTCCGCTTGCTTTGTACCTATCAATAAATCCACTATCCTTTAAGCTTAAAGTACTAGATAAATATGTTTGATTTCCAATTGCTTTAATAACATAAGGAGAAGCAATTCTATGTCCACTTACTTGCATCCTACTGTCGATGACTTGTGTCATTTCTGTTGTCGTTACAACACGTGCATCATTAATAGATATAGCTTCTGCTCCTGCATAACGTAATTCATTGACTAATTCTAACAAATGAAAATAGGTAATTGTACAATCTGGTGTATTATTTAGTGTGACAATAACTCCCTCTCCTACTACATCTGTCTTTCCAAGTAGCATATTAGATTCTGCTAAATCTTTGTCGATTAGCTCAGATGCCTCTCCATTTTTTTCTATACTTTTTCGGTATTCCTGAACTGACTTTCTATTAGCATCTAATTGCTTTTGTGTATCTTCATATTTACTTTTCCATTCAGAAATAGCAGTTCTGAGTTCTGTTTCTCTCATATATTTAATATCTGCAATATTTGTTTCTTCTATTGTTTTAAATTGCATAAACATAACTGCAAAAAATACTATACATACTAAACCAATAATGATTGTCATAACAATTTTATTCTTCTTTTCTTTTTTCAAAGCGTTTTGTCACCTCTATTTTCTTTTTACATATTTATAATTAATAATTCCATTATATTTTTCTACTGTAATACCATCTACTGTTTTAACATTAACAATAACTCCCCAATCTTCTAGGATATCTAAATATCCTCCTGCCATTGTCATAGCACCTAGTAATAGACCTTGTGAGCCAATAGCTTTAATAATAAATGGGGAGCTAATTTTTTCTCCATTTACTTTAATAACATTCCCCTCGCAAGTAATTGCTGTTGTTGTAATAACTCTTTGTCCATTAATAGAAATGGCCTCTGCGCCTGCATTATTTAGTGCATTAACTACTTGAAGTAAATCATCATAATGAACCAATACTTTGCTAGGGTCAAGTAGTCCTGTTGCTGCTGCATTATTATCTGCTAAAGTAATTTCTAGTCCATCGCCTTTTACTTCTACAGTACCTAATAACATATTATTTTCTTTAATCTGCTCTTGTTTTGCATTTGCAGTTGTATTATTTTGCGTTGCTTGCTCTCTAACTTGTGTTAATTGCTTTTCTGAATCTAATAATTCTTGATAAGCATTATCATATCTCTCTTTCCATTTTAATACTTCGTCCCTTAGCCCATCATTAATAAAAGACTGAGCTGCCGTAGAATTACTATTTTTTACAGTTTTTAATTGAATTGAAATTGCAACCGTTAAAATAAAGCACATTACTCCTAGAGTAATCGCAATTTGTTTTTTCTTCATATTTATTCCTTTCCTAGACTTTTTCTCTAAAGATAGCACCTTTTGTACTTAAATCAGTATTTACAAAAATATCTCCTTCTTTTTTCTTTTCACTTTGTAATACTTTTTTAATATACAGCATTTTTGTACTAAGGTTTGAAGTATCTCCTACATGCACATTCTTTTTTTCTGATTTTAATTCTAATATATAATCTTGTTTATCAGAAATGTTAATTTTGGTAATTAGTTTCCCCATATCATTGTTATTAGCAGAATCCATAATTTGAATGACACTACTTAACTTTTGTAAATCCTCTGTACATAAACGACTTCCCTCTTGAAGCTGGTCCTCTGAAGTTAATATTCCTGTAATAATTGGAAGATCTAATTTTTCCTGAGATATTTCTAATAAATATCCTTGTTTATTCATATAGACATAAGCATTTCCAAGGGTTAACATATAGGCTGGTTTTCTTTCTGTCACTTGTATTTCTATGCCATCTGGTAACTTCCTTTTCACTTTGACGCTATCTATATAACTATTTGCTTTAATGGCTTGTTCTACTTTACTTTTTGAAATTTTAAAGGTATTTTGTTCTAGTTTTATTTCTGATAAGCTAATAATAGTTTCTTGTGTGATTTTTTCATTGCCTATTATTGTAATGTTTTTAATATTAAAAAATGGTGAAAGTAAGAAATAAATTCCTCCTCCAATTAACAATATTATTAAGCTTGTCCATTTGACTAATCTAAAAATAATTTTTCTTTTCTTTTTTACAATTTCTTGTTGCTTTGGTGTCAATTTTGGCTTTCGTTTTACTTGTTGCTTTTTTCTTTTCTCTTTATAGATGTCATCTTCAATTCCTAATCGTAGTTCTACCTCGTCTTCTTGCACTCTTTTCTTATTTTTTTTCATTTGTTCTTTTTGCTTTATATACATATTTTGATTTTTCTTTCTTGGTTTTGCTGATTTTTTCTTGTTCATGTTCTTTTCATCTCGTTGCTTACTTACTTTTTTCTGCTTTTGAACTTTTGGAAGAGACTTAATGCCAATAATGATTTCGTTATCTAAATTTAATATGTCTTTATCTTTTGTATCTATCATCTTGCTTTTTTCTTTTGCTTTATTTCCCATTATTCTCTTCCTTTCTTCATTTATTTCTATCTACCCTTATTTTAATTTTCTATATATCTTTGTTTATTCCTCTTTATCAAGTAAAATTTCAGCTCCTAAATTTCTTAATTTTTCATCTAAATTTTCATATCCTCTTAAAATATACTCTATATTGGTTACTGTTGTAGTTCCTCTAGCTGCTAATCCTGCTAATACTAAACAAGCACCTCCTCTTAAGTCTGTACTTTTTACTTTTGCTCCTGATAATCTTCTGACGCCTTTAATCACTGCCGTCTTGCCTTCAATTGCAATTTTTGCTCCCATTTTTTTGAGCTCTGCTACATAACGATAACGATTTTCAAAAATGTTTTCTATAATCATTGAAGTTCCTTTTGCAGTTGTTAAAGTACTCGCAAATACAGATTGCATATCTGTTGGAAATCCTGGATATGGTAATGTTTTAATATCTACTGCTTTTAGTTTTCTATTTGCTTTTAAATGCACTTTTCCCTTTTCTATTTGTATTTGGCATCCTGCCTCTTCTAACTTATGAATAATAGGAGTAATATGCTCTGGGGTTTTATATTTTAGAGTAATATCTCCTCCAGTAATTGCTCCTGCGCAAAGCAAGGTTCCTGCCTCGATTCTATCTTCCATAACAGTGTAACTAATACTTTTCAGTTTTTCTACTCCTGTAATTGTAATAATATTGGTTCCTGCACCTTCTATTTTAGCACCCATTTTATTTAAACATTTTGCTAAATCTACAATTTCTGGCTCCATAGCAGCATTTGTAATCTGTGTAATTCCCTCTGCATAAATTGCTGCTAATATAATGTTTTCAGTAGCTCCGACACTAGGAAAGTCTAAGTCAATATTTGCTCCTATTATTCTATCACACTTACAGGTAATAAATCCAGAGTCTTCGATAATATTTATACCTAATTTTTTAAAAGCTCTTAAATGTAAATCAATTGGTCTTGCTCCTATATCACATCCTCCTGGATATGAAAACCTCGCTTCTTTAAATCTTCCTAAGATTGCACCTGCTAATACCACTGTTGAACGCATTTGATTCATTAAATGTTCTGGAATTTCTCTTTTGTCTATATTTTTGCTGTTGACTTCTATTCTACCATGATTTTTCTTAAGCTTGCAACCCAAATATTTTAAGATTTCTAATGTAATTTGTGTATCATGAATATTAGGAATATTATATAATTTCGTGATATTGGGATTTAAAATTGTTGCAGCAATAATTGGTAAAGAGGCATTTTTAGAGCCTGATACAGTAACTTCTCCTTCTAATCTTCTTCCTCCTTCTATTATGTAACTAGCCATTTTTCATTCTTCCTTCCTTTCTTCACTCTGTTATTTTTTATAATATACAGATAAGTTAATTTGCTATATATTATGTTTTGTTTCCATAAAAAGTGAATATAAAAAAAGAAGCCGCTGTGATTTATCACAGTGGCTTTTGAAAGGTTCCCTTATGGCTCTTCTTTTACCATACGGATATTGTCTGTGTGCTTACTAATGCATTCATCATGAGAAAATCTTTTCGCATCTTCAATGCGATTTCTAAAAAATGGTATTGCATCTTCCCATCCATTGGTACCTTCAAGCATTGTCTTGGTCAACGGTACATAGTCCTTTACAAGGACTATGCCATCAGGATTAGGAGTGTATCTATGCTGATTTCCATTTGCACTTACCTCCAATATCCCAATTTTAACATCCTTATAAAAAATTCCGTACCTCATCTTTTCCTACCTTTCTTTGTATTCATGTGCCTATTACACATTCAACTTATTATACCATATTTTTCTTGTTTTTGCAAATTTGCAAACTATCTCATAAAGTCTCCTCTAGTACCATCTTCTCTGTCTTGTCCTATTAATAATATGTCTCTTTGCATCGTCTTTCCTATTTGTACTTGTTCACTAGTATGTATTTTATCAGCAACTCCTTGATTTGTTATCAATTTGAGTAACATACTAATATCTACCTGTTCTTCTATTACCATTTCTCCATCCATTATTTTTTCCATCTGCTCATTTCTAATATCATATGTATGCTTTACTATCAATTTTACATCTTCTGGTAATGGAGCCCTTATTCTTTGTTCTACTCTTTCTATTACTTCTTCTATATCAATAGCTCCTCTGATATTTTCTTCATAGTAGTCATAAATTTCATCGTCCTCACATAATGCCTCAAAAGTGTCTTTCCAAAATGATTCAAATCCTCCCTCCTCTATAGTTTTTAAAGTTCCTATTCTCGGATGTGCTGCATCTACACTTTCTCTTAGCCCCACATAATCTTCTAAAAGTTTTTCTATAGTGGAAATATCATTATCTAACATAAAGGCAGATTCTCTATCATAATTCGGACTTAATTCAATCCAATTTTTTCCGCCTACTTTACTTTGTTTAAAAGCGATATTCTCTGTATGTTGATCTGTTTCTATAACAGCAAGTAAAAACACTAATCTCTTTTTATATTCTGTAATAACACTTGCTATATTTTGTTCATCATATCCATCTTTTCGCAATTCTTCTTCTAATTTCGTTACAGTAAATTCATAACCTGTTGTATCAATAAAGTCACTAGCTTCTTCTGGCTCATCTCCTATTATGTCACGAAGCGTTACTAGTTGTTCCTTACTTGATTCTAATACTGATACTGATAAAACTCCTAAACGATATTCTCCATCTTCATCTACAAACTTAATTAAATCATAATGTGCAGTTTTCTGACCCACTTGTTTTGCTGCTTCTTCTACTATCAACTCTGCATAAATTCCATAATTTTGTTCTTCATCTCTAATAGATTCACCTTTTATTAAGGCTTTTGTCCCTTGAAAATTAACCCAGTTTTTTACTCTACTAGGATTTCCTGCTTCTTCTCTAGTTCCTTCTATAAACTCTACCCCTGCTTTAGTTAAATCTATAAATCCATTTTCATCTCTAAATTGCTCTAGTTCTTCTATACTATATTGGCTATTAAAGAATATACTCATTTTTTGTTCTCACTTTCTCTTTGACATTAAACTTTTCAAAAATATTTTTATCTTGGTCCAAATAGAATGTTCTTGTATAGTTACTAAATCTACTTCTTCTTGTAAACCTTGCTTTCTTTCCTCTTTTTTTAACCAATTTTGTGTTTTATAATAATTTATTTTATTCTGATATTCCTTTTCGTTTTCATCATAGATTGCTTTTAATTTCTGCTTTTCTTCTTCATTTGCCCAATATTTTATATTTAAAATGCTAAGAATCACTAAAGCTTTTCTACTAATTTGTCCACTTTTTATCTTATTAACCCAATCATTTATAGCCTGCTTGCCATCATTTTCTTCCATAGCATTCTGCTCAAAAAGGGGAAGTATTTTAGAAGGAATTTTTGCTTTATATTCATTCCCTAAAAGCTCTAATATTTGTCCTACTTCTCTATAAGCGTCTTCTAATGTAGTTTCCATCTTTCTTCCTCCTTTACAATTATCTTTTTATCACTAACTTATCAAATTTTGAATTGATATAAGTACCTAGCTTCTCCATAAATTCATCAGGTTTTATTTCTTTTTTTGAAACCATATCTAGTCCTTTTTCCCAACTAGCTGTTAATTTAGGATTTAACATATCTGGCATAGATTGATATACTACATCATAGATCTTCTCTCCTTTTACTGTTGGAGTAATAATCTGTGTCTTAGTGTTAATAGATATATATCCTATTCTTTCTAACTTTTTCATAATTTCTGCTCTTGTTGCACTGGTTCCTATTCCTGCTCCTTTAATTTGCTCTCTTAATTCTTCTTCTTCGATTAACTTTCCTGCATTTTCCATAGCTAATATCATAGAACCAGAATTATATCTAGAAGGTGGTGAAGTTTCTGAAGTCTTCGTTTCGTAATTAAGTATTCCTATGTTTTCTCCCTTTTTTAATTTCTTCAAGATTTCTAAGTTATTTACATTGTCTGATTGCTCTTCTTTCTTTTCGTTTTCTTTTTTCTCTTGGTTTGTCTCTTCATTATTTGTTTTTTCATTTTGAATTTCTTGTTTTGTTTCTTTGTTTTTACTATCATTTTTGGTAATTTCTAAATATCCTAACTTTTCACAAACCTTCCCACTCGCTGAAAATTGTTCTTTTTTATCATTTCCCCATCCCTCTTCATCAGGATTTTCTACTTCAATTGTAACAGAAATTTTGCTATATTCTGCTGGTGGATAGAAGATACTTAAGAAACGTTTCACAATCACTTTATACATTTGCTTTTGTAGGTCTGGAAGCCCTTCATAATTTTCAAATCCTTGTCCTGTTGGAATAATAGCATAATGGTCTGTAATTTTGCTATCATTCACATACTTGGTTTTTACTAAATCTGTTGAGTATTTCTCATTTACCATTTTTTGAATATATCCTTGTATTTCTTCATCCTGAAATCCCTTTGCTAAACCATTTAAATTTTTAGATATTACCTTTGCTACTGCTGTTGAAAGCACTCTTGCATCAGTTCTAGGATAAGTCACTAATTTCTTCTCATATAGATTCTGAATAATCTCTAAAGTTTGGTCTGGCTTAATTTTAAACCTTTTGGTAGCTTCGTTTTGAATTTCAGCTAAGTTAAATAAGAGTGGTGCATTCTCTTTTGTTTTAGATTTTTTAACTTCTGTAATTGTTGCTTTTTTATCTTTTAGTGAAAGAATAAATTCCTTCGCTTCTTCTTCTTTTCGAAATCCTGATTCATTATACAGCTTTGGAGATTCCCACATTTTTGAATTTTCTGTTACTTTCCATTCTGCTGTAAAAGAGCTTGTCTCTTCTCCAAAAGTTCCTACTATTTTGTAATATGGTATTTTTTCAAAGTTCCTTATTTCTCTTTCTCTTTGTACTACCATACCTAGTACACAAGTCATAACTCTTCCTACTGAGATAGAAATTTTATCTTCTCCCATATCTTTTGCCATTCTACGTCCATAGATAATGGATAAAAGCCTAGAAAAATTAATACCTATTAAGTAGTCCTCTTTTGCTCTTAGATATGCAGAATTACATAAACTATCATATTCTGCTAAGTCTTTTGCTTGGTCAATTCCTCTTTTAATCTCTTCTTCTGTTTGAGAATCAATCCATACTCTTTTTCTTTGTTTATCTTTTAGACCTATTTGATTTTCTACTAATCGATAAATGTATTCCCCTTCACGTCCAGAGTCAGTTGCAACATAAATACAGCCTACATCTTCTCTTAATAGTAGGTTTTTAACAGTATTGAATTGTTTTTCTACATTAGGAATTACTTCATATTTATATTCTTTTGGCATAAAAGGAAGTGTATCTAGCCTCCAAAATTTTAAGTTTTCATCATATTTATCTGGATAGCTCATTGTTACTAAATGACCTACACACCAAGTAATTACCCAATTTTCAGATTCAATATATCCATCTCTTCTGTTGCCACCACATTTTAGAACTTTTGCAAATTCCATAGCAACAGATGGCTTTTCGGTAATGAGTAAATTTTTCGCCATATCTTTTATCCTTTATGTTCGTATAATACAATATCCATTTCTGCAGTAAAATTTTGGTTTCCATATGCAAATATAATATATAGATCACCATTTGGTCCTAAAAAGTAATTTTCAATATTTGCTAATTGATATATACTGTTATTTAAATCTCTATTATATACTGTATATCCTGATTGTACTAGAACTTCTG
The DNA here is from genome assembly GCA_948934525.1 of uncultured Clostridia bacterium. GTDB lineage: Bacteria > Bacillota > Clostridia > TANB77 > CAG-508 > CAG-273. The sequence goes on from CAQZSK010000001.1 coordinate 15,871, forward strand.
CTTCTTCTTTTGCTTTTTGTACAGTCTCTTGTATTTTGGTTTGTACTTCACTTTGTATCAAATTTCTTTGTGCTACTAAATCTTCTATGCTTGCTTTTTGCCCAGTTGCTAGATTATAGTTATATGTCTGTACAATTACTCTTTGTGGATTATTTCCCTGCTTTAAAGTTGCTTTAATAATTAATGATAAAATGTCTCCATTAATATATGATACATAATCAATTTGATATAGAGTTTTAGTTGTATTTTGGCTATTCATAATTTCAGAGGCTTTATTAGCAAAAAGTTCTTGCGTAATTTTATTGTAATTTGTAGGTACTTCTCCTTGAATGTTTATAACTGGTAAGTGAATAGTCACCTCATAGTTTTCCTTCTTATCTTCTATATCATAAGCCGAATAAACAATATCCTTGTCTGCTACTATTTTTTGAATATTGGATGTATCATATTCTCCTTTATTTAATACGTTCGTAAATAAATTGTTAAATTGTGTTTTTATTTCTTCTGCTGTTTTTTCTATTATTTCATCATCTGGAGTTGTATTTATACTTGGCATTATAACATTGTTTTTATCTTCATCTTTTACAAAAAATTGTGCATAAATACCTGCAATAATTGCTAGAGCACAAAATGCACCAACTAAAATATATAAAATCTTAGGATTTTTCATAATTGATCTCCTTTTATTTTCTACAAATCTCTTCTTTTTTCTCTTTTCTTTTATTGTATCGCATTTTTGTCAAAAAAGCTAGGGTTTTTTTAAGTTTCTATTTGAAAAACTGGCAGCTAAGTAAAGTTATTGTGTAGTAAAAAAGACTAGGAGCTACACTCCTAGTCTTTTTTTGTTACATATCGTAACTTCATTATTCTTCTCATTAATCTTGAGCATATGGTAATATAGCAATTTGTCTAGCTCTTTTAACAGCTAGTGTAATGTCTCTTTGATGAATTGCACATGCACCAGTTGCTCTTCTTGGAAGTATTTTTCCTTTATCATTGATATATTTTCTCAATTGATCTGCATTTTTATAATCTAATTTTAAGTTTTTGTCTGCACATAATGGACATACTTTTTTTCTCATTTTTCTAAATTTAGGATTATAATCTTCATCATTATTTCTGTTATTTCTTCTATTATTTTTCTTGTCTGCCATTTCCTTTTCCCCCTATTCTTAAATAGTAGGAAATGCCTATCTTTTTTCATTTTAAAGTAGATACTTTAAAATGTATTAAAAAGGTAAATCATCTCCTGAAGAGATCTCGAAATCTGAAGTACCATTATTTGCAGCTGGCATTGTTCCGAAAGTAGCGTCAAAGTTTGCATTTGCTCCTTCTCCATCTTTTCTACTATCTGCAAAATATGCTTCTTCAGCAACGACCTCTGTTATATAACGTTTTTGTCCTTGTTCATCATCCCAAGTTCTTGTTTGTAGTCTTCCTACAATTGAAACTTGTTGACCTTTTTTAAAATATTTGCTACAGAATTCACCTAATTTGCTCCATGCAACAACATTAATGAAATCTGCTTGTCTTTCTTCACCTTGTCTTACAAATCTACGATTAATTGCTAAACTAAAAGAAGCCACTAATGTATTATTTGTTTGTGTGTATCTTACTTCAGGGTCTCTTGTTAAACGACCCATTAAAATTACTTTGTTCATATTTGTATACCTTACCTTTCTCTTATTCAAAGGCCCCCGATAACTACTTATTCTGCTTTGATCGTAATGAATTTAATTACTTCATCCATAATTCTGTAATTTCTTTCAAGTTCTGCAATTAAGTCTGGATTAGCTTCAAAGTTAATTACTACATAATATCCTTCTTTATTTTTCTTAACTTCATAAGCTAATTTTTTCTTACCTAAATCTTCAACTTTTTCTACTTTACCATCATTATTAATGATATCTGTAAATTTTTGAGATAGTTCTTTTACTTTCTCTTCTTCTACAGATGGATTAATAATGACAACACTCTCGTATTTGTTCATTATTTTTCACCTCCTTGTGGATTAATAACCTACAGATTTATCTGTAAGTAAGAAAGTCTATTTTTAAGACGTCCCTATTGTAACATGTTTTTAGCTAAAATGCAAGCATTTTCATTATTTAATTGTTGCTCCTATAATTCCTGCATCATTTCCAAGCATGGCTAATTTTAACTTTGGAATACTTTCTTTATTAAAAACGTACTCCCTTTTTTCAAATTCATTTACTAATTTGTCGTATAAAACATTTTCAAAATAAACAAAGCTCCCACCTAAGCAAATAGCTTCTGGCTCAAAAATATTAGTAATATTGCTAAGACCTATTACCAAATCTTGTATATAATTATTGATTTTTTGCTCTACTTTTTCTTCTTTTTCTTCTTTTTCTCTTTTTCTTAAAATTTCTAATAATTCTGGTGCTTTTGTTTCTTCTGGAATCTCTAATATTTGAATAAGTGCTTGTTTGAATCTTTTGATAGAACAATAGGTTTCAAAACATCCATGATTACCACATTTACAAAGCTCACCATTTTTTTGAATTGTCATATGTCCTAATTCAAAACCAGAATGTCTTTTAGGTGTTAACAATTTGTCCTCTATAAATACTGCTCCTCCAATTCCTGTTCCTAAGCAAAGAAATACTCCATCTTCTTCATTTCTCAATGCACCATACTCTTTTTCTGCTTTTCCCGCACATTTAGCATCATTTAAAATTTGAACAGGGACATCACAAATTCTCTCAATTGTTTCTGTAATATTTAATTCTTGAATTCCTAAATTGACTAGAGAAGTAATTTTTCCTTCTTTAGGTTCTCCAGGACTTGCTATTCCTATTAAGTCTATTGGATACCTATCAGCATATTCTTTGATGCCTTTTGCAATATAAGTTTGAATAAATTCCTCTAAATTATTTTGTTTTTCCTTATCTAAATCAATTTCTTTTTTTTCAATTAAAGTTCCATTTTGTTGTACTATTCCCATTCCAATATGGCTTCCGCCTAAGTCTATACCTATTCTCATTTCCTTCTCCTTTTTTTAGTTTATCTTACACCTTTTTTTAGTTTATTTCTATATTTTTTTTAAATTTTAATTTAAATAAAAAATATATCTATAACAACATGTTGTCATAGATATACTTATTTATAATTTTTAAATTACTCCTTGATTTTGATATGCTTCAATTAGCCATTCACCCATATACAATTGGATACATGGTACAATTACAACGATTACTAAGAAGATTAATAGAATACCAACAATTGCATATGAAATTTCTGGTAATACCTTCATGAGTTTGTCTAAGCTTTGGTTGATATCTTGGTCCATATAGTCTAATAATTTTTCCATCATTTCTGGTAAATCAGTTTGCATACCAATTTTTAACATTTCAATTTCCATTGACTTGCATAAGCCTGAATTTTCAAAAGGTTCTATCCAGGAAGCACCTGTTAAGATATTGTTTATTGATGTTTCTACAATAGATAACATTACATAGTTCTTTACAACTGATTTACTAACTTCCAAAGAATCTTGAATTCTCATTCCATTTTGTAAATTTAAAAGCATTGCTCTCATTAGTCTTGAAAAGTCAATTGCAAAAATTAATCTACCGAAAACTGGTGCTTTGTATTTAAAATAATGCCAATTATATTTTCCTTTTGGTGTATTAACATAACTTACAATAGATAAAACAATAATTGTAATTAATCCTACTGGTACATACCAAAATACTTTAAGCCAATCAATAAATTTCATAAAGTTTTGTGTAATTTGTGGTAATTCTACATTAGATCCCATTGCATCAAATACATCTTGAATGGCTGGTAAAACAAATATCGTACCTACTAATAATAAAATAAGAATTGCTACAAATTGTACTACATTTGGTATTACAATGCCTTTAATTTTTTTATTTCTAGTTGTAGTTTCATCTAAGTATCTTACTGCTTGTGATAGTGATGTTGTAAGTGAACCAGAAAGTTCTCCTACCTTAATCATATTAATATAGATATATGGGAAAATATTGGAATAGTACTCCATTGTGGTATACATATACTCTCCAGCCTCTACTCCCGCTAAAATATCTTCTAACACTCCTCTAAAAGATAAGTTATCTGTACTGTTAATAATGGTACCTAAAGCATGAATATTATTAAAGCCTGCTTTTTTCAACAAATAAAAATTTTGTGTAAATATGATAACGTCTCTCATTCTAATTTTTTGTCCTGCTGATAAAGCTATTCTTGCTTTTTCTCTTGCACTTAATTTTGTTGAATCTCTACCTTGCAATATGTTAGCAGAGTTAGCAGTTTTCATAACATCATCAATGTCAATAATATTTCTTTTATTTACACGACCATTCTTACTTCTGTAACCAACTTGTACTACTTCTATTGGCAGTAAATCATTATGTTTTAACTTTTTTACCAAGTTATTTTTGCTTGATTCTTCTACCCTGTTTTTTACAATCTGGCCTTGTTTTGTTACTGCCTTATATACATATTCTGGCAACTTCCCCTCCTCCTTTTCTTCTTAATTTTGTTACATTCCAGTTTGCGCATTAGCTGCGGCTTTCTTTTCATTATCTCTTTTAATCTTTAGTTGCATAATGGTTCTATTCAAAATCTCAATATTCTTTTCTTCAATTTGTGATTTTGCTTGTTCTAAAGTGATTTTATCATTTACAAATAATTCAGCTAAAGAATTAATTAATCCAATACTTCCTTTATCTGCCGCACTTTGAATAGCATCTTCTATTTCAGAAACACTAATTTTATCTTTACGAATGATACCTGCAACAATATTATCTACTACCATAACCTCTGGTACTAAAACTAATGAGTTATCTCTTCCTTTTAAAAGTCTTTGTGATACTACTAATTTTAATAGAGACGCAATTAGATATTTAATAGTTTGTTGGTCTCTAACATCATAAAAGTTAATCATTCTGTCGATAGTTTCAGCACAGGATTTGGTATGTAATGTTCCAATTACTAGATGTCCTGCTTCTGCGGTTTCAATAGCAGCTTCCATTGTTTCTTTGTCACGAATCTCTCCAATAATTAAAATATCACAGTCTTCTCTTAAAGAGTTTTTAACACCTTCACTATAGTTTGGGCAATCCCTTCCTACACCCACTTCTTTTTGCACAATAATAGATTTTTTAGAATTATGTTTAAATTCTACAGGGCTTTCTAAAGTTAAAATCTTTTTATTTTGGTTTTCATTAATTTGATTAATTAGTGCATTTAATGTAGTTGTTTTACCAGAGTTTGTTTTACCTGTTACAAGTACTAGCCCTTGTGGTTGACTCATAGTTCTTCTAACAATATCAGGTACACCTAAATCTTCATATCTAGGTAACTCATTTTTGATTAATCTGAGTACTACTGTTGGCATATCATCTGAAGTAGATATGTTTACTCTTAGTCTGATATCATTTAACTCATAAGATGAATCTAAGCTTTTCTTTTCTTTATATACACTATCTTTATCTACATTTCCTCTTACAAAATAATCATAAATATCCATCATATCGTCTTCTGTAAGTGGTTCATATTCTTCAATTTCTACCAAATCTCTTCTAATTCTTAAAATTGGTTTAATACCATAAATCAAATGGACATCTGATGCATCCCTTTCTTTAGCTGTAGTAATAATCTTGTCTATATCTATCATAACTTCCTCCTTTGTTTAATAAATAATTAATTTCTTGTTTAATTCATCTAAAGTGGTTACTCCATTTATTACTTTTCGAATACCATCAATAATAAATGGTTCATAGCCTGTTTCTAGCGCTTTTTTTCTAATTTCAAAACTAGAAGCATCTTTTGTGATTAATTCTTTAATGTCATCATTTACTAAAAGGATTTCAAAAATAGCAATTCTCTCATAATATCCTGTATTATTACAACGTTTACATCCTACTGCATCATATGTCTTCTTACCTTCCATATCAAATGTTTTACCATATTTTTCGCCAATTTCTCTAATAACTTGTTTTTCTTGCTCATTAAAATCACGCTCTTTTGCACAATGTGGACAAATTCTTCTAATTAATCTTTGTGAGAGTGATGTTGCTAAAATACTTGCAATATCATAGTTTGAAATTCCTATTTTTCTAAGTCTTGTGATAACTTCTATACTATCAATTGTGTGAATAGTTGATAATACATAATGTCCTGTTTGTCCTGCCTGCATTGCAATTTCAGCTGTTTCTTTATCACGAATTTCTCCTACTAGTATAATATCTGGGTCTTGTCTTAAAATCGTTCTTAATGAATCTGAAAATGAAGATTTAGCATCTATTTCAATTTGGTTTAATCCATTAATTCTAATTTCCACTGGATCCTCAATGGTTGTAACATTGATTTCTGGTTTATTCAAATAATCAATAATACTATAAAGAGTAGTAGTTTTACCTTCTCCTGTAGGTGCTGCTACAACTGTAATACAATTCTTTTTATTAAAACATTGATTTACTAGTTTTTCATCATTTGGAAAGCCTAATTCAAAAATTTCTCTAACATTTCCATTTTTCTTTAAAAGTCTTAATACAAATTTCTCCCCATATACATTTTTTTGTGAAGATACACGAATATTGTAATCTGGATAAGCTAAGATTCTACCATCTTGTGATTCTTGTTTTTCTTGATGCATATTAGAAATTGCTTTTAATCTACCTATAATTTGTGCTTGCTTTTCTTTTTCAATATTAACTGCTGTCATTAATTGACCATCTATTCTGTAACGTACTCTTACTGTATTTTCTAATGGCTCAATATGAATATCACTGGCTCTTTTTTCCATAGCAGTTTTAATAATTGTATCTACTAAACCTGAAACATCTGTATTTGTATTAATATTTTCAGTAGCAGTTCCTTCTAGGGTTCCTAAAATTGTTTCTACATTGGTTTCAAATGTAATATATTTATCCATAATAAGACCTTTATTTAACAATAATAGTCTTACTACTTCTACAGATCTTTTGTTAGACGTATCTGCAAAACAAACTTTAATTCTTCCTTGCGCCATATCAAATGGTATCGCCTTATTTTGTTTTGCTATATCTAAAGAAATATACTCTAAGATATTAATTTTAATATCATTTTCTTGTAGATAGATAGCATTTTCATCTAAAATATCTCCAATAGCATTTATTAAAACATGAGGGTCACAAAGTCCTAAAATATTTAAAATATCTCCCATTTTTTTATTTGGATGTATTTTTTGATAATCTAATGCTTTCTCAATATCAGATTCAGATACTACTCCTTTTTTTACAAGTTCGATTCCTAATGGTTGTTTTCCCATATGTTTCTCCTTTCTCTTTTGCGACAAAAAATTTCTATTTTTATTATACTATACTTTTATAGAATACAACATATTTCTACTGCATTTACAAAAATTTACCAATATCTTAAAGTATAATCAATTCCATTTTTTAAATTTACTTTTCCTTTTACTGACATTTTTACATTTATAATTTGTTTTGTAGTAGTAGATATAGTCTCTTGTGTAGTTGCAAAACTAAAACTATCTACTTTTTCTGTTATTTTTGTATCATTTCTATATACAGCCTTTTCACTTTCTCTATACTGATAAATTGTTCCATCTTCAAATTCCAATTGTGTTGGTGTTACTTCTGCTGTTCGATTATTTTTTACATCCAAACTAAAAAACATTGTGAATTTATTAAATTCTGGTGCATAATCTTCTTGTTGCCTTACTTCATTCATATTAGAAACGAAAAAAGAGGTGAATGTTGCAATTATTGTTACTACTATCATGGTTACAGCCAAATAAATAATTAATGAAGTTAAGGTAATACCTTTTTCTGATTTCATAGCTCCTCCTATATTTCTTTTATTTTCAACTTTTCTAATACTAAATTTTCTTCAGTCCCTGCAATTTGATAAGTAAGTGTCAATTTCACTAATTTCATTGTATTTTCTTGATCATATTGACTGACTTCTATTTTGAGTCCCATTCCATCTGGCATTCCGTAAGTTTTCTTTATAACTTTGTTCCATTCCATTTTTCACTTGTTCATAACTAATTCTATCAATGTTTTCTAAAATCTGAATACCATATAAGCTTGCTACCGCTGTGGCTTGTGTTTGTGCTTGTGTTTTATAAATAGCTAAATAGGTACCTGCAATAGTACCTGCAAATACAGTTAAAATAACAAGACCAATGATAACATCTTGCATAGTAAAACCTTTATTTGATTTTAGTTTTTTTACTATATTCTTTTTCATCTTTTCTCCTTTTTATCTTACTTATAGCTTAGTTATTATTTGTAAAAAATGTAAAAATTGGTTGTAATTAAAATAATAATATTAGATATACATAAGAAAAAACCAATTGGTAATTTACCACTAATTTTAATATTTTTACTTTTTCCTTTACACAACTTTTCAAGAATAATATATAGTGCAATCATTAGTAAAGTCATTGAAATTGTAAGAATGCTAACTGCTGGATATGCAAAAGTGACAATAAACATACATAGTAACAATATTTCTACTGGATAACTATTTCTTGCCTTTTTTCTTAAAATAATAGTATCTAACAAAACCAAAATAGAAATTGCTATTAAATATATAACATATCTATATATATTAGGATCATGCTCTACTATATAAAGATATACTATATATATGGTTTCTATAATATAACCAAATAATAATACAGACTTTTCGATTTGAATTTTTTCCTTGTCAATTCCTGCTAAAATAAACAAAGTAGCTAAATATAAAAGGCCAAATATAAAATACACAATAGCAGATAAAGAACTTTCTAACACATTTAATTTTATAGATACGCTAAACAAAACAAAAACTATTCCAGATAATAATTCTAACAATAAATATCTTAGTCTAATTCTTTGTTTACAATATCTACATTTTCCTCCTAGAAAAATATAACTTAAAATTGGAATTAAATCTAGAAAGGTTAATTTATGATTGCAATTTGGACAAAAGGAACGTTCATGAGTAATATCTCTTTTTAATGGTATTCGATAAACTGCTAATGTAAAAAAACTACCAAATAAAGTCCCTATACAAAATAAAGCAATATACACAACTATATCTATTGGTGTCATATATTTTCTCCTGCTCTTTTCTATGTTTCTTGTCATTAGATTCGATGCTTAATAAAAGTCGAGGCATATACAATGCTGCATATGCCTTTTGCTTTTATCTTAATTTTGGATTAAGTTATGGTTCTGTTGTACCACCAGTAACTGGTTCTGCTTTTGCACCATTTTCTTTGTCATAGCTAATGTTGTATGTTACACCTTTATAAGTTAAGGTATATCCATCAACACTTAAACTATCAACTGAGCCTTTACTAGCTGTAACATTTCCACCAGTAGGTTTCATACTAGATGGCATATTTGACTCAAAAGCTGTTTTCAATTCTGCTGCTAAGGCTGTATCATCAGCAGCAGTAGAAGAATATACTACTGGGTATAATCCCATAACAGCTGTAAATGTTGCTTCTTGAACAGCTGCTGAGTTAGTGTCGTCACCAGCTTTTTGAGCTTGTCCAAAAATTCCATTGTCTGACATTACGTACATGATTGTAACACCAGCTAGAATTAATAGAACAACAATAGTAACAACTAAAGCTACTAATGTGATACCTCTTTCATTCTTTTGCATTTCCATGGTTTTTACTCCTTTCTCTTTAGAATCATTTTTTGTTATATTTTATATTTATTTAAATAAATATAACCGAAAATTATTTATGACCCGTATTATTAAAGAATGTTCCTGTTGAATTTGGATCTGTATTTGTGGCATTTCCTCCAACATTGTTTTTGTTGGTATTGTTTGCGCTGCCACCACTTGGCTTTGATGTATTTGTACTTGTACTTGCTGAAAATGGGTCTGGTTTTCCTGGTGTATAGCTGTGTGTTTGTTTGTATAAAGTAAGGTCTGATCCTTTAATTTCATAAGTAACCTCTACTTTATTTGCTTCTGTAATTTCTTCATTAATTTCTGTTACTACATTTTCTGGCGTTGCATATGCCTTTAATTTGTTAGGTACTACTTTGTTGCTTGGAATGGAATCATAAAAGATAACTCCTAAAACAAGAACAATTGCAACACATAACAAAATCATAATACATATTTCTTTAAAAATTGATTTGATTGCTCTCAAGGTTTTTGTATCTCCCTTCTAAAAACTTTACATTCAACTTAGATTATTGAACTGTGTTTGTATTGTTAGCCCCTGTTGTATCTGTTGTTGATTGTGGTTCTGGATTTGTAATAGTTTGTTCTGTTGATACATTAGCAGTTGCATTTTCTTGTTTAATTCTAACATTTCTTACTGTAAATGTAGCTTGTCTTCCGTTTTCTCCAGAGCCTGGAAGTATTTTAAAGTTTTCTATTCTAAATCCTAATTGACTGTCATCTTCAATTGATAATACAAAATTAATTACTGCGATATAATTTCCTGTAACTGTGAAAGATAAATTTTTAACATCTTCTTCACTTGTTTCTCCAGAAGTAATATCTAATTTTAATTCTACACCTTCACTTGTTGCATGACTTCCTATTCTTGTCCAAATATATTCAATTTTATAAGTTTCTTGTCTGCTAGCTTTTTTTATTTCTCCATCTGTACTAACATTTTCTAAGTCTTTATATTCCTCTTTTGCAGTTAAAAGTTTAGAAATACTATCTTCTAAGTCTTTTGTTTTTTGTGAATAATCACTAATTTTCAACTTTTCAGTTTGCTCTATTTCCTGAGTTAGTTTATCATTTTCTTCTTGAATTCTTTCTACACTTAGTACCTCGAACTTTCCAAAACTAATTCCTCTAAATATTGCAAAATATGACAAAGTGAGTAGTAAGATAATTAAAAGTATAATTAAAATCTTTTTCATGGCAAATCTCCTTCTATCACTACTTGAACAATATTACCTTGCTTTGTTCCTGATGAAGAAACAATAGTATCTGATGCTAAAATTCCCTGTGTCTTTAATATTGCTTTGAAAATACCTAATTGTTCATATTTCTCAGATTGTGCATTAATTACTACATGTCTTGAATTTGTATTGTCAATTGAAGTAACTTGTACTCCTTGTGGAATAGCAAACATGATTTGACTTAATAAGTTAGGTATAGTCTTTTTATTTTTACTCTTTTCAGCAACTTGTTCACTAATATTTTTCAAATTATCAGATAATTGTTGATATTGGTTTGTCTTTTGATTTATTCTAGAGATATCTGCCTCTACCAATGCAATTTGTGCTTGTGTATCCATCTTTACTTCTGCAACTTCTTTATTCTTTTGTTGTATTTGACTATTTAGGAACATTGCAAATGCAGAATAGATAATAGTTAAAGCAAGAATTCCGCCTCCTACTCTTAACATCCATCTTTCTACTCCATCTAGTTTCTCTCCTAAATTGAATTTAAATATTCCTGATAAGTTAATACTTTTTCCTAATATATCTTTTTTATTTTTCTTTCCATCCCCAGAATCTGATTTAGAAAACATTTCTCCCAAATCATCTTTCCAATCTCTTTTCTTAAAATTCATATCTTTTAAGCCATAGCCTAGCCCTTGTAATGCCAAAGCTATAGCTGAGTTAACCTCAATATAATCCTTCATATTGATTTTAATATTATCTTTTAAGAAATATGGCTTCATTACTTCGCATTTTTCCGTTTGGAAAAATTCTTGGAAATATAAATCAATATTATTTACAACAGATAGTGTTCCTGTAATATAAATCTTATTTACCTTAATTGTTTGCATTGCTAGTGTTTCTTGTACTTTGGTAGCTATTTTATATAAAGTAGGCATAATATCATCTAAGTATTCATTTTCTTCATCTTGTAATTCTTTTCCTTCCATTGTATAAATAGTACTATTTTTACATATTTCATATGCTTTAGAATAAGAATTTTCTTTTACATTAATGCTATCTAATACTGTTTTAGCACCTTCTTCAATTGTCTCTACATTATAAATTTTTTGATCTACTATTGTTGTAATAGTAGTCTTTTCTTGCATATTGATAATCATTACATTTTCTTTTTCTTTTAAGTTAGCTATATTAGCAATGGTAATTCCTATTGGTGAAATAGTGGATGCTTTATATTCTCCAAGTGATTGTTCTAAAGTATTTATACTATTTTTATTAGATGACACATGAATTACTTTTACTTTTTCTTTATCTTCTAAGCTGTTTGCTAACGCATATCTTGTCTCAAAAGCATTTCTGTTAATGTTCTTTTCAGCGCACATAGCTTCAAACTCAGTGTTAATTGCTTTCTTTAAATCATTTTTGTTTAATAGACTAAACATATAAAGATAATCATAAGTCTCTTCTGATAAGTTAACACTAATTGGTACTTTAAAACTAACAGTATCTGCTATAATTTGTCTAATTGCGTCTCCTAATCTATCATAGAACTTTATCCCAAACGATTCTATTCTTAAGATGTCACGATCTTTTGAAACTTTTGCATATTTAATTAAATTTGGTTCAATATATAATCCTAAACAGCTTGCCATCTTTTTCTCCTTCGTCTAAAATAAAATTTTCTACTCTTAGATTTTGCAAAAATCAAACAAAAATACTTGAAGTTTTTGTCTGTTTTTACAAAATATTACCTTTTTCATAATTTTATGTATTTATTTTATCTTTTTATAATGAAAAGTCAATACGCTTTTCCTTTTTTTAACATAAATGTAATATTGTTGTAATATTGTTGTAACATTGTTTGTGTTTTACTATATCTCATTGTATCTTTTTGTCAAAATGTTATTGTAACTTAAACAAAATAAATAGGTATTTATAATAAATTTCATTTTTATCATAAAATACCTATTTTACTTTTAAGTTTTAATAAAAAATAATATTATGATTATAATTCCTAAAATAACACGATAAATCGCAAATCCTTTAAAGCTTCCCTTTTTTAAATAATTTAGCAAAAATTTTATAACGAAAATTCCTACAATAAAACTTGCAATAATACCAATAAAGAATGGCAAATTAAATACAAAATCTTTTGCCTTAAAAACTGTTGCAGCTAATACAATCGGTGCTGAAAGCATAAAAGAATATTTAGCAGCTGACTCTCTTTTTACTCCCATTGCTCTTGCTGTTGTCATTGTAACTCCTGATCTAGAAACTCCTGGTATAAAAGCTAGTGCTTGTGATAAACCTATGAAAAAAGTTTGTTTTAAATTCATATTCTCATAATCTGTTACTTTTGGTGCTTTTTTATCTACTATATAAAGAATAATTCCCATTACAATAAGTGCAATTGCTATAATAATTGGTTTTGTTAAGGCATCTTCTAAAAACTTATCTAGTATAAACCCTATAATTCCTCCAGGTATTGTAGCAAGTACAATATACCAAAACATTTTTCCTTCTGTTGTTTTCTTCTTTTTAAATACTTGCTCAACACCGCCTTTGATGAGACCTAACCAGTCTTTGAAAAAGAAAATGGCGATTGCGAGCAATGTTCCAAAATGAAGCGCTACATCAAAACCTTTAAAAGCTTCTTCAAATCCTGGTTCATTTACCCACCCAAACATCCATGGAATAATATTCAAATGTGCCGAACTAGAAATTGGTAGTAATTCCGTTAGTCCTTGCACAACCCCTAAAATTAGTGCTTGATAAACTTGCATCTATTTTTCCTCCTTAATCTTGTTCTTGTTCTTTTTGAGTCTTTTCTTGCATTTTCTGCTTTTCTCTTTTATTTCTTATCATCATTAAATCTTCATTACTTAAATTTTCCATTAGCAAATTAGTTTTAAATAAATGACGATATACTTTTTTCTCTTTTGAAATTATTTTTTTCTTTCCTTCGTCTTCTTCTATAATTTGTTTCATTTCTTCATCAGTTTCTTTTTTTACTTCTGCAATCTCTTGCCTTTCAACCTTTTCTGGTTTTGGAACTTCCTGACGAATAGGTGTAAAAATAGGATCTTTTTGTAAGTACTTATAATTTTGAGGTTCTAGATCTACAGCTACCTTCATATAGTTTGCTGCTTTATCTTCATCCCCTTTTAACATAGCAATTTTAGAAAGGTAATAATAAGACCCAGCTTCTGTTTCTTCTGATTTTAAACCTTGCATAAAATAATTCTCTGCTTCTTCTAAATCTCCATAAGCTAAGGCAATCTGTCCTAAGCTCAACTTCGCATGAAAATTCATACTGTTTATTTCTGCTGCCTTTTCATAGAACTCTTTTGCACGACTAAAGTCATTTAACATCGTATATACCATCCCTAAACTATAATAAATATCATAACTCCCTGAATGATATCGAAGCGCTGTCATATAGGTAGATGCTGCCTCTTTATATCTCTCCGCTTCAAAATAAATGTCTCCTAGTAAATTAGTAGCCCTCTCACTTTCTGGTGTACGCCTTAAAATATCTTGAAGAACTTCTATTGCTTGTTCATTTTGCTTACCTTTATTCATTACATAGGCAAGATTATATGCAGCTTCTAAATCATTTCGATTTAGTTCTGTTACTTTTCTGTATTCAATAATTGCTGCTTCATAATTTTCTTCTTTTTCATAGCACTTGGCCATAAATTTGTGTGCTACTTGGCTGTTAGGATTTTTATTTAGGAAATTAGACATTCTTATTTTAGCTTGTTCTTGCTGTCCTCTACTTATCAATATATTTCCTACTATTAAATGAAAGAATTCCGGAAAATTCATTTTTTTAAAGTATTCTAACCACAATACCCAAAGTGGAATTAGAACTGCTAGAAAATAAATAAAAATTTTAAAGAATATTGCTAAAGAATTTCCCAAAAATAATTCTATAAAATTAATTGCTATTCCTATAAATTCTAAAATAAGTATAACAATATAACTAGTATCATTTTTATGAATTAATTTCATAAAAATGATTGTAAAAAGTGCAATTGCTATCAAATTAAAAAATATTTTTTCAATAATCATTCCTTTTCCTTCTTTAGCTATACTCTCTTTAGTAAGCTATATTACTTTTATTGCTTCTTTTTCTAAATTCTACAAATTCTTAAAACTTTGTTCCTAAAATTTGTTCATTTCGCTTTTTTTCATACTGTTTAATACATTTTTCAATAATTTCTTCTGCTTCTTGCCTTCCTAGCATTTGGTCTACTGTTGTTTGTTTTCCTTCTAACTGTTTATAAACTTCAAAAAAATGTTTAATTTCAGAAGAAATTTGTATTGGTAATTCACTAATATCTTGATAACAATTTAAAAATGGGTCTTGCTTACAAATCGCAATAATTTTTTCATCCTTTTCGTTATTATCAGTCATAATTAATACTCCAATTGGATAACATTCTACTAAAGTCAATGGGACAATCTCTTCTTGACATAGTACTAGCACATCTAACGGGTCATGATCATCTGCATATGTTTTTGGAATGAAGCCATAATTAGCAGGATAATGTGTAGATGTATAAAGTACTCTGTCTAATCTAAGCATTCCTGTTTCTTTATCTAATTCATATTTATTTCTTCCATTTTTACTAATTTCAATTACAGAAACAAAGTCATTTTTTCTAATTCTTTCTTCTGGAACATCATGCCATATGTTCATTTTATCTTCTCCTTTTTATTTTGTTTTTGTATTTCTTTATATATTTTTTTGCATAACTCTGAAAATTTGGCTTGAGCAATAAATCCTAAAGATTGACTAGTTAAATAGTTTTCCATTCCTGCCAATCGATTCCACATTTTTTCAGTAGGAACTTCTTTTTTTTCTTTAATTAAGTTCGTCAAGGCTGTTATACTTTTTTGATAATATTGTTCATAATCCGCCATATTTCGACCTCATTTCCTTTATTTTTCTCATTTTAACATTATCTGAAAATGAAGTCAATGTATTTTTTGGCTATACCAGTTTATTCTATGCTATTATTTTATTAATATAACTTTTTGGCTTTTTTATATCTCCTCTTAAAAAAATTCTTAAAATATTAAATTTTCTCTCCTTTATATTTCAACAATTTTTTATCTTTTATTTATTATTCAAAATTGAATTACAATATTCACATCTATTTTCATTACCTTCCATAAACTTATTCATAACTCTACCATTTTTACATTGTACTGCTATCACATTTCGTTTTTCTTTATTATTACTATATTTTGTAGTTTTGTCACTTCCTTATTGCCTTCAAAATAAGTCTCATTTGTTTCAGAAGTATAATTATTAAGAGTTCCAAGGTGTATTATGTATTTTTTCTAACGCTTCTTCTCTTTTTTGTCTATATGCTTTTTTTATTTTCTTCATATATTTTATCTTATTTTTCTTAAGATATCAACATTAAACTTTTTATAAAAAAATTGTTTTTTAGTCTTGACATTTACTCCATGTATGTAGTACAATAATTGTTGTCAGTTCAATAAATGCAGATGTGGCGGAACTGGCAGACGCACAGGACTTAAAATCCTGCGGTTGAATAAACCGTGCCGGTTCGATTCCGGCCATCTGCACCAAAAAGTTGAAATTTTAATCAATTTCAACTTTTTTTATTTTTACCCAACATTAACAAATTATTTGATAAAGTAAAAGCAGAATAAGGAGCGAAAAATGACGTTAGAAAACGCGATACGAGAAAGAATAAAAGAATTAGCAAATAAGAATAATATAACTATAAATAAAGTATCAACATTAGCTGGTTTGACACATACTACTTTATTGGCTTTTATGAATAATGAAACACATGACCCAAGAATTTCTACATTATTCCATATTTGTGAAGCATTTGATATAGACTTAAAAGAGTTTTTTAATTCTTCATTATTTAAAAATGTTATAGAAGAATAAAACGAAAAATAATATTTAATACTTAGATATTATTTTTTGGCAATACTTAAAATTATTTATTGTTATCTTATTTGCACACAATATGCACACAGAAAATAGTGGAAGTACTTTGAAACAGCACATTTCAGGTATTTAACTTCTACCATCTGCACCAAATAAGGAGAGTTTTTAAAAAACTCTCCTTATATTTTGTAACTCACTACATATTGATTTAACTTGATTTTCAGCAGTTTTAATTTTTTACTTATATTTTACATATTTTTGTTAATTCCTTTAGCTTTTCATTCATTGTATATTTTCTCCTTATTTGTCTAAAAGAATGTACTTTTTAATTGCTCTTGCATCTTAGTTAGTTTTATGTATCGAATAGGAAAATGTTTGAATATTGCTTTTCTAAAATGTATAAATTATAATGTTTTTATATAATGTAATTTATATTAAAATTTAAAGATTTGGGCTTATGAGAATTTCCCAAAAATCTTACAAGTATTAATTTCATCATATTGGAATTTAAATAATTTTATATTATGGATGAAAAGATTGCTTTTTGAAAGGTTATAATTTAAGTATATTAGAAGAAACAGCTCAGATTAAGTTCTAAGCCATTTTTTATATTCAATTATTCTTCCCTTGTTCTAGTATTTTCCCCCTTAAGAGCCTCAATTTCTTAAGGGGATCAGGGCTACAAATATAAAGCTGGACGAAAACCAAAGTTGTCGTAGCTGAAGTCAGGAGCGCCGTAGCCGTAACGACTAGAAGCTGGAGCGATACTCCCATCATCAATGTAAGAGCCACCACGAAGCACTCGACGGTTGGTGAAGAAGGCTTCCATGGTCCACTCAAGTGCATTTCCAGCCATATCATAGATATGCTTTTGTTGATAAGCTATATTGCTTCCTGTTGTTGCAATACTTTTTGTATAACTTCCCATTCCTGTACTGTCTTTCACATATCCTGTTGCAGCCCCACTTTCATAATTGGAATCAATAAAATTAAGTACTGCATCCCATTGTACACCATAGCACAAAGTACTAGTTACTTTATGAATTGTATCACTTGCTGGATACATATTTCTTGCAACTTTTACTGCTCCATTTGCATTATCATTTCCTGGTAAATTATCTGATGCCTCTACTGATTTAGTTCCACCCCAAGGTATGAAGTTCCATACACCTACTCCTTTTGTACTTACTGGTTTTACACTTCCATCTTGTATTTGCTTATTTGTATCATTGGTTATTGTAGAAGCTGTTGTTCCTGCTATTCCAGCTTCAAAGCGAGCAATAAAAAATCCTTTGTTATCTTTTACACTTTTATACATAGCTATACTTTCCGCTGTTCCTGCTACACTGTTAGCTGCATTTGGTTTATCAGAAGAACCAGCTGTAGTTGTATCTCCTGCCTCTCTGGCTGGAGTAGATGATTCACCTAATAATGTTTGTAAATTACCACTTGCATACCCTTCTATTAAATGAAACTTACTATAATCTGGTACAGGTATCCATACAAATTGATTACCATGTTTGCTATTATCTAAATCATCTCCTGCTACATCTGAAATAACAAGCCCATTTATTACTGTATTTTTATCCTCTGGATTATCCTTACTATCTTCTACCACACAAAATCCACCTGGAATTGGTGCTTTGTCCCCATTTTCATCTGTATATTCTTCTTTATCTGTTTTTACTAGCTCCCCTTTTTTGACAGGCTCTATAACTGGTGGTGTTGGTGGATTTATTTCCCCTCCACCAGTTCCATTGCTGTACTCTTCTTTTAATAAATTTACAAGTTCTCCTATTTCACTTTGCTCCTTTTGCATAACATCTTCTGTTTTGTTCTTTGCTTCTTGTGCTTTTTTTATTATACTATTATCTCCCATTACATATGTAATTGTTATTCCTGCTAAGATTAATAATACTACAATGGTTACAACCAAAGCAACCAATGTAATATCATATCATAGAAAATTTGCAATATTATGTAAAATACGGTATAATATATTTAATATTCGTGAGTACAGCAAAATATAATAAATGTACTATATTTTAATAATGTTACTAATAATTTTGTAACATAAAAAAGGAGATTATTATATGAAACGGTTTATCTTAATGGTAGCAATTTTACTTTCTATTGTTCCCTTAGCCGCATGCAGCAATTTTGATTTAGAACTAGAAAAGAGCCAACTGCAATCAGATGTCAAGACATTGCAAAAAGAAGTTGATACACTACAAGAAGAAATTGATACATTAAAAGCAGAAATTGATACTTTACAAAAAACAAAAAATGGATTACTTTCAGAGGATAGTGTTGTTTATATCATTGAATTAGAGATATCTCAAACTCATGTTACTGGTGATGTTAAGGAACATTTCAAGGATTCAATGAATAAAATGACAATTCCACTTCAGGTTTCAGAACAATACTATCATTCAATTGAAGTAGGAGACGTTTTAAACAATGAACTACGAGTTGGTTCGCTTCTCTATAAAGGAAGTCTTGGTCATTGGAATGTAAAGATTATTAACAAGCAAACCGTTATTATAACTGAATGATACCATCTGTAAAGTCACTTTTTCTAATTTGAAAAGTGACTTTTCTCCTTAACTGATAAAGATATATAACACTTAATAAAAGAGAGAACTTATCGTAGTTCTCTCTTTATATGAATTCATATAATTTATATAAATTTCAGATTATTTTTTGTTTACTAAATCTTTTAATGCTTTTCCAGCTTTGAATACAGGTGCTTTAGATGCAGGAATTTTGATTTCTTCTTTAGTTTGTGGGTTTCTTCCTTTTCTAGCAGCTCTTTTTCTTACTTCAAAAGATCCAAATCCAACTAATTGAACTTTGTCTCCTTTTACTAATGTGTCTGTTACAACGCTTGTGAATGCGTTTAATGCTGCTTCAGCATCTTTCTTTGTTGCTCCTGTTTTAGCTGCCATAGCTGCGATTAATTCTGATTTGTTCATTTCACATACCTCCTATAAGATTTTGAATATGTAGAACTTCTTCTACTAATATCATTATTCGTCATTCTTTCCTAAAATCCTTCTTTTTTCTTTTTATTTTTTTCGTTCAAACCTAGTTTTTTGTAAGTTTATATGTTTTTCGTTCTTTAAAGCTCTCTGTTTTAGCGCGGTTCGGCGTTTTCCGTACAGCCTAAGCTTTTTGAAAAAATCACATAACTTTTTTCCATATGGAATCATATGAAACTCTTCTTCCGAAAAAATTCTCAATACGATTAGTACTATTAAGTATATAATAACCGCTATCCCTAATCCTATTATGGTACTTAAATTACCATTTCCCATTTTTGTCAGAAAAAATAAATAAGATTGATAAGAAACTATCCCCATAATAGCAACTGCTATAAATGGTTTTAATATAAACTTTTTACAGTCTAACCTTAATCCAATTTCTTTTTTTAAAATACAAAATTGAATTATTACAGATACCATGTGGCAAGCTGCTGTAGCAAGTGCTGCACCAGCAACTCCCCCTAAAATAAATTTTTGGGGATTTATAGGTATTAGTAGTAAATTTAGAATTAGCTTTATTATAACTCCTACGCCTAAGCTAATAGCTGGAGTCATCATTTTTCCTAATCCATGTAAAGTTCCACATATAGTTTGCTCTAAAACAATAAAAATTATACTTAAACAGCTAATTTGATAAATAAAACTTCCTGAAGTTGCATTTGGAAATAGTAATTTTAAAATTGGTTCCGCAAATAAAATCATTCCTACCATAAATGGCAATCCTACTAAAATTGTAATAAGAATAGAAAACGAAACTCTTTTTCTAATTGTTTGTGTGTCTCCAATTGCCTTAGCAGAAGAGATAGATGGAACTAGTGCTGTAGCAAATGCCATATTAAAAGACATCGGAAGAGTTACTAATGTATCTACCTTTCCACTCAAAATACCATATTGTACTTTAGCTGCTTCCTCACTTAAAAATGTTTTTAATCCTCTCACCACAGTCATAGAGTCTATATTTTTGTTAATTGTTCCCATAATTCCAGTTAATGACATTGGTATTGAAACTGCTAAAATTTGTTTTAATGTCTTTCGAATTCTAGTTGGTTGATGATTTACTGTACTTTTAATTTCCCAAGCAATTTCTTTTTTTAGACTTTTATAATATCGATATAGATAACTAAAACAAAGTATTGTTGCTAAAGTAGTAGCTAAATTAGCTCCAGCAGCCATAACAGCAGTATCTACTCCAGATACTATACTAATCATTTCTACTAGTATAATAGAAAGAATTGTTTTAAATAATTGCTCCAGAGTTTGCGAATTTGCTGTTACCTTCAAGTTTTCTTTTCCATTAAAATAGCCTTTTATTACACAAGAAATAGATACAAAAAAGATAGAAGGAGATAATGCTACCAAAGTCAATTCTGCTTCTGGTATTTGTAAAAAATTCTGGCTTATTACTCCTGCTCCCATAAATAAAATACAACTACATAAAAAGCCTAATAAACCAAATGTAACAAGTGCTATTTTAAAAATTTTATATGCACCTTTGTGATCTCCTACTGCCACTTTCTCAGAAATTAATTTAGAAACTGCATTAGGTACACCTATTGAAGAAATTGTTAAAAATAATGCATAAATTTGAAATCCACTACTATAAATCGCATTTCCTTTATCTCCAAATCCTTCTCGATTTGTTAAATATAATTTGTAAATTACGCCTAAAACTTTAACTAATATTTGAGATATCATCAGGACAAAAACGCCCTTCATAAAGCTTTCCTTTTCTATTCGCTTTTTTCTCATATTTCCCTCTCTTTAACTATTCTTGTTTTATCCTATGCATGTCATTTTCAAATTATAACGTATGCCTTTATCCTGACACTTTTGCGGGAAAAAGAAAAATCCTTAACCTAGCATAATCAAACAAACAATTTTCATAAAAAGTCTTGTTTTTTTCCTCGTTTTATAGGATAATATATATGTGTAATTAGATTATAAAGAAAGTGGTGAACTTTTTGAAATTAATAGATAAATTTTTGAAATATTTGAAAACAGATAGAAATACTTTTATTACTTACATATTAACTTTAATTTCAGCTTATATTGTAGTAGATAGAATAGTAGAATTGCTTTTTATTATCTTTACAGGTGTAGCTTATTCTTACTGGGGACCTATTCAGTACTTTTTAGCATTAGCTTGTGTAAGTTTTGGATTTTTCTTTTCAGGACCTTCAAAATTTGCTAAATCAGATGTTAATAAATTAAGAATTTTCCATTCTTTTATTATTGCCTTTTATGTTGTAGGTTTATCAGCCGTGGTGCAATGGGTTAATCAAGCAATTTGGATAGGATTGTTGTCAGTACCAAATTATACAGAATTTGCTCAAGAATTCTATTACCTATTTAAGCCTGCTTTTACTGCTATTGGTTTATATTTTCCTTTAGTCAGCTTTTATAAGTTATTAAAATGGCTTCTATTTAAGATTAATGATACAAAAGATATTCGTGATTCTATCTTCGATTATCCTGGAATTGGTTTAACTTCTGATAAAGAAGCCCATGGTGTTTATACTTGTGAAGTTAAAGTCTGTGTAGATTCTGAAAGCGGTGTTGATGTTTGTATTCCAGAAAGCAAACGTTTTGAGTCTTTCTTAATTGTTGGTGTTTCTGGTTCTGGTAAAACAACTATGGTTTATGAACCAATGCTAGCTAGAGATATTGAGAGAAAGTCTTTCTTTAAAGAAGTATCAAAGGAAATGGGATTTACAGCATTAAGAACTGGTTTAGCCACCTTAAATTGTCCATATGATAACGAATATATTAATGAACATTTTAGTTTAGATATGTTAATTCCAAATCCTGAAAAATTAGATACTTATAAAGCTTATATGAAGAAAATGATTATAAATAGTTCAGGAGATAAAATTGTTTATCGCAATATGGGTATTACTTATGTTTCAGATGAACATGAGTCTGTAGAAAAAATCAAGAGAGTAGCAGATAACTATCAAATACCAGTTAACTTAATTGATCCTAGTCGTTTAGACTCTCCTGGTTTAAATCCTTTTATTTATGAAGACCCAATTAAAACTGGTGTAGCTATTTCTTCTGTATTAAAAGGGTTATATATGCATAGTAGACCTGATACAGAACTTGCATTCAGGGAAAATGAAGCTATTCAGATTATTGAAAACCTATCCATTTTATTAAAAGAAATGTATCCATTAATGCATGATGGTATGCTTCCTAATCTAGAAGATATGTTAAATATGTTAACAGATTTTACACTAGTAGAAGATATGGTTGAACAACTGAAACAAATTCCTGAAAAAACTGAACAATACCGTATTTTAATTAAGTACTTTGAAAATAATTTTTATAAAACTGGTAAGAATTTGTTTAATACCAAGAGGTCTGTTACAACCGCATCTTCTGAGTTAGATAACTTATTAAGATATCCTGGTGTTAAAAATATTTTATGTAATAGGACAAACAACTTAAATTATGATAAGATTTTAGCTAATGGTGAAATTACATTATTATGTACTCGTAGAGGAGATTTAGGTGAAACAGCACACAAAGCTTTTGGATTATTCTTTATTTTATTAATGCAACAATCCATTTTATCTAGACCTGGAAATGATAGTACACGTATCCCTCACTTTTTATACATTGATGATTTTCCTGCTTATATTTGTAAAGCTACAGAACCAATTTATACTTTATATCGTAAATTCAAAATAGCTACAGTATTAGATTCTCAAAACTTATCACAATTAAAAGGTGATGTATATTCGGATGCTAGAGGAAATTATTATAGAGATTTAATTCTTTCTAACACAGTTAATAAGTTTATTTTTGGTAATGCAACACCTGAAGATGTGCAATGGTGGCAAACTGCAATGCAAGACAAAAGAGAATGGACCTTTAATAATACTTATAATACTGATAAAACAGAATATGATCCTAAAAAAGGAAACATCGAATTTAAATGGAAACCTAACTATGCAGCTGGTAAAATCATGGCCTTAAAAGGTGGTCAAGTTATTTATAAGATAAAGAAGACTAATGGACAAAGTTGGGTTAATAAAGGTAAAGTAGAAGCTATGGAGGCAAAATATAAAGAGCCTCAAAAGATTAAGAAATATGACTTCTCTAAATTTACAAGTGGTATTTCTAATATAGAATCTGCTGCTAGAAGAACATTAAAGCAAAACAGAGGTAACTATTCAGCTGCTACTGCAAGTAATAATAACTACAATATAGAACGTGAAATTGATCCTATTCAAACAGATACCTCTGATTCTAATTTCTTATTTGATAATGATGAAGCAATTATTGTTAATTTCAACAAGAATAAAAAAGAAGATTAAAAAAATCATCTCCCAGTATAATGCTGGGAGATATTTTTATATTCCTAATAATTTGACTTCAATATTTTCCATTTTATATTTTTTAGTTTCTTCATCTAGCTTAAATTCTACTAAAGTCTTTTCTAAAGACTCTTCATTTTGTCTTAAATCAGTAGTAAAATACAATTTAATTTTTGCAATTTCTAATTGATTCATCACAATATTCTTAAATGTTTCTGCCATATGTTTTTCATCTTCACAAATCAAAATTAATTGTGGAATTTGCATATATCCAGAATCTCCTGTTTGGTAGTTATCATAAAAGTCCTTATATAATTTCATTTTATCAACCAATTTCTTTTCCCAATCATCTTCCCTACGAATTACTTCAAAAACAAATTGAATTGATTTACTATTTTTAGTTAATTTTATACTACCGCCACTTGCTTTAAAAGTTTTTCCTGCCATTTTAGCTGTAAATGCTGGCTTTGGTATATAGCTATCAAAAGCCTTTACTTTTCTCAAATATGCTATCATTGTTTGATTGCCTGCTAATCTCTTCTTTATCATAGCTACAGGTTTTGTATTATCTGTTGGCTGCCAATTTGATTCAATTCCACGAGAATTTAATAAATATTTTCCCATTTTTTCTAGGCAATAAATACGATAAATTCCTTTTCCATCTTCTGAATCAAAATAATATCTTGTTAAAATTTTGGTTTTTACTAGCTGCTCTAATTTTGTGTTTAATTTCTCTTGCGAACCTACTTCAATACCTTTCCATTCTAGCATTTGCAATAATTGCCTCGAAGTAATAAATTCAAATTCATTTACTAATTCCATAATAGAAAAATGTAAATCATTAATATGTCCAATATTAATTCTATGAACGATTTGGTTCATAGACACATAACCATCTTTTCCATCAAATACTTTTATTTCACCTGCGCGAATAGCAAATGGTGATACTGTTGCTTTTATTTCGTTATCTTCTACCATATTTTTCCTCCTTCAATCTTCAATTAGTTGACTAAATTTGGTTACGTCAAATGTTTTATTTTTGACCATACCTTATTATTTATACATTGTATCAATAACCAGACTCATTGTATCATATATCTTAAAATTTGTCCAATTTATAATTCTTATTCTAGAAAAACTGCTATAATATTATAGCAGTTTTTCTATTTCTCGTTTACTTAAATATCTCCATTGCCCTAATTTCAAATCTTTTACATTCATATCTCCAATTTTGCTTCTATGTAATGCCACTACTTTTCTTCCTACTGCTTCACACATACGTCTTACTTGCCTATTCTTTCCTTCATGAATTGTAATTTCAAGTCTTGATATTCCTTTTTCTTCTTCTATTTTCATAATTCTTACTTCTGCTGGTTTAGTTATGTATTCTCCAATATCGACACCTTGTTTTAGTTTTTCTATTTCTTCTTTTGTTACACTTCCTCTTACTGTAACTTGATAAGTTTTTGTTATTTCATGTTTTGGATGTGTGATTTTATAAATAAAATCTCCATCATTACTTAGAATTAATAAGCCTGATGTATACATATCAAGTCTTCCTACTGGTACAACAGCAGTTTTAATTGGCTTACCATGTATTTTTAATAACTCCATTACAGTTGGTCTATTAAATTGATCTTTGACTGTTGTTACATACCCTATTGGTTTATTTAGCAAAATATATACTTTTTCCATCTGATTAGCAACTGGCCTATCTTCATATAAAATCTCGTCTTTTTCTGGGTCGATTTTTGTTCCTAGTTCTGTTACAACCTGTCCATTTACTTTAACTTTTCCCTCTAGAATTCTTTCTTCTGCTTTTCTGCGAGAGCATATTCCTTGATTTGCTAAAAATTTTTGTAATCGTTCTTCCATATTTGTTTTCCTTTTATTATTTAAGATTTTGTAAAATATTTTTGAAGTAATCTGGCAAAGGTGCCTCTAAATGCATCTCTTCCTCTGTAATTGGATGTCTAAACTCTAATTTATAAGCATGTAACATTTGTCCTTCTACTTTGAATTCATTTTTTCCATTAGAGTATACCAAATCACCTACTACAGGATGACCAATTTCAGACATGTGTACCCTTATTTGATGTGTCCTACCAGTTTCAATTCTTACCTCTAAATAGGTATATTTCTGGAAACGTTCTATCACTTTAAAATGTGTAATTGCCTCTTTTCCTTTAGGTGTTACTGCCATTTTCTTTCTATCCTTTGTACTTCTCCCTATTGGCATTTTAATTGTAGCCTCATTTTCAGCTACAATTCCTTTCACTAATGCTAAATAGGTCTTTTTTACTTGCCTATTTTGAATTTGCTCACTCATTGCTAGGTGCGCTTTATCATTTTTAGCAATAATTAACAAGCCTGTAGTATCTTTATCTAGGCGATGTACAATTCCTGGTCTTAGTTCTCCTCCAATTCCTGATAAATTTTCCTTGCAATGTGCCATAATAGCATTGACTAAGGTTCCATCTGGATTGCCAACTGCAGGATGAACTACCATACCTTTTGCTTTGTTAACAACTATAATATCTTCATCCTCATAAATAATATCTAGTGGAATTTCTTGTGCGTGCAGATTTACCATCTTTACTTCTGGTATTTGAATAGTAATTTCATCCCCTACCTGTACTAGATAAGAGGGCTTAGTTGATTTTCCATTTATTAGAATATTTTCCTCTTCTATCAGTCTTTGAACAGCAACACGAGATATTTTTTTGCTTTCTGCTACATACTTGTCTATTCTTGTTCCACCTTTTTCTACTATCAATTTCTTAATCTCCTTATCATATGCCTTAGAATTGAGTATTTCTTTCATAAACCACAAAGTAATCATCAGAATACAATTCTATATAATTATCATCTCTTGATAAAAACATATTTAATTTTGTATTTTGACCAATGATGACATGGGTAATATTATACTTTTCCATTTTGTCTTCATAATAAGTACCAATATTAGAGACATTAATATAATCTGAAAAAATATCTCTACCTTCCCACTCACCTTCTTCATTTTTAGTTCCATTGAACTCTGGTGCATATAGATCTGCTCTAGAATCAATAAATACAGGAATTCCACGATATAGTAAATAGCTTCCATAATTATACTCATTAAATAATCTCATATTTTCTATATCTAAATTAGCTAAAATATAGTCTGAAGCTTGTACTGGATAAGACCTTTCATTTACAAACTGGTCTTTTTCTTTTCCTCTATATAATAAAATACTCAATAATAAAACTACTAAAATAGCAAATATTCTACCTAAAATAGTTGTTATAAATTCTATTACTGCTTTCGTTCCCTCTTTATCATATTTATTAATAAAGGCCGCTACTAATTTAGCAAAAACAAATCCCCCCATAATAGCAAATAAAGCCGCCTGTCTTCTAGACATAAAACTTAATAAAGTAAGTCCTCCTATCATAAATAGGTCACTTAAACTTGCTTTTGTATCAGTAAAAATTAGTAATAGTATATATACAATAAAAGTAATTAACATTGCTCTATTATTAATTAATATCAATGGTTGATGTTCACTAATATTTTGTGTTGTATTACCTTGCATTGTTTTGACAAGGTATGTGTATGGAACTTCTCCTAATGGTGTTAAAACCCCTGTAAAAATGCAAATAATCATAATTACAATAAGCCATTTAACCATAGGTTTCTTCTCAAAAATCACTCTATAAGGGTTTTGCCTTCTTTTCTTTTCTCTTTCTTGTGCATTTTCTTTATCTAATTGTAATTTTGCTATTTTACCTTCTTGCTTTTCTATTACATCCTTATCCCCTTTTTTTAGCATTTTCTTTAGCTTAGCTTTATTCCATTTAATAGCAACCCTATAGTATATTCTTGCATCGCTGATAACCGCTAGTAAATATTCTGCAATGTATGGCAAATATAATACAAAATAAAATGGCCATACTGCACAATGTAGATTAGCAAGTAATATTGGAATAATAATTAGATAAATGGCATATCTCTTTTTCTTCGTTTTAATAAATTGTTCTATTGAGAAAATAGTAAGCGCAAATAGAATATATGTCACAAGCTGTGCTCTTGCTGTAATAAAATCTTTTAGCAGATACATAATAATCATTGTAATAAATAAACTAACTAGTGGATTTTTACACAACTTATTTAAGATATAATAAATTAACAATCCTAAAGTCATTGCTAACAAAATAGTTGCTATATAAATAGCTGCAAATCCTCCAATTCCAATATTTTCTCCTAGTTGATATACCAAATAAGTCCCTACATCGTACCCCCAATGAGGATAAGTATATGGTAAATCTTCATGCCAAGAAAACGGATCTTGCATGTCAACATTACCTGTTTCAACAATGTGTTTTCCTATTGTAATTGTATAATAAGTATCATTTTGAAAAGTAACTGGTGTTAGTGCAAAGCAAAAAATAAGAATACAGAATACTGCTAACACATGAAATTTTATTTTTGTTTTTTCTGTCATTGTTATACCTCTCTAATTATATTTATTTAAATAAATTTAAATATCAAACTCTGCATAAATTGCATTATGGTCAGATAATCCATTGGCTTCAATTGTTTCATAATTATTTAATCGAATATCTTTTGAATAAAAGATAGTATCAATACACCCTTGTCCTAAAACAGAAAACCAAGTATCTTTATGATTTGGTATTTGCTCTAATTTCTGCTTTAATATTTCATATTCTTTGTATTTCTCCGCTTGCTCAAAAATATATTTTCCTTTTCCTAGCCTTGTTACACCTACATTGAAATCTCCACCCATAATAATAAGCTCGCTTTTATCTATTTTATGAAGAATTCTGTTTATTTCTTTTGCTGCTAATATTCTTTCATCCTCATATGTAGACAAATGTACTGAGAATAAATTAATTTTAGTAGTCCCAAAAGATACTCTGTTACATAAAATTCCTCTTTGTTCGTGATTAATATCTGTAAGTGGCATTAAATAATTGGTTGAAAAATTAATAGGAAATCTACTAATAATTCCATCTCCATAGTATCCTTCTTCTAGAGTAATATTGCTTTCCATAGAGCAATATGGCAAACCTAATTGTTGGCTAAATTCATAAATTTGATTTGTTTCTCCTGCTCTTTTCGTATACATATCTATTTCTTGCAAAAATACAATATCTGGTTGGTATTCTTTGATTAATTCTGCCTGTCTTACAATATCTACTTTTCCATCCATTCCTTTTCCATGTGCTACATTAAATGTAATTATTTTTAATATCATTTTCTGCCACCTCTTTTCTTTGGTCATTATATCAAATTCCATCTGCTGAAACAAGAGGATATAACAAAAATACGTCATTTTCGCTTTTCAGCTTCTTGTGACGTATTAACATCTCTTTTATTGTTTCTCTTTTATTATCATACAGATATGTTTCTATTACATGGCTCTCTTGTAATATTTCTATTTTACTTATTCCATTTTCTTTGATATCATATTAAATTCTATCTGCTGACATAATAGTATATAAAAAAGAGATACAACTTTATTGTATCTCTTCTAATTTTTAATTTCCCATTTGTTTTGCAACTTCTTCGGCAAAGTTTTCTTCTCTTTTTTGTAATCCTTCGCCTTTTTCAAATCTTGCAAATTTGACAATTTTAGCACCTTTAGATTCAACTAATTTTCCAACTGTTTGATCTGGATCTTTTACAAAGTCTTGTTCTACTAAACAGATTTCTCCATAGAATTTATTAATTCTTCCTTGTACAATTTTTTCAGCAACTGCTTCTGGTTTTCCCTCATTCACTGCTTGTGCTTTCAAAATTTCCATTTCATGTGCTACTCTATCAGATGGAACAGAATCTCTATCTAAATATTCAGGTTTAGCTGCTGCAATTTGCATACAAATATCTTTAGCAAGTTCTGAATTGCCATTTTCTATTTCAACTAAAACACCAATTTTTCCATCTCCATGGATATAGCTTTCTACTAAGTCATTGCTTTCAAATCTTTCAAATCTACGAATTGACATATTCTCGCCAATTGTAGCAATTTTATTTGTTAATACATCTTGTACTGTTTTGTCAGTTTCAGTCATTGATGTTTGTGCTAACAATTCTTCTACTGTAGCTGGATTTTTTTCTGCAACTTGTTTTGCAATATCTGCTACAAAATTTCTGAATTCTTCATTTTTTGCAACAAAATCAGTTTCAGCATTAACTTCTACTACAGCACCTACTTTTTGATCAGCTGTTACATAAGTTGTTACTAATCCTTCAGCTGCAATTCTATCTGATTTTTTAGCAGCTTTTGCAATTCCTCTTTCACGTAAAAGTTCAATTGCTTTTTCTTCATCTCCATTAGTTTCTGTTAACACCTTTTTGCAGTCCATCATTCCTGCTCCTGTTTTTTCTCTTAATTGTTTTACTAATTCTGCAGTAATCATTTAAAACTCCTCCTCTATTTTATTTATACATTTTAGTTCTAGAAGAGTACATATAGTACTTGACATAGAACTAAGTTATGCAAATTCTAGATTTTCTTGTAATTAAAATTACAAGAAAATCTAAATTTGTAAAAAGGATGTACCTTTTCTCCTTGTATATCAGGATAAGACACATCCTTGCATATTCTTAATTATTCAGCTGTTTCTTCTGTAGTTTCAGCTATAACTTCTTCCATATCAGTTGGCTCTTCTGCTACTTCTTCACTTTCCATAGCTTCTTGAACCATTTCCATAGATTCTCCTTGTCTTCCTTCAATAACAGCATTTGCCATACTATCTGCAATTAGTTTAACTGCACGAATAGCATCATCATTTCCAGGAATAGCATAATCTACGTCTTCTGGATTACAGTTAGTGTCTACTAAACCAACAACTGGAATTCCTAATTTTCTAGCTTCTAAAATTCCAATTCTTTCTTTTTTAGGATCTACAATAAACATAACTCCTGGAATTTCAGTCATTTCTTTAATTCCACCAAGGTTTTTCTCTAATTTTTCCATTTCTTTCTTTAAAAGAATAACCTCTTTTTTAGGTAATACATCAAAAGTTCCATCTTCTTGCATTGTTTCTAATTCGATTAATCTTCCAATTCTTCTTCTAATTGTTGCGAAGTTTGTTAATGTACCACCTAACCATCTTTGATTTACATAGTACATACCACATTTTTCAGCAGCTTCTTTCATACAATCTTGTGCCTGTTTTTTTGTTCCTACAAATAGAACTGTCTTTCCAGCTTCTGCTTGTTCTTTTAAGAAAGCATATGCTTCATCTAATTTTTTAGATGTCTTTTGTAAGTCAATAATGTGGATACCATTTCTAGCTTGAAAAATATATTCAGCCATTTTAGGGTCCCATCTTCTTGTTTGATGTCCAAAATGAACACCAGCTTCTAGTAATTGTTTCATTGCAACTACTGCCATAATTTTTTCCTCCTTTTAGTTTGTTCCTCCACTATTGCTCAAACGCCTTAGAAAACTTATTTTTCAATAAGCACTTTTCTTCAGCTCACAATGTGTGTGTATTTTTCAACAGTAGGTATTATATCATAAAAAACAGCTTAAATGCAACACTTTTTATAAATTTTTACCTCTTTTATGAGGATTTTTCATTAATGATTGATATTACTCAATTTTTGGTATACAATAAGAAAGAAACTATGGCAAAGGAGATTATGAATGAGCAAATACAAAAATAAGCTATACCAAGGAGAAACACTTCGAGACTTTAGAGAGTTAGTATCACGTTATGAAAGTCGTTTTTATGATAAGTGTGCTTTCATTTATAAACAAGACCCAAAATCTACAGACTATGTCTCTATTAGTTATAGCCAATTTGTACAAGATATTAAAAGTTTAGCTACATCCCTTTTATACATGGGACTAGAAAATAAAAAAGTGGCTTTAATTGCTCCTAACCGTTATGAATGGTGTGTTAGCTATTTGGCTATTACAACAGCTAACATTTCTGTCATTCCTTTAGACAAATCCTTGCCAGACAATGAGATTAAAAGTTTAATTATAAGAAGTAAAGCTGATTGTGTTATTTTTGATAGTAAATATCTTCCTATTTTTGAAGAGATATATGCTGAAAATAACTCCTATTTAACACAATATATTTGTATGGATAAAATTTCAAGTACCAACATTTCTTCTGATAGTTTTGCTACTTATTCCTCTCTTTTAGAAAAAGGAAGAAGATTATATTTATCTGGAAATATGTGTTATGAAAATATTGTATTAAATCCAGATAAAGCTTCTATTTTACTTTTTACTTCTGGCACCACTGCTATTTCAAAATGTGTAGGCTTATCTCAATCTAACATTTGTAGCGATATTTATGCATTATCTCAAATGACTGATATTCGAAAAGAAGATATTTTTCTTTCTTTTCTACCTTTACACCATACATTTGAATCTACTTGTACTTTTTTATATGGCACTTCATGTGGTATTACAGTTGCTTTTTGTGATGGTTTAAAATATGTACAAAAAAATCTAATAGAATTTCAAATTACAGGTTTTGTAGGTGTTCCTCTTATGCTTGAAGTTATGTACAAAAAGATTGAAAAAGGAATAGCAGAGCAAGGCAAAACAAAATTAGTCAAAGCAATGAAAAAAGTTTGTAATTTCTTATTAAAATTTGGTATTGATATTAGAAGTAAAGTATTCAAGCAAATTTTAGATCAGTTTGGTGGCAGGCTGCATACTTTAATTGCAGGTGGTGCACCAATGAATAAAAACACAGTACAAGGCTTTGTAGATTTAGGTATTAACTTATTGCAAGGCTATGGCTTGACTGAAACATCACCTGTTGTTGCTGGTGAAAATGATAAATATAAACGTGCTGGTAGTGTAGGTTTCCCTCTTCCTGGTATCACTGTACAAATTGATAATCCAACTCCAGATGGCATTGGCGAAATTATGGTAAAAGGCCCTACTGTTATGAAGGGATATATTGATAACAAAGAGGCTACCTCTCAAGTTTTAAAAGATGGCTGGTTTTATACAGGAGATTTAGGCAAATTTGATAAAGATGGTTTTCTTTTCATTACTGGTAGAAAAAAAGATGTTATTGTTCTGCAGAATGGAAAAAATATTTTTCCTGAAGAATTAGAAATTTTAATTAATAGCTTACCTTATGTATCTGAAAATATAGTTTATGGTAAGCCTACTAAAGATAACGATTTAATGATATGTAGTAAAATTGTATATCAGCCTGAGGTTATGAAAGAATTGTACCCTAATGATACTAATTACAAAGATATTATTTGGAAAGATGTGAAAGAAAAAATTAATCATTCTATGCCTGCTTATAAGGCAATTCGTGAAATTATTGTAACTGAGGAACCTTTGATTAAAACGACTACTCAAAAAATTAAAAGACATGAGGAGTTAAAAAGAATTCTAGGAAATTAATTGTTTTGATATGCCAGCCTTTAGGGGTTGGTTTTTTATTGAAATAAATCTACTATATTATTTTTGCTTCATTTGTTATCATCCTCCTCATTTCATCGAATACTTCTTCATTGTCTCTTAGAACAGTCTTTTCTATCTCTGGATATTTATTTCTCAAATCTGATACAGGTCTAATATTTATCATATTTTTCTTCCTTTCGTTATAATTTTATATTTATTTTATCATTATATCAATAAAATTATTTGATTTTCAAAAAAAATACGAAGTCCAACTTCGTATTTTTTAAGGTGTGTCCCTAATCTGACAAGTTTGTCAGAAAAAGGAACGTCCCCAACCTGACATTAATCATTACTACACATATGCTTTCTTGTCATTTCTAATAAATCTAATGGTGTAAAACCTATAATTTGTGTTTTGGAACGATCTTTTTTTAGTGCTTCTTCTAAAGTCTCTAGAATTTTTTCTTTTGTTTCTTGTTTTTCCATATCAATATAGTCAATAATAATAATTCCACCAATATCACGTAAACGTAACTGTTTAGCTATTTCTATACTTGCCTCTTTATTTACAGTATATACAGTTTGCTCTAAGTCCTTATTCCCGATATACTTTCCAGAATTAACATCAATCGCTGTCAATGCTTCTGTTTTATCAATTGTAATAAACCCCCCACATTTTAGCCAAATTTTACGGTTATTTGTCTTTTCTATTTGCTCTCCAACATCATACATTGTTAATACATTTTCATTCTGTTTTAGTTCTAGTTTTATCTTACCTTCAAGTCCAGTATCTTTTAGAAACTGTGTTACTTCTTTGGCTATTTCTACATGATTTGTTATAATTCTAATTAAATCTTGGTCTACTAAGTCTGTTAAGATTTTTCCGACAATTCCATCATTGGCATAAAGCAAAGTTGGTTCAAATTTTTCTTTCTTTGCTAGTTCTTGAACATTTCTTTGTATTTCTTCATATTCCTGAATTACTTTCTGTATATCTTGTTCTATCAATTCTTTTTGTCTTCCTTGTGCAGAAGTTCTTACAATTACCCCATATCCTTTAGGTAAGCTATTTTTTACAATTTCTAAAAGTCTTTTCTTTTCTACTTCCTTTTCAATTTTCTTAGAAATGGTAATAAATTCTGTATCTGGCATTAATACAATAAATCTTCCTGGTAAACTAATATGGGTAGATACTCTTGCTCCCTTTTTATTCGTACTATCTCTTTTTACTTGCACCAAAATTGGCATCCCTGAACGAATATAGTTTTTAATATCATATTTACTCAAAGTTTCATTTTTATTACCTGTTTCATTACTTACTTTGGGAATAACATCTTTGATATGAATAAAAGTATTTTTTCCTGTTCCAATATCGACAAATGCTGCTTGCATACCTAAAAGAACGTTCTCTACTTTTCCTAAATAGATATTGCCCTCTAATC
Organism: uncultured Clostridia bacterium; assembly: GCA_948934525.1. Classification (GTDB taxonomy): domain Bacteria; phylum Bacillota; class Clostridia; order TANB77; family CAG-508; genus CAG-273. The sequence goes on from CAQZSK010000001.1 coordinate 50,895, forward strand.
TCTCTTGTCCTATTTTTTCTTCATACTTTTCTACAAGCTTTCCATTTTCGCAAATAGCTACTATTTTATTTCTTTCATTGTCTTGATTAATTATAATCTCTTGCATTGTTGCTCCTTCTTAGTTAAACTTATTCATTGCACTATCTATTCCATTTTTTAAGAATTCCTCTATCGCATCTACTGCTTTATCAATTCCTTCTTTCAATTTTTCATAATTTTCTTCTTCTAATTGTCCTATCACATAATCAATAGCGTCATATTTATCTATTGGCTTTCCTATTCCTACTCGAATTCTTGGAAAGTCTTCTGATACCAATTCATGTACCACTGACTTAGCCCCATTGTGAGTTCCGTGGTCCACCTTTTTTACGTAATTTGATAGAACCTACTTCTACATCCATATCATCATAAACAACTAATAAATTTTCTATTGGAATTTTATAAAAATCCATAAATGGTTTAATACATTGTCCACTTAAATTCATATAAGTTTGTGGTTTTAGCAAAATCACTTTTTCTTCTTCTATAATCCCACTGCCATAAATCCCATTAAATTTTGTTCTAGACAATTCTATTTCTTTCCTTTTGGCTATTTCATTTATTACATCAAAGCCCATGTTGTGCCTAGTGCGGCTATATTCTGGTTCGGGGTTTCCTAATCCTACTATTAAGTACATTTTATCTTCCTCTATCCTATTATCTTATCAATCCATGGAGTAATTAAATCATCTTTAATTTGCAAATCTAGCCCTAATTTAATTCCTGGCTTTAATTTGCCATGATAATCACTTCCTCCACTTTTATATAAATTATGATTATCTGCATATTGATTAATTTCTAATATTTGCTGCCTTGTAAAAGAACTATGATATGTTTCAATCCCATCCAATCTTACTTCCTTTAAAATTCTATTTAAAAATTCTATATGGTTTCCAACATTATATTGATAAAGATGTGCTAAAAAACAGAGCCCCTTACTTCTATGAATTAATTCTACTACTTCCCTTAAAGTAGGAAACCTTGTACCTTCATTAAGAAATAACAGACTATATGGGTTATTTAGCCCTTTTTTATTAAAATTTGCATAAGATGCTAATATTTCTGCTCCTATTATTTTTTCATTCATTGTATATTTTAATAAATCTTGATAAATATATAATTTTATCCAGCCTGTTGGATCCTCTTGTGGTATTCTTTCCTTTATATCTTTTTCTTTCGTATAACTAATGTTTTTTTCTTCAAAAATGTCATACAGCCTATCACATATTCTTTTAGCATATTCATACTCTTTTTTTTCATTCTGTCTACTCCAATTGTTAATCTCATGAATATCAATTCCATAACCTAATATCTCTATAATATGCCCTTCAAAAGAAGTTACAATTTCTACACCTTTAATTAATTTACCATTAAAATGGCTAGAATCTATATTTTCATAAGCAAAGCAATTGTTGTGATCTGTTATTGCAAAGTAATTTAAATTTAATTCTTGTGCCTTGTTCAATAATTCAGATGGTGTAAATTCACCATCTGAAAAGATAGAATGACAATGCAAATCTATCATAGTTGCTCTCCTTTAAATTGTAATTTTCTGTGGTTTTGAAGTCATTTCTTTTTGAACTTCAGTCATAAAGGTTCTTAATTCTGCAATTATTTCACAAGCTTTAATTGCTTCTTCATTCTTCTTATCCAAAATGTATTCCAATAAAATCTCAATAGAACGTTGTGCTAGTATTATATTAAATTCTCTACTTTGTTCAAAAAACCAATACAATTCACTCATTAATTCTATACGTTCTGCATTATTAATTAACTTTGAGTCAATAAACTTATAAATTAATGAAATTAGATTTTTAGCATAGAAAAATTTATAATACTCTATTTTATTAGCAGATTCAAATAGTTTATATATCTCTTTAAAAGCATAATTTACATTAACAAAATACCTTTTATTACGCATCCAAGAAGTAGATACTTCACCTGTATTTCTTCTTCTATAATAATAAACAACATCTTCTATATAACATACCTTTTCACTCTTTAATAATGCATTACAAGAGAAATATGCATCTTCAGCTGGTACTCCTTCTAAAAACTTAATGTTATTTTCTTTAATTAATGTTGCATCAAATATTTTCATACAAACAGATGGACAATACAAATAGAAAAATGTTTGATTAGCTTCTTTTAGTTCACAAGATTTATATTTTTCTTGGTCAAACATTGCTTTAGCCCAAATTTTCCCATTTTGATCCATACATTTATAATTAGCAGTTACTACTTGTGCTTCATTTTTTGTAATTGCTTCATACATCACTTCACAGGCTCTTTGGTCAATAAAATCATCTGAATCCACAAACATTAAGTATTTTCCTTCTACTTGTTTAAGTCCTTGGTTTCTTGCAAACCCTCCTAAAGAATGAGACTCTGGCAAGTGTATTCCAATAATATTTTTATACTTTTGGCAATACATATCAATTATGTTTGCACTATTATCTTTGGAACCATCATTTACTAAAATCAGTTGTAAATTTTCAAATCCAATGCTTTGATTTATAATAGATTCAATGCATTCTTCTAAATAATCTCCGGCATTATAAATTGGAATTACAATACTTACTTTATACTTCATAACTACTCCTTACGATACAAGATGGCTTGTCTATTTTCAATTCTACATTTTGAACTATGCTTAAAATACCTGTATCTTTATTTCTTTTATACATTACAATATTATCTGATTTTTGGTTTGCTACTAACAAATATTCTTCATTTGTATTTAATAAAATATCTCTTGGAAAATTTCCATAACTAGATATTTTTTGTATCAATTCAATTTTGCTTTTTTGAATAGAAAATACTGAAATTGAGTTATCGCCCCTATTAGTAACATAAATATTTCTATCGTCTTTACTTTTTTTTATCGCCCCTACATAGGATTTTTCACTTGGCTCTATCAACGTAGAAACTTTTTGCTTTAGTTCAAAATTATTTTGTTCTTTATGATAAACTAAAATCTGATTAGACACCTCTGTTGCTACATATATTGTTTTCTTATTTTTTGATACTTCTAAATGTCTTGGACCTACTCCTTTTTCTAATTCTATCTTAGAATCTTCTTGTAGTTCTTGATTGTATTGATAAATGGTATCATTGCTTAAATCAATTGCATATATATTGTTTCCTATAAAATTAGCAAAATGCATATTAGCATTTGGATAACTTCTACAATTTATTTCTTTTTCTATTAGTCCATTCTCATTTAAAGCATATAAGATAACAGAACCTGCACCATAATTAGCTACTAGCAATTTCTTTTTATCGCTATTTACTGCTATATAACAAGGGGTAGATTGATTTATTATTTTCAAATCAATCTTTTCTAAATTATTTCTCGTGATGCGAAAGGTCCCTATTTCACCAACTTGAGTCTCAGAAACTGCATATAAAATATCTTGATTAACACATAAATAAGATGGATTACAAATTCCCTCTACTTCTTTTATAATTTCTAGTTTATCTCCATTAAAGTCTACAATTTTGATACTATTTGAATAACTACCTATATATAATCTTTCTTTCATGCCATTTGCCCTGCGTCTATCACAATATCTTGTCCAACCATTTTTTTCATTATATGAGTAGTACAAAACATTGCATCTGCAATATCAGTATTAATAGCAAAATCTTTATATTTTGTTTTAGGTCTCCCTTTAATTGACTCACCATTTGTTCTTTCACTTTCTAAAACCTCATGTGGCTTTAAAATTGTACCTGGTGATATTGTATTTACTCTTATATTTAATCTTCCTAAGTCCTGTAAAATTCCTCTTGTCAATCCATATAGTCCTGCTTTTGAAGCACTATAGACTGGGACATCGTAGGCTCTCTTTGCATTAATTGAAGATACATATGTTATAGTTTTATCCTTTTTCTCATTTTTCAATAATGGTAGTAAAATCGTTGTCATATAAATATGACTTAAAAGATTAAGTTTCACGGTTTTATCAATATCTTCTATTGTTACATTCTCTATTCCTTGTATGTCTGTTCCTATTGCATCACCTGCTACACTAATAAAATGAGTTATTCTATTATATTTTTTTTGTATATCTTCTGCTAACCTTTTTATACTTTCTACATCAGTAACATCACATTGAAAATAAGTATAATTAGGGTTTTTTTCAAATTCTTCGTTACTATTTTTTTCCTTAATATCTGTTGCAATCACAATACAATTATTTAGCAAATATTTTTGAATAGCTGCTTGTGCAATATTTCCTGCACCACCTGTTATTACTATAATATCCTTTTCTTCCATTTTAATCACCTTGTTGTATTATACCCCATCTTGCTACATTTTGTCAATCTAGCCATTTGTTAAGATTTTATGAATAACTAAAATAACCTATAATCTTCTATTTGCTCTATCCTTTGCACCTATATCATTTCTTCTAAATTCTCAATTATATCATAAAAAAGCAGAGAATATTAATTTCAAAACAAGTTCTCCACCTTATACTCTTTCTCCAACTTTTCATTAAAATACAGATTACTTACTAAATTTAACTCTTGTAAGTTTTCCTCAGAAATTTGAAAGGAGAATATTTTTTTAGGATCTGCTAATACAATATATTGCATAGCAGTTTTCGTAGAATCCGATATTCTAATTGCCCCTTTATCCACTTTACTACAAGCTTCACATTTAAAGCCATTATCTCTTATGCTAAAATGAGTTATATTTTCTTGCACTCTGCAATTTGTACATACTTTAATTTGTGGAGTAAAGCCAAGCAAACATAATAATCTTAGTTTGAATACAGAAAGGATAAAGTCTAAGTCTTTATCTGTTTCTGATATCATATATAGGGTGTTTAAAAAAAGTTGTAAAATGCGATATGTGTTTTGGTTTTCATCTGTTACATCATTGATAATCTTAGTAATATGTACAGCATACTTTAATTTGTCTAAGTCTGTTCGGATTGAATAAAAAAGTTCAATAGTATCACAAGAATTAATATGATAACTGCTTGTCCCCTGATATAGCATATATTCACCAAAACACAAAAATTGAGTGCCTGCCATTAAGAGGCTTTTTGGTCTTCTAGCCCCTTTTGCAGCACACCCTATTTTCCCATTGGGAGTAAGTACAGTTAGCATTTTGTCAAAGTCATTCATATTACTTTCTGAAAGAATAATTCCTTTTGTTTTGATAATTCCCATAGTGTTAGTCCTTTATTTAGTCTCTTTTTCAATTCCTTGCACAGTTTCTTGTTGCCCTAAGATTCCATTATTTTGCATATTCTCTACTTGCATTAATTCCATAAAAGTATCGATGTTTCCAGTCTGTTTGAAAGTATTCCATGCTAAGTCTTTTATCTGTTTTTGTATCATATGTGCCTCAACTCCTTTTATTTAAGCTTCTGTATTTATGATGGTCTTTTTTCCATTTTTTATTCGATTTTATTATTGGAAATTTTTTTTAGTTTCTAGTAAGTACTTTTAGGATAAATATAATTATAATAAAAGTGCAGTCTGCGTAAGGCGAGTTTATGAGCGCCTTCCATTGCTTTCCTTAATCTATATTTATTATGAAAGCAATGGACAGCAAGAACAAACGTTATTATAGCAATACTTATCTTTCATTAATCCTTATTTTTAAACAATTTCACAAAACGTTCTTCATTAATCCAATCTTCCCTTACTTTTACCCACAATTTTAAATTCACTTGTGTCTCTAGCATTTTTTCTAAGTCTTCTCTAGCATACGTTCCAATTCTTTTAAGCATTGCTCCACCTTTCCCAATAATAATTCCTTTATGAGATTCTCTTAAACAATAAATGGTGGCCTCTATATTGAATATTGGCTTTTCTTCCCTTGTTTTGCCTTTTTTCATTTTCTCTATTTCAATTAATATACCATGTGGAACTTCATCTTTCAAGAGTTTTAGCGCTTTTTCTCGTATTGCTTCTGCTGCTAAATCTCTTAAAGTTTGGTCTGTATACTCCTCTATATCATAATATGCTGGACCTTCTTTTAAGTTCTTCTCAATTTCTTCTAAAATGATTTCCACATCAGATGCTTTTAAAGCTGAAATTGGAATAATTGCTTTAAAGTGATATTCATCTTTAAAGGCTTCGATCATTTTAAAAATTTGTTCTTTACTTACCAAATCAATTTTATTAATTACCAAAATCGTTTGTGCTTTTGCTTCTTTAATTTTATCTAAAATCATTTGGTCACCTTTGCCAATCCCATCAGAGGTAGCCTCTACCACAAATAGAACAACATCACTATCAGGAATGCTCCCCCATGCAGTCTCTACCATCGTATCTCCTAATTTTGACTTTGGCTTATGAATACCTGGTGTATCTGTAAAAATGATTTGAGAATGTTCACGATTAACAATTGCCTTAATGGCTGTTCTCGTAGTTTGTGGTTTATTTGCTACGCTTGCCACCTTTTGACCTACCATATCATTTAAGATACTGGATTTTCCTACATTGGTTCTTCCTACAATTGAAACAAAACCTGATTTAAACGTTTCCATATAAACCTCCTTTCCTAGTTCTAAATCCTATATTTCTCTCTTTTCTCATAATGAGTATGTAATAATTCGTGTGCTAAATGCCCACCTGATTCTCCTAAGAACTCCTGATAGATTTTTTGCAATACTGGATTTTTATGTGAAAGTCTTATAGTACTTCTTTCATCAATACTATACATTGCTTCTGAACGCTTTTTAGCCACATTTACTGTTTCTCTAATTTTGCTACTTTTAATTGGCTGACCTCCACCCATAATACATCCACCTGGGCATGCCATAATCTCTACAAATTGGTAATCTGCTTTTCCTGATTTTATTTCTTCCATAATCGTTTGTGCATTACCTAGTCCACTTGCTATAACCGCTTTTACTTCTTTTTCTCCAATTTTTATTGTCGCTCTTTTAATTCCTTGCTGTCCTCTTACTTCTTCAAATTCAATTTTCTCTAATGGCTTTCCTGTCACTATTTCTGATACACTTCTTAAAGCCGCTTCCGCCACCCCACCTGTTACACCAAAAATGGCTGCAGCTCCTGTTGCTTCTCCCATTGGGTCATCAAAAGTTTCATCTTCTAATTCTACAAATTCAATATTAGCTTGTTTAATCATTCTTGCTAGTTCTCTAGTTGTTAATACACTATCTACATCATATAGCCCATTATCTTTCATTTCTTCTCTTTGTCTTTCGAACTTTTTAGCAATGCAAGGCATAACTGAAACAACAAAGATTTTTTCTGGATTAATTTTTTGTTTGCTTGCATAATATGTTTTTAAAAGTGCACCAAACATTTCATGTGGAGATTTACAACTAGATAAATGCGGTAAATTTTCTGGATAATTCATTTCAATATATCTTACCCAACCTGGGCTACAAGAAGTTATCATAGGAAGATGGTCATTTTCTTGTAAACGTTTGATAAGCTCTGTTCCTTCTTCCATAATAGTAAAATCTGCACCAGTATTGGTATCGAATACTTTATCAAATCCTAATCTTTGAAGAGCTGCTACCATTTTGCCAGTTACATTGGTTCCAATTGGCATTCCAAATTCTTCTCCTAATGCTACCCTCACTGCTGGTGCTGTTTGCACAATCACATAGCTTTCAGGATCTCTTAATTTTTCCCATACTAATTCCGTAGAATCTTTTTCATGTAAAGCTCCTGTTGGGCATGCTTGAATACATTGTCCACAAAAAGTGCAATTCACATCATTTAAACTATGATCACCTACTGTTGAAATACAAGAGGTAAATCCTCTATTTACGGCATCAATGGCACCAACTTTTTGCACTTTCTTGCAAGCTGATACACATCTTCTGCATAAAATACATTTGTTAAAATCACGTACAATCGAAGGTGAGCTGTCATCTATCTTATGTTCATTTTTTACCCCTTCATAGCGTACACTTTGTACATTGAATTTTACTGCTAATGCTTGTAATTCACAATTTCCATTTCGTGTACAGGTTAAGCAGTCACGATGGTGATTAGACAAAATTAAGTCTAATATCATCTTCCTTGCTTCAATTACTGCTGGTGAATGCGTATGTACTACCATTCCTTCTTCTACTTGCTGAATACAAGAAGTAGCAAAACCTTTTCTTCCTTCTACTTCTGTGATACACATTCTGCAATCACCAATTGCATTAATTTCTTTTAAATAGCAAAGTGTGGGAATGTCAATATTGGCTTGTCTTGCGGCTTGTAAGATGGTTGTTCCTTTTGGAACCTCTACCTCTTTATTATCAATGGTTAAGTGCACTTTTGGTAATTCTGCCATTATACCTCTTCCTTTCCAAGTTAATTTTCTTTATATATTTTTATTACGTATATATTCTTTGCCCACTTGTTCAAATTCTTCTCTCAATATATCCATTTGAATCGTATCATAATATTCTCCATTTACAAAAGTGGCTTGTCTTCTTCTTCCCATTTCTTTGAAGCCACATTTTTTGTAACATGCAATTGCTCTTTCATTAAAAGCAAATACATCTAATTGAATAGAATTTAAATTTAGGTAATTAAAACCATAATCCAAAATCATATTAATTGCTTCTGTACCATATCCACCGTTTCGATAGTTTTCTTCTCCAATAAATACTCCCAATGTAGCATGTCTATTGATATAATTTATTCTCTCTAATCCAACTGTTCCTATCATTTCATCTTTATCTAAGGTCACAATTACAAATTGCCTTTTTTGTTCACTTTCCGTTTGCTCTAAATATTGTTTTTCTCCATCTAACGTTACAATGCTTCCACTTCTGTCTGTGTAATCAGTTACTTGAAAGTCATTTAGCCATTTGGTAAATATCTCTACATCTTGACTATTTCTTGGTGATAAATATATTCTATCTCCTATTAACTTTTTAAAATATTTCATATTCCATCTCCTATTCTATCCGATTGCATGGAATGGACAAACTGATATACAAGTTCCACATTTAATACAAGTAGATTCATCTATCTTATGTGTTTTTCCTGACTCTCCTTCAATTGCATTTACTGGACAATTTCTCTTGCACATTCCACATCCTTTACATTTTTCTTCTGCAATTTGAATTTTGGCTAGTGCTTTACATTCTCCAGTTTTACATTCTTTGTATTTCACATGTTCTAAATATTCTTCTCTAAAATATTTTAAAGTAGAAAGTACAGGATTTGGTGCAGATTGCCCTAATCCACAAATTGCTGTTTTTGGGATATTGACTGCTAATTCTTCTAACTTATTTAAATCATCTGACTCTGCTTCTCCTGTTGTCATTTTTTCTAATAACTCTAACATTCTTTTTGTTCCAATTCTACAAGGGGTACATTTGCCACAAGACTCATCTACTGTAAAACTTAGATAAAATTTTGATAAGTTTACCATACATTTGGTATCATCCATAACAATTAGACCACCTGATCCCATCATAGAACCAATTTCTTTTAATGATTCGTAATCGATTGGAGTATCTAAATGTTCTTTTGGAATACATCCTCCTGAAGGTCCACCTGTTTGTGCTGCTTTGAAATCTCTACCATTTGGAATTCCCCCACCAATGTCATACACAATTTCACGCAAAGTAGTTCCCATTGGTACTTCTACTAATCCAACATTGACTACATTTCCACCTAAAGCAAATACTTTCGTTCCTTTAGAATATTCTGTACCAATACTATTATACCAGTCTGCTCCATTTAAAATAATTCTAGTCACATTTGCAAAAGTTTCTACATTATTAATTAAAGTTGGCTTGAACCATAGTCCTTGATTTGCTGGATATGGTGGTTTTACTCTTGGTTGACCTCTTTTTCCCTCAATTGATTCTAATAGTGCAGTTTCTTCTCCACAGACAAATGCTCCAGCACCCAGTCTAATATCTACATCAAATTCAAAACTGCTTCCCAAAATATTTTTTCCTAGTATTCCATATTCTCTTGCTTGTTTAATGGCGGTTTGAAACCTTTCCACTGCAATTGGATATTCTGCTCTTACATAAATATATCCTTGATTTGCGCCAATAGCATATCCTGCTATCATCATTGCTTCTAATACAGAGTGTGGGTCACCTTCTAAAATACTTCTATCCATAAAAGCTCCTGGGTCACCTTCATCTGCATTACATACTACATATTTTTGTTTTCCTGTTGCTGCTTTAGTAAGAGCCCACTTTTTCCCTGTTGGAAATCCTGCTCCTCCTCTACCTCTTAAACCTGATTTTTCAATAGTTTCAATGACTTCTTCTGGTGTCATTTCTAATAACACTTTTTCTAGTGCTTTATATCCATTAAAGGCTATGTATTCATCAATTTGTTCTGGATCAATTCTTCCACAATTTTGAAGTGCTATTCTTTTTTGCTTTTTATAGAATGTAAGGTCATCTAACTTTTGCACTTTACTTCCATCAATATCCCTGCAAAGTAATCTTTCTACGGTTTTTCCTTCTATAATATGTGTTTGAACAATTTCTTCACAATCCTCTGGAGATACCTGTGCATAAAAGGTATCTTCTGGACGAATAATTACAATGGGACCTTTGGCACACAGACCAAAACATCCTGTTTGAATAACACGTACCTTTTCTATTTTCTTCTCTTCTAAAATTTTGCGGAAGTTTTCAATAATTTTTGGAGATTTTGAAGAAGTACAACCTGTTCCATGACATACTAAAATATGTTTTTCTTTTGTTCCAAAACCACTATTTACACGAAGGTCTAATTCTTTTCTTTTTTCTTCTCTTATTTTTCTAATCTTTTCTAAGGTTTCCATATTACCTCCTTTCTAATTCTCTTGCATTAACTCATCTAAAACTTCATCTAATTTTTTAACAGTTGCTCTACCATATACTTCCCCATTTACTGTAAATACTGGCGCTATCCCACAGGCTCCTACACATCTAGTACTATCAATGGAAAATTTACCATCTGGAGTTGTTTCTCCCTCTTCTATTTTTAATCTCTGCTTTAAACGTTCCATCAATTTTTCAGAACCTTTAACAAAGCATGCTGTTCCTAAGCATACTGATATTGCATATTTTCCTTTTGGTTTTAGGGTAAATCGAGAATAAAAAGTAATGACTCCATAGATTTCAGCCATTGGAATATTTAGATATTCAGAAATTTCTTTTTGTGCAGTTTGTGGAATATATCCATACTTCATTTGCACTTCATTTAAAATAGGAATTAAATTGTCTTTTACTTGTGTGTATGGTTGCATGATACCTTGTAATTCTTGTTTTAATTTTTCTTCCATACAATTACAATTTCTTTCTTCGTTCTCATTCATATTCTTCCTCCCAATATTAATATATTGTATCGGTTTTAATTTAGGTTTATTATATCAAAGAGATTATTTTTTCACAACAAAAATCGACAGATTCTTTTATTTTTAAAACAAAAATAGCCCTTTATTCAAGAGCTATTCTATATTTTTTATTGAATGTACAATAATAAACGAAAAGAGACAATTAAGATATCAGTCACTTTACGGCTAGTACGGTAAGACGGTGTTGTCTGAGTACTACCGTAATCACCGCCTCTATGAACACATTGATTACCAATCTGCTCAAAGTGTTCTGTAGTCCATTCTCTACAATTTGAAGCCATATCATAAATATTACATACCTTATCTCCTGTCATTCCTGTATTTGCTAAGACTCGGTTTGCTGAATTTTGATTTGCATAATTTGTATTGCCTGAGTATTTTTGTATAAATACTATTGCTGTATCCCAACTATAACTATTAATCAAATCACTTTCTATATAACTATTCCCACTATACATATTTTGTGCTGCAACTGCTGCATTTGGTTGTGTAATGCTTACCCATACTTTTTTATTCATTTGTGATTTTGCTTTTCCTCCATTCCCTGAACTGGCCTCATATCTTCCAAAATAATATCCACCATTTGCTTTTGTCCTACTAACAAAAGTGCTTAAACTTTTTGCTGCTGTATTTGTGGAATCATTTAATAACTCTTGATAATAAGGAATTATTGTTACTATCTCTGTATAATTATCTGCATCCTGTTCTTTTTTTGGCGTTCCATCTGTTACATCAAAAGTATATCTTCCAAGACGTATATCATCTGCTGGTTTACTTGTTCCTGTTGATACTGAATCTATAGGTACCCATACAAATTCATTTCCTTCTCTATCTTGTATCACTATTCCTTGGGTTACTTTTGTTCCTTCACTTGTTAATACTTTGAAGTCTCCTGGTATTGTTATTAAATTTCCATTTTCATCTTTTGCTATGGTATTCTTTGTTTGGAAATCTGTTAATGTTGTTACATCTACTGCGTCATCCACTGTTACTTCACATGTTTTACTTAAATTACTTCCATCTGTTGTTTTGACTATAATCGTTGTTGTTCCTTTTTTCTTTGCTGTGATTACTCCTTTATTATCTATTGTTGCCACTTCTGTATTACTGCTTGTCCATTCAAATTCTTGGCTTGTTGTTTCAACTGGTTTTGCTATTGCCGTTAACCACCTGATATATCCTGTTGCTATTCTTGCTCTTACAGAATTAATTTCTAGTTCTGTTGCTACTTCACATACTCTTACATTACATACTTTTGTATAGTTTCCATAAGTTACTGTTATTTCTACTGTTCCTGCTGTATCCTTTGCTGTTACTGTTACCACGTTCGTTGTATTATCAACTATAGCTGTTGCTATATTTTCATCGCTACTACTTACTGTTATCGTTTGTGCCGTAGTATCTTCTGATCCTAAAATATCACTTTCTGTTCTATCTATGGTTACTACTCCGCCATTAAAATGCATTTTATAATACTTACCGTCTACTTTAATATAGTAAGTATATGGATCATTATTTCCTTCTAATGTTACTTGAATTGTATTTGAGCTTTCTTTTCCTAGACTCATACTTTCTTTATCTAAAGATATTCCTGTTACTTCATTTCCACTTACTGCTACCTGTTCTATGGTATAGCCTTCTTCTCTTAATTCTCCTACTATTTCTTGCATAGTTGGCTTATCTTTCAAATTAGTTTGTACCTTTTCTAATAATTTGTCTGCATAAATTATACTAGCTCTTTCTTCTATTTTAGCTAGTTCTGTATTTAATTTAGCATTTGAAGCTTGCTTAAATATACTATTATCTCCTATTACATACGTAATTGTAATACCTGCTAAAATTAAAAGCACAACTATGGTTACTAAAGCAGCTAACGTGATTCTAATCTGTTTTTCTCCATCTTTCTTTTTTATCTTTTCTCCTAAATTCTCTTTATATTCTTTTGTTTTAGTATCACTTTCTCCTCATATAAACAACATTTATATAACATTCTATTGTATTATTTTTTATCAATTTATGTAACTTTCTTGTTAGTCTTACATAAAAAAACAAACATAGAACTTAATGTCCTATGTTTTACTTCTATTTAAAACTAATCTTACTATCTAATGGGCAAATTTGAATAAACGTCTTTCCATCATTTACTTCTATTTCATTTCCATCTAAATCCTTATATTTTGTTTTACCACTTCTTGAAGTCTTTTCACATTTAATAGGAATATATTTTCCATTAGTAATATAGTAGCCATCTAATGTCTTTATATTGTTAATTGTTTGTCTTCCATAACTATCAATTGTAGAATTAGCACATTTTGTAACAATAATATTCTTCACCTCAATCGCCTTATTAGTATTCCAATCTTTTTGTAAAGTATCTCTAGAATACCTTGTATAAGTTTTAGTTTCTTTATTATAAGTATATTTCACTGTATTATATGCAGAATATGGAATTGTCACACTATTTGCTAAATTGGTTACTTTTTCTATTGGTTCACTAGTAGTATTAGTAACATTTGTTATATCTGTTTTAATAGTTTCTTTAATATCCTCTAATTCTATTTCTTCTGCTACATAATTTAGTACATTTCCTTTATTAGAAGTCGTTCTAAATCCTTCTCTTTTAATAATGGCTTGAATATTTTTGGTATTCGTTATGGCATTATGTGGTGCGTATCTTGTATTGTCCCTCCAAAAACTTGTACTACTCTCATTGATTCCATTGATATCACTAATTGCCAATGTTTTTATATCTGCTTTTGCTTGTGGACTTTGTCCATAATGCACATAAATAGCATCATTTTCTAAAGCATAATCTAAAAAGTAATGTCTTGCACTTCTAAGAGGTCCTATTTTATCTAAATTTTGATTTTTAAAAACCATCATTAATCTAGTTTCTCCGCCTTCTACAATAATCTCATAAATGATATCTGCTTTTGTAAACCCTGCTTGATGCATAGCATTAATATTATTATCTATCATTACAGCAATTGGTCTTTCATTTCCTGCAAATGTTTTTGGTTCTTTCTTTTCTTCTGTCTTTGGTGTTTGTGCTATTTGCTCTTGATTTTCACTCACTATTTCTTTTTCGTTTTGTTTATTTTGCCATATTTTCATTGCTAATAATGCACCTGCTATAATAATAAGAAGTATTAAAATGGTTACTAAAATTTTAGTACCGCTACTTTTTTTCTTTTGCATTCTTTTGGCTCCACCCATTTGCCTTCTCCCCCTTTTTATAAAATGTCAGTTAAACTAACGTCCCCTAACTGACATTTCTGATTATAATAGCTGAATTACTGCATAAGCAATTCCATATAAAACCAATGTCATTGCTGTTCCAAAACATCCACTAAATATAATCTCTGATAATTTATGTTCTTTGGCTGCTGCTCTGCTCTCTGCTATCAAAATTGCCATTACTAATGCCAGCATTAGGATTACAATATTATCTGTTACAAGCCATATAATTGTAGTTGCCGCAAACGCAATTGTTGTATGGCCACTTGGAATAAATTTTTCATTTAATCCTCTATGCTTATTCGTTTTAGCATAAGCAATAAGCGCTAATGCTGCAATAATAACAACAATCATAACAGAAAAGGCTAAATGTACTGGCGAATTTGTAACATTGGCAATAAAGTTTAATCCAATATCTGATATTTTATCAAAGAATAGGAAATAAGCTACAATAATTGCATTAATTGCTGTAATTACCACTCCTCCTGCTGCTACATCTTTAGCTATTTTAGCCTTTGGATGATAAACATCTACATATAAGTCCACGACTGTTTCAACTGCTGTATTTACCATTTCAGCAAAAAGAATTAAAACTATGGTAAATAAAAAGCATAGAAATTCTGCTCTACTAAGATTGAAAAATAGACTTATAACAACAACAACAACAGCAATTATTAATTGTTTTTTGATATTGCCTTGTGTTGTAGCTGCATAAATAATTCCATTAAAAGCATTTTTCCATGCATCCGCAAAATTCTTATTTTTAATTCTCTCTTCTTTTGTTTTATTTTCTTGCTGATTTTCTGCCTCTTTTTTCATCAATTTTTCCTTTCTTTTATCTTGTAATATCTAACTGTGACAAAATATTTTCTTCCTTTTCTCTCATTACTTTTTTTTCTTCCTCTTCCATATGGTCATAGCCTCTTAAATGATAAAAACCATGTACTAACATATAAGCTAATTCTCTTTCAAAAGAATGTCCATACTCCTTTGCTTGTTCCTCTACTCTTGCAATCGATATTATAATATCTCCTAATATTTCTTGTAAAGCTTCATTTTCTGTATTCTGTTTCCATTCCTCTATTGTATTGTTTTCTATCATCTTATCTAATTCTTCTTTTTCAAACATTGGAAAAGATAAGACATCAGTCTCTTTATCAATATTACGATATTGCTTATTAGCTTGTCTAATATTTTGTGGTGTTGTTAAAGTAATACATATATAGAAAGAGGTAGGATTTATATTCTCTACCTCAAAACATTTTTGTATAACTTTTTCAATTAAATTTTGATATTCCTCATTTTCTGGAATGTCTTGAAATATAAGTTCTGTTGTACTAACCATTTTAACTTACCTTCTTGCAACTATGTTTTCCTTGATTTGCAGCTTTTTTATATGCTCCATTAGAAATACAATGATTTTTTACATTTCTCATAGCACCTAATGTTACTAATTTTGCTTGATAAAATTGTATAATCTTATAATATTTATTTTCATTAGTACGCAATTTTTTCAAGTCATTTCGTAAAAATAATACTTGTTTTTCTTGAAGATAATCCATGTAATTAACATCTTTTTTCTTATTAGTTTCTTGATATTGTTTCCAAAAAGCCTTGTATTCTTCTCTAAATGCTGGTTTATCCCAATAGATTTTAGTAGCTAGTAATTTTACATTGTATTCTTCTATTAATGTAATTAACAAAGTATAAGCTTTTTCTTGTTTACGTGCTATTTTAGTGTCTACAATAAGGCTTCTTATGTCATTTAATAATTTTTCATAGCATTGTTCTGCAACAATTAATGGCAAACTATGCGTGAATAACTTTCTACTTAAACCTAATAATATCATATTCTTTTCAATTGTATCATTTTGATCTAGTTTCCCTACTGTAAATTTCTCAAAGCTTTGATATTCTTCTATAATTTCCTGATATACTTTATTTTCAGGTTCTTGCTCCATTTTTAATGGTAAGATATTTTCTATGTACTCTTCTAGGGTAAAAAAGATTTTATTATATACTTCATCTTTTGCCCCAGGTGTTAGATTATCTGCAAGTTTGATAGAATAATGTTTTAGTAATCCTTTATATAAACTTTCCATTTGACTACTATATAAGTATTTATATCTTTCTGCCAATGCTGGTTTATTTAGGTTATCTACTGTTTCATAATCTAAATTCAATAAATACATTTGCTTTTTGTATTTATATTCTAAATATTCTGTTTCTTTTAAATGAACAATGGCATAATATTGTGATAATGCATTTTTTTCAAAATCTGATGCTGTATCATTTTTTACCTTTTTATAAATAGAATCCATAATATATTTATCAATAGACTCTAGGTAAAGAGCGTAAATATCTTCATATTTTTTTGTAATTGCTTCTAGCTTTGCTTGGTCTTCTATATCCTCATTATCTTTATAAATTTCAAAATTCTTTAAAGCATTATTTCTTTTAATAGAAATTAATACTCCATTAATTCCAACTTTAGTTGGAGTTAATAATTTTGTTAATGTATTACTAATTTTAGAGAAAAAGGTTTTCTCTTGGTATACTCTCAAGCTTCTTTCTTCCATTGCAATCTCCTTTTAAAATACAATTTTTTCTTTCGTCCCAATGTTTTCAAGCACTTCATAGATTACTTCTACTTCCACATATTCTTCTGTGTGATTTTCTATCACTTTTTTATCTAATATGGATTCTTTGTTTTCTATTTGCTCATCTAATTTTTTCATCAGCTCTTCTTCTCCCATTTTTTTAGCTTCTTCTAAAGAATAGGAAACTGGTTGCTTCTGGTACTCTTGATATACCTTTTCATTGATTTCAATAGGCAAATAGAAGTTAGAAAATAATCTTAGTTTTTTAGTTGTTTCTATTGTATCATAATTTTCAAATTTTGAAAGCCTTTTTCCCAAATTTATTTCAAAATTATTTATCTTTACGGAATATTTCTTTTCCTCGTTTCCTGTGAGCTCCTTTTTGTCTTGATTAAATGGAATTTTTATTTTTTCTGAGTACCATACTTTTGCTTGAACCTCTCCAGTAGCATGGACATATCTGGTTCCAGTATACTTTCCTTCTAGCCATCCGCCTACTAGTACACTTCCTTTTTGAATTATCTCCCCTTCTTTTACTAGGGGAGTACCATTTTGTGCAGATACTTTAGTAATCATTCCTGCTTTTGTTGCAACTATATTACAAAATTCATCTTCTGGTATAATATCTGGTTTTAAATCTGCCTCTACAATTTTTACAATCGCATTAGTTCCATTAATTTCAATTCCCATCCAAGCAATATCTGCTCTTTGTAAACGAACTTGGTCAATGACTTGTTTTGTGTTTAAGTTCGCCTTACTTTTTCCCGATTTAAAGTCATTGTCTGCTAATAGTTGTTCAATTTCCTGTGGATTAATTTTATCTGTTCCTATAATTTCAATATTCCAGATAAAGTTAGACAATGTTATAATTCCAAGTATTACTATAAAAGATAAAAGAAGAAATATTTTACGTTTCTGATATCGATGGAAGAAAAAAGGAATTCCCTTTTTTTGGCTTATTTTGATCTTACATTTTGTTTTCTTTACAATTGGTTTTAACCTTTTAAAGTCTTGAATGGCTATATTAGCTTTCATAATAGTCGTTTTGGGTCTCTTAAGATTCCATAGAAAAATCTTTTGACTATTACAAATGTTGATAAATCTTTCTATATAATAGCCTTCTACCTCAATTGTAATGTAACCTAATAAATATGCTACTAGTATTTTAAAATACATCTTCGTTTCCTTTCTCAAATTATTTCATAGCAAAATTTTTTTGCTATGAATCATTGTCTTCTATTGTTTCAAAATCGAGGCTGTCAATTTTTCCAGTAATTTGCAAATCATCTGTAGTCATTTCTTTTAAATGTAAATCGAATCCATTAATATTTAAAATTCCAATTTCTGTACTTAATCTAATGTAAAAGTCTTGATACTCTAAAATTGCTTTATAATTTTCAATCATCATTTGTTCAAAACCAAGCACTGTTATTTTTGGAATATTAGAAGACACTTCTTGTGGTATTTCCAATATTCTATTAATTTTACTTGGTATCTTTTTTGTCCTTTTTCCTCTCATAAATATTCTTTCTTCCTTTCTAATATTCCTTTTTATTTTTATCTTTGGAATTGGTCTAAGCTTCTAAATTCGTATCCCATTTTTTTGATTTCTTTAATACACTCATCTAATATGTTACTATTGTCTTTAGCAGTCCCATGCAATAAAAGAACTGCTCCATTATGCACATTATCTAGTATTTTCTTTTTTCCATATTCTTCTCTTCCTTGCTTGTTTTCATCCCAATCATCATAAGCAAAAGACCACATAACAGTTTTATACCCTAAAGAATTTGTACAAGCTATAGTTCTTTCACTATATTCTCCTTTTGGAGGTCTTGTATATTTCATTTCATATCCAAATTTTTCGTAAATTGATTTATGTAAATCCATCATTTCTGTTTTAATTTGTTCATCACTAATATCTGGCATACTCTTATGGTTTACAGTATGATTTCCAACGATATGTCCTTCATCTATCATCTTTTTAACTAATTCTGGTTGTGAATTTACATAGTGGCCTGTAATAAAGAATGCAGCTGGCACTTGATTTTCTTTTAAAACAGCTAATATTTTTTCTGTATAACCTGCCTCATATCCATTATCAAATGTTAAATACACATAAGGCATTTCTGGATTCCCCATACAAATTCCATCATATTGTTCGATAATTCTTTTATTCACATTTCCTACATCAGGTTGTTTATGGTTATCTTCTCTTTTAATTCCCCATCCTATTTTTTTGTTACTGAGAGTAGAATTACTACTTGTTGTAACTAATTCTTTTTGCTGATTCGTTTGAGCTACCACAAAAGTGAAAAGAAGTAGACCTGCAGTAACAGCTATTGCTGTAATAATTTTCATTTTATTTTTATGGATTATGTCTTTCATAAAATCATCCTTTCTATTTAACTTTTGTTTTATTGTATGAGTTAATTTGTATTCTTATTACCGGATTATTTATTTCCCATTTTCGACATTTTTCAACATATTAATTACTCTTATTTCTAGGTATTTCACTCCTATTCGACATAAAAAAATATTTTTCCTAAAATATCTTGACATTGTTTTTCTTTTAGATTATATTTATAATGCTAATTGGAAAATTTTAGGTAATAAAGTAGTGTTTTGTCGAACTTTGAGATTCCTACTTTTTTCTAATTATAGATTTGTACAAAGGAGAAAAATTAATGTTAGATTTTGTTATATGCGATGATAATTTAAATGCCTTAAACCGTTTAGAAAAATTACTAGAATCTGCCTTCATCAGTAAAAACTTAGAGGCACAAATTGTCTTAAGTACAACAGAACCTGGCGACTTAATCAATTATCTTAAACATCACTCTGTCAATGTTGTCATTCTAGATATTGATTTAAAAGCAAAAGTTTCTGGTCTGGACTTAGCAAATCTAATTAGAAAACAAGATAAAAATGTTTATATTATTTTTACCACTGGTCATTTAGAATATGGTCTAATTGCTTACAAGTATAAAACTTTCGATTATCTACCAAAACCTGTTACTCCTGAGAGACTGATGGATACTATTGAACGTTTGATAGATGATATATTTGGAGATGATACTAAATTTGTAAGATTAGATAATAATAAAACAATTATCAAACAAGATGGAATTCAATACATTCAAAAAGATGGTATGAAAGTTATTTTTCATACTGACACAAGAGACTATGAATCATATAGTTCTTTTAAGAAAATTTTGCCACAATTACCTGAGCAATTTGTACAATGTCATAAATCTTATATTGTTAATACAAAGAAAATAACAGATGTTGACATTACAAATAATGCAATTTTCTTAAATCATAATGAAGATTTAAAATGCTACATTGGCCCTAAATATAAAAATCAATTAATGGAGGTATTAAACTATGGAAATTTTTCAAACAATTTGGACAACTCTTACAACACCTAATGAAAGTTTATCTGCAATCTTATTCTGCCCTTTCTTCTTTTTAGATGTATTCGTAAATATGTTATTATTTAGTACAATTCTAGATATCAAAACCACTAGAAAGGCAAAAACTATCTATGTCATTTTTATGAGTTTTGTTGCTATTTTATGTAGAAATTTTCTTCCTGATCCCTATAATATATTTATAAATATTACTTTACTAATACTTTTAGTAAAATTTCTCTTAAAAGCTTCTTTGCTTAAATCTTTCTTATCAGCTTTTATTATGATATCTATTTCTAGTGTTTTAGAATTATTTATTTTTAGATTTTATTTAGTTACATTTCAGATTCCTTATGAATTAATGATGTATGCACCATTTTATAGAATTCTTTCTACTCTTAGTATTTATGGCTGTGTATATTTACTATACAGAGTAATTCGTTATTTTAAATTTCATATTGATTTAGGTAATATGTCAAAGAAAAATAAGATATTATTTCTTGTCAATACTTTGTTAGGTATTATAGCTATCTGCACACAATTTTATCTTATTATTTTCTATAGTGATACTATGCCAACTGGCATTGTCATTACAAGTATTTTAAGTTTATCAGCCTATTTCTTTATTAGTTTTTATAGTTTGTTCAGCACTAATAAATTGAATACTACTTCACAAAGTTTAGAAGAAGCTCAGTTATATAATAAAACTTTAACTTTGTTACATGATAATATGAGAGGTTTCAAACATGATTTTCATAATATTGTTCAAGGTCTTGGTGGCTATATTGACAGAGGAGATTTAGAGGGACTTCAAAAATATTATAAACAATTATTACAAGATTGTAATCGTGTGAATAACTTGACTGCTTTAAGTCCTACAGTAATTAATAATCCTGCTATCTATAATGTAATGGCTGCAAAATATCATCGTGCTGATGAAAGTGGTATTCAAATTAATTTAGGTATTTTCATGGATTTAAATGATTTAGAACATCATATCAAGATTTACGAATTTACTAGAATTTTAGGAATCTTAATGGATAATGCAATTGAAGCTGCTATTGAATGTCCAAGTAAAGTAATTCATGTTACTTTTAGAAAAGAAGACACAAGACATCGTTTCTTAATGGTAGTAGAAAATACTTATTTACATAAAGACATTGACACTGAAAAGATTTTTGAAAAATCTTTCTCTACTAAATCTAAGAAAACAAATAGTGGACTTGGTTTATGGGAAGTTAGACAAATACTAAAGAGAAATAATAACTTGAATTTATTTACTGCAAAAGATTCTGAATTCTTTAGACAACAATTAGAAATTTATTATTAATTTCATTATATATAAATTATTGAAACAAAAAAAGATAGAGCGTATATTAACCTCTATCTTTTTTGTCAATTTTTATGTTTTAAGGAAATATTATATTTTTTTATTTTTCATTCATATTTTTGTGTGCGAATTTATTTTACTAATCTTAAACTAATTTCAAATTAATCTTTTTTAATTAATGATGCAGGCATTTTTGGTTGATGTAAAACTCCTGCTACGAAACAAGCAGTATTGCTTGCTTTTGCATATTTTTCAGCTATTTTAGCTAATAATTTTAACATTTGTACTCCTCCTTACTTTTCATAAGTTTATATAATAAGCATTGCCGGCTAATGCATTATTACCTAATTTAAATAGATTCTTCTGTATAAACTTCATAACTGTATTTATTTTTTGTTAGCTTATATGCTATTGGTGTTAGTGTTAAATCTTGCAAAAATATTCCATAAAGTAACATACCACTTATCGTCTTGTCTGGAACAAAAATAATAATTGCTAATAAAACCACTAATGAAATATATGATTTTATCTTTTTAACTTTTCTTTCTTTTTTACTTAAAATTGGTATATTTTCTGTATCTGCTGGAGCATATTTCATAATAACACTGATGCTTAAAATTGATACTATTGTAGTTATAATATAGATAATGTAATCTTGTGGTATTATAATATATTTTGCTATCAAAATTGGCATAATATAAAGTACTATACTACTAATCATACAGCCCCAGTGAGTATTTAAATGAAATCCACCTGTAAAACTGCGATATGGTGCTAATAACAAATATAAAAGAAGCGTATACCATCCTATTTGTAATAAAAATCCTAGTATAAATAAAGCTAAAATCTTGGGTATTTCTCCAAATAAAAGTCTTACTCCAAAATTAATTACTAGTTCTTTTTCTTCATCTATCTCTGGTATTTTCCCTTTTATTTTCTTAGTAATCCAATCACAAAACTTATCTATCATTTTTCTTTTTTCCTCTCTCTTGATGTCGTTATTATTTTAAATTAGATTTTCTTACTTTTTTCGACATAGATAGTAAAAGTATAAAATACACTATGAAATTCGATGATTTTTATTTCTTATTCATTTTTGCGTTTTTTATAAAATTTAGTTAAATTTATTTATATAGTCATATTATGTCATAAAAAATAGCACCTCACTTTCATTTTCATTACTTGTGTTGTGCTATTATTATATATTTTACCATTAAGGAAGGAATTACGTTTCTTTAGTATAAAATACTCGAAAAACTCCTTAAAGCTTTCCCCTCTGATTTAGAATACTTTATTTCAGTATTCTGCTTATACTAGAGTCCGGTGCCCACTACTGCTACTCCACGACCGCAGTTACCGCCAGTCCAGTTGCCGTTAGTAAAGGAGAATACTCCAGTGCCGCCACGTATGAAACCGTAAGCACTACTAATCCAGCTAAAATTGCCAGATCCATGCCAGCCTGCGCAGCTGGGACACCTTAACATAATCCCTAATTTAATTTTTTTACTTTTCTAATCCTTGTATATCTTCCAATATTTTCCAACTTCCTATTTTTTCTGGCAAAGAATAAAAAGCAATTTCTTCATTACTAATTGGATGTATCATTTTTAGTTCATATGCCCAAAGGGTCAATTGCTTTCCATGCCCTCTCCCACCATATTTCTGATCTCCATAAATACTATGATTTCTAGAAGATAATTGTACTCTAATTTGATGGTGTCTACCAGTATGAAGATAAACCTTTAAAACAGACAAATTTAACTGTTCATCGTATTTTAACACTTCATAATCTAAAACTGCTAACTTACTATTCTTTGTTCCCTCCTTAACAACCTTACTTTTATTATTTCTTTCATCTTTTAAAAGATAATCTTCTAATGTCCCTTGCTGTTGTTCCATCTTACCATTTACAATTGTTAAATAAGTTTTTTGAAACTGCCTTTCTCTTACTTGATTACTTAATCTTCCTGCTGCTTTTGAAGTTTTAGCAAATACCATTACTCCACCAACTGGTCTATCTAATCGGTGTATTAATCCAATATATACATTTCCTGACTTTTGGTATTTTTCTTTGATATATTGTTTTACTAATGTTAACAAATCTATGTCACCAGTCTTATCTCCTTGTGAAGGAATATTTACTGGTTTTTCTACTACAATTATATGATTATCTTCAAATACTGTTTTTAATTGTTGCATTTTTTACTCCCTTCCAAATGTCAGTTCAGGGACATATGTCAGTTAAACTAACGTCCCCAAACTGACACTAGCTCTCCCATCTTCCATAAATTCCACAAGGAAGTATTATTTTTGAATTTGTCATAGGTAATCCTATCTCTCCATTAGATACTTTTCCTTTATGTTGTTTGGCAATGGTTAGGTTTAATAAGTTTTCTAATACCATACTAGAAATTCCTGTTGTATAGGAATTGATTAAGAAAAATAGCGGTTTATCTGATAATACTTTGCTACATAAATTTATTAATTCTGGTAAATTTTCTTCAAACTTCCATACTTCTCCATTTGCTCCTCTCCCATAAGATGGTGGATCCATAATGATAGCATCATATGTATGTCCTCTACGAATTTCTCGATTTACAAATTTTCCTACATCATCTATAATATATCTAATTGGCTTATCTTGTAGTCCTGATGCAGCTATATTTTCTTTTGCCCAAGCTACCATCCCTTTTGAGCTATCTACATGGCAAACAGAGGCACCAGCATAACTACATGCTACACTAGCTCCTCCTGTATAAGCAAATAAATTTAAAACTTGGATTGGTCTTCCTGCTTTTTGAATCTTTTGTATCATCCAATCCCAATTCACAGCTTGCTCTGGAAATAATCCTGTGTGTTTAAATCCCATTGGCTTAATTAAAAATGTTAAATCTTTGTAATGAATTTTCCAACTTTCAGGAATCTTTTTTTGATAATTCCAAGCTCCCCCTCCAGTATTACTTCTTTGGTATCTTGCATGAGCCTTTTTCCATTTTTCTGGGAAAGATGGGCTTATCCAGATAATTTGTGGATCTGGTCTAGCTAAGACAACATCTCCCCATCTTTCTAGTTTTTCTCCATTTGCCATATCTAATATTTCATAGTCTTTCCAATTTTTTGCTACTTCCATTGTTACATCCCTTCAAATTTAGCTTTTATAGTGTAGTAATTGTATCATATAAGTATAGTCTGCACAAGACTATACTAAATTAAGAATACGTATAAAATTACTTACTAAAACCATATCAATACTAATAAACATAATAGCAGAAATCACAATTGCTGTTATTAATCTATGCTTTTGTATTCTTTCTAAAAGTTTGCTTGTCCTTTTTGCTTTTTTGGCTTTTAATGTGCGATTAATTTCTCCATAACGCACCTGTAAAATCATATCTTTTGTGTACTCCATAATTTCCCCTCCCTATTACCAATATATGATTGGTTATAGAAGATTATGCCTAAAATCGTACACCAATTTTCTACATTCTTTTTATAAACTATCTTTTATTTTTTGTGCTAACTCTATTGTAATTCCAGAAACCTCAGCAATCTCTTCTATACTTGCTTCTTTTATCTTTGTCACACTTCCAAATTTCTTGAATAATGCATTTTTCTTAGCATTGCCTATTCCTTTTATATTATCTAATTCAGATTTTGTTATTTCTTTATCTCTCAATTTTCTATGATAAGTAATTGCCTTATCATGAATACAATCTTGAAAATAAGTAATAAGCTTCATTAGTTCTTCTGATAATGAAATCTCTTCTCTATTTTCATTGATAAGGGCCCTTGTAGAGTGTTTATCATCTTTTACCATTCCATAGATTGGTAGTTTTAAATTTAATTCTGTGGTAGCTTGCTTAGCAGCATGAATTTGTGTGATACCTCCATCTACAAATATAACATCTGGCAACTCTCCAAAAGCTTCTTCTGTTTTTCCTATAGAATGTTTTAATCTTCTAGAAATCACTTCATACATACATCTTGGATCATCTTGTCCTAAAACTGTTTTTATCTTAAAGTTATGGGATAAATATTTCTTGACTTCTCCATTTTGAATCACACACATAGAGGCTACAATAAATTGACCTGAAAGATTAGAAATATCGTATCCCTCAATTTTTCTAGGAACTTTTTTCAAATGTAATATTTCTTGTAATTCCTTTACTGCTTGATATTTCTCTTTTTCTTTATTGGTTAATGTAATTTGTGCATTATTTTCTGCCATAGTTACTAATTTCAATTTTTCACCCTTTTGTGGTGTTTTTATTTCTACTTTTCTGTCTGCCATTTCTGAAAGCCAATTTTCTAATAATTGTTTATCTTCAATTTCTTCTTTTATCATAATCTTATTCGGAAGTACTACTTCACTCATATAATGCTGTTTTAAAAAATTAGATAGAATTTCTTTGTCTGTTTCATCTTGCAAATCGTCTAAGAAATAGTGATGTCTTTCTATCATTTTACTATTTCGAATTAAAAATAATTCTAGACAAATATGGAAAGGACTTCTTGCTAATCCAATAACATCTATATTATTTTCTGATAAATTGGATACTTTCTGTTTTTCTTCTGTTATTCTTTGAATAGCATATTTTTTATCTCTTAACTGTGCTGCTTTTTCGAATTCTAGTTTTTCGGCAGCTTGCCTAATCTCTTCTTCTAATTGTTTTACTACATTAGCGGTTTTTCCCTCTAATAGTCCAATAATTTGGTTAATTTCCTCACGATATTGTTCTTTTGTAATTTTTCCAACACATGGAGCTGAACACTTTTTTATTTGATAATTTAAGCAAGGTTTTGTTCTTTCTCGAAATACTTTGCATTGTCTAATTTGATATCTAGAACGAATAAAATCCAGCATTTCATTGGCACTGCCTACACTTGCATAAGGTCCAAAATATTTTGCTCCATCATTTAGCACTTTTCTGGTTGTAAAAATTCTTGGGAATTCTTCTTTTATAGTTACTTTAATATATGGATATGTTTTATCATCTTTTAATAACACATTAAACTTTGGCATGTTTTTTTTAATAAGATTGCATTCTAAAATGAGCGCCTCTGATTCATTATCTGTTACAATATATTCAAAATGGTCTACTAAAGCTACCATATTTTCAATTCTTTTTGTTTTGTTGTTTTTTCTAAAATATTGCCTTACTCTTTTCTTTAAAGAGATTGCTTTTCCAACATAAATAATATTGTCCTCTTTGTCTCTCATAATATATACGCCTGATTTATCTGGCAATTTTTTTAGTTCTTCTTCTATATTGAACATTATTTCCCTCCGCTTGTTTGCTGTATCCATTCTATCATATTCTTAATGCAAATTCTAGTTTTTACTCATATTTTCAATATATATAGTAGTTGATTTTAACCTAAAATAGGTTTTTATTGACGTTTTTTTGACACATTTCGATTTTTGTAGTAATATAATACTATTGAGAAGAAATACAAATTAAGAAATTTGAAAAAGGAGGATTATATTAATTAGCGCCTGGACAGGAACTCTTCTTCCTGTTGACGAGGATAGGACTTATCGAAATTTTCGGCGGATAGTCCTATGGCATTCATTACTGCCATGAAATATTAGAAAAAAAATCATAGTAATGTGATAACAAATCTAATAGGGTAATGTAATTTGTATTCTTTCTTTATTTTAAGGAGGAAAAAATAATATGTGTGGAATCGTAGGTTACATAGGCAGCAAAAAAGCTGTTCCTGTATTAATTAACGGCTTGCATTGCTTAGAGTATCGTGGATATGACTCAGCAGGAATTGCTGTTTTAGAAAACAAAAATATTGTTGTAATGAAAGACAAAGGAAGAGTTGCTAATTTAGATAATATATCTGGAATTAATGACTTAAGTTCTTCTATTGGTATTGCTCATACAAGATGGGCGACACATGGAAAACCATCACAAGAAAATTCACATCCACATATGGATAATAGTAATCAATTTGCTATTGTTCATAATGGAATTATTGAAAACTATAATGAATTAAGAGAATTTTTAAGTAATAATGGATATCATTTCTTATCTCAAACAGATACTGAAGTTATTCCTAATTTAATTCATTATCATTATACAAAGGGAGTTTCTGGAAAAGATACTTTTTTAGCAGCTGTAAAAGCAGCTGTAGATGATTTAAAAGGAAGTTATGCTATTGAAGTTATTTCCAATTTATTTCCTGATAGAGTAATTGTAGTTAGAAAAGATAGTCCACTTGTTCTTGGAAAAGGTAAAGAAGAAAATTATATTGCTTCTGATATTCCTGCTATCTTATCCTATACTAAAGATTTTTATTTATTAGATGATAATGAATATGCCATTATTTCTAAAGATCATATTCAATTTTTCGATAGCAATTTAGTAGAACATTCTAAAGAGGTTACAACAATTGAGTGGGATGCTACTGCTGCTGAAAAAAATGGTTATGAACATTTTATGTTAAAAGAAATTCATGAACAACCAAATGCAATTCGTGAAACTATTAATAACCGATTACAGCTAGGAGAAAAATGTACTTTTGAAGGTTTAACAATTACAAAGGAATATTTACAAAGTTTAAATAAGATTTGTATTGTAGCTTGTGGTACAGCTATGCATGCTGGATTAGTTGCTAAAAATATTATTGAAAAACTTTGCAGAATTCCAGTAGAAGTGGATATTGCTTCTGAATTCCGTTATCGCGACCCTATTATAGATGAAAAAACATTGTGTATCTACATTAGTCAATCTGGTGAAACAGCTGATACACTTGCTGCATTGAAATTATCCAAATCAAAAGGTTGTAAAACATTAGCTATTTCTAATGTAATTGGAAGTTCAATCACTCGTGAAGCTGATTTTACAGTTTATACTTATGCAGGTCCTGAAATTGCAGTTGCTTCTACCAAAGCATATACTGCTCAAGTATCTTTATTAGCAGTTTTAGCAATTCATTTTGCTGAGATTTTAGGTTCTTATGCACAAGATAAATTGGAAGAATTAAAAGCTGATATTTCTAGGTTACCTACTAAACTAGAAACTGTATTAGGCCTTGAAAAATCAATTGCGGAGATTGCTCAAAAAATTTATACAGAGCATGATATGTATTTCTTAGGAAGAGGAACAGATTATTATGTAGCTATGGAAGGTTCCTTAAAGGTAAAAGAACTTTCTTACATTCATTCAGAAGCATATGCTTCTGGTGAGTTAAAGCATGGAACTATTGCTTTAATTGAAAATGGA
The DNA here is from genome assembly GCA_948934525.1 of uncultured Clostridia bacterium. Lineage (GTDB taxonomy): Bacteria > Bacillota > Clostridia > TANB77 > CAG-508 > CAG-273. The sequence goes on from CAQZSK010000001.1 coordinate 80,066, forward strand.
ATTACTGTAATTGGCATTTTGACTAATCCAGATTTAGCTCCTAAATCTATTAGCAATATTCAAGAGGTAGTATCTAGAGGTGCTAAAACATTTGTAGTTACTAATCAAGAATTAACAAATGTAAGCTTTGATTTTGTTATTCGAATTCCAGAAACGAATAGTTTAATTTCTCCTATTCTTTCTGTGGTTCCATTCCAACTATTGGCTTATTATATCTCCACAGCGAAAGGCTTAGATGTAGATAAACCAAGAAACTTAGCAAAATCTGTTACAGTAGAATAAGGTATACAAAAACCTATGTAAAAAAAATTTTACACAGGTTTTCTTTATATTAGTAATACTTTCTTTATACTTAATATTACATAAAGATTTTTAAAATAATAAGTAAAATTGCTCCAGGAATTCCTAATATGCCAACTAAAATAGAAGTTCCAATATTTAACCCTATGTGGAATGAAAAAGTTCCTCCTATTAGATTTATGATAAAAATAAGTATTCCACCTAAAATAGAGTTTGCAATTAATTTAAAAACAGCTTTTAATGGGATAGAAAATATTTTTCCTATAATCCATAATCCAATAATACAACTTAAAATAATCATAACAGTAGAAAAGTCCAAGTTTTATCACCATACCCTTTAAGTCATTTTATGATAAAACTTGGACAAATATAACTTATCCTACTTGATTTTTTCTAAAATAAAGTTCTTGTATCATGTTTAGTGAAATACCTTTATCTTTTGCTTTATTTACTAAAAAGTCTAATTTACTTTTACTTGCCTTAATTTGATAAATATAGTAATCTACTAATCCTCTTTCTGCTGTTTCAAAATTTCTAATAGCTATGTCTAATTCACTTTTCGTTTTTAAAACGCTCATAATTAATTCAATTTTTCTCTCTTCTTCTGTTTTATCAGAAATCTTTTCTTCCTTCAAGTATCCTTCCATATCTTCAGTCCTTTCTACTAAAATCTTCCATAGAATTTTATTCATTTTTTCTATTTCTATTCAGTATAAGGATGAAAAATTCTAATTACTATCTTCCCAAAAGATAAAATAGCAAAATTCCTATAGATTGTATAAAAAATAAGTTTAAAATGTTTGAAGTCAGCAAATTACTAGTTGCCTCTATAACACCATCTTCTCCATCTTCTTGTCTTTTATGATGCCTTTGTGCTTCAAAAAAAGTAATTAATTCTGGAATGCTTGTAATAAAGCCTAGTAGTATTCCTATTATTAATTGTGGAATTTTAAATTGCATACATAAATCTTCTAAAGTATTACTTAGCAAACTTCCTATTATATAAAGTAAAATACTAATTATAAGAAGTAAAAAAGTATATTTTACCATTATTTTTTTCTTTCCTCTGACCCACTTTTCCTCTTCCTCAATTTCCTTCTCTTCTTGTGTTAATTTATTTAAATATAGTTTATGAACATTATGATTAATAAAATAGAAAAGCACAAATAGCAGTATAAAAACAGGAACTAATGCTATAGAAAATTCTATATTTAAAATTACCATTAAAATAGGTATCACAATGGTAAGTGCAGCTAATATCAAATCCACTTTTAATGCCCTATTTTGCAAATGTCTTTGATTTTTATTCATAAAAATAGCTAATAAATATTGTACTGTATTAATAATATTAGAACTAATAATATTATAAACACTTGCACTAACTAATCCTGTAACTGCTGAAAATGAAACTGTTAAAAGTTCTGGCACAGAAGTAGCAACCCCTGCAATATTTCCTACTGTTTTTGGCTTTAAATTTAGGCTTTCCGCTAACGTTCTAAGCACTGGAACTAATGCATATTTTGAAATAACTACAATTAGTCCAGAGTAAAACATAAACTTAATGAATTCCCATACTACCTTCATAATTCTTCTTTTGCTCCTTTTCTTATTCGATTTTACCCCATGTAAAAAAGTTTAATCAATTTATAAAATTGTTTCTAAAATATTGATTTTTTTTGAATATGGTGTTACAATAAGTAACATAATATTTAAAAACATTGGATGAAAGATTAGTAATAAGTATCTTTTATGTAGAGAAACTATGGTTGGTGAAAATAGTTTAAAAGCCCTTATGAATCCACTTTCAAAGTTTTTTGTGAAGAACAAAACCGTTTGATGCTTGGTTATCAGCATTATAAGATATTTGCATGTAGATTTTGGTATTATAACATAATTCTACAAAATTTTGCAAATAATTAAGGTGGTACCGTGAGAAAATATACCTCGCCCTTATTGATTGGGCGAGGATTTTTGTTTGTTAAGCTTATGGTACCATATCATAAAAGTTAGTTCGTATGACATGAAGGAGGTTATTTAAATGATTGACATTAAATTGTTAAGAGAAAATCCAGAATTAGTAAAGGAGAATATTAAGAAAAAGTTTCAAGAACATAAGTTAGTGCTTGTTGATGAAGTTTTGAAACTAGATACCCAAAAACGTGAAGCTACTTTAAAGGGTGATGAGCTTCGTAGTCAAAGAAATAGTTTGAGTAGTCAAATCGGAAATCTTATGAAGCAAGGTCAAAAAGAAGAAGCTGAAAAAATAAAAAAACAAGTTCAAGATATTAACCAAAGTTTAATAGATAGCGAAGCTTTGGAAGAAGATTTAGCTAATCAAATTAAAGAAAGAATGATGAAAATTCCAAATATTATTCATGAATCTGTTCCAATTGGAAAAGATGATAGTGAAAATATAGAAATTGAAAAATTTGGTGAGCCTGTTGTTCCTAATTATGAGATTCCTTATCATACAGACATTATGGAAGCTTTAAACGGTATTGATCTAGATAGCGCTCGTAGAGTTGCTGGTAATGGTTTCTATTATTTAATGGGTGATATTGCAAGACTTCATTCAGCTGTTATCTCTTATGCTAGAGATTTTATGATCAATAAAGGTTTTACTTATTGTATTCCACCTTTTATGATTCGTAGCAATGTTGTCACTGGGGTTATGAGTTTTGAAGAAATGGATGCTATGATGTATAAAATTGAAGGAGAAGATTTATATTTAATTGGTACTAGTGAACATTCTATGATTGGCAAGTTTAAAGAACAACTTCTTCCAAAGAGTGAACTACCATATTCTATGACTTCTTATTCTCCTTGTTTCAGAAAAGAAAAAGGTGCACATGGTATTGAAGAACGTGGTGTTTACCGTATTCATCAATTTGAAAAACAAGAAATGATTGTTGTATGTGAACCAGAAGATAGTTGGAATTGGTATAATAAATTATGGTCTTATACAGTTGAATTATTCACGAGCATGGATATCCCTGTTCGTACTTTAGAGTGCTGCAGTGGTGATTTAGCTGATTTAAAAGCCAAAAGCTGTGATGTTGAAGCTTGGAGTCCAAGACAACAAAAATATTTTGAAGTTGGAAGCTGTTCTAACTTAACAGATGCACAAGCAAGACGTTTAGGCATTCGTATTAAAGGAGAAAAAGGAAACTATTATGCTCATACTTTAAATAACACAGTAGTTGCTCCTCCTCGTATGTTAATTGCATTTTTAGAGAATCATTACCAAGAAGATGGAAGTATTACAATTCCAGAAGTATTATGGCCATATATGGGCGGAGCAAAAGTGTTAATGCCTAAGAAAAGAGGTTAAAATGGTTATTAAAAATCCTATGTTAACAGTTTCTGCTGTTAGCCCTAAGCAATATCCAACAGATGATTTGCCAGAAATTGTACTAGTTGGTAAATCAAATGTAGGTAAATCTTCCTTTATTAATACATTAGTTAATCGTAAAAAATTAGCTAGAACCAGTAGTGAACCTGGTAAAACGAGACAAATTAATTTCTATAATATGGATCATCAATTTTATTTAGTGGATTTACCAGGTTATGGTTATAGTAAAATGTCAAAACAAGAACAGGTCAAAGTTGGCAGTTTTATTGAAGAGTATCTACAAAAAAGTAAGAAAATTGCTTTGATTGTATTTGTCATTGATATTCGTCATGAGCCAACAGCTAATGATAAATTAATGTATGATTATATTTTTAAAACAAATTTACCTTGTCTTGTTATTGCTAACAAGGCTGATAAAATAGCTATTACTAAGGTGGACGATACTGTACAGAATTTACAGGAAATTTTAAATCCATTAAAAGATATTATTTTTCTACCTTTTTCTAGTGAACGAAAAATATACTCTGAAAAGGTCTGGAAAGAACTGAAAAAATATTTATAAGATAACAAAAAGCGATAAATGCTTTATTTAATTGACTTTCACGTTCTTTTGGTATATAATAGAGTTATGTTCAATAGAACTTGCAAAGTTTCTATTTGTTCTATTTGGACAAATAATTTATGAGGTGAATTTCATGGCAAAGAAAAAGAAAAAGACGCGGTCTCTACCAGACATCGATGTAATTTTCGCAGTAGAAGAACTCACTGATAAGTTTGTTACTGCGTTGCACTTACAGTTTCCAGACTGCAGGTTCGAACAAGATGGCAATCTGGTTTCTATCTGGGCTCCTATGAAGGACTTGCCCTTGATTCGGTCATTAACCGAAAAATCGTGCTTCTGCAGACGTTCTATTAGCCTTTATACAGCCTTTTGATTGGCTTGGTGTCTTTTGCCTCGTAAAGAGCGGTGCTTTATCCAAAGCACCGCTCTTCCTTTTATTTCATTCTTTTTCTACTTTCTTTGTAATTGCTTTTAAGGCTTTTTGCCTTTCTAATATAACAATATGTTCACACCCTAAACATTTTAGTTTAAAGTCTACTCCTACTCTAGTTAATTCCCATAATTTGCTTCCACAAGGATGTTGTTTTTTTGTTCTTACAATATCCCCTACGTTATATTCCATCAAAACCTCATTCTTTCTTTGTCCTATTTTTCTAAAATTTTAGTAATTCTTTTTTCAACACTTTCTTTGCCAAGTACTTGCATAATTTCATACAAATCTGGTGTTTGCTGTCTACCTGTTAAGCTAACTCTTAACACAGTACTAATATCTCCCACATGTCCTGGCCATTTATCTGGATTTTGCTTAAACTCTTTTACCTCTCTTGCATATCCCAATTCTTCTGATAAGTCTTTCATCTTATCGAACCACGTTTGTTTGTCATCATTAATATCAAAGTATTTTTCCTTGTATGCAGATAAGATTTTTTTGATTTCTTCCTTATCATTAATCTTTGCATAGTCAAATTCATTTGTTTGACTTAAAAATCTATCATTGTACATATAGGAAATAGTATCTTTTACTTCTGACCATTTACTAATATCTTTTCTAGGCTTTGTATTTCCTCTTTCTATGCCAAATATTTTTAATGCATATTCTTTGTCTTGTAATAAATCTTCTAGCTCTTTATCATATCTTTTTGCCCATTCTAACACTTCATCATAGATATCCTCTTTGGTATATTTAGAAATAACATTTTTAGAAACATCTAATAACTTTACCATGTCAAAGATAGCTCCACTAACGCTCATTTTACTAATATCAAATTGAAACTCTGACATAGGAGCATCTGGATTATTTTTTCTCCACATTTCAAAATTAGAGTTACCTATATTCATTAAATACTCACATACCGACCTAGCTGGTATTCCTTCTTCATGATAATAGTTAACAGCTGCTTCTGGATCTTTTCTTTTACTGATTTTTCTCTTTTTTCCATCTTCTTCTTTTAAAATTGGTGCATAATGGCAATATTTTGGTGTTTCAAATCCCAATGTTTTAAATAATTCTAAATGTAGAGGCAAAGATGATACCCATTCATCTGAACGAATAACATGTGTTACTCTCATTAAGTGGTCATCTACTGCATGAGCGAAATGGTAAGTTGGAAGACCATCTGCTTTGATAATAACAATATCTTGGTCATTTTCTGGGAAATCAATATTTCCTTTAATCACATCATGATGTCTAATCTTTTTATCTTCTCTTCCCATAGATTTGAAACGGACAATATATGGTATTCCTTCTTTTATTTTCTCAGCTGCTTCTTCTACTGATAAATTACGATAAGTTGCCCAAACACCATAATATCCAGTTCTTAATTTTGCAGCCTCTTGCTTTTTTCTCATTTCCTCTAGTTCTTCTGAAGTTGCAAAACAAGGATATGCTCTACCTTGCTCAATTAGATATTTTGCATAAGATTGATAAATCTCTCCTCTTTGGCTTTGTTTATATGGTCCATAGTTTCCTTTTTCTTCATTTTCGCCAGTAGCCCCTTCATCAAACTCTATTCCAAAATCTTTAATGGCATTTACTATTTGTGCTACACCATTTTCTATTTCTCTTTTTTGGTCAGTATCTTCTATTCTTAATAAAAATACACCTTTTGTTTGATTGGTAAGTTGTCTATTGATAACACATTGCATTAGTCCTCCTACATGAACAAAGCCTGTAGGACTTGGTGCAAATCTTGTTACAATAGCTCCCTCTGGTAAATCTCTTTTACTATACTTTTCTTCATAATAAGAAATTGATTTTACATTTGGAAAAATTAAGTTTGCTAAATCTTTATAATCCATATTCTTCCTTCTCCTTTTTATTTAGCGTTTCATATACATAAAAAATAACGTACTTTTTTGTACGTTATTATTTTACACTATTTTTTGTTACTATTCAAGAGGCTCACTCTTAATCATTTGAATTAATTCTGGCATTGCCATTTCTTCATTTGCAAATCTTCTAAACATTTCTACATCATTTTGTGTAATTGCCATCCCCTCAATTGCTAAATCATTTTGAATATTCTCTATATTAAAATTAAATGTTTCTTCATTATACATATTTTTTACCTCCAAAATTGGATTTTTCTTTTGCCCAAACACTATAACTATTATACCACAAATTTAGCTAAAAATCAAGAATTTAAAGTTTTTTACATAGGTTCTGCAATTCCGCTACGCTTCATTGCATCAGCTATCCGTACGTCATTTCATTCCTACGGCTAGCTGAAATACTTACTAATTTCTTCTAACTGTTCAAATCCTACTTGTCTAAACACTTCATATGCTACAATAGCTACTGAGTTAGACAAATTGAGTGAACGTAAATGTTCTTTCATTGGAATTCTAATTGTTTTTTCAATATATTTTTGTAACAAATCTTCAGGAAGTCCTTTAGTTTCTTTTCCAAATAATAAAAACACTTCTTCTGATTTTGTATAATCCATATCTGAATAACATTGTTTTCCTTTTGTTGTAGAAAAATACATAGCGTTTTCTTCTGGAGAATATTTTATCAAAAATTCTTGTAAATTTTCATGCATTTCTATTGTTAGTTTATCCCAATAATCTAATCCTGCTCTTTTTAAATATTTATCTGATATTTCAAACCCTAATGGTTTTACTAAATGTAATTTTGCTCCAATTGCTGCACAAGTTCTTGCTATATTTCCTGTATTTTGTGGTATTTCTGGTTCTACCATAACAATATTTAATTTCATTTCTATATCCCCTCTAATAACCATTTAAAAGGCGATTTATCTTCTCGCTCTCTTCCTTCTTGGTTTGTATATTGTTTATTTGAAAATATGATATCCATCACACTATCTGGATAATATTTATCTAAAAATCTATCTAAACTTGTATCTGCTGAAATATTCTGCATTCTTTCATATTGCCTATATCCTGCAAGCATAGAAATAGCAATATTAAACATCATAAACACAAAAAAGATAGTTGTCGCAATCTTTGCTTTTCTACTCATATACATTAGACTATCTAACTTTGTACTTAATGGATACATCCATTTAATAAATAGAATGCCCCCTAGCCCCCAATAAAGGCAATGTAATAAGCTGGTTCTACCATTAGCATTAAAACGTAAAGAACTATATTCCCATGAAACAGTTCCAAATAAGCACTCTTGCATATAGGAAAATAAGTACTCTGTAATTCCACCTAATACTGCTGTATAGACAAATATTTTTAAACTACTTATTTCTTTTGTATTTTCAGTAGTTGCTCCTGTAATCCTTGGAACTAATAAATAAAATAAAACTGCTCCAGCTCCATATACTGGAATAAAAGGACCATAAATAACACCTTGCCTTACTTCAAAGTGTCCTTCTTGCACAATACAAACTATAGTTTCTAAAATACAACCTATAACACTTACAAAAGTAAAAATCCAAAAAACCTTAATTAACTCTTTTTTTAAATTACTCTTCATTCTTTTCCCCATTTATTTACATTTCGTTATTATTTTATCACATTTTGTCTTAATTTGTCTTAATTTTTTATTAAAATTTCTGGTATTTTAAGAATTAATTGTTGTTGAAGTCTTTCCTGTTCCTACTACACTTTCTTGTAAGGAACGCCAAGTATTGCATCCTATTATTCCATCAGCTGCTAACCCAACACTTTTCTGATATGCTACTACTGCACGATAAGTCTGAGGACCAAATACGCCATCTAATCCTCCTGTTGTATACCCTAATGTATTTAAATTGTCTTGTGCTATGCATACATAAGCCCCTCTACTTCCTTGCCTAATAAGTGGAAAACCTCCTGTACTGCATGCTGGTGTACCTCTTCTTTTATCAAAATGTACCCAAGTTGGTGTAAGTGATGCTGGTTCTACATAAGACCACACTCCTGAAGAAATAGCTGAATTCCTTAGTCTATTTCGATTAGCATTTGTCATCCTTTGTCCCACGTCAAAGGCAGTTCCTGCATAATGCTGTGATTGATTTCCATGCCCGCCTTCATAAGGTCTTTTAAAAGCGAACCCCACATCAATAGGACCTCCAAATAAATATCTTTGACTATTCCAAGCTTGCATGACTCTTTTTTCTGTCCAAAGTACATTACTTTGACTCGAGCCTCTAAATTCATTCACTGTTAAAGTTCTTCCTGTATTATATGGCATTGCTTCTGATAATCCTCTATAGTAAGTTTCCATACGATTTGTGTCATTATTGTATACTAAAATTCTCGCCATTTTGATTCTCCTTTCCCTCTTAGCATTATATGCATACTAATTAAAGGACGTACATCTAATGAACAAAAACTTCGTTTTTATTCATTAGACATACGTCCCTTAACTAACATTTTATATTTCTCTTAATTTTACTACCAATCTTTGTTTTCCATAGTTGGTACAGGTAATTAATGTAAGCTCTTTTTTGCCATTGGTTATTTGACTAGTACAGCTTGTATCTGTTGGCTCTACTACATATTTATCATATACTTTGTATTTTATTTTTCTACCTGATAAATCTGTTAATTCTGCAATATCCCCATTTTTTAATTTATGTAATTTACCAAACATAATTCCACTTTCATAATAATGTCCTACAATGCAATAATTTCCTACTTCGTTTGGTTGTGGCCCCCAATATTTATTAATGGATACATATAGTAAATCTGGTGAGGTTTCTGAAAGTACTGGATATTCTATTCCAATTTTTGGTATTTTCAGAACCGCTTCTGTTGTATATTTTACCCCATCTTTTGAAGTATATGTCGCTGTGTCAATATTAGGTCTTGTATTTCTTTCACTTGTATGTTGCTCTTCTTCTTCTTTGTTCAGAATAACAACAATTACATCATTATCCGCTTTTTTTACAGTAGTATCTTCTCTATTATATTCTAGTTGTGCTAATATTTCTTGTGATACTTCTGCTGTTTTGCTCCTGTCATATTCTGCATATATATAATAAGAAAACAAAAGGCAAATTAAAAACACAGATAAACAAAATTCAATTTTATAAATAACTCTTTTTCTTTTTAACTCTGGCGTAACATACAATTTTTCTGTTGCCAAGATCTGGTTCACTTTGCCACTTCCTTTCTCTCCTAATGATACAGTTTTTATTATAGCATAGTTGTTACTTTTTTTGAAGTATCTTTTGAAAAATTTCTTTTGAAATTATTTCCAATTATTTGACAACTCCTCAAAAACTTTATATACTTATGGTTAAATAGAAAGGGGCTCTTATGAATTCTGTTTTAGAAGAAACCAAATTTTTAATAAAGAAATATCATATCAGTGCTAATAAAAATTTAGGTCAAAATTTTTTAGTAGATGATGAAGCAGTTAATCATATTTTAGAATCTGCTCACATTACCAAAAATGATCTAGTTATTGAGATTGGGCCAGGTCTTGGAACACTAACTGCTAGATTGCTAGAAAAAGCTCATAAAGTTATTGCTATTGAGTTAGATGATAAAATGATAACTATTTTGCAAGATCGCTTTCATTTTTATGATAATTTTGAATTAATACATCAAGATGTATTAAAGGTAGATTTAAAACAAAAAATAGATGAAAATATATCTGCTGTATCAAGTGTAAAAATAGTTGCTAATCTTCCTTATTATATTACTACTCCTATCATTATGAAATTGTTAGAAGAACGTTTACCTATAGATAGTATCACTGTCATGGTACAAAAGGAAGTAGCAGATAGGTTAACAGCCGTGCCTGGCAAGAAAAATACAGGTGCTATTACTTATTGTGTATCTTACTATTGCGAAGCATCAGAAGTAATACTTGTTCCAAATACTTCTTTTATCCCTAGCCCTGAAGTAAATTCAGAAGTTATTCACTTAGAGGTTAGAAAAGCTCCTCCTGTTCTAGTAAGTAATGAAACTTTCTTTTTTAAAGTAATTCAAGCAAGTTTTATGCAAAGGAGAAAAACTTTATTAAATGGACTTTCTAATAATGGAATTGCTTCTAAGGAACTTTTAAAGAAAATGCTAGAGGATTTGCAATTAGATGAAAATATTCGTGGAGAATCTCTTGATTTAAATCAATTTGCTAAAATTAGTAATTACTTATCTAAATAATATAAAAAGATATGTCACTTCTGCTGATAGTGACATATCTTTTTACTATTTTTTCATATCCTCCATAATTTCCTCTTTGGTTAAGCCTGTTATTCTCATTACTTGCTCTAATGTAATTTCTTCTTCTAGCATCTTTTTAGCGTCTTCTAATTTGGCTTTTTTCTCTCCTTCTTTCAATCCCTCTTTCTTTCCTTCGACTTTTCCTTCGGCTCTTCCCTCTTCTTTTGCTTCCTTAATTTCCTCATTTTCCTTCATTATTTTGTCTACCTCCTTGTCTTCTGGATTATCTAAAAACATCATCCATTGTAACATAGCATCTTGTTTATTTTCTTGATATTCCTTAATAGCCTTTAGTAGTCCAATTATACTTATCTCACAAAAACTTGTCAAGATTATCTCTTTATATTTCTCTTCTCGTAGCTGCCATTTCGTATGTGCTCTATGTATTTCTTTATCAACATACATTTCCTCTATTTCTTCATAACCTTCTTGTACCATAATGTCAAGAAAAAAAGTATGCCATTTTCACTATCTTAGTTACTTATGACATACTTTATTACAATATCTCTTCTTTTACTCTTCTAATCCAAAGCTTACTCCTAGTGCATTATTAATTCTATTGATAATTTTTTCATCATCAATATGTCCTATTTTTTCTTTTAAACGGCTCTTATCAATTGTTCTAATTTGTTCTGTCAAAACCACTGATTCCGCCTTTAACCCACTTTGTTCTGGCTCTATCTCTATATGAGTAGGCAATTTTGTTTTTCCTGTTTGTGAAGTAATTGCCGCTGCAATTACAGTAGGACTATGTTTATTTCCTACATCATTTTGTATAATTAAAACTGGCCTAACTCCGCCTTGCTCTGAACCGACTACTGGGCTTAAATCTGCGTAAAACATATCTCCTCTTTTTACTACCATGCTTCTTCACTCCTAATATTTGTGTATTTAAGGTTTTTCTATTGATATATTTTAATATTAGTTTGAAATAAATATAGTTTAAAAAGAGGTCTTCTGTTTAATACTGTGTTATTCCATCATTATGAAGGCAAAATGCTAATACTCCCTCTTTTTTTAGACTATTCATTTTTATCTCTTTATATAATATGTAAACTAGATTTTTTTGGTTCTTATCTTGTACCACTAATTTTTGAATATTGCCTGTTAATCTATCGATGACTAACTTTTTATTTGCTACATATGGTGTTCCATCAGAAAGTTCTACCTCCATAATAACTTGGTTATTTTCTTCATATAATTTGGTTTTCTTTCCACTTGATTTTGCATTTCTATAGTCTTCTATAAATGAATGAAGCCATAGAAAATTGTCAGTCAAATAGGAATAGTTTTCATAAATTGTTGTTAGATTTAATTTTGAGTTTTGAATTGTGAGTTTATTTCCATCATAAATTGTTTCTAATCCTTGAATATTACTTGGTTCTTTTATAACTTGTTTCTCTATATTAGGACTAACATATTCCTGTGACAATAAATATTTGGTTGTATTTTTGTTTCCTTCTACTGTTATTTCTACTTCTGCTTCATATGAACTAATATTTAAAATATATTCCTCTATTTCTTGTAGAGTTTTGTTATTTAAATTATCCCCAATATTCAAATTTTTATTAGCATTTTTCAAGAAAAAACATAAAATTATTGCAAGTGTAATTAAAATAACTACAATACCAAATATTATTAACTTTTTACTTTTCATCATTTTACCTCATTTCTTCTCTTTTTCCAAAATAAAAAGAGAATATTTCTATTCTCTTTTATCTATATTCACAACTTTTTAAAGTATTCAGTTAAACATTTGATTAATTCTGACTTTGTTTCTATTGTATTTACTTGCTGTCTTACAGTACTTGCCTCTTTTAGCCCTTTTAAATAATATGTCAAATGCTTTCGCATTTCTTTAACACCTGTATTTTCACCTAGTTCTTGTACCTGTAACTCAATATGTTCTAATATTAAGTTCAAACGTTCTTGGTTGTTAATTTGCTCTAGATATTCTTGAGGTTGTAATAAATATCTTTTTACTTGTTGAAAAATCCATGGATTTCCAATAGAAGCTCTACCAATCATAATTCCATCTACCCCTGTTGTTTCAAACATTTTAAGGGCATCTTCTGGATTCTTTATATCCCCATTTCCAATAACAGGAATTTTGATTTCTTCTTTTACCTTTCTAATAATTTCCCAATCAGCATTTCCTAAATAAAATTCTTCCCTTGTTCTTCCATGAATGGTTACTGCTGATACACCTGCTTCTTCTGCCATTTTTGCAAATTCAATGACATTGATATGTTCTTTATCCCAGCCTTTTCTCATTTTAACAGTAACTGGAACAGTTGCATTTTTTACAACTGCTTGTATAATTTCCCTTGCTAATTCTATGTTTAACATTAATTTACTACCATCACCATTTTTTACTACTTTTGGTGCTGGACACCCCATATTAATATCTACAATGTCTGCTATTTTACTTACTTCTTTTGCAGCATATGCCATTGCTTCTATATCATTGCCAAAGATTTGTACTGCTATTGGCCTTGCCTCATCTTTCATATTTAATAGCAAATTTGTTTTTTGATCTTGGTAAAATAGTCCTTTACTACTGATCATTTCTGTATACACCAAGCCAGGTTCAAACTTTTCACAGATACGACGAAATGGCAGGTTTGTAATTCCTGCCATTGGTGCTAAAAGCACATTATTTTTTAATATTACATTCCCTATTTTTAATTCTTTTAAGTACATTTTATTACTCCATAAATAATGTTCTTTGTCTATACCCACTAATATTTAATAATATTGCAATTAAAATAAGATTGGTTAAAAGTGAGCTACCACCATAGCTTACAAATGGTAATGGAATTCCTGTAATTGGCAAAAGTCCCATTGTCATTCCTATATTCTCCAGCATATGAAAGAAGAAAATTCCTGCTATACCTGCAGCTACATATGAACCTCTTTCATCTTTTGCTGTTTTTGCTACTTTAATTGCTTTTGTTACTAGAATAATATACAACACAATTACAGTAGCAGCTCCTATAAATCCCATTTCCTCTCCAATAACTGCAAATATGAAATCTGTTGTTTTTGGATATAAATATCCAAGTTGTGTCTGATTTCCTTTTAAAAGCCCCATTCCAAATGCTTGCCCTGCTCCTATGGCTAATTTAGATTGGATAATATTATATCCTGCTCCTCTTGGATCTAAATCTGGATTTAAATAAACATCAATTCTGGATTTCGCGTGTTCTGGTAAAATAAAGAAATAAGCTAATGGTACTAATATTACTATTAATAGAGCTGCTATCAGAATATATCTTTTTCGTATTCCTGCTACAAATAGCATAAAAATAAGTGAAACTATGAAAGCAAGCGCTGTTCCATAATCTGGCTGCTTAATAATAAATATAACTGGTACAGCAACTGTTACCAATATAATTCCTAATTTCCACAAACGATTAATTTCATCTTTTTCCTTTTTTTGTAGTCTAACTATTACATCTGCTGTAAATAGAACTACAGCAATTTTGGCAAATTCTGCTGGTTGAAAAGAAAAAGGTCCTATTGCAAACCAACTGGTTGCCCCATTAATTGCTTCTGTAAACAACACTGCTATTAGTAAAAGTATGCTTATACCATATAAAATAGGAGATATCTTACAATAAAACTCATAGTTGATTGCAACAACAAAAACAATGACAGGTATGCTAATTCCAAGCCATAATGCCTGCTTTTTAAATTCCTCATAATCCAAATTTTGAGTAGATGAAAATAACGCTATTAATCCTATTATTATTAATAGTAATGTACATATTAATATTCCCCACTCAATGTTTTTTATCATTTTCTTTTTCATTTTTTCCCTCACGTTTTAAGAAGTTATTCCCTAAATACATAAGATACCAAAGATAACTATCTTTGGTATTTTATTGTACTCTTTTTTTCGTTTTCTATTCGATATAACTATTTTTTCTTTACAGGCTCTTTTACTTCTTCTACTTCCTCTTTAACGTGCTTTGCCTTTTTTTCAGAATTCTCTTTTTCTGCCACTTTTGTTTTCTTTTCTACTTTTTCTTTTTGTGGCTCTGCCTTTTGCTTAGTTGATTTCTTTTCTATTACTTCTTCTGGCTTGTCCTTTTTTACCTCTTTACTAACACTTTTCTTCTTTTCTACTTTTTCCACCTTTTCTTTTTCAAGTGGTTCAGTAGTTTTTTTGCTTTCTACTTCTGCCTTTACTTCATTGACCTTTTGTGGTTCAACCTTACGAGCTTCATTCTTAATTGTTGTAATTGGAATATTAGCATATAGCGCTGGTGCTCCAACTGTTCCATCTTCATTAGATTTATTAGTTAAACGAACATCAATTGCTTTTTCATCAACATCAATATATTTTTTAATTACTTCAATGATTTCTTGTTTCATTAATTCTAAGAAATCTGCCGATACATTGGCTCTATCTTGCATTAAAACTAAATGCAATCTTTCTTTTGCTGTATCTGAGCTCTCTTTCGTATTTTCTTTTTTTCCAAAGTTCTTAAAGAATTTGGCTATACTTTCAAACATATTTTGTCCTCCAACTGTCTATTTTTCTTGTGAAATAAGTATATGTTAAGAGAAGCACCATTTTAATGAATAAAGAAATGTTTTATTCTCTTGAAAAATCCCTCATTAGCTCCTGGGATTGTTATTTCAATATTCTCTCCTAAAATTCTTTGTGCTATTTCTATGTAGGCTTTTCCTGAAGGTGCTTTGTGGTTTGTTACCACAGGTTCTCCTTTATTAGTTTGTGTAATGATATATTCATCATCTGGCACAACACCAATTAAGTCAATAGATAATAAGTCAACAATATCATCTACTTCCATCATTTCACCTTTTTTGACCATATTAGGTCTTAAACGGTTAATCACTAATTGTGGGTTTTTAATTTCTGATGCTTCGAGTAATCCTATAATTCTATCAGCATCACGAATAGCTGAAATTTCTGCTGTTGTTACAACAATTGCTCTGTCTGCTCCAGCAATTGCATTTTTGAAACCTTGTTCAATTCCTGCTGGACAGTCAATTAAAATATAATCAAAATCTTCTCTTAACTTTTCAACTAATTCTCTCATTTGTTCTTCATTTACTGCACTTTTATCTCTTGTTTGGGCTGCTGGAAGTAAGAATAATTCATCAAAACGCTTATCTTTAATTAAAGCTTGCCTTAATTTGCATTTTTCTTCTACTACATCAACAATATCATATACAATTCTATTTTCTAACCCCATAACTACATCAAGATTTCTAAGTCCTATATCTGTGTCAACCAATACGACTTTCTTTCCTCTTAATGCTAGGGATGAACCTACATTTGCTGTTGTTGTTGTTTTTCCTACTCCGCCTTTTCCTGATGTAACTACAATAACTTCTCCCATTTTTTTCCTCCTTAATTTTGGGCAACTTTTCTATTTCCATTTTTTGAAAAAATAAAAATGCATTTTCTAACGTATCTATTATACTAGAAAAAACGGAAAAAATCAATGTTCCATATGTTATTTATTGAAAAAGTTGGAAATTGATTATAAATTATAAAAAAGAAACCTGTTCTAATTATATCTTTAACAAGTTTCTTTTTTGGTTTTATTTTTAATTTTTTTATTCTTTTAATTTAACCTTCTTTATATTAAATACAAAATCCAGGGGCTACATAATGATTTTGTTCTCCTCCTGCAAACGTACATGTTCCATTTATACGAATTGCACAAAAATGAGTGTCCCCTCTCCAAGAAGAAGAACGTAGCCACCAGGTTCCTGCTGTACCAGAAGGACTTGTCTTTTTTGCAAAGTTTTCATTTGCTTCATTCCATATTGGATTAATTTGTTTATAGTATTGATATTGTATTCCTTCTTGTGTTACCGCATTTCCTACATGTCCACTGCCATCTCCATTATTCCAAATTTCTCCACAAGATAATAACCATAAATAATCATTACAAGTACTTGTACTTGCCTGATTATTTATTGGAATATATTCTTTTATTACTTGTTTAATATATGATTTGTTACTTAAATTTGCTCCGCTTCCTCCTATTGCTCCTGCTTGAACAGCATCATAATTTGCATATCCATTTAACAATCGTCTGATTAGCGTTTTTTCCCATCCACCATAATTTGTTCCATCTTTTATTTTCCAATGTTGATCTGTTATAAAGTCATAAAATTCAAAACTAATTCCTGCTTTATTATGATTTCCTCCATATACAGTTGTATCTACTAAATTATCATGTTTAAATCCTAATACTCTTACTCTTCTTACTTCTCCATTATACTTAACTTCAAAAATATCGCCTACTTTAATATCATATTTTTCTCCTTTTTCTGTCTCTCCTGTTGCTCGTGGCGAATTATTATTTATATTTTCATCATTTGCTATTGCTTTAGCTATTCTATTTATCTTTTCCCATATATCTACCACTGTAACTACACAACTTGCTGTCTTTCCACTTCCATCATTTGCTGTTACTGCTATTGTTGCTGTTCCCATCGAAACTGCTGTTACTAATCCTGTTTCACTTACTGTTGCCACATTATTATTGCTTGAACTCCAGTTTATTGTTTTATCCTCTGCATTTTCTGGCTTTATTGTTGCTGTTAATTGTAATGTTTCTTTTTCTTCTATTTTTGCAGCTGTCTTATCTAATGTAATTTCAGATACTAATATTCCAGTAATTTCACTAATAGCTTCCCACTGTATATCTTCTCCATCTTTTCTTATTACTGCTTTTATTTTATATTTCTCTCCTGCTATTAGACCAGTTATACTTCCTTCTAGATTTTCATTTAATGTTACTAATGTATATCCTTCTATATTATTTTCCGCTTCATTCTCTATAACTTCACTCATCTTTTTATAATAGCATGTAACTTCTCCGCCTTCTAGTCTAGCTAATATTTTTATATCTATACTTGTCTTTGTTTTACCTGTTACAACTATTTTTCTAATTCTAGGCAAAAGTTTTCCAGCTTGGCCTATATATTCAATTTCTGCATCTGTTGGTTTTTCTTTATTTGGCATTAGTTCTATCTCGAATACATAACCTGGTTTTGTAGTTACTTCATATGTTCCATCTTGATAATCTACTACATCTTTCTCTTTGCTGTTAATAATGCCTTGCTCTTCTATATATTCAAAATATTTATCTGGATTAAATGTTCCTAATCCTTCTATTATAATTGGACCTTTGGCTAATTCTAGTTTATCCTTCCACATTGCTATATCCGTTTTTAATTTTGCCTCTGATGCTTTATTAAAAATACTGCTATCTCCTACTACGTATGTAATTGTTATTCCTGCTAAGATTAGCAGTACAACTATGGTTACAACCAAGGCATTCATTATTATCTCGACTAATATTCCCATCTTTATATAACTTTATAAACAAAAATAGTATAACAAAATTGTTATACTATCTCTTTATATTTATAATCCAAATCTTGCTTTATCTATTTCATAATTTAACTGTATTTCTGCTTTTGATAATGCTCTATTATAAATTTGCATACTATATAATTGTATATTGGCATATGGATGATTTTGATTTCCCCCACCAAATGCTCTTCCTATTTCTATTGCGTTATTATTCCATTTTGAATTCATAACAGTTTGGTTTTCTGTAATCATTTTATTGTTACAATAAATTCTATTATATTGTTTTGTATCCTGTCCCATATAAGTTATAATTACATTTTTGATCTTACCATTTTCAACACTATTTGGCTCTCCATAAACCCAAGTATTAGAATCATTCATAGCATAAGTATTTGCATTTGCAATATATGCTCCATATTGACTGCCATAGCCAAAATAAATACTTCCTTCTTTTGCCTCATTAGAACTCAAAACTGCTGGTGCTTTATTAGCTGGCATAGATAGCACTTTATAAGTTGCACATATTGTAATATCATCATATTGTGATAAGTCTAAATTTTGAATTGTTGCAAAATCATCAATTCCATCAAAAATCAAACTATTTTCTGTCCATCCACTACTTTCTGATTGTGTAAAATTTGATAATGTTGCATCATAGTTATTACCACTTAAATCTTTCCAAGTCCCACTATTAGAATTGTGCGCTGTGCCTGCATTATTTGTAGCATCATATCTAGCAAGTAATCCATTTGAAATATAGTCATTTTCTCCTAATGTTATTTCATACCTTTCTTTATCTAATGTATAATTTGCTAATCTTTCTTCTTCTGTTAAAATACGATTGTAAATACGAAGTGATTGTAATTTAAACCTTTTATTTTTATTATGTGTACTATCTTTTCCTTTTCCAACTGTTAATGTACTTACATTTGTCTTTAGAGATTGAAAGTTAACCTCCTCTTTTGCTTGTAGATTTGTATAATAATTAGTTGTATGATTTGTACTATTATAAGTAATAGTAGTCGTATATATCTTTCCTTTTTCAAAGGCCTTATTATTTATGCCTTCATTGGCTTGATTACTATAAGTGTTAATATTCATTCCATTATTTTGATAAATAATATCATTTAAATTGTTTGTACTCTGAGTTCCTATTCCAACTAAATTCTCTACTCCCTCTTCTTCTAAAGAACATACAATTTCAATTGTTCTTGAAGTATTGTCTAAAGTAATGGTATCTTCAGTCTCAAAATAATTAGTTTCTGGATTTATAAAATCATATGATTTATCATTCCAAGTTACTTCTCCAGTGCCTTTGTATGTTAGGTCATGGCTTTTACCACTTAAGTCTTTCCAAACCTTTATTGTATTACTATGTCCACTTCCTGTATTGTTAATCGCATCATAAAAAGCTTCTAGTCCTTCTGATACATAAGATTTTGTATCAGCTGATTCTTGATATAAGCTAATTGAATTAGTTTGTCCAATCCCTTGTGCATAAATTTCTTTAATTTTCACTAAAGTTCTTAATTGGCTTTTGCGTACACTATTTGTAGTTAAGAAAACACCACCTAATATCAAGATTAAACTGAAAATGGCAGCAATGGCAAATACTGTAACAGAACCTTTTTCTTCTTTGATTAACTTTTCTTTTGACATACTTAAACCTCTCTTATTCTTTATCATTTTATTGATATTTTTCCTGTATTTATCATAAACAAAAAACTATTTTCTGTCAATTGATTTTATCCAATTTATTCTTTCTTGATGCAGTTTTTCGCCAAATTGCTTTCCTATTAAATTTGGATATTGTTTTTGAATTCTATTACCTGTTATTTGTGTAAGACATTGTTTCCCTATTGTAGCAAAATAAATTTGGTCGAAAGTAGATTGTAAGTTTTCTTGATAACGATTTTTATCACTAGCAACTACAATTTTTAATCCTTCCAAACCTAATATAGACTTTCCTACATTTTCTATTAGTTCTACCTGCTTTCTTGGTGTCATTTGTTCAAAGATTCCACCTTTCATGTGCCATTTAGCTGCAGTTTTTCCACATTTTATCCAAGTAATTGGTATTCCTATTCGCTTTCCTAAATTTTGTACTAGCCTCACCCCATTTTCGTCATGTCCATAATGATGTGGTAACATATTTTTTGGTGTTAAGCCTTTACCAAGGTCATGGACTAAACAGCTAAATCGAATCTCTAAATTATTTGTTAATTTTGCTGCATTGTCTACCACTATCATGGTATGATTATAACTATCTCCCTCTGGATGATATTTTTCTGGCTGTGTTTGGCCTATTAAATTTGCAATTTCTGAGAAATGTATTTCTAATACCTTTGCCTGTCTTAACGTTTGAAAAAATAAAGAGGGTTTTGAGCTTGCCAATGCTTTTCGAAACTCTGCAAATATTCTTTCTTTTGAAAGAGTTGATAATTCTAATTTTAATTGGTTCATTGCTTTTAGCGTATCTGACTCTACTATAAAATTCTGTTTCTCGTTTTCTTGATATAGTGTGGTCATAAATCTAGCAACTCTATATACTCGCAAAGGATCTTCTGAAAAGGCATCTGTCGTTTTTCTTAAAATTCTTTTCTGAATATCCTCTTTTCCATGGAATGGATCTATTATTTCTCCAGTTAAAACATTTTGTGCAATACTATTGATTGTTACATCTCTTCTTGCTAAGTCTTCTTCTATGGTTATTTCTGGACTTGCAAGAAATTCAAATTCTTTATGCCCCTTTCCTGCTTTTTTCTCTTTTCTAGCTAGTGCAACTTCTTTTTTATTGAGAACAAAAACAGGAAAATTCCTTCCTTGTATTTTAGCTTCTGGAAAAAGGTCCTGAAATTGTTCTTTGCTTATCCCTGTTACACAATAATCTTCCTCTGTTACAGGTATATTTAATAGTCTATTACGAATGGCTCCCCCAACCAGATATAAAGTTCCTCCTGCCTGTTTGATTTTTTCAGCAATTTCTTTCATGATTATTTTCCTTCTATAAAATCTAAAATTTGGTATTTATCTGCTAATCCTATAATTCTGTTGACCTCTTTTCCTTCTTGAATAAGTACCAGTGTTGGAATGGACATAACTTGATATTCCATTGCTATTTGTTCCTCTTTGTCTATATCTATTTTTACAAACTTTACATTCTCATTTTCTTTAGCTATTTCTTCTATAATTGGAGATAATATTTTGCAAGGTCCACACCATGTTGCATAAAAATCTACTAATACTATCTTTTCGCTTTTTAACACTACCTCTTCAAAGTTTTGACTTGTTACTTGTATTATTTTTGATTCCTCTTGATTGTCTTTTGCTTCTATCTGTTTATCCCTTTTGGCTCCTAAAAACACATTAATTGCTATTAGAGCAAATATAAATGCAACAATTGAAACAATAATAATGATTTTCTTCATAACTATTCCTCTTTCTTAAAAAATGATTGTATAAATTCCCGCTATAATTAATATCATTCCAGATATTTTTTTTATTATGCCATAGTGACTTTTTATATATTGAAAAATATTTTTTAATTTTTCTATTAAAATTGCTGATATAATAAAAGGTATCCCCAATCCTACTGAATAGATTAACATCATAAGAATTCCTTTTAAGATATCTTGCTCCTTGGCTATTAATAATAAGGCTGAACTTAGAAAAGTCCCTATACAAGGAGTCCAGCTAATGGAAAATAAAATGCCAAATAATATTGCTTTCCAGAAGTTTAAATTCTTATGATTGATATTTCTCATATTTGTTTTGTTTAAAAATTTAATCTGTAATATTTCCATATAATTTAAACCAAATAGGATAATTAAAATTCCAAAAACAATTTTAATATATCTCATATTATTTACAATTAAGTTACCTATACTACTTGCAAATACCGAAAGTAGTAGAAAAACACTTGTAAATCCTGTAACAAATCCCATAGAATTAATAAGGGCTTTACGTGTATTGGAGTTATCTTCTCCTATAAAATACGATATATAAATTGGTATCATTGGTAACAAACAAGGCGATATAAAGCTTGCTATTCCTTCTAAAAAGATCAAAAAATAGTCCATAATTTCTCCTCTTTTGCTTAATTTTGATAAATCTGTTAATACTATTATATATGTATGATTTCCATTTTGCAATAATATAATCATACATATCGGTCAATTTTCTTGACATTACCTTGATTTAAGAATAGAATTAATTCATAAAAAAAATATAAAAGGAGGAAACTTATCTACATGAAAGATTTAGTTGAAATTAGATGGCATGGTAGAGGTGGCCAAGGTGCTAAAACAGCTTCTTTATTATTAGCAGATGCTGCTTTTAACACAGGAAAATATATTCAAGGTTTCCCTGAATATGGTCCTGAAAGAATGGGTGCACCAATTACTGCCTATAATCGTATCAGTGATAATCCTATTCGTATTCATAGTAACATCTATGAACCTGATTATGTAGTTGTTGTAGATGATACACTATTGGAAAGTGTTGATGTAACAGCTGGCTTAAAGCAAGATGGTGCTATTGTTATTAATACTACTAAGGGAAAAGATTATTTAACTAAAGTACTACGTAATTATTCTGGTAGTGTTTACACTATAGATGCTAAAAAAGTATCTATAGAGGCTTTAGGAAAATATTTTCCTAATACCCCAATGCTTGCTGCTATTGTAAAAGTAGCTGGTATTATGGAAGAAAAAGACTTTTTAGAAGATATGAAAAGCTCTTTTGGACATAAGTTTGCGAAAAAACCAGAAGTTATTGATGGTAATATGAAAGCTTTGGAACTTGCTTTGAAAGAAGTACAAAAAATGCAATAATAATTTGTTGGTTAAAGGTGTGTCCCCTATCTGACACTTTTGTCAGAAAAAGGAACGTCCCCAAACTGACACGAAAGGAGACTAATAATGTCAACAAAAATAGATAAAAATACTCCTGTACAAGATATGACAATTGCTGGAAATATCTATGAAGCAGGAAATGCAATGGAATTTAAAACTGGTGACTGGAGAAGTATTAGACCAAAATATATATCTGAAAAATGTACACAATGTGGCTTATGCTTCCCTGTTTGTCCAGATAATGCCATCCCTGTTGGTAAAGACCAAAAACGTACAGATTTCAATTATGATTACTGTAAGGGATGTGGCGTATGTTCTAAAGTATGTCCTTTTAAAGCTATTGAAATGGTGGATGAGGGCGAAAAATAAGGAGAGAAAGGAATAAAGAAAATGGGAATTAGAGAAAGATTAAGTGGAAATGAAGCTGCTGCTATTGCAATGAAACAAATTAATCCTGATGTAGTAGCTGCCTTCCCTATTACTCCTTCTACTGAAATACCACAATATTTTTCTACTTTTGTTAGTAACGGATCAGTAGATACAGAATTTGTGGCAGTAGAAAGTGAGCATAGTGCAATGAGTGCTTGTGTTGGTGCAGAAGCTGCAGGAGCAAGAGCTATGACAGCTACTTCTGCAAATCGGTTTGTCTTTTATGTGGGAGATGATTTACATTGCTTCTAGTTTAAGACTTCCTATTGTTATGTCATTAGTTAATCGTGCTGTTTCTGGTCCTTTAAATATTCATTGTGATCATTCAGATGCTATGGGTGCAAGAGATAGTGGTTGGATTATGCTATTTTCAGAGAATAACCAAGAAGCTTATGATAATTTAATTATGGCTCATCGTATTGCAGAACATAAAGATGTATTATTGCCTTTAATGGTTTGTCAAGATGGATTTATTACATCACATTCTATTGAAAATATTGAATTACTTGAAGATGATAAGGTAAAAGAGTTTGTAGGAACTTATCATCCTGAACATTATTTACTAAATGAAAAAGAACAAATGGCAATTGGACCTTTAGATGTTCAATCTTATTTATTTGAACATAAATATCAACAGGCTGAAGCTATGAGAAATGCTAAAAAGGTAATTTCTGAAGTAGCTAAAGACTTTGAAAAAATGACTGGTAGAAAATATTCTTTCTTTGAAGAATATATGTTAGAAGATGCTGAAATTGCTATCGTTTGTATGAATTCTACCGCTGGAACTGCTAAAACAGTAGTCGATGAATTAAGAGCAAATGGTGTTAAAGCAGGATTATTAAAGGTTCGTATGTTTAGACCTTTCCCTACTGAAGAAATTGCAAATAGCTTAGGACATTTAAAGGCTATTGCTGTTATGGATCGTAGTGATTCTTTAAATGGTGCTGGAGGTGCTCTGTTTGAAGATGTCGTTTCAAGTATGTATGTAGGACAAAAACAAGTACCTACTGTAAGTTATGTTTATGGAATTGGTGGTAGAGATACAACCTCTAAAGATATTCATGAAGTATATAGCTATTTACAAGAGGTTGTAGATAGTGGAAAAATAGATAATCCATATCGTTATGTTGGATTAAGAAAATAGTGTCGCACTTAGGGACGTTAGTTAGTACGACATTTTGGAAAAAATTAGAAAAATGTCGCACAAGGGACAGATGTCGCACTAACTAACGTCCCCAAGTGCGACAAAATGAAAGGAGATTTAAAATGTATAATGTAAAAGAAATAGTAGCAAATAGACCTTCTAGATTTACTTCAGGACATAGAATGTGCGCTGGTTGTGGTGCTCCTCCTGTTGCTAGAATGGTTCTTCGTGCTTTAAAGCCAGAAGATCATGCAGTAATAGCAAATGCTACTGGTTGTATGGAAGTTTCAACTTTTATGTATCCATATACTGCTTGGACAGATTCATATATTCATACAGCATTTGAGAACGCTGCTTCTACACTTTCTGGTACAGAAGCTGCTTATCGTTCTATGAAAAAGCAAGGTAAGTTGCCAGCTAATGGAGATACAAAATTTATTGCTTTTGGTGGAGATGGTGGAACTTATGATATTGGTATTCAAGCTTTATCTGGCGCTATGGAAAGAGGTCATGACATGGTTTATGTATGTTATGACAATGGTGCTTATATGAATACTGGTATTCAACGTTCTTCTGCTACACCAAGATTTGCAGATACTACCACATCACCTGCTGGTAAGGTTATTCCAGGTAAAATGCAATCTAGAAAAGATTTAACAGAAATAATGGCATCACATCATTTACCATATGTGGCTCAAACTATTGCCTTTGCTAATTTTAAAGATTTATATGAAAAGTCTGAAAAAGCAATTTATACAGAAGGTGCTTGTTTTTTAAATGTATTAGCACCATGCCCTAGAGGGTGGGGATATCCAACAGATATGTTAATGCAAATTAATAAGCTAGCAGTAGATACTTGTTACTGGCCATTATATGAAATCATTGATGGTAAATATGTGATTAATTACAAGCCTGCTAAAAAGTTACCTATTGAGGAATTTTTAAGACCACAAAAACGCTTTAGCCATATGTTTAAAGAAGGAAATGAGTGGATGATTGAAGAATTCCAAAAAGAAGTAGATAAACGCTGGGAAGAACTTTTAGCCTTAGAAGAAATGGGCAAAGAAAAATAGAAATTTGATTTTTAGACAAAAATATTATATAATATATCTATTAATGCCAAGTTGCATTATGTATTAACTGGACCTTATTGGTCTGAAAGGAGTATAGTTATGAAAGAGCGGAAGACTCTTCAACCTTTGCCAACTCATATGAGAAGTCCTAAGTTTCCTAGAAAAAGGGCAATTCGTCGTATTCAAACATGTTGTGGAGGATTTCCTTCTTCTTGTGAACATTGTCCTTATTCAGAACCTCATTGTATTGTGGAAGACAGAGATCGGGTACTTCGTCGCCGTTCCTAATTTCATAACTAGTTTTGCCAGTCTTCTCTCAAGAAGACTGGCATTTCTTATTTTTTAATCATTATCTGGTTCTGGTGCTCCAACTGGGCAAACTCCTGCACAAGTACCACAACCGATGCAAGCTTCTTTATCAATTACATATTTGCTATCTCCTTGTGATATGCAAGATACTGGACAACTTGCGCTACAAGCTCCACAGCCAATACATTTATCAGTAATTTTGTATACCATATTTCTCACCACCTCTCACTACTTCATTTACTTCTTTTTTGCTTTATTACATATCATCTTCTTGATTGGATTGTTTTTCTATCTTTTCTAATTTTTCTAATTCTTGTAATTCCTTTAGATGTTCTTTCTCTTCTGGGTCTACCTCTTCTTTTCCTATATTTTTGATAATCTTAATCTCAGAAGCTGGATATTTTTTATAAAAAATATCATCTCCATCCTTTAATCTTACACGAATAATCTCTTTTAAAGTTTCAATAGAATCTACAATACCTTCCCCATCTTCTGTTTTGACTATTGCCCCTATTTTTGGCAATCTGTTTAACTTTTCTTCATAAACTTCTTGCTCGTATTTTAGGCAACACATTAGTCTTCCACAATTGCCAGAAATCTTAGAAGGATTTAAAGACATATTTTGTTCTTTTGCCATTTTAATAGATACTGTTTCAAAATTTCCTAAAAAAGAGCAGCAGCAAAGTTCTCTTCCACAAACTCCATTTCCACCAATACGCTTTACTTCATCTCTTACACCAATTTGCCTTAATTCTATTCTTGTTCTAAAAACTGCTGCTAAATCTTTTACTAATTCTCTAAAATCGACTCTTCCATCTGCTGTGAAGTAAAATAATATTTTACTATTATCAAATTTATATTCTACTTCTGTTAAATTCATATCTAATTTATATTTTTTTATTTTTTCTTCACAAATTTTAAAAGCTTCTTTTTCTTTTTTGTTGTTCTCTTCTTGATGTTTTAAGTCTTTTTGCGTTGCAATACGAACTACTTTTTTTAGTGGTGCTGTCAAGCTTTCCTCAGGAACAGCCCTTTTACTAACTACCACTTCTCCAAGTTCTTGCCCCATAGCAGTTTCTACTACAACTTTATCTTGCTTATTAATTTCTAAATTGTCTGGATCAAAAAAATATATTTTGCCTGGCTTTTTAAATCTTATCCCTACTATATTTTTCAATTAATCTTCTTTCCTTTCTTATACAAATTGTTCCCATACTTTTAATAACAAGTTATCAATACACATATCATAATTAGCATTTCCTATCATTCTTCTTTTAGCTTCTTCTACTACTTCAACTGCTTTTGTATATCTCATGTCTTGTTCTTCACGAAGTTTTTCAAAGAATACAACATTCATATAATCTAATAGGTCCATAATTTTTTCTTTTGACTGATACAACACTTCTGCTTTTTTCCAAATTTGTGTAATATCTACTTTCTTTAAATTATTGATTATATTTTCTATTTGACTATA
Source organism: uncultured Clostridia bacterium (assembly GCA_948934525.1). Classification (GTDB taxonomy): domain Bacteria; phylum Bacillota; class Clostridia; order TANB77; family CAG-508; genus CAG-273. The sequence goes on from CAQZSK010000001.1 coordinate 107,558, forward strand.
TATTTCTTGCTCTTCTTCTATTTTAATTGCTCTACCAATACTTCCTTGGCATTGTCTTATCATATTATCAGTCATTTGTATTTCTTGTGACTTACTTTTTAAATATTCCTTAATTTCTTCATCTGTAAGAGTTTGAAAAGCAATTTTAGTGCATCTTGATTTAATAGTTGCTAATAACTTGCTTTCATTAGTTGTAAGCAAAATTAAAGTTGCATAACTAGGTGGCTCTTCTAGAGTCTTTAATAATCCGTTTGCTGCTTCTCTCGTCATTTTGTCACATTCACTGATAATATATACTTTTTTTTCTGAAGTTACTGGTTTTTCTGCTATTTTTTCTTGTAGATAACGAATTTGTTCAATCTTAATTGTTTTTCCGTCTTCTGGGTCTATTTGTAAAAAATCAGGATGACTTTCCCCTTGAAATTCTAAACAAGACTTACAAAGTTTGCAAGGCTTTTCTTGCTTAGCACTACATAAAATCATATGCGCAAATTCTTTTGCAAAAAGGCTCTTTCCGATCCCCTCAACTCCTACAAATAAATAGCTATGTAATATATTGTTAGTTTGAATACTATTCTTTAACAAGTTTTTTATTTTTTCATTTCCTACCAAGTTTTGAAAAGCCATTTACTGCCTCCTAATGTCAGTTTGGGGACGTATGTTTAACTGACACTTTATTATTTTATAACAAAATAGTATTTTTCCTCAAATGTCAGTTAAACATACGTCCCCAAACTGACATTACTCTACTTTCCCAAATAGATTAAATGGCCAAAAACGAATCCAAACCTTACTTTCAATTTTCTCTAATGGAATACAACCAAATGCTCTGCAATCAGTAGACTCTCTTCTATTGTCTCCCATTGCAAATATATAGTTTTCTGGAACAATAAAGTCTAAAGAATTAGCACTGCCAGCTGGCTCTGTTATAACACCTTCTGCTAGATAATCTTCTTGTAATTCTTCTCCATTAATATATACTTTTCCATTCATAATTTGGACATGTTCTCCTGGCAATCCAACTACTCTTTTGATATAACTATTTTTATCTATTTCTAATACATAATAGGTAAACTTATTCCACCATGAAGTTGGCTCTTTTTCATATTTTGCTACTGGATTACTTAAATTGAACTCATTTAAATTACTTGGTGCTTCAAAAGTGATGATGTCTCCTCTTTCAGGTATTTGCTTTGTAGTTCTTACCCAACGATTTAAAAGCAGTCTATGTCCTTCAATTAACGTTGGTTTCATAGAAACTTGCTTTACAACAGTTGGTGTTCCAATGAAGTATTTAATTAGTAAAGCTAATATAAATGCAATTACAATACAAAATATCCATTCTAATATGTTTTTGGTTCTATCACTTATCACCATTTTCTATTTCCTTCTTTCTTATTTCTTAGTAGGTACTCTAATTACAATTTCTGTTCCCTTTCCTACTTCACTTTTAATATCAATACTTCCATTATTCTGATCTAGAATTTCCTTTGCAATAGAAAGTCCTAAACCAGTTCCTCCCATTTCTCTTGTCCTTGCTTTATCTACACGGTAAAATCTTTCAAATATTCTACTCAAATCTTTTTCTGGTATACCAATTCCATTATCAATAATTTTGATATAGGCATCATTATATACAAATCCTACATACACTTTAATGATTCCTTTTTCTGGTGTATATTTAATTGCATTTGTAATAATGTTTAAGATTACTCTTTCAATACCATATTTATCAGCTTTAACAGGTGGTACATTTGCTGTTACAAAACATTCAATATGATGCCCTTTCTTTTCAATTTCAAATTGCAATCTTTCAATACATTTCTTTGTCAAATCCCCTAAATCAAATTCTATTTCTTCTTTGGTTATTTTTTTATTGTCATAGCGTGAAAGTACTAATAAGTCTGTTACTAATCTTGCCATTCTTCTAGCTTCTGAACTAATAACAGTTAAAAACTTTGCTTGCATTTCTTTATCATATTCAGATTCTAAAAGAGTATCTGCATACCCCATAATAGAAGTGATTGGCGTTTTTAATTCATGGGATACATCTGCCACAAATTCTTTTTGCATATTATCTAATTTTACATGTTGTGTAATATCTTGAATAACCACAATTACACCTGCAGGTTTATCACTTTCGTCTTGAAAAGGTGCAAATAATAAATTTACATATTTCTCTCCTATATTAATCCTTTGTTCTGAAGATGTCCAATTTTCTAAGTACACAATCTTTTCTAAGTTAATGTCTGTATTCAACTTTTGAAAAATTTTGTTAAAGTTATTATCTTGTCTATCTAATTGCAATAGACTTCTAGCTGCAGGATTAATATGAATAATTTTTCCTTCCATATCAAAAGCAATAATACCATCTGTCATATGAAGTAAAATAGTTTCTATTTGTTTTTTTTGTTTTCCCATCTCATTTAAATTTTGTTTTAATTCCTTTGTCATTAAGCTAAAGGCATTTACTAGCTCATCAATTTGTGTTTTCTTTTTGTCTAAATGTTCAATTTCAACTTCTTCTCCATTAGCAATCTTTTCTGCACTTTCAATAAGTGCATTTACCGGTTTTACTACTGATTTTGAATTAAAGTAGCCTACTAATGCCATAATGGCACCAAAACTTCCTATTGCTACTACAGTAATAATTTTGGTTTGTCTTATTTGATTTTTTATTTCTTCCTGAATTTTAATTTGTTGCTGTTCTGAAAATTGTATTAAACTATCTGCTTGGCTTTTTATAATTGATTGGTTCATCTTTTTTAACATTAAAATATGTGAGAAAGAGAGTAAACCAATGAGCAAAATTCCTAAAACAAAGAAAATTAATATTATCTTAGTTTGTATATTTTTTATCATCTTATTTTTTATCCCTTTTGTATTTCTATTTCGTTTTTTAGTTTGAAGCTAGATAATATCCTACACTTCTTTTTGTCATTAAAATTTTTGGAGCTGATGTATCTTTTTCAATCTTTTCTCTAATTCTTCTAACAGTAACATCTACAGTTCTAATATCTCCGTAATATTCATATCCCCATACTTTTTCTAATAAAATTTCTCTAGTGACAACTTGTCCTGGTTGATTTGCTAAATATTTTAACACTTCAAATTCTCTAAGGGTTAAATCAATTACTTCTCCTCTTACTTTTACTTCAAATTTGTCTAGATCAATAACAAGTTCTCCCAAAGAGATAGTATTACGAGATTTCTCTGCTTCTTTCTCTTCTTCCATCTCTTGTCCTTTTGTTTGACCAGCTATTTCTGCTTTTCTTAAATTTGCTTTTACTCTGGCAATCAATTCTCTTACACTAAATGGTTTTGTGATATAGTCATCTGCACCTAATTCTAATCCTAAAATTTTATCAATTTCTTCATCTTTTGCTGATAAAATTAAAATTGGTACATTAAGTGTATGTCTTAATCTTTGACATACTGTTAGCCCATCTACTTTTGGTAGCATAATATCTAATAAAATCAGATCAACTCTCTTATCTAATGCTACTTTTATAGCTGTTTCTCCATCTTCTGCTTCTATTGTTCCATATCCTTCTTTTTGTAGGTTATATACTAAAATATCTCTAATTGGCTTTTCATCATCTACTACTAAAATAACTTTTTTATCTACACCTTTTTTTTCTTCACTTTCCTGCATATTGATATCTCTATTTTCTTCCACTCCAAGTTCCCGCCTTCCTTTTCGTTTCTTACCTTATATTTATATCATATTAAAGTTTTTTGTACAAGTTTTTTTATGCATTTTTGTAATATTTCTGACATGGTTTTGCAATATAACTGAAACGTTTTTGTAATATGATTCTTACATTTTCAACCATAGGAAAGGGAGTCACTTTCGTGACTCCCCACCTGTTTTACACATCCGCTTCCCAACGTTCAATGACTTCTTTAAAGAATTCCATGGCACCTGCAGTTATTACAAACCCTGAAATTCCCCAGCCCATATACGCCCATATAATCCAAATGACTGTATTTTCGGTAACGATATCAAAGGGAAGCTCTTTTTTTAGATAGGCATTCAAAAAATGAAAGCCAAGGACAATCAACGCAATTGCGAATAGTTTGCTAAGGTTAAACCCAATGTTGCTTTTGTTTTTCATTATGTAGTACTCCTTTATAAAAAATTTTTAGTTACTTGAACTAAGTAACTTTATTATACCATTTTTGGGGATAAAAATCAAATAAACTAAATTTGCATACTAGACAAATAATACAAATTATACTATACTTTTATTATAAAGAATTTTAATATTATCTATTAATTAGGGATTATGTTATGGTATCCTAACTGCGCAGGTTGGCATGGAACTAACACCTTTAATTGGCTTACTAGTTCATATCCATCTGGTTTCTGTCGTGGCAACACTGGAGTATTCTCCTTCAGTTATAACAATTGGACTAGCAACATCAATTCTGGTCGCGGAGTAGCAGTCGTGGGCACCGGACTTTAAGGTAACTGTAAGCGAAGTATAAGCTATACAGATAGCTTATGTGAGTGAGCAATACTTCTCTTTGAGTAGACCGAGCTAATATAGTATCAGAAGGGAAAGCTTTAAGGAGCTTTTTGCGTATAACTATATTATTAAAGAAACATAATTCCTTCCTCTTGGGGTAAAATACAAAAGAAAGATATATCGCAAGTAATTGTACGAAAGCGATATATCTTTTTTTATTTACATCTCTATTTGGATTTTGTAAATTCCTCCACTATTATTTAAAGTAATTTGCTTTTCTGCTATCTCTTCTCCATTCATTTTGAAACTAGTTACACCAGTTGTTTTGCCATTTGGATTATTCACTTGAATATGATATCTGCTATTTCCATATTGATATCGAATTGAATATTCTTTCCAATTGTTTGGAACACAAGGCTCTATAGAGAGTACTCCCTTTTGAATACGCAATCCTAACAAGTATTTGATACCTGCTTCATACATCCAGCTAGCAGACCCTGTATACCAAGTCCATCCACCTCTTCCTGCTAAATTTCTTTGACCTGAAATGTCTGCGCAAATTACATATGGCTCTACTTTATACTTTGTTGCTGCTTCTTTGGTTCTACTGTGTTCAATTGGATTAATCATTCGATAGAGTTCTCCTGCTTTATCTCCAAATCCCAATATTGTTTCTGCTATAATTGCCCAAATAGCTCCATGAGTATATTGTCCTCCATTTTCTCTTGTTCCTGGCACATATGCTTTAATATATCCTGGTTCTAAGCTCCCTTTGTCAAATGGTGGGTCTAATAACTTGATAATACCATTTTCTTTATCTACCAAATGGTTCTCTAAGCTTTGGATAGAAATGTATTTTTTATCATTATCTCCTGCTCCTGAAATAATAGCCCAACTTTGTGCTATTGCATCTATTCTACACTCTTCATTCTGAATACTACCTAGTACACTGCCATCATCCATAAATGCACGTCTATACCATCTGCCATCCCAACCATTGGAGTTAAGAGCTCTTTTTAACTTTTCCATAATTTGCTCATATTGTTTTGCCAGTTCTTCTTCACCTTTTTCTTGGCAAATTGGAACAAATCTTTTCAATACTTCATAAAGGAAGAAACCAAGCCATATACTTTCTCCCTTTCCTTTATTACCTACTGTACTAAATCCATCGTTCCAATCGCCTGACCCTATTTTTGGAAGTCCATTTTCGCCAAAGTCTAAAGAAATTTGAATTGCCTTTTTACAATGCTCATATAAAGTTTCTAGCTTGTCAGAAGGTAAATGTAAATCATATCTTTCATCTATTCCTTCTGTTAATGTTTCTCCTTCAAGATATGGAATTTGTATCTCTAAAATACTATTATCTCCTGTAAAGTCTAAATATTCCTCTGTTAAATATACTAGCCATAAACGATCATCACTAAACTTCGTTCGTATTCCTCTTTTTGTTTCCTCATGCCACCAATGTTCTACATCTCCTTCTACAAATTGATGCTGAGCATGTTTTATAATTTGATTTTTTAATATCTCAGGTTTGGTATATTTTAAAGCAAGACAATCTTGTAATTGGTCTCTAAAGCCAAAAGCTCCACCTGACTGATAATATCCTGTTTTGCCCCATAATCTAGAAGTAATAACTTGGTATAGTAACCAACCATTTAACAACAAGTTAGTAGATTCAAGAGGTGTTGTGACTTGTACTTTTCCTAGTAGCTCCCTCCAATATCGTTTTGTATTTTCGTATTCTTCATATACTTTGCTGCTATTTCGGTATTGATAACTTAAGTCCTGACACTCTAAAACATCTTTTCCTACTCCTAATGTGAAAATGACTTTTTTGCTTTCCAATGCTTCTAATTCTACTTCACATTGAACCGCTATGATACCATCTTGCGATAGACTATTTTCCTTATTGAGTTCTATTTGGTCAATACCATCTGGATGTGTTAGATTACCTTTTCCAAAGAAACCTGATTTGCTACCAGTATAAGAAGTAATTTTTTCACTACCAGACACAAATAAATACTGATTATTCTCTTCTGCTGCCATATTTTGCATGCAGATAACATTTGCATTTTCGTAAAAATCTAGTTTTAAAAATCCATTTGATTTTAGTTCATCTTCTTCTAAAACTGGTTTGACATAATAGACTAGTTTATATTTCTTCTTATGCAATTCATTGTTTTCTAATCTAATTGCTTGTACCTTGATATTATCTTCCATTGGTACAAAAACATCTATTTTTTGGGTAATTCCTTTGTTTACATGCTTATATTTAGCATATCCAAAACCATAGGTAATGTGATAATCATTTTCATCTGGACAAGGATTAAATCCTAAAGACCATATCTTTTTAGTGTCTAAATCCTGCATATAAATAACCTCTGAAGGAACATCTACTACTGGCCCATTATTCCATGCAGTTAAACGATTTAACCTACTATTTTTATACCAGGTATATCCTCCCATGCTTTCTGTTACTAAGGTTCCAAAGTTTTGGTTGGTTAGTAAATGGCTCCAAACAGATGGCAACTTTTGATCTTTGTGAACACGGATATGATACTCTGTACCATCTTCTGAAAATCCACCATATTCATTATAGTATTTTAATTTTTCTATATCCAATTCTTCATGAATTGGTACTTCTTCTAATATCATCTTTGGTGGTTCTTCTTTTGGTACCTCTTTTATTTTATCCAGATATTCCTCTTCTGCTTCTCTTAAAGAACGCCAAATAGTGTTGTTTCCATGAAAACTTAAATTTGCTCTATATTCTAACAAGCTTAACTCTTCTTCTGACAGGTTTTCTAAAATGAAAATACCACCTTTGATATTTTGTAAATATCCTAAATTTTGGTTTAAAACACTGACAAAAATAGCCTCTTTTACACTACTTTCATAACTGTATTTTTCTTCGCTTACTATGACTAAATCTATTTGAATATTTTTTAAACGGAAGTATTCATAAGCTTTTAAGGCTTCTTCTACTATTTCTATTTCTTCTAATGTCTTGATACGAAGTAGCAGAATTGGTAAATCTCCTGAAATACCATACTGCCATAGTTTACTAACTGGAACTAGCATGTCTGTTTTATTGGTTAATGCCTTTAATGGATTTGATTTTATCAAATATCCTGCCATTTTTTGATAAGTGTCTAATTGTTTAGCTTGAATTCCTAAATAGCGATTTGCTGCTTCTACTTTTGCTTTTGCTAATTCTAAATGATAATAAATAGTTTCTTGGTTACTAAACTTCTCTAACTCCTCTATCACTTGTTCTTTGCTTTCTCCTACTGCTAGTACTAAGTTTAATGTTACTTTTTGCTCTGGCTGTATTGTTATTGTACGTTTCATACTAATAATTGGCTCTGTTGTAAGATTTATTTGATTACTTAATAAGCTAGAATTTTTGACTGCATTTGGTAATCCTAAATTATTTCTTCCATAAAATTTCTCTTTATCAATTTCATATTCTACTTCTCCAATTGTTTCATTTTCTGTATAGAAATTTGCTCCTAAAAATACTTTTTGCTCACTTGGTGTTCTAGTTCTTCTGGTAACTAAAATGGAATGTGTATCCTCTAAATATTCGTAATTTAAAAATAGTTTATTAAATGCTGGATGAGCATAGTCTTGTGCTTCTTGTGATAAAACTGGTTCTAAATAGCTTGTAATTTCTAAAGTTTCTGGTTCTATTCCACGATTAGTTAATTCAATAGTTCTAAGTTCTACTGGTTCATCTGGTGAAATCCCAATTTTAGCTATTGTTTCTATATTTCCATCTTGTCTTGTAATTTTGGTCTGAGCTGGTGTAAAGCAAATGGAATATTGGTCTGGATTTGCAAGATAACTCATATGTCCTGTTGTCCAAATACGATTAGTTTTAACATTTTTTAAGAAAAAGAATATTCCTTGTTCTATATCATCTGTCTTTTTATATTTGTGGATTAAAATGTCTCCATATTTACTGTACCCTTGCCCTTTACTATCTGTTACTATAGTGTAGTTTTCACTAGCTAAGACATTCATTTGAGGTAATTTGGTTACTGGCTTTGTAATTTCTTTTTGAGTATAACTTTGGTCATCTACATATTTCATTTTTTCTACTTTTTCTTTTTCCTCTTTGGTAATGATAATATTTTCTGGCATTTTTTCTTGTAGAAGTATATCTATTGCTTGCATTTGTGGATTTTTCATAAATCTCTTTTGCAAAATATTTTGATGGAATAAGTTATTAATAGCAAGTAATATAAGGCCTTGATGGTGTGCCATATAGGTTTTTACTAACGCATATTCTTGTCCTTTTTTCAGACGAGTTGGTGTATAGTCTATGGATTCATAAAATCCATATTTCTGATACATTCCTGTTTGCTCTAATTTTTTTAGATTTTCTACTACTTGTTTTGGTTCTTCTGGAATAGCTAAAATGCTCCCATAACTTGCTACTACCATTTCATCTGCAAGTCCTCTTTTTAGTCCTAGCCATGGGATGCCAAATGCCTTGTATTGGTAGTTGTTATGCAAGTCTTTTAAGTGAAATGCAGATTCTGAAATTCCCCAAGGAATATGCAATTTTTTAGCATATTCTTGTTGGCACATAAGCATAAATTCTGTGGATTCTGCTAGTAAACTTCCTGGATATTTTGGAATGTTCATATTTGGCATCAAATATTCAAAAGCTGTTCCTGACCATGAAATAAGCCCTTTATATTGGTTTAAAATAGTCAAAGTTCTACTTAAATTATTCCAATGTTTGACTGGAATGTCTTTTTTAGCAATGGCTACTAAGCTTGCTTGTCTTGCCTCTGAAGCAAGTAAATCATAGTAGGAATCGGTTAATTTATTTTCTTCTACATTAAATCCGATAGAGAAAAGCCTTGTTTCTTCATCATATAGCATTTTAAAGTTGGTTTGTTCAATAATAACATTTACTATTTCAAGCATTGATTTTAATTGTTGTTTTTTATCTTGTTCTTTAGATTGCATTTGCTCTTCTAAAAATTGCTTAACGACAAATAGATAACCTATAAAATTCCCACTATCTACAGAAGAAACATACCTAGGTTTTAAAGGTTGTAAAGTTTGAATATCATACCAATTATATAAATGCCCATTCCATTTTGGTAAGTTATGAATAGTATCTAACATTTTTTCTAATAATTTCATAATATTTTCTATACTTTCATACCCCAAGTCATAACTTGAAATAACTGCCAGCAAAGCCAATCCAATATTGGTGGAAGAAGTTCTTGGTACAACTTTAGGCTTCCTATCTTCTTGATAGTTGTCAGGTGGCAAATAATTGTATTCTGGTTTTAAATGGTCTTTAAAATATTGCCATGTTCTTTGCCCTATCTCTAATACATATTTCTGCTCTTCTGGTTTTAATTTTTCTAATTTTTCTTGTACTTTAATTTCTTTACTAATATAACACATGATAGCTGGTGCAATTAGCCACAAGCTAGATAGAATGAATAGAAAAATACTTAAAATATTTTGTGGCAAAATAAATAAAAGTAGAATGCCTAACACACCTAGTATGACATTTGGTATCATATTACGATAATAGGAAAACAAATCTTTTTTTGCATTTTTCTCCGCTTCTTCTGCTGTCATCCATTCTAAAAAATGCTTTTTGCTAATGAATATACGATATAGAGTTTTGATACAAGCATTCATACTAAAATATGCTTTGTCTGGTAATATGCTAATAGCTAAAATGCCTCGAATGATACTTGCTTTTACACCTGAAATTGTTTTGGTAAATGTCTTTTGTATGGTCTCAGCTTCTTTTTTGAAAATAATACGATTGATAATCTCTAATAACATTGGTATGACTGCTGAAATAATGGAAATTGCTATAATTGGTCCTATTTTAATAGAGTAAATCATATCTAAAATACTAACATAAATCATTGTGAAAACAATTAATGGCTCATGCAAACTTCTGATTAAATTGTCAAAAATTTTGTATTTTGAAAGCAGAGTTAACGGATTGTGCTTTTTTTCTCCATGTTTGTTATAAATACTATTTCCTAGCCATTTTGTAACTTGCCAATCTCCACGTATCCATCGGTGTAACCTAGTTTTAAAACTGTTATAACTACTTGGATATCCATCCATTAATACAATATCTGAGGCAAGTCCACATCTTAGATAACTTCCTTCTAATAAGTCATGGCTTAGTACAGTATTTTCTGGAATTTCTTTAGCAAGAACTGTAGAAAATACTTCTACATCATAAATACCTTTTCCTGTAAAAATTCCCTCTTCAAAATTATCTTGATAAATGTCGGAAATAGCATTAGTGTAAGCATCCTTTCCTCCAGAGCCCGCATAGATTTTAGTAAATAAACTTTTCCCTACTTCTAATAGAGAAATTCCTACTCTTGGCTGTAATAGTGCATGACCTTCTATAACTAAGTCTTTTCTTTCATTTAGAATAGGAGTATTTAAAATATGTGCCATTCCTCCAATTAGTTCTAGTCCTGTGTTCAGGGTTAATCCGAGTATCTGCGTCTAATGTGATAATATATTTTATTTTGGGTAGTTTTTCTTTCATCTCTTCTATCGTATTTGCTAAAAAGTTATTCTTTTCTTTACCTAAAATATATTCATTAAATTGATTTAATAATCCCCTTTTTCTCTCCCAACCTAAGTAGCATTCTTCTTTTTCATTCCATACTCTTTGGCGATATAGGAAATGAAATTTAGGAAAGTTTGCATCTGGATATTTTTCATTTAATCTCTTTGTTTCTTCTTTTCCACTTTGAATAACATCTTCATCAAATGGCTCTTTTTGATTTTTTCCTGCACTACAATCTCCTAGAATAGCAAAGTATAAATTATCACTCTTGTTTGCCATATAGTACACTTCTAATCGCTCCATTAATCCTTTTACTTTTTCTTTGGAAGTTAGAATTGTAGGAATAACTACAAAAGTGCTACTTTCTTGTGGCACACCATCTATATAGTCTAGTTTTGGAATCATTTTAGGTTTGATAAACTTCCCTAGAATATATTGCCCTATTTGCACCCAAATTACTTCAATTGGGATGAGTAATAATAAAGCTAGTAAAATAGACCAAGCAATTTGATGTGTTTGTGTATATAAATACCATGCAAATATACTACTAGTGCTTAGTGTTAATATGATTAAAAGGATAATTGTACACAAGACTTTTTTGCTGTTTGAAGTTCTTTTGGGCCTTTTTCCAGTTAATTGTTCTAATAAAGACTGTCTTCCTACGTCTAGTAAGTAATATCCAATATGAGCTCTTTTGATATTTTCTTGTTGTTTTTGTTCTGTAGCTTTTTGACTTAGTTCTAAACATTTTTTGCTAATATAGATTTCAGAAATTTTCGTTTTTTGTGAGATTTCCTTGATTTGATTTCTATAAGCTACTTTGGTCTCATAATCCATTTTATCATAAACACCTGCAGGGTCTTGTTTTAAAATGTCTTCTACTCCATTAATTTGTTCAAAGATTTCTGCCATACTAATTCTACTTAGTGTTTTAATGCTGGTAATACAGTTTCCTACTGCAATTTTGCGAAGCGCAATATCAAAATGTTCTTTTTCTACCACTTCTGATACTGCCATCCCCATTTTATTAACTTGTTCTTCTAACACCATTAGGAATGGATACGCTTTTTTCCCATATTTTTTTAGTCGATATGAAAGATATTCAATAAAAGGGTATTTCATTTCTCTATATCCTTTTACCTTTTCTTTGTAACTATTTAAATGATTAAATTGTAACTCATCTTTTTCTTTGTTTTCTACTAATCTTTCTATCATATTTTCTACTTTATATTTTTGTACTTGAACAGAGTAGATTTTTTCGCATACTTCTCGAATATTCTCAATTAGAGCAAGCTTTAAAAAGAGATTAATATTCCAAATCTCCTCCATACTTAAGCTCTTTTTTCTTTGATATGCTTGTAATAGTTGACTTAACGTTTTTCCATCTATTTTATTATTAGTATAATTTACTATTTCACTAGCTAACACATAAATTCTAGCAAATCCTTTGTAAGCACCATTGGCAAGACCTAAAAACTGAGTATATTTTTTTAAACTTAAATCTTGTTTGATGTTTTTTACGGTTTGATCTATGACATAATAGTTATCTAGTATCCATTCTCCTGCTGGATGAATAGGAATTTTTAATTTAATATGTTCATTTAATAATTGATATACTTCTGTAATGACTTCAAAGTTTTCTCTTAGTCTTGGAATTGGGTACGTATTTTTGCTAGAGGTATTTTGCAAATTATGGTCTGTTGCTATGGTTTCTAAATAATTTTCTAATTGATTTTGATTTAAAATAGTTCCTTTCATGGATAAAGTTTTGTATTCCATAGAAAAAATTCCACTCCTTGTTTTGATAGTTTTAATTCTATCTTCTCCAAGAAGTGGAATTTTTATGCATTTTTTTATATTTATTTCAATGAAAATAGATGCTTGACCAGTGGAAGAATATCTCCTTCGGATTCTTGGAGTTCTCAGCTGTATATCATAATCAACATTATGAATTATAAAAATAGTCCATTATTCCATTATAAATTCCCCAAGCAAGTCTGTCTTGATATACATCTGTTAGAAGTTGCTGTTCTTCTTCCTTATTAGATAAAAATCCACATTCTACAATAGAGATTGGAATTTCTACATGTTTCATGATATATACAGTATCTAATTTCATAGCAATTCTTTTATTGTCTTTTTGAATTGCTTCATTTAAATTAGCTTGTAAGTTTTTGGCTAAATTTGTACTTTTTTCATCATTTTGTTTATAGAAACATTGCCAACCCCAATATTGTTCTTGTGGAATTTTATTCAAATGAATAGATACAAAGATATCTGCTGAACTTTCATTTCCAATTTTTACACGATTATGAATATCTGATATTTTTTTCTCTCGTAAAGTAGTTTTGTCTAAATCATAAATTGCATTTTCATCACTACGTGTTAAAATAACTGTTGCCCCTGACTGTTCTAATAAGTTTTGTACTTTTAATGCAATTTTTAAATTGGTCTCTGCTTCTGTTGTACCTGTACTAGATTGTGCTCCTTCATCAGGCTTTCCGATGCCCTGCATCTAACACAATTACTTTATTAGATACAGGAAGTGTAACTGTTTGTACTGTCTTATTTATGTCTGCTTTTTGAAATGTAAAAGCAAATACTGCTATTAGTAATAAACTAGATATCGCAATTAATCTTTTTTTATTTATTATAATCATAAAAAATCACCTTTTAAATTATATTTTAAAAAGTGATTTTTATGCGTGAAAGTTATAAAAGAGACCTATTTCTTCTATCTTCAGCATCTCCCCAAGGTGTTCTTCCTTCTTCTTCGTCTCCTTGCTGTGCTTCTGATTTTTGTTTTTGCTCTTCTTTTTTAAATTTTCCTTGTGCAATTTCCTCATTTACTTTTTCTTTTGATTCTTCTATGCTTAGCGCTTCCTCTCCTACTATATAGTCAAAAATTTGTATCGCTTCTGGTTTTTGATATCCTTCTTCCATCAAACTTTCGATAAATTCGCTGGGGTGTTGTATTAAATACATTTCGCTATATTCTATTCCATCTTCTTTTAAGCCGGTTTCTTCTGCTTTTTCATATGCTTCTGTTTGTCTGTCTGGATCTGATCTTCTTGTACGAATAGAAGTAGTCGCATTTACTGCATGTGAATTATATTCTCTTCCTCTTACTTCTATATCATGTGCTAACCACTCGCCATTTTTTCCTTGTCTAGCTTCTTCAATATCTAAATAGCCATATGTATCAATCTTAATATTAATTCTAATATCTCTAATGTCTTTATCTACATTATTAAGCCCTTTTGTTTTCATCACTTGATAAGGAACTTCTTTTGTAACAGGACTTCCATTATCGCCTATACTAACAGTCTCCTGTCTTAAAGAGGTACTAGAGGGCTCAAAGTATTTTGAGGGCTTAGATTGTCCATTACTATCTATATATTCTGCTCTAACAACTCCCTGATTGTCACGATAAAAGTACAAATTTGGTTCAAGATTTGGATGATCTTTATATAGATTACTATCTGTTTTTATCATTAATATACTATGACTTGGTATCTTTTTTGCTTTTGCAATTTCTTCTTTTTGTTCCTCTTCTGGTGTCTTTTCCTCATCTTTTTGTTCTGATTTTCCGCTACTTTCTGTATTTTTTCCCTTCATCTTATTATCGTCTTCTATCATTTTTTCATTTTTAGATGCTATATGTTGTCTTTCTTGTCTTGTTAATACTTTATCTTCTTTCTCTAATTCTTCTGGTAATTTAAAATCCAAGTCTTCTAGTTGAAGTAATTGCACAAATCTTTCATCAATTTGTTTTAAATTTTCTATATATTCTGGCATAAAGTGTAATTTTCCTTGTTCATCTACAGTAGCAATTAGAGTATTTGTTTTTCCAGAATATATTTCATAGGTATTTGTATTGTCTAGTATATTCTCTATTTTAGCTACAAAAATATCTGTTTCTGCTAAATTGCTGCCTTGAAAAATAAAGTTTTTATAATAGTTAATTGTACCTACTTGAATGTCTTCACTTTGCTTTCCTTGTTCAATTAATTCACCTATTTCCATCATTTTTTGTAAAGTATCTTGTTCTTTATTTTCTGACATATTTTTACCCTTTCTTATACTTCAAAGGACATTATAAAATCAGTTCCTTCTTTTAATTGCATAACAAAAGTTTTCGTTATTTCTTCTGCCGATAATCCTACTCCACTTTTTATTTTATATGTGCAAAGATATAAATTTCCTTGTTTTTCTATTTTGGAAATATTTCCTATATTGTTGTTCCAAAAATTCTTTTCTGCATATTTCTCAAATTCAGCTTCTGTTTTAAAGTTATTATTTCTAAATGTTTGGTCTAACAAATTATAAGCAGTTTTATATTCTTTTTCATTTAACATTCTAATAAATATAGATATATTATTATTTACCTTTTCTTCTTGACTAAATTCATTATATATTCCTATATATTTGGCATCCTTAATGGTATATTCATCCAACAAAATACTATAATTCATTACACTTTTTTCTTTTATCGTAAAATAATATTTGTTATTGTCTCTATAATAATATTCCATATTTTCATTTGCTTTATTAGTTCCATAATGTGTAAGAGTTCCATTTTCTATTTTTTCTATATTGTTTTCTATATACTTTTTGAAGTTTTCTATATTACCAAACTTCTTTTGTTTGTATTCATCATCTAAGAATTCATAAGCTAAGTTGGGATTATTTTTCGCCTTTTGTACAAAATCTTTTACATATCTACGGACCATTTCTTCATCACTTATTTCTATATATTGATATGCATTATATTCATTTGCAATAATATTTTCATTTCTAATTTTTGTAGTAACTCCTTGAACGATACTTTCAAATTCAGTTTTATCTAGTCTTTCTATTATGTATGTACTGTTAGCATTATCTAAATATAAAGCAAAATAGACTGCTTTATTTCCTACTTCTGTTGCAGAAATATAATAATTTCCATAAGAAACAGCTTCTTTATAGTATATCTGTTTTATTTCTATATTAGTTGAGTTTAAATAATTAGCTTTATCCAAATTTACAGCGCCTATTGCTGTTTGATTATTTTCTGCTATATATAATTCATATTTCTTTATAATATTTTGAACTGTATAATATAAATTTCTGCTATTTAGTACTTGTACTTCTTGTTTTACCTTAATTATTGTATCTCCTTCTACTACATTATTAACTTCTCCTTTGTCTGTTTCTTGCTCTTCTCTGCTATATTGATATAATGTAAAAATTGCTACAATTAAGATAATGATAAGACCAATAATAATTAATATCCATTTCTTATAGTTATCCATTTTCTCTCCTATCTTGAAACTAAAAAGTAACCATTTATTCCTCTTAATACATTGTCAATATTATCCCATCCTGTTAAACTGCCATTTCCATGATCATATGGGTTAGATACATAAACTTGTTCTCCTTTAATATCTAGTAAAGGCATCCAGTGCTCACTAAAAGTATAACTTGATGTTGAATTCACATGAATAATTACTTCTCCTCCTGCATTTAAGTGATCCATAATTGTGGATTTTGCATTTCCATAAAGCATTCCTGTTGTACCCTTTAAGTATTTTTTCGTATCTGTTGCTGTTGCTATAATATTACCTTTTCCACCAAAGGTTCCAGGGTTTACATCATATCCATATCCACTAATAACAATTGCCATACTAGTAATATTACACCCTGCCTCAGCTATTGTTCTTCCTGAATATCCATGAATCATAGTACTATAACTTCCTCTGTTTTGTTTAAATTCTTTATATGTTCTTCCTGTTTTACTACTTGTATATGTTGTACTATATCCATTTCCTTGTGCTGCACTGCTTCCTCCTGTTGATATTCCAACACTATTATATATTTTAAGCATTTCTGCTACAACAGAATTTCCCCATTCAGCACTACAATATGTTGGTGCTATTGTTTTCACAGTATTTCTACCTGCTTTAAAATAGTAACTACTATTTGCTATTAAGTCTCCGAAGTCAAGAATGGCTTCTCTATAGCTTGGATATACTCTCCATGTTCTTTCATTAGAACTATTTGGATCTCTATATGTTTGTCCGTTATAGGAGCCTGTTACACTCATCCAGTTATGTGTTTCTGGTGCAATGGCCGACCAATTAGTACCTCCACTTGATTCGACAATTGTAACAGCTATTGCAAATACAGCATTTACATTGTATGTATTTTGCATTTGTATAAATGTTCCTGCATTTTGTTCTAAATTTGTTCTTGCTTGACCACTATAAGTTGCATTAATTGCTTCTTTTAGTTTATTCACATCTGTGATTACTATATCCTTTTCAGACATAGCTGTATTTACAATAATGTCTTCACCTGTAATATCCATTAATTCATTTTTATACATATTTTCAATATCTTCTAATGTTACATCTCCATATATGTTACTATTCATATATTTATTCATAATAAATCTCATTACAGTTTCCATTCCTGCTGTTTCTGGATCTTGACTTAGTAATAAGAAAAATAACTCTGCATCTGTCCTTAGAAAGTTTCCTGCTTTTCTTTTTTCTTTTGAATTTGGAACTTTATATTCTTTGTTTAATAGCTTAATAAAGTCATCTGTGTTGTCTATAAAATCTGTAGCAATTCCAGCATCATAAGTGTCTTTTTTAGTTGAAGTATGTACAGTTGATTCTTCTCTTGTTATCCATGAAACTTCACCTATTTCATCAGATCCAAGGGGAGGTTCCTCTTCACTTTCTTGAGGAATCGTGTAATCATCTTCTACTGGTGTACCTGGTATTTTACTATAAATAACATCTTGACTGCCAATCCATGTATCTACTGATGTTACTTTGACAGAAGGAATTACAGTAATAATTGTCGTTGTTGTAGTTGTTGTAGTCAATGTTGAGGAATCATAAGGAATTACTTGTCTATCTATTACTTCTCCATTTTCATCAGTTATTAGTTCTTCTTTATTCCCTTTTATATGTTCTGTCTCTTTATCTACTTGTGTATTAATTTCTGTTGTCGTTTCATTCAAAACAGTTAACTGTATATTTGTTCTTGATTTTACTAACTTTACAACATCTGCTAAAAACTCTGGATTTCTTGTTACCATACCTAATTCTAAAAAGAAATTCATTGGTGTAGCATATTGTGAAATCATACTTTTATAATCTATAGGAGGTAATTCTGTTGCTTCATAAGTTGTCTGACTACTATTGTTGCCAAATAAATGTCCTTCTGTTGTACTTGATACTTCTACAGTTGTTGTTACTAATGATGCTAATATTAATTGTCCTTGTGGGTTGATAGAAAAGTAATTCTGAATATTTGGATCATTTCTTTCTACTCTTTTTTTGAAAGTATCTTCATTTTCATTATCTGATTGATATTTGATATAAGTTAAGGTTTCATATGGTGAGAGGTCTTTTCGTCCTAGTGTAGATTCTGGGTATAAGTATACATGTCCTTGTTTATCTAAATTATCGTTTCCTCTTTTTAATTCTTGTGTCATAATTTGTGCTTCAAAGAACATTCGAATATATTTTCTTTTGGCTTCTTTGATTACTTTTTCCCTATCTGGGTCCTCATAATCAATTTCTCCGTAGTAATTCCAAATCGTCTATATCTATTCCTGTCTCCTCTATCATTGCTATTAATTGATCTAATTTTTCATCATCGATTTCAATTGCTGTTTGGTCACCTGTAAAGACATCTACTATACTGTTAATAATTCCTTGACAAAGGTCTACTACGACTTTTCCCACTGCAACTAAACAAGATACTACTAGTGCTCCTAATAATATTTTAAGTAAAATGGGAGCTAATTTTAGTAAAAACTCTTTTATCTTTTGTTTTGCTGTTGCTTTTACTTTTTCTTTTCCCATTTCTTTTAATTGATTACCTACATTTTGTTTTTCATCGTCTCCCACTTTTTCTCACCTACTCTCTTTATTGCAGTTACCCCTTTTATAGCCATATTTCTATTGTAGTTTTTTCTGGATTTTCTTGCTTTGTATCATATTGTTCCTTATCCAAATAAATATTTGTCATCTGCATTTTTTCTATTTGGCTTTGTGTCATATATATCTTATTAAATTTTACATCTATTGTTTTACGATATTGTGGATTTAACACAAAACTACTCATTGGCGTTTCAGAAATGACAGACTTAAATTTGTTATTATTTCTTCCAATCAACACAAAATTATCTGTATCAGTACCGTCATTTAACAAAACAGTTTTTTGTGTACCATTTTGAACTGTAATATGATATATTTCATAATCTAAATAAATACTCTTACTATTTATTTGAATTTCAATTCCTTTATTGCTGCCCTTTTTATTTAAAGTTTCTTTTCTAATAAATTTATTGATATTTAATTTATATACACCATCTAATTTTATTAAAGTAATATAATCCATAAAGTTGCTACTTGAGGTTTGTCCACCTGTTTGTAACAAACTTCCTTTGTTATATATAATTCGATATGTGTGACAATTGGAATTAGAATACCATAATTCTAATTTATAATTTACTTCTTCTTTAAATATCTGGTTAATATAATTGCTAATAAATATTTCTTTTGTTGGATATAGTTCTGCTTTACAGTCGTCTGATAATAGATTATATGCTTCTTCTATTTTATTTTGATTACAGTAATTTACAAATTGTTCAATAAACTCTGAATTCTCTTCTGTTTGTTTTTCTGTTAATTTATCATTGGATATAACTGACTGATTTGGTTTTGTTATATCATTTGCCACTATAGGTTTTGGCGTTATGTTATTTCTTTCTCTTTCATTTTGACTTCTTATCATTGCATTTATCATTTGAATGATAATAATAACAAGAGCTATAACCGCTATAGTTATTAATATCTTTCTTTTGTTCTGATTCCAATATCTTAATAACTTAATCATTGTTATAGCTCTCCTTTTTTATTTTAATCTTTTGTGCTTACTCCCCTAGCAGTTTTCATCTCCCTTACAATCATGTCAACTGTTTGCATTTTTTCTCTTCCTGTTAGTCCTTGACTTTCTAATCGTTTTGATAAATCTTCTCTTAAGTCTCTTACAACATCTTTATCTTTTAAGTCTTTTGCACTATAATCTTTTACTTCTTTCATAATAGCTGCAGTCTGTGCTTGTGACCTCTTAGTTGCTTCTTCTTCTGCAATACCTGCTGCTGCCATTTCTTTCTTAATTCTTTCTTGCATACTTACTGCTTTTAAAGTATCTTTTCCTTCAATTCCAACACTGTCATAATATGCCCCTTGCTCTAGCTTTGCTTTTAATTCTTTTCTAGAAGCTTCTGGGAATTTTTGTCTATATAATTCCTCATGTTCTTTTACATAACTTTCTTGCCTTTTTTTCATACTTGCTTCATAACTGGTTCCTGCACCTTGCCTATAAGCATCTGCTACAAATGAACCTGCTCCAGCTACTGCACTTGAGCCAATTGTACTGCTTAGTGCGGCTCCTGTTAATGCATATTTACCAATGTCTGATAATTCATCACTAGCAATACCTGCTGCCATACCAAGTACAGCACCTGGTGCTGCTTTTAGAGCTGCTTTTCCTACTGTTTTTCCTGTTTGTAATGCCACATTTCCTACTCCCTTAGCGGCTCCTACTGCTGCTCTTCCAGTAGACTTTGCAAAACTAACAGCTGAATTTCTAATTGGTTTTGGAATATAAGTCCTAGCTGCATCACCTATTGGCTTAGCTATTTTAGCTGATGCCATATCTCTTACACTTTTTGCTCCATCTCCAATAGTTCTTCCTAATCTAATTGCTCCCTGACCAAAACCTGAATTGACAAATTTGTCACCTGCCCAAGAAGCACCTGTTCTCATTATGCCTCCTAAATATTCTCCTGCTCCTCTTTCATCATTTTCTGACCATTGGAACGCTCCCTTTCCATGTATCTCATCTTGTGCGCTATTTCCACCATCTGGCATCATCTCTGCAATTTGTGCATCATCATATCCAGAATCTTGTAATATTTGCCTATATTCACTATCTGAATATTGCATACCACTTGATTGGTTAGCATCCCTTGCCATTGTGTCTCTTTCTGCTGCATCCCAACTACTTGTTCCATATCCTTCATCATAAGCATCTAGCATTCTTTGCTGAGGTGTTTCTTCTGGATTATTCCCTCCACCTTCATTTCCTGCTGTTAAACTATTATTGGCATCATTTTCCTTACCAAACGCATCTTTAATAGATGGCGCAGAGCCTTCTGGCTTATCTTTCGTTTTAATTCCTTTACTTCCACCAGCTCCGCCACCTTTCTTAGCTCCCATAAGCTTTTGCATTTGGCCCATAAGTGCTGCGCCTCCCGCTGCACTTGCAACAGCTCCTAATGCACCTGCTGTACTTGCCTTTTCGAATCCAAAGAACTTACGAAGTATTTTTTCAGCTGGTGTAATGAATGCTAATGCAACAATTGCAAATAGTGGGTTCTTAGCTGCTAAATCAATTGCTGACCCTACAAAAATACTATAAATAATTAAGTGGAATGGTTGCAATAGTGCATTAAACGCATATTCTTTTAACCACATATCAAAAGCTTGCGCCTTTCCATCTCTCATTTTATCAATTGGATAAGTTAATGCTACAAGTGGTGAAATTAGTGTCAAAAATGCAATAGTTAACACCCTTTTTAGATAATAGAATGTAAACATAAAAGTATAAATTACCATTGCTATGTATAAAATTAAGTATAGAACCTTTCCTCCTACATCTGGAGCTTGCATTTTAAATCTAATGAGGCCCATTAAATCTGTATTAAATTCTGTACCTGTTGAAGAACCATTCTCATCAGTTACTTGAACTGCAACATTATTTCCGTTATTACTTGCACTACCACTAATTGCTCTTGTAATTTCTGTTACAATTGTTGTTGTAAATGTCATAATATAATGTAAGCAAAATAGGATACACATAGCTACCAGCCAGTCCATTAACATTTGCTTAAATTTGGCTTTATCTGATGCTGTACTACTAATTACAATTCTAATACCTACATATACTAACACTAGCATTAAGGCTACTAAACATAAATTTCTTAATGATACATACCAAGTTGCTATTGTTTCATGTAAAGCTATTGTAATAGAACGTTCGTTCATATCATCAGTTCCCCAATCCTTTGGGTCTACAAAGTTGATGTCTAATGCTGGAATTAAGCCTGCAAATATTTTTTCTGGTGAATATTTCATTACTGGGATAGAATAATTACTATTTCCGCCAAAAGCTTTTGTCTAGTTCATCCTCACTAACTGTAACTTCTGCTTCTCCATTTCCTGTGGAGTAAGCAAATTCAGGATACTTACTAGGATCAAATTTATCTTTGCTTACTAAGAAAGCATTTAAAATTCCTTCTGAATCTCCTTCTTCTGTATTACTAAACTCTCCATCTACTAAAAATGCTTGCAATCCTCCTACAAAAACGTCTAGTACAGTTCCTATCAAATCAAAAAGTGGGTCTAATAAAAGTCCTCCTAATCCTGCTTGTGACTTTACTGGCATAGAGAAACTAAGCAATAATACTACTATTATTGATAGAAATATCTTTTGTGTTAACTTATAGTTTGCAACTAATTTCTTCATAATTCCTCCTAAAAATTGATTGCTTGTTTATTCTTCTTCTGTGCTAATTTATTTAAGTTTGTTTCTACAAATTCAAATTCTTTCGCAGTTGGTTGTATTTGAATAATTGCACTATCTGCTCCTACTTTTAATAATCCTTCTCCTTTAAAACAAGTAATTAAGAAACTGGCTTCTCCTTCACTCAATTTAAATACTTCTTTTAAATATGCAATTTCTGATTTATCTTGTGCTAAAAATAGTTTTGTATCCGATGAAGTTAATACTGCTTGTGCTTCTGGTTTTTCATAAAAGTCTTGAAATCTTTGAGAAATGATAGCTAGAGATACATTTCTTTTTCTGGCACGTCTTGCCATTGTATTTAAGAAATCTACTGCTTCTGGATATGGTAATAGCATCCATGCCTCGTCTACTAAAACTCTCTTTTTAGAAGCTTTTGATCTATCTTCACTATTTTTCTTAACATATTTTTCCCAAATCCAAGCAAGCAAGATTTGTTGTGCTAAAGGTCTTGCAAATCTTTCTTCTAGTTGTGAAATGTCTAAGTTAATAAATAGAGTTCCATCTAATAAGTCAAAGGTAGATTGTCCATCGAAATATGCCATTTGTCCGTCATATTCTCTGATATATTGTTTCATAACTTTTAGTAAATAGCTATAATGGAAGTTATAGTCTTGGTTTGTATTTGCTGCTGCTTTTGCCATAATTCTCTTGTACCACGAACCAATTGTAGGCATTTGTTTCTTTTGTCTTCCTAACATATTTCCATTTCCTAGTCCTGTAGTTGTATCATATAAACTGTTAGGGTCACTGTTTATTCCATGTGCTGCATATTCTTCTGCTACTGATTCTGCTATAATTTGTTTAGTAAGCTCGTTTACCTCTTGACTTCTGGTACTTCCTCTTGCCATTGTAAGTAAAGCTTGTGTTACGTCTTCTACTTTGTTTTCTACATTTAATACTAGTCTTTCTTTTCCTGTAATCTCATCTTTTACTACTTCTGTTTCAATATCGAAAATATTAATAATAGTTTTAGAAGTAGGTGATAATACTACATTGATTCCTCCTAGGCTTTCTGCTACGATACTGTACTCGCCTTCAGCATCTAGTGCTAAACTTTGAATTCCCATTAATACCGCTGAACGAGAAATTAAAGTCTTCATGGTTACTGATTTACCAGCACCAGATTTTGCAAAGATAACCATATTATAGTTGGTTAATGAGTTATGAAAATTATCAAATAAAATTGGTACCCCTGTTTGTTTATTAATTCCAAGTGGAATTCCTGTTGGATGTCCCACTTCTGAAGTAGTAAATGGGAAAACAGTTCCCATAGAACGTCTATCAAAAGTATGTGTTTTTCTAATTTTATCATCCATTAAAGGTAAATTAGATTTAAATGCTTCTTCTTGCATTCCCCATGCTGTTTTTATATTTACCAATGATTTTGACATTTCTGTTGCTAACAATTTTGTATATTTATCTAAGTCTTCTAAACTATAGGCAAATAAAGTAGCTACAATAGATGCTTCATATAATTTGTTAAAGCCTGCTGCAATTTCATCTCTTAACTGTTCTGCTTCTAATCTTTTTTGACCTAAGGTGCTTTCTCTGTTGATATTTCCTTTATCTGCTGCTACAATTCTTTCTGTTTCCAGTTCATTAATAACTCTATTTAACTCATTTTGTGATCTAGATTCTTGAATTGGATTAATATAAATAGATGTATTAATATCTCCAAATAGATACATGTCTCTAAATAATTCTGGGAATGTACACATTCTAGGAAGTGCTGATACAAAGAAACTTCTTGCATATCTTGTAACATTAGAGATGATCTCTAAATGGTCAATATTACTAGTGTCAATTCCAGCTGGTGTGATTAATTCTTTAATTGTCTTTTTCTTTAAGATTTTATATTCATTTGGTTTTGTATAATCACTACGCTGTTTTTGTACTTCTACTTCTCTTTGTTTGTTCTTCTTGCTCATTTACTTTTGTACCTCCTTCTTCTGTTGCTTGTTTTTTAGGTCTTCCCTTTCTCTTTTGTTTTTCTTCTTGTATTTTACCTATTGCATTATCTGCTATATCGTTTCCAATTACTCCTCTATTTTGTTCAACAATAACAGATGCTAATTGTGCTATTAAGTCTTCTTGATTAGCCTGCTTTTGTTCTAATGCTTTTTGTTTTTCTGATTGAGCCTCTAATACTTTTTGATTTGCTTGTTCAAAAGCTTGTTTTTCAATTTGCTCATTCAATGCTCTTATTTTTTTGTCAATTACATCAGGTGCTGTTGAATATAATTCGTTATATCCTGCTTCAATTGCCTTGTCCACTCCGTAGATTTCAGCATCATCTCTGTTATAGGCTATGTATAGTAAATCTACTAATTCATTAGAATCTAGTACTTTTCCTGTTACACCACATACAGATAACGTTCTAACAATGGATTGTGCTCTAGTATATAGTTCTGAGAAAGCTAAATTTCTAATTTCTTGTTTGTCAAAGTTATTTTCTCCTAATTCTTCTGGATAATATGGGATAATGATATAATATTTTTGATTTAGTACATTCTTATTTAAGCTCATTCTTTCAGTAGTATAAATAATATCTTTTCCATATTCATATAGGTTTGTTGATTTTGTTAATTCATAAAATGCTGCGTTTAATTCTTCTTTTGTATATCTTCCTGAATTTACCATTTCTTCATATTGCTTTTTTTCTTTTTCTAATTGTTCTTCAATTTCTTTGACTTTATCACGATAAGTTTGAATACTACTTTCTAAGTTAATGGTTCTTGTTTGTGTGTAAATTTGAACTGGGTGTCTTAATGTATTCAAAAATTGAATAAATCCTTCTTCTACTGCATTTTTTTCGACTTCTGACATCAAATCATAATTGATACCTTGACATTCTACTACCATAACATATTTGCCACCATTTTTGGTACAAATCATATTGTCTTCTATATTGTCAAATTCCATAAAGTCAAAAACAGATTCTACAGAATAGCTTTTATTTGTCTTAATTGACTTTTTATTTGTTGCTGCTAAAACATCTTGTTCTTTTTCTGGTTTCCTATTTTTTGTTTTAAAGTACAACATACAAAGAACGGCAAGTAACATTACCATAGCAATTAATATAATTGCTAATATCATTGTAATCATTTCAATCATTTTTTTCATCCTCCTTGTATATATATACTTTTTTTCCTTTTGATTTAAATATTATTGCTCTTTTTATAATAGCATCTATATTTTCTCCGCCTGTTTTTTTAGAAAATTCAAATTTTCCAAGCTCAGGCATCTTTACTGTCCCTATTACAAAACCAATTAGTGCAAAAATAGCTACACTAACAATTCCTCCTACTGTTGTTCCTAAAGCTGTAAGAGCAAAATAAAACGGTAGTCCAATTGCTGCACCAATTACGGAATATATTAAACTCTTTGTTGTAAAAATGAATAAAATTCTTCCCTCTCCTTTTACATTTCTGGGTAAATTGTATGTGCCCATAAAAGCTTTTCCTCCTTTGTTTTTCTAGCATTTTGTTCTTAAAGAGAACTCTACTAATGCTTATCATATATTATAGCAAATAAACACGAAAATTGTAACTAAAAAGCAAAAAAAAGTGCACTTTTGGTGCACTTTTAATATATTCGTAACATATCTGTAATATGTTTGTAATATAATTAACCAGTAATATTGATTGAAAATAGAATTTTTACAATAGCGGAACCACCTAAAATTAGCATAGCACCAACTACATATGGTATCATTGTTTTCTTGTATTCTGCTTTTTCTGATGCACTTCCCATCATGTATTTAATACCTAAAATCAATATAACAATAACAGCTACAACGATTCCTATTGTTGTAATAATATCAGCAATTTGTCCACCAATACTTGCAACATTTTCTGTTCCATTAGCAGTTGCATTATCTATTTTTCCAACAAGATTATCAACTTTGCTAGAAGCAGGTTTTGCACTAACAAATGTAGTTAATGTAAAACAAATCATTACAACCATTAATAAAATACTAATTAGTTTCATTGTTTTTTGCATAGTTTTCTTCCTCCCTTTATTTTTTGTTTATTTGATTTATTCCATTATATGGAATAATTTTAAAATCATTTTAACCAATTCCTTGTAAAACCATAACTGCTAATTTCCAAATAGCAAATGCCCCAAATATAACAACACATCCAGTAATGTATGGTATTAAAGATTCTTTTACTTTACTTTTAGCTTCTATACTTCCTGTCATAAATTGTATTCCTAAAACTGCTCCTACAATCATTGCAACAATAGTACCAATAATTAGTAAAATGTTATAAAGCATATCTGACAAATTATGAATATCTTTGTTGTCAATTTTCGCACTACCATTTTGTCCATCTTTAATAAATGAGTCTGCTCCTGATACCATATTATCAAGTGATGCTGCATTAGTATAAGAATAGTTCATAGAAAATGATACTAATAAAAATGTTGCTAATACAATTATAATACCACATTGCCAAAGTTTCATTTTTATCACTATCCCTTCTTTTTATATTTTATCTTTTTTGTTATTATACTATATTTTTCCTTAATTTTCAACTACTTATGTCATTTTATCGAAATAGCCTTAGTTTCCAAATTTCTTATCCTATACCCTCTACAATAGTAGCTATCACTTTTAGAATTCCACTAATACCTGCCAACATTATCACACCTATAATATAGGGTATCATTGTTTTTTTATACTCTGCTTTTTCTTGTACACTTCCAATCATATATTTGATACCTATAATAAGAATGGTAACAACCGCAACAATAATTCCTATTGTCGTTATAATATCAAAAATAACACCTGCTTTGTTAGCAACTACATCCATATCCTTAATTGGTCCAGGTTTATAATCATCTGGATTAGTAACTGGATCACTTATTGAGCTCCCTCCGCCCGTGTCATCTTGCATCACTTTTTTTGCAATGACTTTATTTGGAAAACTAATGAATATACTTAGTAATATTAAAATAAATATCACATATAATTTTCTTTTTTTAATCATTCTTGTTCTTATCCTTTTATATTATTTTTTGTTATCACTTACTTTATCATATTTAAGTACTTTTATAATACCATATTTTTTTATATTTTTTTGTAATGTTATAAAAATGTCACAGAAATGTCATCTTTTTGTAATATTTTCCCACCATGCAGAAAAGCAACTAGGATATTTTATATCCTAATTGCTCTTATATCATAATTTATATCTGCACTTTTTAATTTTCTGCAATCGCTACTTCCTCTTTCATTTGCGAACTATAATACTGTGCTATTAGTTGATCTAATTCTACACTGATTTGATAAGTGATGCTATAATCTGTTTCATTTAAAATGCTGTCATTTAGTTTTTCCCTTAATTTACAAATTTCTTCATTTAACATACGAATCACTCCTCTTTTTCATTTTTTCGTCTTTAGTACATATTTAAAATACCATATTTTTACATATTAGTCAACGCATTTTTGTTTATTTTGTGGTATTTTCAGGAATTTTCGTATGACTTTTTTCTTTCTTTTCTTCTCTTTTTCGACAACATTTTCTTTTTCTCTATTTTATTCTTTCTTTTGTTAAATCAAACGACAAAAATCAAACTGTTATTTGTTTGGTTCAACAATGGATAGGATCTCATTTTCTTCTTTAAAAATATCTTTTAATATTTCTTGTGTATATTCTTTCGTAACTGTTTCAAAATCTTCAATATAATCAAAGCTATTTAATTGTTTCATATTGTCTGCTAAAAACATTCTGGCTGTTTCTGCAACACTGTTATATTCTATCACATAGTCTCCATAAATTTTCTTTTTGATACGTTCAAAATGTTCTTCTTCTATTCCGTTTTCTTTCATTTTATTAACTGTCTCATCTATTTTTTGTTTAATAAGTTTTGGTTCTTTTGAAAGACCAGATAAGAGAACATGTGCATATTGGTCTGTAAATTCATAACTCAAGTCAGGTTGTGCAAGTAGAGTTCCTTTTTCATATAACTCTTGATACAAATCAGAACTTTTTCCAATTATCATATTAAGCAATATTTCAATTGCAATATGTTTTTGGATTCTATTTTCTGTATTATTTTCTATATCTTTATACCCTATCATAAACATGGGTGTACTTACTTCCATTTGGACTTCTTTTTCTTTCTGATGAATTTTTTCTTCTTTTGCTGGATAAATCCTCTTAATTTCTCCTTGACTTTCTTTTGGAATTAAACGTTTTTTTACTTCTTCTAAAATTTCTTCTGGCTCAAAATCTCCGCATATTGCCATAGTCATATTAGATGGATGATAAAAAGTATGATAACACTTGTATAATACATCTGGTGTTATTTTACTAATAGACTCAATCGTCCCTGCAATATCTATCTTAATTGGATTTTCTTTGTACATACAATTTAAGGCATTCATGTATAATTGCCATCCTGGCTCATCATCATACATATTAATTTCTTGCCCAATAATTCCTTTTTCTTTTTCTACATTTTCATCTGTGAAATATGGATTTTGAACATAATCCATTAGTTCATCTAATCCTTCATAAAAATGTTCTGTACATTCTAGTAAATAGGCTGTATGGTCATTAGTAGTATAAGCATTTGCGTCTATACCTAATGCCATTAAAGTATCTAAGCTATTTGTCCCATTAGGTTGTTCAAACATTTTATGTTCTAAAAAGTGTGCTACTCCATCTGGAATATACACTTCTTCTCCTGTTTGTGGCATAATAAAATGGTTATCAATAGAGCCAAAATGAGTTCCCCACATAATATATTTCTTTTTGGTATTTTTCCTTGGAATAATAATAACAGTCATCCCATTTTCCAATTTTTGAATATATGCTTTTTCTTTTATTTTTGAACTTTCTATAATTTTCATTTACTTCCATTCCTCTCATCTATTAATCTTTTAAAAAGTAAATTGTATTAATTTGGATTGTTTTAGCAAGATCTACAACTTGTTCTTTTGTTATATTTAAAATATTTTGTTTATAATCTTCTATACTGATAAATCTGTCTGATAATTCTTGGCCATAATAGTAAGTGATCTCTGTATCTTGTTCTTCGGAGATAGTATCTACTGATGCAACAATTAATCTTTTAGCATTTTCTAAATCTTCCTCTGAAATTTCTCCATTTTCCATATCTTTTAGTTGCTGCTTAATAGTATCTAGTGCTTTTTGATAATTACCTATTTCTATTCCACAACGAATAAAAATACTATTTTTTACTCTTAAATAATTAGAACCTGCTGTATATGCTAGGCTTTGCTTTTCACGTACATTTTGGAAAAGTTTTGAGTTTGCTCCGCCTCCTAAAACAGCATTATATACAGAGGCAATAAAGCGGGAATTCTCTTGTGTATTTTGAATGTCTAAACCAATGACTAATTTTCCTTGTGTTACTTGCATACTTTCTTCAACTATATTCTCATTTACTTTTTCTTTATTTTCTGTTGCTTCATTATTTATCACATATTGAGGTTCTCGTTCTAATAATTTTTGTATATTTTGGTTCTCTTGTACTTGCTTTATTGTTTCTTTCTTCTCTAGCCTTCCTGAACAAAAAATATCAATTTTACATTTTTTTAGTAAATCTTGATAATGTGTATAAAGTTTTTCTGGAGTAATAGAGTCTATATCCTCTACATAACCATACTTATATAATCCATATGGCTTATCTTTAAACATTTCTTCTATACATCTATCATAGGCGTATTTGGCTTTATTATCTATTTTAGACTCAATAATTTGTTTTAAATTCTTCTTTTCTCCTTCTACATATTCTGTTTTAAAAGCTCCATTTACTATTAATGGATCAAAAGCAATATCTAATAAAATAGATAAACATTTTTCATTTAGCTTTTCTGGCTCTGGCAAGAATTCTTCACTTAGCGTTTCTAAATAGAACTTTAAAATATGATTATCTCCTGTCTTTTCTATTCCACAATTAAAACTAGCACCATACATTCCTTCTAATTCTTTACTTATAGCTTCTTGAGTTTGCAATTTTTGTGTTCCTCTCCTTAATACTGCTCCTGTTAAGGCATCTAATGTTACCATTTCTTTTTGTAATGGAAAGGCAAGAAAAATAGCATATAGATTTGTTTTAAAATTTTCTGTATGAATTTGATGTAATGTAATTCCTTGCTTGATTTGTTCTTTTTGATAATTCATATTTCATTCCTCTTTTCTCTTTTTTTAAACTGTTATATATTATAATCTATTCTTGTAAATTTATACAAGGTGATTTATGAAAAAAATAAAAGTGATAGTTTTATTAACTATATCACTTTTTATAAATATTTTAACTTAATAATTTTTTAGCTGCATCATTAATTGTTTTGCCATCTGCAGATGCTCCTAATTTTTCTTTTGCCAATTTCATTACCATTCCCATATCTTTCATGGAACTCGCTCCAGTCTCTTGTATAATCTCTTTTACTTTTTCTTCTACTTGGTCACTTGATAATTGTTCTGGTAAGTACTCTTCTAAAATTGCAATTTCTTCATTGATTTGTTCTAACAAATCTTTTCTTCCACTTTTTTCATAGTCATTAATAGAATCTTTTCTTTTTTTTGCTTCTTTTGCAATAATTTCTACGATTTGTTCATCATTTACTTCTATTTGCTTATCCTTTTCTACTTGGAGTACTGCTGCTCTTACCATCTGTACTACATTTTTACGAGTCACATTTTTGTCTTTCATTGATTCTTTTAAATCTTCTAGTAATTTCTCTTTTAACATATGAATCTCTCCTTTCAAAATTCAAAAAAAGGGTAGAAAATTATTGTTTAACTTTCAACCCTCCCATTTTCTAAAACTTTCTTTTTCTAGCTGCCTCTGATTTCTTCTTTCTCTTTACGCTTGGTTTTTCATAATGTTCTCTTTTTCTAACTTCTTGTAATACACCATTTCTTGCACATTGTCTTTTAAACCTTTTTAATGCATCTTCTATATTACCATTATTTACTTTAACTTCTGACATAATTTATTTCCCCTCCCTTCAGTAATTACACTCTTACGTGTGGGATTTTTATCTTTGTTGGCTTTTAAACCTTTTTACGTTAAATATTATACATTCCTTAGTTCATTTTGTCAATAGGTTGTCAGGGTTTATTTATCAAATTCAAATAAATCTCCTAATGGCTTTGCTTCATTTACTCTTTTAATTGCTTCTGCAAATAGTGGTGCAATGGATAATACTTTTATTTTATCTATTTGTTTTTCTTCTGTTAGTGGTACTGTATTGGTTACTACTAATTCTTTAATTGGAGAATTATGAATCTTATCTATTGCTGGTCCGCATAGAATTCCATGCGTACAAGCTGCATAAATTTCTTTTGCTCCATTCTCTTTTAAAATTCTAGCTGCTTCTACCATTGTCCCTGCTGTACTGACTTCATCATCAAAAATAAGGGCTGTTTTTCCTTTTACCTCTCCAATAATGTTGGTTGCAACCGCTTTATCATCATTTCCTGATCTTCTTTTATCTATTAAAGCCATTGGACATTTGAAATAAGTAGAATATTTATATGCTTTTTTAGAACTTCCTGCATCTGTTGCGATAACTACCTTGTCCTCTATATTTTTAGAGTTAAAGTATGCTTGCAATAGATGTTGTCCTGTTAATCGATCACAAGGAATATTAAAATATGCTTGAATAGCAGAATTATGCAAATCACAGGTAATCACTCTATCTACACCTGCTGCTTCTAGTAATTCTGCAAATAGTCTAGCTGTTACTGGTACACGTGGTTGATCCTTCTTGTCTGATCTAGAGTATATAAAATATGGTAGCACAACATTAATCTTTTTTGCTGATGCTCTTTTGGCAGCATCTACCATAATTAATAACTCCATAATTCTTTCATTGACTGGCGGCTGCGTTGTTTGGATTAAATAAATATCTTGTTCTCTTACAGTTTCTTTGTATTGTACAAAGTTATTATCATTAGCAAATTTGTAGCTTTCTACTTTTCCCATTGGCAATTTTAAACTTTCACATACTTCTCTTGTAAATCCTTCAGCTGTTGGACAAGCAAAAATCTTAATTTGGTTCATTTTTTGTTCCCCCTCATTTTATATTACAAATTGCTCCACAATTTGGACAATTTTTTAACTGAAGATTTGTACTTTCATATTCACAATTTGAACATTTCATCTTCTTTACTTGAATACTGGTATATCCTATATCGTACTTTTCTATTAGTTCTGCTAACTTTTGTAAACTTTCCGACTCTTCTATTTCTTTTACTTCCATTTTTGCCCAGAATTTGTTTCCACCTTTGGTTAGTTTATGGTATGGACCTTCTATTTTTGCCCTTTCCTCTAAATTCCCTTCGTAATCATCTGGTAACGAATTTCCATTAGTATATGCTTTTTTATCTGTTACTCCAGATATTATTCCAAATTTACTTTGATCCTTTTTTAAAAGTCTTTTTTGTAATTTTGTATTAGATGTTGCTAACACATTATAATTCAAATTATATTTTTCTGAGAATTGCATTGCTATTTCTTCTAAATCTGTAATAATTTCTATTCCTAAATTTTGAGCTTCTTCATTTTCTCCATGATTATTTCCTGTTAATATAATTAAGCATTCTGCTAAACCTATATATCCAATGCTTAACGTTCCATGTTTTAAAATTGTAGCTACTTTGTCAAATGATTGCAAATTTTCACTTTCTTTCCACAGTCCTGACATAAGTAGAGGAAACTGCTTGGCGATTGCTGTGCATTGAAAAGAATATCTATCGTATAGCTGTTTTCCTGCTATTTCTGCATATTGTTCTAACTTTTGCATAAAAATCTTTTTTACTGTTTTTTTATAAGAGGCTGTCATCTTTTTATCTGAACCTATTCCTAATTCAAAAGAAATTCCTAGTTTTTCTTGTGCTTCATTTGCCGATTTTATTGCAATTTTAGGTAAATTAATGGTTGTACTTGATAAATTTCCTCTTCCTACTGTTGTTTTTTCACCATATCTATCCTCAAATACCCTCGTTCTGCCTCTCATCACAGCGCATTCATATTGATAACGATAATTGTCTTTTTCTTGCCATTTTTCATTTTGATTAAATGTTGCATCTAAATTTAAAAAGTTTGGCATACATCGCTTACTTGCTACTTTGCAAGCTAACTGATATAAATCATAATTCTTATCTTCTGGCAAATAATTAATTCCTCTTTTTTTCTTCCAAATTTGTGTTGGATAAGTTGGAGTTTCATTATTTCCAATTCCTTGTTCTGTAGAAAGTAATAATTCTCGGATAATGCATCTTCCTTCTGGAGAAGTATCTGTTCCATAATTGATGCTACTATCTACTACTTGATTACCTCCTTTTGAACGAATCGTATTCATATTATGAATAAAGCCTTCTATTGCTTGATGTACACGAAATACTGTACTATTAATAGCAGCTTGTAAATCTCTACTACTTCCTGTTAATGCATTTAAATCTTTTGAAACATATTCTTCTGGTTGATATTCTGATAAGTTTGATAAATCTTTTCCTAATAGACTAGCAATTTTTTCTACTTCTTCTTGAAAGGTCATTTTTACATAAGGTGCCAAATAATAATCAAATGCAGGTATTGCTTGTCCTCCATGCATTTCATTTTGTACAATTCCCATTGTAATGAAAGCCAGTGCACTTGCTGCTTCAATTCTCTGTGCTGGTCTTGAACTACTGATTCCTATATTAAATCCATTTTCTAATATTTTATTTAAGGGATGTTGCAGACAAGTTAACGATTTAGTAGGATAATAGTCTTCATTATGAACATAAATATAACCATTTTTTACCGACTCCCTAGCTTCACGGGATAATAAAAAATCTTCTACAAATGGTTTGGTTGTTTCTGATGCAAATTTCATCATCATTCCAGTAGGAGTATCTGTATTTCTATCAATACCTTCTTTTCCACCTTCATTGGCTTTTGCACTAATAATATCTAAAAATACTTCTTTTGTTTTGGATTTTCTTGCTATATCTCGATTATATCGATATGTAATATAGCTTTGAGCTACCTCTTTTCTAGCAGATGCCATTAATTTCTTTTCTACGGCATCTTGTATTTCATATACTGTAGTTTGTCCTTTATCTTCAAATTGTTTTTGTACTGCCAATGCTATTTTATTCGCTAAATCTAGGTCAATTCCTTCTGGTGTTTGTGCCATAGCTAATGTAACTGCTTTAATAATTCTTTCTATATTAAATTCAACAACTCTTCCATCTCTTTTTATTACTTGCAAATTTCATTTCCCCTTACTTTTTAATTTCAGGTTTTTCTCTTTTTGATATTCTTATTATAGTTTTCTTTAGTTTAAATTGCAAGAAATTTAGTTGAAATTTTCAAGTACCTTAATTTTGTACAAAATTAAAATCCGCCTTACTTGAAAGTGGATTTTAAAATAAAAATTAAGGAAATTCTAATATACTTAAATTAAAATATAGCTCATTAGTTCTTTCTTTATCTTGTCATTGAGGTTTAAATTCTAATATATTTATATTAAAACTTACTTGGTAATGCAATAAGTGATATAGCACAAATCTTTAAATTCTAATATATTTACATTAAAACTCTATAAGGTAGACAAAGACAACCACAAAATTTCACTCTTTAAATTCTAATATATTTACATTAAAACGTTAACAATAGTATTATAATCATAAATAACGAATAACTTTAAATTCTAATATATTTACATTAAAACATAAAGCTGATGAATATATGAATAATATTAACAACTTTAAATTCTAATATATTTACATTAAAACTGAAAGAAATAGCAAAAATTGGAACTCTTACATTCTTTAAATTCTAATATATTTACATTAAAACAAAAATTATGAAAAAAGCTAATGGAATAACTTTGCGCCCTTAAAATTCTAATATATTTACATTAAAACCCTGTCAAATATGGGTCAAACCATCTACCACCAGCATTCTTAAAATTCTAATATATTTACATTAAAACTATTCACCAGATGTAAGGGATGAAGCATTTTGGAGCTTAAAATTCTAATATATTTACATTAAAACACTTAAATCTTGCACTATCTGATACCCCTTTATAATCTTAAAATTCTAATATATTTACATTAAAACTTTACTAGATGGCTTACCACGTTATCAAGATATTTTAACTTAAAATTCTAATATATTTACATTAAAACCTACACAAGTATTACTTAAACACCATTTATCAACCTTAAAATTCTAATATATTTACATTAAAACAAAAGAAGTAAAATATGACAATTTATCCGATATGTTTGACTTAAAATTCTAATATATTTACATTAAAACGTCTTCAAAGATTTTACTTGCTTTTTTGTCTTCTTCCTTAAAATTCTAATATATTTACATTAAAACGCTCTTATAGTTCTAGTCTATCTGTTCGAGTTGGAAACTTAAAATTCTAATATATTTACATTAAAACCTATACTCTTCAATATTATAAATTTTTGTTTTATTTTTCTTAAAATTCTAATATATTTACATTAAAACAAAATTTAGTGATGGAACATTAATTTGTCGTAAAAACTTAAAATTCTAATATATTTACATTAAAACACTGTCAAAAATAGACATAAGAATCATACCTTCTTCCTTAAAATTCTAATATATTTACATTAAAACGGCTCTAGCCTTCAAATAAATTCCGATACACCTCACTTAAAATTCTAATATATTTACATTAAAACGACCAGCCTTTTCTAAAAGCTAAGAAACCAACAACAGCCTTAAAATTCTAATATATTTACATTAAAACAATTGGGAATTATCATTTTTTCTCCTTTTATATTGAACTTAAAATTCTAATATATTTACATTAAAACTTAAATCATTTCTAATAATGAAGATAATATCTTCCTTAAAATTCTAATATATTTACATTAAAACGAAAATATTGTAGAACATTATTGGATGCGTGAAATCTTAAAATTCTAATATATTTACATTAAAACTGCCAGACAAGTTAAAAGATAAATTGAATAACAATACTTAAAATTCTAATAT
Source organism: uncultured Clostridia bacterium (assembly GCA_948934525.1). GTDB lineage: Bacteria > Bacillota > Clostridia > TANB77 > CAG-508 > CAG-273. The sequence goes on from CAQZSK010000001.1 coordinate 144,286, forward strand.
ATTTACATTAAAACTGCATCACCTAATAATTCTAAAGTTGCTATAGTAACCTTAAAATTCTAATATATTTACATTAAAACGGTGTTGGGTCAAATTTTCCATCAATATAATCTCCGCTTAAAATTCTAATATATTTACATTAAAACAGTTCTTCCAGAATGTGCAAAAGTTGATGAGGATAATCTTAAAATTCTAATATATTTACATTAAAACAGGTGCCTTCAAACACCTTGTATTTTCCAAATTATATCACTTATTTTCGTCGATGTAACCAATTTTGCATATTTTTATTATCAAAATTTTATCATTTTTCTAAAAAGCTTGCAATAAGAGGTTTAAAAATTCGTCGACCTCCCAGTGTTTTTGCACTATCATAGGTCGACGAACTATAATTTTTTATTTTACCTCTTTAATTGCCTTTTCTGCATAGCTATTATTTACTATTTTGTCATAGTCCCCTTCTTTTTCTAATTCTCCTGCTTCTTTCATAACAGTTTGAAGTAAGTCAAAAGATTCTTTTTTCAAAATAGGGTCACTTTTCCAAGCGTCAATGTCCATATAACTTTGAACAGCTGCTTCAAGCATTTTTACATCTGTATCTGGGAAAAATTCTTTAATTGCTTCTACAATTTCTGCTGCCGTATGTTCTTTTACCCATTTTTCTCCTTTATAAATTGCATTTGTAAATCCTTGGATAACATCTGAGTTTTGTTCCATATAACTTTTCTTAGCGAAATATGCTGTATATGGTATTTCTCCTGATGCTTCTCCTACTGATGCTACTACATATCCTTTTCCTGCCGCTTCTGTCATAGAAGCTGTTGGCTCAAATAAAGTTACATATTCAGCATCTCCACCAGCAAAAGCTCCTGCCATTAAGTCGAATTTAATACTATCATCTAACACTAAATCCTTTTGTGGATTTAATCCATTTTTCTTAAGTACATATTCAAAAGTCATATAAGGAACTCCACCCTTTCTACCTGAGATAACAGTTTTTCCTTTTAAATCTTGCCAACTAAATTTGTCTGTCTTTTCCTTACTAACTAAGAAAGAACCATCTTTTTGTGTCATTTGTGCAAATACTTGTGTATGATCTTCTTTTCCTTCGTTATATACATATATTGAAGCCTCTGGTCCAGCAAATCCAATATCGCTTTGACCTGATAACACTGCTGTCATTACTTTATCTGCTCCCTGACCAGTTGTTAATTCTATATCCAATCCTTCTTCTGCAAAGTAACCATTTTTAATTGCCACATATTGTGGTGCATAAAACACGGAACGTGTTACTTCATTGACACGAATTGTTTTTAATTCTGCTGTGTCTTCTTTTTTATTTAGTAGTATGCAAGTTGTCATAACAGCTGCTACTACTGCAATAACTAAAATAATAATAAGATATTTTTTCAAGTTTTTCATCCTTTCTTTGACATTTTCTTCATCACAAATTTTTCTAGAAGTATAATTGCTTCATAAATAACGGCAGCCATGATAGCTAGAATAATGACACCTGTCATAACTAAATCTAGTTGGAATACCTGCCCACCATAGACAATTAAATATCCCAAACCTGCTTTAGATACAAGAAATTCTCCTGTTATTACGCCTACTAATGATAGACCAATATTAACTTTTAATGAGTTAAAAAAAGTGGTAATATTAGCAGGTATAACAACTTTGGTTAAAGTTTGGAGTTTACTTGCTCCAAAAGTCTGTGCCATTTTGATTAATTCTTTGTCTGTATTTAAAAAGCCATTTAAAATTTCCAATACAGTTACAATTAAAGAAATTGCAAGCCCCATTGTAACAATAGCTCCCATTCCTGCTCCTACCCAGATAATAATAACTGGGCCAAGTGCTACTTTTGGTAAGCTATTTAATACTACTAAATATGGTTCTGACACCTTTGATAGAAAAGGGGACCACCATAAACAAATGGCAATAGCAATTCCTAATAGAACACCAGAAATGAAACCAATTAAGGTTTCGGTTAAAGTTACTCCTAAATGTTCTAATAATCCATTGGATGATAAATTTAAAAATGTGTTTAAAATTCTAGAAGGTTGACTTGTGATGAAACTGTCGATTATTCCTTGATTTGCAAGGATTTCCCACCCTATTATAAATAAGAGTAGAATGAGTAATTGTGTAACAATTACTGCTATTTTTTCTTTTTTTACTTTTCTTAAGTATTTTTTTCTATCCTCTGATATGTTTTTTTCACGCATGTACATCTAGCTCCTTCCATATTGTGTCAAAGTATTTGCTAAATTTAGGGCTTTCTCTACAGTTGATAGGATTTCTATTATCCATTTCAAATTCAATATTGTGTATATTTTTGACTGTTGCTGGTCTTTTCGATAGCACTATTACTCTATCTGACATACTAATTGCTTCTGATATGTCATGTGTTACTATGACAGCTGTTATATTTTCATTTTTCAATATTTGAAAGATATCATTGGTAACCATAATTCTAGTTTGATAATCTAATGCGGAAAAGGCTTCGTCTAATAATAGTATATTCGGCTTAATAGCAAGTGTTCTAATGAGTGCCGCTCTTTGCCTCATTCCTCCTGAAAGCTGAGTTGGATATTTATCTTTGAATTCATAAAGTCCATATTTTTTTAGTAAGTCTAATACATATGCTTCATTCTCCTTTGTTTTTTTATGACCTATTTCTAAGCCAAATAAAACATTATCATAAATGCTTCTCCATTCTAATAAACTGTCTTTTTGAAGCATATATCCTGTATTTCCATCTATTTGGATATCCCCTTCTGTTTTTGGTTCTAATCCTGCAATAATGGAAAGTAGTGTTGATTTTCCACATCCACTTGGACCTATAATGCTGACAAATTCCCCTTCTTTGACAGAGAAGTTAATGTTAGATAAAGCTTCTACTTCTCCATTTTTCGCTTGGTACCTTTTGCTTACTTTCTTTAGTTTTAATACTTCTTTCATAAGTACCTCCTAGTTTTAAATTCATCATATTGTATTTTATGAGAGTAGACATAATTTTGTGTCAAATAGGTTAAATAGTTTTTAGATACTAAAAATATGCACAAAAAAATCCCACCTTGACGTTTGTCTTGGTGGGTGCTACTTTTTATTGTAGTAGCTTGATTGAGGTTAAACTGCTTCTGCTTTGAGCAGTTGTATCTCTGATAGACTTAATGCTTTATACACTACTTTCTTTGACATTTCTCTCTCAATCAGTTCGACTCCTGTTTGATTGGTTACAAGATAGTTGGTACTAATGATTGCATTGTTATAACCCCGATTACCAAATAAGTCCTCAAAGAAGAAATATACAATGTAAGTAAATTTCATTCCCTAACCTCCTAATTTTTTTCTTGCCTTTGGCAAGTTAACATTTCTATTATACTACATTCTTATAATTTTTGCAAATTACCCTATCTCTAACTCTTCCTCTTCTCTTTCTACCTTATTTCCTGCTACTAGGAATATCTTAGACTCTTGTAGCTTTCTTTTTAATCTAACTACTTCGACCTCTAGCAATCCTACTCTTTGGGCAATGCTCGTTGTATCTTTAATACCTTCTTGGAGCATATCTATTGCAGTTCTTTTTCTTATAGCATATACAATATTTTCTCGTAAATGTATTAACTTTGTTCTCTCTTCTGGTAATATACCTTCATTGTCTATATTTTCCATTATAAAATAAATTGCTGTTTTGTACACATTTAACTTTACACATATTCTGCAGAATAGTTCTATTTCTTCATAATTGCATTGAACAAAAATCATGCATTCCTTTAGAAAGTTTAAATCTTCTCCTGAAAATTCTCCTTTTTCAAAACTCTTTTTACATTCTATAATATATGCTCTTACCTCTTTTATACTTTTATCATCAAATTCATATTCTTCTAATACCCTTTCTGCCTTCTTCTTTATTTTTTCTCTTGTCTTCTGCTCTTCAACATTCTTCCTCTTTTCCCTTTTTTCCTCTCTTTTTCTTTGAATTTCCTGTGCTTTCTCTTTTTTGTATCTAGCTAACATTTCTCTTATTTCTTCCTCCGAAATTCCTAGTTCTTCTACTATTTCTTCTGGCGATCTTTCTTGTTCTTTTAATCTTTTTACTTTTTCATATAACATATGAGATTCTTTTAATTCTCCTAATTTTATAAGATTTCTTATATTTATTTGCAAAAAAGTAATGGTTACTCCCATTTGTGAAGCTATATCAATCGCCGACATTTCTTCTGCTAAATACCTTTTTAGTTCTTTTACTTCTTCAGTACTAAATTTACTTCTTGCACAAGCCATAGTTGTCTCATATTTTTTACCTCTTAAGTTGCTTAAACTTCCTCCACTAATTCCTAGAACTTCTCTTGAAAACATTAACAATGGCATAATCCCACCATATGTATTATATAAATTATCAATTTCCTCAAGTGATAGCTTTCTTGGATTCTGTAAATCGTGTTCTAATACAATTTTCTTTTTTATTCTCTCTATCTCAGATTCTGATATTTCTAAGTCAAATAATGCAAATGCTTCTTTTCCTTTATTATTCTTTATTCTATAAAAACTTTGCTCATCTAAACATAGTACCTTAGTAGCAAATATTTTAATAGGAAGGATACCACCATATAATTTATGTAATCTTTCAAGTTCTGCATAATTTAATTTATCATTTATATGCATTCCTGTTTCTAATATTACTTTCTTCTGAATTTCTTTCATTTCTTCAATAGTAGGCAATCTTAAATGTATACAAGCATACGTGCCACGGTATTTCATTGCTTGAAAAGCAGCATTACTAATTCCAAAAATCTTTTCAGCAAATATGAATTCAGAAGTATTTGGGGCATATCTTTGATGTAACTTTTTAAATTGCTCATATTGTAACTTATCCATACAATGTAATCCATTTTCTTCTATTATTATTCCTCTAATTATGTCAAAATCAGTTCCTTTTCTAGAACTTAAAATAGATACACTCTTATATATTTTTGATTTAAAATGGCTATAGCTTTCATCTGACATATCTAAAACTAATATAGCAAAACTTTTTCTTGATAAAGTTCCTCCATATTCTTCATATAATTTTTCAAATTCTTCATATCTTAGCAATTGTCCAGATTCCAATTTATATCTTCTAATCATTTCACTCTGAATGCTATCTATATATTTACTTGGAATATCCGCATTTTGGAATACTAAACCATTAATTGGATTTTCTGAATTTATTCTTTTTAAAGTGTTATATTGTATTATTGACATATCTATTACTTTTTGTGCAAAGAGTACTTCAGGCATTTCTGGACAATATTGCATATTTAATTCTTGTATTTGTGCATAAGATATATTGTCGCCTATGCGTAAGCCTGCTTCTAATACTAATCTTTTTCTTATTTCATAAATATATTCTGGATTTAAAACATACATGGATACTTTCTTAGTTTTTTTGTGAAAGGCATTATACTCACCAGCTTTTACTTCAAAATTAACTGGCTTATCTTTTATTTTACCTGTTCTTAGTACACTTATATCACTTACTGCCATCCCTAATATTTCTTCTACAAATAATTGCATAGATAATCGGCCACCAAATTGATCGTATATATCTCTCAATTGGTCATAGGTTATTCTATCCTTATGTTTTAAATTATAACTCTTTATTACATTTTCTCTCATAGTTTGAAATTCTTCATTTGATATATATTCATAAATTAATATAACTGCTTCTAAAGTCTTTCCTTTTTTAAGTTTATCATAGCTTGCTTCATTTATATCTAGAAAAAAACAAGTAAAGTCTTTTTCGATAAGATTTCCGCCATATTTACTATATAGCCTTTGAAAAACTTCTTTTGTTATCTTGTCATTAATATGTAGTTTTTCATTTTCTATCATTTGCCTTCTTTTTTCTAGGACTTCTTCTGACATAAACTTGCTTCTTACAGATAATTCCATATTATTACCCCTTTTATTTTTACTTTTCTGTACGCATATAGTTTCATTATACCATATTATGTTAATTTCATCAAGTTTGTACTATCTAATTCTAAATACTTGCCCTGAATAAATACGGTTTGGGTTCTGAATATGATTAATTCTTATTATATTTGCGATACTAGTATTAAACCTTCTAGCAATACTCCATAGAGTATCTCCTCTTTTAACAGTATAAAGTCTATGACCACAATCTCCATAACAATTACTTCGTACTTGCAGTTTTTGTCCAGGATAAATTAAATGAATATTTTGGATATTATTATCTTTTGCTATTTGACTAACAGTAGTTCCATATCTTTGTGCAATGTGAGATAAAGTATCTCCTTTTTGTACAGTATATATTTCTATATTTCCAGAACCTTCCCCTGTATTTTTTACTGGTACAATTAAAGTATTGCCTGCATAAATAAGATTTGGATTTGCAATATTATTTAACTTAACTAATTCTGATACTGTCGTATTGTATTTTACTGCTAATTCAGATAAGGTATCTCCCCACTTAATAGTGATTTTTTTCGTTTTTTCTGGTGTTGGTTCATTTCCTCCTCCTTCATCTGGTGGATCTACTGGTGGAATAGTAGAAGAATCATCTAAAAATACTTCTTTCGTAAATTTATCTCTATCTACATATCCCTTAATTCCATTGATTCTTCCATTGTCTGCATATTGCCAACCTGCCCAACTTTTCCAAGTTCCGTTATTAGTTGGACGTTCTGCTTCATATTCTGCTACCCATAGAGGATATTTTGTATTTTCTCCAGACCATATATTACTTGCTGTATAGGCATTACTGTATAAAATGGCTTGTTTTCCACTTAGTCTTTCTACTTCTCTTAAAAAGGTTAGTCCTATTCGATTAATTTCTGCTTTGTTTAAATTCCCAAATGTTTCAAAATCCATTGCTAATTTGCAGTCTATGTCTTTTCCTGAAGCACGTGCTACGAAGAATTTTGCCTCTCTTTTGGCTGCTTCTTCTGTTCTTGCAGTTACATAATGATATAACCCAACCTTTAAACCATTTTCTTTTGCTTTTTGGTAATTTCTTTCCAAATATGGATCTATGTAATATGTTCCTTCACTTGCCTTAATATATACTACTTGAATACCATCTTCTTTTACTTTTTTGAAATCAATTTCACCTTGATAATTGCTGACATCTATTCCTTCATAGATTACATCATCAGATGGTCCAAATGCTTGAGATGTCGTTGGTAACACATAGAACAAAAAACTGAAACATACCAAAAGAATAAATATTAATTTTATTTTTCTTTGTACCATAAAAAAGCTCCTTTCATAAGTTTTATATATCTTATGAGAGAAGCTTTTTTATGTGATTAGCATACTTCATATGTGATTAACTTTACTTGATTTGAAATATATTGGTTATTTTCGTCTATTGGCTTACTTAAATCTGTACTTAAGTATTTCTTGCTATCATCTGCAAAGACAGTAACTACTGGTACTTTTATTTCATTTTGTAATAGAATACATCCTAAAAAGTTGGATCCTGAGGAAATTCCAACACCTAATCCTAACTCAGCTGATAATCTCCTTGACATATTAATGGCATCCATATCATGAATTAAAATGACTTTATCAATTTCATTTTTATCAATTAAAGCAGGAATGAAGTCGTCTCCTATTCCTTCTATCTTATGTGGTGCAATAATTTTATTTTTGGAAATAAGGGGCATACTGTCTGGCTCAATAGCAACTACTTTTGCTTCTGGGTAATTTCTTCTTATCTTTTTCCCAATTCCCATTAGAGTTCCTCCAGTTCCTACTCCTGATACAAATCCTCCAATGTCTTCTGGTACTTGATTAATAATTTCTTGACCCGTTGTTTCATATTGTGCTAATAAATTATCCTGATTAGCAAACTGATTCGCTAAAAATCCATTTATTCCTTTAGCTAATTTCTGTGCCTCCTGAATACATCTTTTAAATCCCCCCTGCTGATGAGAAAAAGTGGTAACTTTTGCTCCATAGTTTTTCATTAATTGTATTCGCTCTTCACTTACCCAGTTTGGCATAAATATATATACTGGATGATGATAATATTTTCCTAATGCAGATAAAGAAATTCCTGTATTACCACTAGTCGCTTCTATGATTGGCATTCCTTCTTTTAAAATACCCCTTTCTCTTGCCTTTGTAATAATATAGTAAGCTGTTCTATCTTTAATACTTCCTGTTAAGTTATAGCTTTCTAACTTTGCATATATGTAATTTGTTTTTTGCTTGTATTGATATTGTATTTTTATTAATGGCGTATTTCCTATTGTTTTAAGCATATTTGTCCTCCTTTATTTTTTTATTTTGATATATTTTATACAGTTCTGATACAAAGGGTTAATATTTTTCTAATATATTTAAATTATAATTTTTTCCCTCCATTACTTTAAAAAGACAACTAAAACCTTTAAATTCTAATATATTTAAATTATAATCATATCAACGTAAAGATAATGTTCTTCGTTATCCTCTTTAAATTCTAATATATTTAAATTATAATCTGAGTCTGAAATATATTCATAAGCCAAAAATAGTGTCTTTAAATTCTAATATATTTAAATTATAATTTTTAACAAAATTAAATTAAAAGAAAAATACCAAACTTTAAATTCTAATATATTTAAATTATAATAAAGAACCTTATATGTGTTTTAACTTTAGTCCAGTCTTTAAATTCTAATATATTTAAATTATAATCTACCTTCATCATCTACAGATAAGGCAAGAGGGATCTTTAAATTCTAATATATTTAAATTATAATCTTAAGACTGTTGCTCTTGTTGCTGTTGCCTTGTATCTTTAAATTCTAATATACTTAAATTATAATGATTTTTACAAAAAGAATTATATAGATAATAAAGATGCTTTAAATTCTAATATACTTAAATTATAATCGAAAATGGTTCTTTCAAAACTGGAATATCAAAGCACTTTAAATTCTAATATACTTAAATTATAATATGATAATCATAATGAAAACAATGACACCGAATAGGCTTTAAATTCTAATATATTTAAATTATAATCTATGTGTACATATACTTCTGTCATATATAATGTAGTACTTTAAATTCTAATATATTTAAATTATAATAAAATAATTCTATAAAAATTGCACATACTAATTTCTTTAAATTCTAATATATTTAAATTATAATATTACCTTCTACTCAATATAATGCATGGGCTAAAGTCTTTAAATTCTAATATATTTAAATTATAATTATCAGGGCTTACAGAGTTTGACTTCGATTGAAAATCTTTAAATTCTAATATATTTAAATTATAATTGAATATCATAAATAGTATTTACAACTAAATGTTTTAACTTTAAATTCTAATATATTTAAATTATAATAAGAACTATGCAAGCAGTATGGATGGGGTTATAAAGTCTTTAAATTCTAATATATTTAAATTATAATATTATGTTTTAAGTTTAATTAATACATATCGTAGATTCTTTAAATTCTAATATATTTAAATTATAATTAATATGATGTTGATTACTGGTGCTTTAGTTGATAAAACTTTAAATTCTAATATATTTAAATTATAATCACATTTATTTTACATAATGTGATACAATAAAAGAAACTTTAAATTCTAATATATTTAAATTATAATCGAACTACCGCAAAGTGCTTGTTGAACAACAGAATACTTTAAATTCTAATATATTTAAATTATAATAAATCATTGAAAGTATGGGATTTGGACTAATTTACGCCTTTAAATTCTAATATATTTAAATTATAATTCATCTGCAAATAATGATGCCTCTGCTCTATCTTCCTTTAAATTCTAATATATTTAAATTATAATATCTTGAATTTCGTCAAATTCATTTATTTCTAACTTCTTTAAATTCTAATATATTTAAATTATAATGATATGATGCTTCCAGTTTGTTGGGCTGCATTTGTCTTTAAATTCTAATATATTTAAATTATAATCGAAATTTCACAACAGAGGAAACAGCGCAAGCATATTGTCTTTAAATTCTAATATATTTAAATTATAATAATGTTGAAAAATGAAATGAGAAAAGTTTTAGGAACTTTAAATTCTAATATATTTAAATTATAATTGATTTCTATAAGAAAAAATATATAGATAATAAGACTTTAAATTCTAATATATTTAAATTATAATGGTATGTCTTACTGGTTTGGTTTTTTGCATAATTCTTTAAATTCTAATATATTTAAATTATAATGATACAGGAACAGAAAGCTTTACAGAAAAAGAAAACTTTAAATTCTAATATATTTAAATTATAATTAAAAGAAAAGTTGGGGATAAAGGAAATAAAGCTTTCTTTAAATTCTAATATATTTAAATTATAATAATGGCTCTAGCCTTCAAATAAATTCCGATACGCCTCACTTTAAATTCTAATATATTTAAATTATAATCCCTGTTGTAATCTTGAATATATTTCTCCGTTGTTTCTTTAAATTCTAATATATTTTTTAGTAAAAGTCAAAAATGCTACAAAATAGTAAAATCAATACATTCATTGATGCTACTACTTTGTAGCATTTTATAAAGTTAAGCACAGTTAATTAGAAATAGATAAAATTAGTAACAAATTAGTAACAAATTAAAAATTAGCTTTTATTAATTCAACAGCTTTCTTTTTGTCAATAATTGAAAGTAAATCAATAAATTTTTCTAATATAATAATATCTTCACTACTTAGTACTGTAAGTTCTTCATTTTCTAATAACAACATTGCAAAGCATTTAGCTGAATAACTATCGCTCTTTGTTGCTACTATTAGCATTTGTTTTATTTCGTCTTTTGTTAGTTCTCTTAGTTTTTCGTTCATTGTATATTTTTCTCCTCATTTGCTCATATTATCTTAGATGTAGTTTAACATATTTTAAGTAAATGTCAAATCGTTTAATTAGTGATATTCTTTACTAAAATAATTTGGGAGTTTTAAGTATGAAGAAAATAGTTAGTGAAGTAGAAAATTTTGGAAATGTAGAAATAACTTTAAAAGAAGTTTTAGATAAAAATAATATAACTAGGAATGCATTAGCAGAAGCAACTGGTATTAGATATTCTATTATTGATAGTTATTATAAAAATAAGATTTCAAGATTAGATTTATATACTATTGCTAAAATCTGTTATGTATTAGAATGTGAAGTTAGTGATATTTTAAAATATAGAAATTAATAATAAAGAAGATAAATTATTTTAAGAGTAATCTATCTTCTTTTTCTTATCGATTTACAAAAATCTATAAAACTCATATTGCTGATTGCTCTTAAAGTTCTTGTTGATAAAAAATTATATTGCATTGCTATTTTGTTCCATTCGCCCTTAGATGGTATTTTGTCTAAGTCCTTGATCGCTTGTACAGTTCTTTCATAATCATTCATGAAATCACTTCCTTTTTTTCTATTATATCATATTATGTAAAATAAGTGTGTCGAAGCATGTCGATTAGAAAAATTGAATGTTGCTTTTCTAAAATGTATAAGTTATAATATCTTTAATGCATTTATATTAGAATTTTAAGGTTTGCACAACTGGTTTAGGTTCATCTTTCATAGTTATTATAATTTAAATATATTAGAATTTTAATTACCATGACCAATACTTCTCTCCTCCAACATTTCCAATTATAATTTAAGTATATTAGACTAAACGGCTCAGATTAAGTTCTAAGCCGTTTTCTATTTTGAGATATGTAAGTTTACTATCTACAATTAAATCTTTTGAATATTCTTAATATTAATAGCACAAGTAACAGTCTTATTTTTACCAATCACGGCTCTATCTCCTTTTACTTCAATTACATCATATTCTTTATAATAGCAGACGAATGGTTGATTATTATACTGAACAGCTTTTAATACTTTTACTTTGTCGCCTGCTTTGATAGCCTTTGTTGTTGCTGGCTTGCCCGTAGTTTGTGCATTATTAGTGCTTGTACTATTTTTCTTCAAACCAAATCCACTTACAACTCCATCGCAGATAGCTTGTGCTATTTTGTCTTTATTCTTTTGATAAATATTTATATCTTCTTTATTATCAATAAAACATGTTTCTAATAATGCTCCAGAAATGCCATTTGATTTTACTGTATTAATTACTAAGAAATTAGTTCTCTTTACTCCATCAAAGATGCTATCGTTATCTCTTAGTGTAAAGAACTTGCTCATATTTTTCATAATTGCTTGTTCTACTGTAATAGCATTCTCTCTAGTTGTTACAAAACATTCCGTTCCATGTCCTTTTCCATTGCTCGCATTAAAATGTATTTCAAATACATAGTTGTATTTGCCAATTTTAAATGTTCCATTTTGGCAGTCATAGAAAGCATTTCTATTCTGATTATAAATATCTACTGTTGCATATTGTTTTAGCTTCTTTGCTAGATTATTCACTAGTTCTCTTGTTAAATCAGCTTCCTTGTAGCCATCTCCACAAGCGCCGTGGGTCACCTGCTCCGTGACCTGCAATTAATAATATTTTCATAATTTTTCCTCGCTTTCTTTTTTATTAAATATGTTAAATTCAAAATCAATACTAGCATATGTATAATTAGAATGAATATATATTGTTCCTTCAGGATATGCTTGTAATGCTGATATATTAGTAATTGAACTTCCTACCCCAACTGCGGCAATTACAGACGATGGTCTATACCCTTCTGGCAATATAAATGCATTCACAGGGTTTTCTGTGTCGATTTTTACGCCTATATGTACAAATACTTTATGCTTTATTTTATAGCAATAACTATTGTTATACCCATCATAATTTGTCACTAATGGGTCTGTTGGAGTAAGTGGCTCTATTATATTCAAATTTAATTTATCATTTTCTTCATCTGGCATTCTCATTTTTCATTTTCAAGAGCGATTTAATATGACTATTTCCAATACCCTTCTGCTGTCCACTGAAAGTTCCATTCCTTGTCTACAAGCTTTCCATAACCATCTGTTGTTGGTATTCTTGCAAATACATATAATTTTGTCTTGTCTACTGAAGCACTATAATTAATCGATGGATAATTTGTATATATATTAGTAATACTTACAATTCCACTAGTATCAGAAAAGGCTGTAGGAAGTTCTATTGTAATATTTCCTACAGAGGCATCTCCACTTCCTTTTCCCATTTGCTTTAGTTTTCCATTGCTGTATTTTATATAACTACCATTCTCATTACTACCACTTTCTACGATATAGATATTTTTTTCTTGGTCTGGCATCTTCATATCAAATCTTCACGAGGAAGTATGCTAACTTCTAGTTGCTCTCTACTTCCTCCTTTGCTCCATTTTTTAGAAACACTTGTGTGTGTGTGTGTGTGTGTGTGTGTGTGTACAGCCTCAAGGGTTATACGTCTCATTCTATTTTTCATTGTTTTGTTCCTCACTTTCATTGTTCAATTTGTTTTTTAATTTGTCTGGCACTGGTAAACCTAACTTGTCACAATTCTCAGCTAGTGATACTAGTTCCATATAGCACACATAAATAACCATGAAATACATTACAACATCTGTTGCAAATGCAAACTTAAATAGAAAACCAATTGCTATGTAACATAATTCTGCACATTTCTTCCCTAATCCGTCTCTCATCTTTGAGCTTGATACCTCGTCGTTTTTCCATGCATTATAATAACCTGTAATTATGTCTAATATCATTAGTAAAAGTGGTGCACCTATCGCCCACCAGATGTTTGTAAAATTTAATTTTAATAATTCTTCCATACTTCTAATTTCCTTTCTTTATTTGATTATGTCATAACTAATAATGACTACATTATCTGATGTTCCTGCACTACTAAATATTGAACCTGTATCAAAATTCACTCCAAAATATCCTTTTTCTCCATTTTCTCCGCAAAGCCAAAATCCATGTTCCACAGTCTCTTCTTGCTGTAATACTGCTGTAAAAATCATCTTTTACAGTATAAAATAACACTAATTCTTTTGCATTTATTATGTCTGTATCAGTTATAGACTGACCTTTTGCAATATTTATATTTGAAACTTGTTTAATTTCTTTGTTAAAATCAAAATGCTTGCAGTATGGCGTAGCTTGTGTGCCTTCTTCGATTTGTAGACTGTCTAAATAATTTTGCGTTATTGAAAATCGTATATAATGTGCGTTTTCGGGTACTGTAAATGCTTGTGAATTGCCAGCACTTGTCAAGTCTGCATATGTACTAGAAAGTGCTGTTTTATTTGCATCATAAAACTTAAATCTTGCACTATCGGACTGTCCTTTATAGTACGTCTTATTTGGTTCAACTTTTATGAAATCAGAAGTGTAAATTCCTTCCATTGCCCCAATAGTTCCGTCTGCGTTTAATGCTCCTCTTGTGACTGCATTTTTATTAAACATATTCTTGCTTCGTATATCTTCAACAATTATTCTACCCTCACTTGGCATTTTACTCATTACTCCACTCTCCTTTCACGTAAAATGTTAAAATATCACATTTCTTCAGTTGTGCATCATTTGCTAGTTTTATCTTGTTACTTATATTGTTAGCTTGTCCAACTTCGTAGAACTGTCCTTGTTTATCACTGTCTACAGCTTTTAGTAGTACCCAATTTTTGTACTGAACTTGATATAAGCTACCATTACCGAACCTTATAGAAGAACGGTAATGTCACTTCTGCCCCCAGTTCTGTGTCTGCTTCTACTGTCATTGTATAAGTATGTATGCTCTGTGTTTGATTAATAAGTTCTGATAGACTTGATACTGTACTTTCCAAAGCGTTTATTTCATTTTCTATTTGTGTTTTAAAAGCTAAATTTTCTGCATTTACATCAGTTTTAAAGCTATCAATAATATCATTTACAGAAATTATATAGTCTTTCAATTTTAAATCTATTTTGTCCCAGTTATCATTTAACGCTTTATCGATGTCAAACTCTTCTTCTGCGTCCTCTTGTGGATTCCACTTGAATAAATTTAAAAAATTAGTATATGCACTCATTTAGTTTGCTCCTTTTTTATGATTAAAAAGAGATATCTTTTAGATATCCGAATTAGAACAATTGTCGCTATTACTGCCCCTGAATTTTTATATGCCGTAATCATATCTGCGTTTATGTCTTGTCCTGTAATAGTTGGTGTGTTAGCTGCTGAACCTACTGCAAACCTTGTTATCCCTTCAGCGTTGAAATCATTTATATCTAATTCTACACTTTTTTGTTCAAGTTGAATGCTATCTGTCGAGGTTGGCCTTGTTGGTGACCAGCCGTTAGAGCCTAATACAGCGATTTCATCTAAATTGCCAGTTCCACCTAAGCTAGTATCTGAAGCTGGTGCAACATATATCTGTTGACTGTTTACATCAGTCTTGTATAATTTCATGTTTGAGCACACGCCGTACCCCACTACACTTCCAGCAGTATTTTGAACAATAAAAGGTAAATGTTGCAGATTTAGATATGCTTTTTTTAATGTAAAGTTTTTCGGAACAAACACATCTATAAATGAATACAACTTATTAAGAGTTCCTATACCTGTGTTACTGAAACCAACAGTCTGAAAGTTTCCTTCTCCTACAATTTTTGATGAGCTATCAGATTGCCCATTAAAAGAGAGAGAAGTATAAACACCATCTCCCCCAATTATTCCTGTACCATCAGCTAGTTGTATACCTGCATTGTTCATTTGTACACAAGTATTTCCTTCAGTGTCTAATAGCTGAAACAACCCATTTAGATTTTTAGCTCCACCAAGCTTTAAAATTCCACCTTGTATCATATCAGCCAGCATTTTACCAGTAGTAATAAAATCTGCTACGATTTGTCCATCCATAGTAATTGCTGTTCCGATAAGGCCCTTTTATTCCTTTACTAGAATAGCCAAATCCATTTATATTCCAACGCCACACTTTTTTAGCCTTGTCTAAATCTTCGTTATCAACTATGAATAGTTCTCCGTCTTTTTTTACCACATAGCCACCATTGAACTCTGTTATTAGTTCTGTTGCCTTATCTACCGCTTTTTCATAAGCTCCTGGTATTTCAACATTCTGTATTCTATCTATTGCTTGTCCCATTGGCCCTTTTGAACCGCTAAAAGAATTATTGAATTCATTTTCTCCTTTTGCAGCCCAATTTTGAGTAAGCGAACCGGCGAATTCCCAAGAATTTTGCATGATATATGACTCAAAGATTTTACCTTTTTTGTCTGTGTTTTTTATTTTATCACCACAATCCATAGCAATGTCTGCTTCTGATAACCTTTGCATATATGGAATATACGTGAAACCATTCATTTTAGTTAATATATTGTGTGCTATACTATCAGATACCAACGGATTATCATCGTTAAGTTCAAGAATGTGACCAGATTCTTCTCCTATTATTCCATTAAAGTATCTTATTTTCTTAACAGTAATTAGTCCTTCTGCAGGTATAAACTCCTTAAATGCACCTTTTGGAATATTCTTATTGATATCAGTGTTATACTGTTTTAGTTCTCCATTTCCTAGTCGGTTTATTATTTCAAATCCGCATGCGCATTCAGCTATGTACCCCAGTATTTGCTTATATGAGTACCCCTCTGGCTTTGTTTCTACTAATTCGTTGCAATTAAAAAACTCAGCAGCGTTAGAGTGTATTTGCAATTGTTCGTAGATATCATTTCTTATTTCTAGCAATGACGCTGGAAAAGTTAAACTGCTCTTATATTCATCTTCCATATACTTTGTTTTGTCTATAAGCTTAATAGAGACTGTGCCATTTACATTTCTATGCGTTTCTGTAGAATAGAACTTTCCAATAGGAATCCATAAACTTGTAAGGTGCTTAATTTTTAGTTTGTCAATAATAGATATTTTTTCATTATGGAATTGTTCTACTGTATAGAGAGTCTCTGTTGCTAGTTTAATTTGAATGTCAAACTCTTTGTTATCAAAGTTTACGTTATCCCATTTTCCTTCATAGTTTAAAATTTCTAAATTGATATTTGCTGCGTGAACTCCACCAACGGTAAATTTATCGCCCTCCACAATACTTTGGTCAAACTTTATGCTCTTAATATCAGAATTGTCGAGTGTTAATCCACTTCCGAAGTTTTATTCTTGCATTGTATTTCTTATCTATCTTTTCTAAAGCTTCTACATAAAATCGATTTGTAGCATACATAAGCTATTCACCTTTCAACAATATCCATTGTAAGCCCTTCCCACATAACGCTTCCATTATCTTGCGCATTACAAACAGGTGCTGTCCTATCGCCCACATAGAATGACTTAGTTTCAAATCTTTTTGTCTTTGGATCTGGGTATCTACAGTTGAAATAGATATCTTCTGTCAATGTTAATATTTTACTTATTTCGTCCCATGTAAGAGGTCCCCACTCTAGAGGTATCTTTCGTTTTGTGCAAACTCGATTGCGGTGTAGTGTTCCATTTGAGTCAGAGTCTGAATTTTGGTCCTGGTCTGAAATTATTACCTGAAAAGGTAATGGAGAGGCTACATCCTCTCCATTAAATTGTATAATTGAAGCCATGTTTTAGCCTCCTTATATAAAATCAAAAATCGGTTTATCCGACTTTTCCTGCAAAGCTTTAAGCCCTTTTAGCACTGCCCTTGCAAGTTCTACATTATCTATTTTCAAAACTGTATCTCCACCAAGTCCTTTTAGTATTTGTATTAGTTCTTTTAGCAATCTTACAATTTCTATATTTCCAGCTTGTCCTTTTTGTTCTGCAAGAACTGCACGTAGTGCATCTTGCATTTTATCGACTGGTGAAACAATTTCTGATTGGGTTTTATTATCTCCAACCATTGCCAAAGTAGGTTGATTTGCCTTAAAATACCCACCTTCTGCAAGCCTTGGAATAGATATCCTACTAATTTGAGGAATATTAAAGCCAAAAGACTTTCCACCTATGAGTGGTACCCAATCGGGCACATCAAATTTCAATTTATTTAGTGCTCTAACCATTCCATTGATGCCATTAATTACGCCATTGGCCATTTTCTCAATTCCACCTAGAATAGAGTTAATGACTTTCTTAATAGTGTTCCAAATACCATTGAAAATATTGGTTACCGTTGTTTTTAGCCCATTCCACACATTATTCCAAATACTTTTTATGCCATTTAATATGCTTGAAATAGTATTTTTAATTCCATTAAATACACTTGATACAGCGTTTTTTATCCCATTTCCAATATTAGAAAATACACTTTTTATTCCACTCCAAATTTTATTCCAGATTCCAGATATTGTATTTCCCCAACTTGAAAGTCCAGCTTTTATCCAATCAATAATGCCTTTAAATATGTCCTTGAGTGTATTTCCAATGCCAGCAAACATATTTTTAATGCCATCCCAAATAGTACCAAAAATACCTTTAACTGCATTCCATGCTTTTTCCCAATCCCCAGTAAATATTCCTACGATAAAGTCTATAATTCCTTTAATTACTCCGATTACATGACTAATAGCATTTCCTATTAAGCCAAATACATTACATACAGTATTCCATAAAGTTTCTAAAACAGGAACTAGAATGGGTAGTACATTTTGTACAATCCAATCAATAAGAGGCTTTAACTTTTCATTCCAGAATACTGTTAGAAGATCTGCAATACTACCAATAAGCCCCCCAATATTGTCTACAAGAGGTTTTAAGTGCGTATTCCAAAGCTCACTGAATTTATCTGCCATTCTTTGTAGCGCTGGTGCTACGTATGTGTTATACACGTCTAAAAACTTTCCTAAAGTGTCACTTAGCCCAGTTTTTATCGCATCTAAAAATGGTTTTATATGTCCATCATAGACTTCGTTCCACTTATCTCCGACATATGTAAATGCCTCAGCAAGTGTTTTAGTTATAGTCTGAATTGGCTTTAAAGTGTTTTCTATTGCAACTTTTATTTTATCTACGTTATCTATAATTGGCTGAAAGAATATTGCCTTTACATCTCTTACAAATTTTGCACATACCTCTTGTATACTCATCAACGGATTAACAAATATTTCTATTAAATCTGCACCAATTTGCTTAGCTGTATCACTTTTAAATACATCTGATATCTCTCCTAACGCTTGAAAAAAGTTGCCTGTAAGTTCTATATCCTCGCCCGAAATTTCAAACATTTTACTAAGATGCTCTTTTAATCGTTCTTTGTTTTTTTCGATATATTTGTCTACGCTACCTACTAGTCCTTCTACAATATTAGTTCCTATTCGAGCTGTACTACCAACGATTTGCCCAAGTGAGAATGATACTTTTTCAGCCCATTTTCGAGATGATTGAACGACCTTTTTGTCAGTCCATATTTCAATTAAATTATCTTTTATACTAACTATATGTTCTCGAATTTTTCCAAAGTTAGAATCTCCAAAGCTGATTTTAAAGCCTTCTTTGAATACACTACCTAGTTGTTGCATTTTTTGCATAAAAGGGTTAAGTTCATCATTTGCCTTTTTGATAGTATCTGAAAGCGTATTGCTTCCAAAATCAATCTTTGCTCCTGTACTAGCACCGCCAGAACTGTTACTGTCTGACGTTGTGGTATTATGCAATACGTCTATACCTCTAAGTCCTAGTAATTGCTTTTTGGCTTTTTTAGCGCTAGCTCCAACACCGTCAACAGCACTAGAAGCATCCATTGCTGAGTTTGCGACATCACTTATTGCAGAAGATCCTTGCGAGCCACCTCCCGCATCGCCAAATATCATTTCAGTAAACGACTTGAAAGCATCTGCAAGTATTTGCAACTTCGCTAAAAGCATATTTATTACCTTTAAAACTGGTGTAAATATGTTAATAAGCCCCTGTCCAATTGTTGCTTTAAATTCTTGCCATCTAAGTGTTAGAACCCTTGTCTGGTTTGCCCATCCGTCTTGTGTTCTTACAAAGTCCCCACTAGCCAATTGCAACTGGTCTAACACAAATTGGTATCGCAAAGCCACTTTTTCCTGTTCTGTCATTGCCGAAGTAGTTTTGCCATACCCATTTGCCATTGCATAGCTGTCTAAGGCACTTTGAGTCATTACGACACCTAAGTCTTTTAACGTTTCAGTTTCACCCGTAAATACTGATTTTAACTTTGTATAAGCTTCATCACTAGAGATATTATAGAATGATGCAACATCACCTGCAAGTCCTGTTAGCTTTTCTGACATTTTTTCAGCTTCAGTCTCTGCAAATCCAAAAGCTTTTGACATTGCACCGAATGTACCCATGTACTTTTTAGCTACAGTTTGACTTAATCCGAATTGTTCTATTGCATTTTTTGCAAAGCTATTAACTTGCTCATTCATCTTTGGAAATGCAACATCTACAACATTTTGCACTTCTGCTAAATCAGAACCAAGATTAATGCAACTAGCTCCAAAATCCACAATTTTTTTAATAGAAAAAGCTGCAGCAGCTACTTTTGCAATTTTGTTAAAAGTCGCTTGAATTGGCTTTCCTGCAGCTTCTACTTGTTTTTGCGTATTTGCTAATTGCTTATTAAATTGTCCATTTTTAAAGATTACGTCAAAGTCTACTGCACCAACATTCGTACTCACCAATAACACCCACTTTCTTTTCGCAGGCATGGTTTACTACTCAGCTGGTGTAACTCGCTCTGTCTTTGGATCTAACTCTATCTTTATGATTTTTTTACATCTTAAACACTTTATTTCGCCCTTGCAAATATCTGCTTTAAGTAATAGTTGTTTGCAATTCGGACATTTTATATCTTTCATTGTGTACCACCTGCCATCTGTATAAGTGCTTGTTTCATTTGTTCTAAAGCTACTTTCATGTCGTCTTGTGATACTTGTTTAGCTTGCCTATTTCTCCAATTTGCTCTTATCTCTAACTGCTCTTTTGTAAATTGCTTTAGCATTTCAGAATCATTCTCACTTCTAATTTTTACAATATTACCGAAGTGGTGTATCTGGTAATAGACCCGCTATATCCTCGCTTAGCTCTCCCCAACTCAAAAGGTCTATTTCTTTTCTGATACTGTAGCCGTATTGCTGTTTTAAACTAGATGCAATCAATCCCCAGTCCTCAAACAAATCGTAATAATAGTCTACATCATTATTTGCTACTTTCTTGAAATCGTTTCTCGAACTCGTCGAAATCCTCCTCGTTCACTTGTGCCATTATTGCAATGATGATTGTTTGAAGCATTTTTACGGTTGGTTTTAAGTCTCTTATTTGAACTGACGCCGTGTGGCCTAAAAATAGATCTAATATGCTAAACATTTTATTTGCGTCACTTATGTTTTTGAATTTTTCTTCTGCTTTTAGCATTGTTTCCGCAGAATTATCAACTTCAAAAACCATACCTTCAGCTATCTTTATTTCTTGCTTTTCTTTTCCTAATTTTGTGCTAATGTCTAAAACCATTTTGATATCCTCCTTTTTATAAATTAAGCGCCCAACATGGGCGCCTTGCTATTTTGCTTCTACTGATTTCGCTGCTTTAACACTTGCTGGTGTAGCATTTGTTTGTGCACTTGCTGGCGTGCTTTCATTATTTAAACTTGCTGGTTCAGTTGCTGAAATCAATTGTGGCTTTCCATTTGACATTACATCAAATTCAAGTGGTGCAACATTTGTACTATCTGCGGCAAGAAAAGCTGTAATATTAAATACTGCATTTTCAAAAAGAAATTTAGTCCCGTCTGGGAATGACCATTGGAAGCATCCTTCTGCCTCTCTTCCTTCTGCCATTGCTTTACTTGCAACGTAATCATTTCCGTCGTCTCCATAATTTCTTTTTCCAGCAGCTGAAATGGTAATTGATTTACCTGTTAGTAAACGTCTTGTCCAACCTAGCTGATCATATGGTTTCCACTCTTCGATATTATTATCGATTGCTACAGAGAATGTTTCCATATCTGCAATATTGTGAAGAGTTTCTTTAGATTCTCCTGCTTGAAATTGATTTTCATAGCATGGAAATACGCCTGTTTTATTTGTTGCCATCGTTTTTCACCCTTTCTTGGTAATATACATCAAGTTCAATTGTGAACTCGTAAACACCGACTTTCATCAGTGCCGAAGGTCATTTGGCCCTTCGTCTATACAATTACAAAAACATTTATAGTTATCTACAAAAAAAGAACTGCTTTTTAGCAGCTCGTAAATTTCATTTGCTTTGTTTTCAGCTTCGTCATAGTATAAGCCCCACCTTAGTAGTAACGTAGTGGGCAGTACTGAATAAGTTTGTAAACTCTGATAGCTGGATATTCTTCCTATTTTACGTTTATTTCCGTACAGAGTAATTGACGCCTCTTGACTATTGTCACTTTTACCTATATACCATTTTGGAGAATCAATAAGTGTTTTTAGATAGTCCTTAACTTTTTTCGTACTTAATTTTTGCATACTATTTTCCTCCGTTTCTTCTTAACATTGCTTTTTGAAAAAACTTAATAGGTAATTCCTTTTTATCACCTGTCAAATATGGGTCAAACCATCTACCACCAGCATTCGGGTTATCATCTTTTCTAAAATTAAATTCTGGATGGAAGTATACTTTTCGAGCATAAGGCGTATCACTTGTTATGGTAGCAACTCCTTTTAATGCCCTTCTTGTATCCACGAAGGTACTATCATTTTGCAGGGTACCAGAAGCAAAGGGCATTGTTCGGCTATTAACTAAATCTGTTTTTATTGCTTCTGCCGTATCAATTAGAGCTTCTGCAATATCTGCATTTATTTGCTTAATTCCTGCTTTGTTCATCGTAACTTTCATTTTACATCAGCTCCAATGTTGTATGATGCACGCTTCCGTCAGGGTTTCTGGGTCTTCTCGCACCATAAATATTATACTTAACTTCTCCTATTTGGCACGTGCCATTTGAGATTTTAGCCAAATTTGGTGCAATATTGCCTACTAAAACCACCTCTCCCACTAATTTAACTTGCTTCCCATCTGTGCTTATTATGACTTTCGTTTTTTCCACAAACCTACACTTACCTTGAAATTCTAAAGCTTTAGAAGGACCGCCATTTTCTGAAAGTCCTTCTTCATACAATACTACTTTACAATCTGTTTTACAGAACTTTGCTAAATGCTTAGAATTAAACTTTTGTATCATATAATTCTACTTGTTAGTCCTGTTCTCTTTAAATACATAAAAGCTACTTTTGGAAGATTAAGCGCACTTGCTAGCGTTTCTTTTTCTTTAGCTGAAATGTCTGTAATGCTATAGCTTTCTAGTTCTTCACATTCAAATATTGCGTTTTCTTTGAAATAGTGAGCGCCCTCAATTGTAGCTTTTTTTATTAATTCTTGTTGTAAAGTAGTTAAATTTTGAAATCCTATTCTTTCAATTCGTGTAAGTGTTGCAAGATTTACAGTAATAGAAGCTAACTCCAAGTATTTTTTTATTTCGTTCGCTTCTATATCTTTGTAAACTCCTTCATAATCAGAAGTTTGAGCATATAAAGTCATGCTACACCTCCTATCTTGCCAATTTCTTTTCTAAATCGGCAATTTTTTTGTCTTTTGCTTTGATATCTCCCTCTTGTGTTTTGTTTTGCTCTTTCGCTACTTCTAACGCATTCGTTAAAGCAGAAATTTGATCCTTTAGTTCTTGCGTTTCACCTTCTAAATCAGCAATTTTGCTGTTTAGATTCTCAATTTCAGAATTATCAGAGCCTTTAGTCTTTAATTCTTCAAGTTCTTTTCTTACTTTTTCATATTGCTCGTAAGAAACTGTCTTGTGAGCTCCATCAGCAATCTTCTTTCCACTGTCGTCTAGTATATCAAACCCATTCTTAATATACATTGCTTTCTCAGCTTCTGTAATTCTGTATTCTACATTACCTTTTACTGCAACCATCGAATTTTCTCCTTTCCCTAATTTGTTGCTGTAGTATTAATCTTAATGCCGTCTACTCTTGTATCAATTACAAATAAATCCCAATATTTTCTTAATTGGTACAAGTAACCGTCACCTTGAGTATGTGTGCCAGGAGCCCATAATTTGATGTATGAGTGTTTATCACACGCTAAAACTGATTTTGGATGTACTAAAAGCATATTGATTTGTTTTGCGCTAACACCTGACTCACATCCATCCGTAAAGTCATAGGCTGTTTTCATACGAGCTGATGGGATTTTCTTAATTTGAACGTCATCAATATTTCTAACAGCTCTCATAAAACCATTTCCACCTGCGTTTAATGAAAACACTTTCTTAACTTCTTCGGCATTTTTGATAAGTTTTTCAACAGTCGGTGTTACATAAAGTAAACGACCTTCAAGAGGCACTTCTGCCTCGTCCAGTTCTTCCATGTAAGTATCGTATTTTTCTAAAATGTTTGTTACAGTTAATGCGGTTTCATCTGCTGTTTTTCCAAGTCCAGTATAGTCGCTATATAATTTACTAATTCTATAGCAATCTTCCTCTGGAATTGCATGTTCTTCTTCGAAAGTATTTGTAATGTTAGCAGCTGCTAGAGCCAAATTACTCTCATTTACGTCCATAGAATCTACAAAGAACTCTACATCCCTGTCATGAGCTAGTGTCTTAGTCATGAAGTTATTTTTTACATCTTGACGATTAAAGCCCCCATTCCTACCATGGTCTTTAAATCCTCCCATCTCAATGTATGGGATTTTTACGGTGTTTGCATTAACAAATGTGATTTTTTCTGTAGTTAAATCAGCTGTTAAGCTTTCTCTTTTGTATTTTTGTTTTAACTCTCTTTCAAACTGAGTTGCATAATTGACTGTGTTTGCCATATTTAATCGACCTCCTAATTTTTTTTAAATTAGAAAGTGTTTAAAATCACAATTCTCCGTTTTTATCCTTTTTTATTTCCAAACGCTTCTGATATTGCATCTGCGTCAGCAGCACTTTGGCTCTCTTCTTTGCTAGCTCCAAATTTAAAGCCTGCTTGGGTATTATTTTCAGCCACTGTATTTTTTAATTCTGGAAATTCAGCCAATACTGCCTCAATTTCAGAATTCAAAGCAGCTTCGTCGATTGCTCCATTAACAACAACCTTTGAAGTATCTACAAGTCTGCTTGCTCTTTCCACTTTTGCAAAGTTTACCCCTTTTGTAACCATAGCTAAGCCAATTTTTGAGTTATAATAGTCATTTGGTAATGCCTGATTTTGCTCAACATTTTTACTAGCTTGTCCCTTGTCATTAGAATTTTGTTCAGTATTTTCTTGTTCTCCTTGTGATTGCTCTACTCTTTGTTCACCAGTCTGATTTTGCTTTGAATTTTGACTGTTATTTGCTCCTTTTCTATACATTCTGTCTATAAATCCGTTTAATTCTTCTTGATTTTTGAAAGTAATTGAACCATCTTCGTTAGTTTTAGCTACCGAATTAGTCTTTTTCTCTTTCTCGCCCTCATTTTTGTTTGTACTAACTGAATTTCCAAAAGCTTTTGATAAATCTTCTGCATTAGTTTCTTGCCCATTGCCATCTTGATTTTCCTCTGCAGTATTTTCTGCAGACTGTTTTTTTTCTGCAGTGTTATCGCCATTTTGGTTATTCTCTGCACCTGTAGTTTGAGTATCTACATTTTCATTCTTTTCGTCTTCCATATAGAAACCTCCACCGTACCAAGCTCGTCAGCTTTCAACCATGATAGCAGTTTATTTTACGCTCTTACACACGTTTTGGAGCAATAAAAAATAGGCATCTAGGTGCCTATTAGTTTTCAAATTATGCCTTCATCTTTTAAAATCTTTAAAAATTCTTTTCTTGATTTTTCTCTTTCTTCTTTTGACACTTCTTCGTGTCCCACTACTACTGTTCCAGTATCTCCATTCCATTTTGGGTCTTGAAATAACTTTTCTTTCTCCTTATCCTTTTCCATTTATATCCTCCAATCGAATGTAGTAAACATCTTTTATCTTTTCCGCTTGTTTTACTTTGAATTTTGACCCTCTTTTAAATAAGATTTCCTGTTCTTCTTCATTGTATTGCCTTATGTCTTTTCCTCTTTTAGAGTCTATATATAATTCTACATTGCTAAATTGATTGTATCGCTCCCCTGTGGTTGTAGCCGTATAAGCTTCGTATTTAACAGTATTGCCTACTCGATGCTTTTCTAGAAATTCTTTTAGTGTCTCATCGTCTAATTCTAATGAACGCCTTACTCGTCCTTGGTAATTCTTCATTTTATCTAATGCTAAGTCTAAGTCGTTCATAAGCTCTTTTTCTATGTCATCCAAAACTAGATTATTTCTTAACTTTTCATTTATTACATAAAAATCTGAACTGATATATTTATTCACAGCTAGTTGTTCACTCTCTGTTAGTTCTTCCATTGTAGCATCTTTTATCTGATTTTGCAACTCTTGTACTTTAGTTGAATAATTTCTAATATTGCTAGTCAATAAACTACCTGTAAGAAGTCTCTCATACTGTTTTTCTCTTCTTTTCAGCTCTTGTATATATTCGTCATTTTGATTATGCTCATTTTCTTGAATTTCCTCTGGTTCTTCGTTTATTCCTTCGAAGTATGTACTTTGTCCATGCCTACAACGAGGATGGTATAAGCCACCCTGAATTGCTGTAGATAGTAAGGGGTATTTACCATCTTTTTCAGTTCCACCAGACCAAACATCATCAATATAAACTCGTCCTTGCCACTTACCGCATTTACCACAACTAGTTCCATGCTTTGTTACATAAACTAGAGGATTTCCAAGCCTTTTGCGTAGTTCCCCTTCCCCCATCAAATTTGCTCTTTTGGTTGCTGTTCTAATTGCCATATCTGTGTAATCAGCTGTGCTGTGTAGACTTCCGTCTTTATATTCAATTGTCTTAAATCCTCTCGTCAAAAAGTCATTTGTTGCCATGTCTATTGCTTGATATAATGTCTTTGCCCCAAAGCCTTGCATCATCGTTGCTTTATATATAGTACTTCTGTAAATGTCATTTGCTTGTCTTAGTGTAGCAATATGCGCATCTGTTAAATTGTTTAGTACGCTATCGCTTAATGCTCTAATTTTCCTATTGTTTATTTTAAAAAAAGATCCGCCAAGCTCAGCGTCTTCTTTATCTAATATCCCCGCCTTTATTGCTTCTTTGTTGGCTTTGCTGGCGCCTTCTTTGAACTGTTTTCTTATGAGACTGTAAGTTTCTTTTTTTACTTCTTTTTCGCATTCATCTATTAGACCCCTGTTATGTTCTCTGAACTGCCTCATTTGTTTTAACTTCAGTGCTTGCCACTGTGGCCAGTCAAACTTTTCTAAATCTTCGTCATTCGTATGACTCGATAGAGTTCTTCTCATAGATGCAATTAATTCTAGTTCTAGCGTATCGTAGATTTTTTTAAAATCGTAGTCAGACTGAACTGGTTTGAATTTATCAGACATTTATATCCCCGCCTAAAAGGTTTGGTTCTTCCTTTTCTATAATACCTTGTTGCTCTTTTAATCTTTTGACTTCAGCTTGCTTTTCTTCTTCTGTTAAACTATCGCCATACAACTCATCAACTGATTTTTCAATACTCATAATGATTTGGCCTGGTCTTGCTTTAGCTACCGTTTCTACAATAGCCTCAAAGCTTGGCGAGCTGTACTCTGCGAAGTCAACTGTTACTTCATAATCACCCGCCACTTTACCTTGTGCTAAGTCATAAGCTTTTAAGCACATAACAACAACAGCTGGTATTACTTTTTCTAGCACTCTAATAACTTTGTTTCTTGTGTACTGTGTAACTTTCTCTTTTTCTCTTTGTGCATCAGCATTATCTAGTTTTTTAGTGTCAATCCCCAATGTTGATGGCGAAATTAGCCCTTGTAGGCACAAGTCTAACGCTGTGATATACCCCTGTAACATTTTCTCATACTCGAAGTCGCCCGACACACGTAAAACTTGACCTGCTTTACTGTCTTCGCCCATTGAGCTTCCGATTTTTACAAACCTTTTATCCCATGTATTCGGCTTCATAAATGTTCCATCGTCATTCACCGGCAATAAGTCTTCAGGGATATAGGTTTGAGTTTTATTATCTCGTAATGCCTCTATCCATTGCGACCAAACTTCGTCAAAACTATCAAAATCATCGATTTTTTTATCTATAATTGACTGTCCACGTCCTTTAAATATTTTAGACCCGTTAAACATCATTTGTGCTGCTAGCATAAAACCGTTGTCGTGTACTTCCTGTAAGCCGGAGGTTTCGGGTATTGAACTTAATGGTATGCTTGTTTCTTCATCTTCATTTTTGAACAATTCATATCTTATTCCGTCTTTGCTATAGTATTCTTTAAGCAAATACCTATTGTGGTCTTTGTGATAGATGTTCTTGAATATTATAGTTTTAAGCCTTCCAGCTTGATATTCATATTCAACACTAGCGCCGCTATAAAACTGTAAAATAGGATATTTACTCAATTTTGTATCATACGACACTTTAAATGCTCCATCACACTCAATAAAAACGTCAATAATTGCTTGCTTTATTAAGTCTTTGAAGTTGTTTTCTTTTTCAATTTCTTCCCACGTTTCGTTTGCTGCATCATTATTCACAATTTTTATTGAGTTTAAGGCATCTACAATAATATCCGCTAGCATGTCAATAATTAAAGCAGGCAAACCCGTATGTATTTTTCTAAAGTCTGTTCCTGTTGTACTAACTGCTGCCCAAAATTTTGAATTTCCCATCATGTCATCAATTTGTGTGTAGTACTGATGTAGCTCTGAAGGATCTCCACGATACCAGAGTTGGTTTCGGAAGCAAATTCCGTCAAATGTATTTATTTCTAGTATTGTTAAGCTTTCTCCTATTGCAGGCTGTATCTCTAACCAGTTTCTAATCATTTGCTTGATTTTACCTCCTAACCCCATTGATTTTTCCTCCTAGTCTATATCGGCTCCTTTTATCAAAGCCCTTATTACTTCCCAATTGCCAATTTCTTTTTTAAATGGCATCCACGCATATTGGCATGCTTGTATAACGTGGTCGTTTGCGTCTTCTAGCTTTCCATCTTCATTAAAACCATAGACGTTCATTTCTTCTAGCAAATCTTTGCATTCGTCTACAATTAAAAAATCTAAAGAGTGCAGCCACGTTTGTTCTAGCTGCACTCTCGTAATATTTGTCATTTTCTTCCATGATGGAATGAAATTGTATATTAAGCTGTTAATTCGTTTTGACTTTTGTGCTTCAGCAATTGTCCCTGCGTCTGCATTGTCTATAAACACATTTCTAGCAAAGTCCCACTCTTCTTTACACTCTTCTAAAAACATAATTAACATCGGTATTACATCAGACGGTGCAAACGGAACTGCTCTATCTTTATTGTTAAAAGACCTTGTTTTCAAAACTACGCATTTATTATTCATTGTTGTTCCTATTAAGACAAATGTTAGCTTGTCGTGTGTCTGCTTAGAATATGAAGTGTCAACTCCTACGCTGAAATGCTTAAAAATAAATTGCTTTGCTTGTACTCTTGTAATAATATTGTCTTTTGTATAGTTAAAAGCAAGACCTGTAGCCTTGCCTCTTAATCCTAGTATTTTATTTTTATATATCTTAGTTCCTGGAGCTAATGCATTTATTTTGTCTTGCTTTTGCTCTTCGGTAAGACCTAAATTGTCGTCAAATGTAAAATACCAATGTATCCATCTATCAACTGCTGGCTCATTCAATTGATTTAACAATTCCGCTGGATATCTATCTATGTATTTCGCTAGTGGTCTACTTCGGTTTAGATACTCCTTATAAACTGGCAAATTGGGATCATCTGGATTAGAAGATGTAAGCTCATATTCACATCTATGCGCAGATTCTCGTATGAACTCCATGTCTCCTATATTTATTTCGTCTATGTATAGACAACCCAGCTGGCCTCCTAATGCTTTTTCCCAACGCCTTTTATCCCCATAGCCGCATACGTAAATAATTTTAATGCCCGTTGCAGTAGTAAATTTTATATGCGCTAATTTAATATTTGCGTCTCCTGCACCTTTGTATTCTACAAGAGAGCCAAACACATCTAAAATTCCACGCTCTGGATTGATTACGTTTTTTTCTGCGGTTCCGAATATCTGCCGAAGCTATCATGTGATATTTTTGCTTGCTTTCAGCTACTCTAAGCATAAACTTAATAGCCCCTATTGTTGTTTTTCCAGCTGCTGTTGTTCCTTCCATAAATTCTTTTTTGGCTCGATAATTCAAAAAGTCTATGTAAATTTGTGAAAGTGGTAGTAATAAATCTTGTCTAAGTATTGTCTCCGTCATCGGTCACACCGCCTAACTGCTTTAAAATACTATCTAGCAAGGCTGTCCCCGCACCAGACGGGTTGTCCACTTTATCAACGTAGATGCCTAACGTTTTTCCCAATAGTTCTAGTGCTTTATTTGCTCCAATACTGTCAAATTGATATTCTCCAGTTGACTCATATTTTCCAGTCATTTTATTGAATTCCATTACTGGCTTATGTTGCAAGCATCTTTCTGTAACTTCTTTTAAGTTCATTATGCAGTATTCTTGCGTAACTTGCGTTTTTTCTTGTAATTCTAATTGCCTTTTCTCTATGTAATCGTGCACATAATTATTTTTTAAGAATTTACAGCCATTTACTGCTGCAGTTTCTGCACTTGCTTTTGGATATGTGCTCATATATGCTTTAGTTGCATTGCACCCATTTGCTAGATAATAATCAGCAAATTTTTGTTGGTTTGCGGTTAAATTGTTTTCGTTTCGTTTTACCAATTATTACCACCCCCCCAAAAAATAAAAAAATAAGATGCCCATTATGGGCATCTCTATGGATTAAACCAAAAGCAAAACCAAAACAAAAGAAAAAAGGAATTTCAGAGAAATGTATTTTCTACACTTTCTCACAATACTAGTATAGCATTTTAAAACCGGACAAAACGGACAAATTGAAAATTTTTTAAATTTTTTCTAAAAACCTATCGTGTTTTTTTCTGGCTGTATCCTCACTATTATACTCCATTAAGTGCATGATTTTAACCCACCCAAAGCCGTCTATGTACCTATATCTCATTATTCGTCTTAGGTCTGCATCTTCTAAAGTCTCAATAAAATCTTCTATCTCATTTTGCATTTGTAACAGTTTTATCATGAACATATCTAGTTTTTTATTATAGTCTTTTATTAGCTTATATTTTCTAGCGCTTACCCCCGTTATCCCTACACTATGCTGTGTGTATGGAAAACCATTAGAAGACTGAACTGTATCTGAAACTATGTCATTTCTCTTTTCCACTTTGGCAATTCGTGCTTTCAAATCCTTAATTTCTTTTCTTAGTTCTAAGCTTTGACTAAGCATTTTCTTTGTCAATTGTGTTCCTCCTAAATTTAACAAAAATACAATGCTTGCTATACAGCAAACCACTTCTACAACATATAATATTTCTTTTCCAATACTCTTTTCTAGGTTGTCGTTAATTAATATATTAAATCTATCTAACCCCAAGAATGCTGCTAGAATAATTGAAACGACCTTAATTGTTCCCACTTTTCTTTTCCTCCAATTCTATTTCTAAATCAAAAGTATACTCGATCCCTTCTGGCATGTGCCACATTCTTTGATTAATAGTTTTTATCCTAATTGTTTTCCCCTCTGCTTCTAGTCGCTTTTTAACTTCCCTTGCTCCTTTTTTTGTTTTAGTTACTTTGTAGCCTTTTTTCTCCAAGAAATCAAATACCTCTGCATCTACGGCTTTTGTGTATTCCCTTACCAGTCCTCTAATGCCTTCCGCAAAAATCTGCATCTGCTTTCACCTTCTTATCTAAAAATGATGTTGCGATTAATTCTTCGCAAACGGGGCACTGCACCCCGTCAAATAATTCTTGCCCATCTACTGTTAAATCGATAATATCTCTTGAGCTATATTGAAATACTGTTTTACAATACTTACACTTTTTAATTCTATCTACATCTTTTCTTATTCTTCCTTGCTTAATTATTTTCATCTCTCCTCGTCTCCTTCGCGCACGCGTGACTTCTTAGTTTTTGTTAGCCCTTCAAACTTTTCGTGTGTTTCACAGTCTGTTATGAATTCTTTGTCGTTGTAGCATTCTTTGTATACTACTTGTTTAACAAAATGATCCTTACACGCTTGGCAATTTTTATTAATACATATCATCTTCTGTTATTTTCCTCCTTTACTTGCTTAATTCTTGCCTTTAAGCTCTCTAATAAAGCTTCCTGACTCTCGTTTTTGTTCTCCAAAGCATCTATTACGTCTTCGTCTCTACAATCTGCAGTAATTAAATTGTGTATAAATACAGTATCCTTCTGCCCTTGCCTGTAGAGTCTTGCGTTTGCTTGCTGATATAACTCTAAACTCCAATTTAGTCCAAACCAAACTATATGGTGTCCACCATCTTGTAAGTTTAGCCCATATGCTGCTGATGCTGGATGTGCTAAAAGTATATCTAGCTCCCTGTTATTCCACTTTGCTATATCTTTGCTATCCTTTAGAACTCCTACTCTTAACTTTAGTCTCTTTAATTCTCTTTGGATTCTCTCTAAATCATGTTGAAAGTTATAGAAAATCAAGAGAGGTTGTCCGCTGGGCTTCTTCAACTAATTCTAATAATGCTTCAATCTTACAATTATGTACTTCTAAATATTCTTTGCTATCTTCTTTGTAAACTGCCCCATTACAAAATTGTAAGAGTTTGTTTGACAATGCTACGGCTGATGTAACATCTATCTCCTCTTCGTTTATCTGCAAAAACATTTCTCGTTCAAAGTCTTTGTATGCCTTTTGTGCTTTACTATCTAACTTAATGTATCTGTTGTCCACGACCTTTTCTGGCATTTGTAAATAGTCTTTTGCTTGTAAGCTGATGCAAATATCCGATATTTTGTTTTTAATTACTTCTACTGCATTTTGCTGCGGCTTGTAGGTGAAGATTCTTTCACTACTTCGTTTATCCGGTTGAAAGTAGTTCTCTCTGTAATGTGTTATGAATTTTCCAAGTCTTTCCCCCTGATCTAAAAGGTATATCTGTGCCCAAAGGTCTATGTACCCATTCGGCGCTGGCGTTCCTGTTAGTCCAACGATTTTTTTGATTAACGGTCTGACTGCTTTTAATGCTTTGAAGCGTTTAGAATTGTTGTTTTTGAAGCTAGATAATTCATCTATCACAACCATATCAAAGGGCCAATCGTTTTGGTAATAGTCTACTAGCCATTCCACGTTCTCACGATTAATCACATAAACGTCTGCTCTTGTATTTAAGGCTTTAATTCGCTTTTGCAGAGAACCGCAACACAGGCAAAATTTTTAGAAGTTTAAGATGTTCCCATTTTTCTTGCTCTCTTGTCCATGTATCTTCTGCTACCTTTTTTGGTGCTATAACTAAAACCTTATTTACTGTAAACCTGTTATATTTCAAGTCATTTATGGCAGTTAGTGTAATTACTGTCTTGCCGTAATCCCATGTCTAAAAATAATCCAATTTTATCGTCTGTTATACATCTTGAAATACAATATTTTTGATAGTCGTGCGGTTTAAATACTTGCTTCATTAATCTGCCTCCATTTTTCAACTTATCAAGTTTTTAAATATTTTTTCTAATACAGGTACTACAATGCTATTCCCTGCCTGTTTATAGAGTTGTGTGTTTGAATTATATAATCTGGCACTCTCAAAATCTTCATCATCGAACCCCATTAATCTCCAACATTCTTTTGGTGTTAATTTTCGTATTTTTATGTTACTATCTACTACATAATTGTCCTTTTGTACTGTGCTAATACAATTTGTTGTTCCCTTTGTATTTGCCTCTAACCTTTGTTCTAAATGTTCCCCTACTATTCTAGAATTTTGGTTGTTAGGATTTCTTCCTCTACTTGCTACTATATATGGCGTTTCTAATATTTTTGGTTGCCTGTTTCCTCCTTGCATATTAGTTAGCGTTGGACTAATTCCTTCTGTAGCATACACCCTTTTAACATTATCCTGTCCTTTAATATTTAGTTCTCCAGCCTGTATAATGTTTCCAATAGCGTATCCATGCGTTCCTGCAACTATAGTTGGACTTAATCCTTCAGAAGAATAAACTTGCCCAGCTTGACTATTTAAAGTCGTTTGTCCAACTTTAATACATTTATTTGTATCATCTAAAACCATACTTCCCGTCCAATTAGCATTTCCTTTGGTTGTAATAGGACAATGTGCAACTTCTGTATCTGGCTTTATAAGTTGTGTATAATCACCCAGTCTTTTATTTATATATTTTAACCCTTTTTCTTTTAAGTAATATTTCTCTTCTACCGTTTCTTCCAATATATCTTTGAGCCTTACCTTTAATTCTTCTTTTCTTGGAAATTCAAAGTGTCTATTGTCTATGTCTCTTCTAATACTTACTGTATATACTCTTTCTCGATTTTGTGGTATTCCATAGTCTTTAGCATTTAATACCTGATAATATGAGTTATAACCTAATGCATCTAACGTTTCTATATATCTATCAAAGTTATGTCTATGTTTTTTAGATAGAATGTTTTTGACATTCTCCCACAAAACATACTTCGGTCTAATTTGCTCTACTATTCTTATTGTTTCATACATTAAACTGCTTCTCGTTCCGCTACCTAAGTCTCCACCCGCTTGTTTTCCAGCCACAGAAAAGTCTTGGCAAGGACTTCCGATGCGTTACTAAATCGATATTTTTAAATTCTTTATTCCATTTTGTTATGTCTTGAACTTCAAAACTTGTATTATGAATAGCATTGAAACTTTTTATTGCATATTTATCAATTTCAACTGCATCTACTATTTCTATGTCAATTCCTATTCTTTTTAGTGCTGTACTACAAGCTCCAATGCCAGCAAATAGTTCTATAATTCTCAATCTTAACCTCCTTCTTGGTTTTGTAGAATTATTAAAAACGCATCTATTGCTTCTTCACTGTCTAGCACTTGTACAAAAAATCCTAATCTTCGTAAAATTGCTATCTGCGCGTCTTGCAATGCACTTGTTTTTCCTCCGTGGTCTTTTCATTTCTGCAAATCCTATTTTTGCTCCTGGAAGGATTACCAGCCTATCTGGTACACCAGAATTTCCGAGGTGATACAAACTTGTAAGCTCGTCCACCGAAGTGCTTTTACCTTTTTTCGTAATTTTTCTTCTAAGTCTCTTTCTAGTTTTCTCATGTACTTATCCCCTCTAATGCTTTTTTGGTATCATTTATTATTCTCTGTCTTATTTTACTTACTTGCGGTTGCGATAAACTCATTTTCTTTGCTATCTCGCACTGCGTTTCTCCTCGTAGTAGCCTTTTAATTACTTCCTGATTTCTGGCACTTAGCTTTGAAATTTCAGCACCCATGTAGCTTTTCTTCATCTCAAATTCAAATTTTGTTTCTATCGCATCTATTTCAGAATTGTCAGATGCTATTACGTCTGCTAACGTTATCTTATCCCCTATTTCATCTTCTAAATGGCTTTGATTGCTATGTTTTTTCACATGTCTGAGATAATAATTAACAGTATTTGACATTACTGCACAGGCAAAAGTGGCAAATTTGGTTTTCCCATTGTACTTATTTGCTGCCTTCCATAGCCCTAATAATGCTACTTGCTTAATATCTTCCATTTCGTGAGGGTAGTTAACACGATATCTATTTGCAAAGTAGTATGCAAGTTTTATATTTTGATTAAACAATTCTTCTTTGGTCATTTTTCGCCTCAGCTTTCTGGCATTTCATAGACATCAAAGAGGTTTGCACTTTTTGCTAAGTCTCTAATTACCGTCTGTGGTACTAAATCCTTTAGATTAGTGTGTTTTATATTTTCAAAAGCTGAATATGCTTTTACCATATCAATCAGCACTGCTTTTGCTCTTTCTTTTGTGTCATAGTATCCTAACTCTTCAGAACATCCAGCCATCCTTCCATAGCTTATGGTCGTCCCACTGCCAGCATTTATGAATAGATGTGCTATATTTTCCAAAATTGCAATTTTATCTTTATCTTGACTTACGATTATCATTTTTCAATTTTCTCCCTTCTCATATTTTTTGTCAGACAAATTTCTCGTGTGCGCGTATGTTTTTATTAAATTTAAGATATTTAAGAAATAAATACACACGTATTTCTTATTTTTCTTAATTTTTATAAAACTTATATGCTTTTGTCTGACATATCTGACATAATATCTTAACTATTGATTTCATAAGGCTTTTTCCTGTCAGATGCCGTCTGACTTTAATCTGACATGTCTGACATTTTTTATTTTTTTTGTCAGACGCGTCAGACGACTACTCTTACTTGTCTGACATTTTCGTCTGACATCATTTTTGCTTGATAAATCCGCTTGTTCGGCCATAACTCTGCCCAAATCTAATTGTCTTTTCAAAATGGTAGTCTGACATTTTCCTTATGATGTCTATAACCCTCTTTCTGTCTAGGCTCGTTTGGTTTTTTGTAGGGATTTGAATTGCTAATTCTAATAATTCGCTTGCACAAACCCTGTCTCTTTCCACAAGCATTGCATTCGTATCATTTTTGTTAAGTATCCAATAATCTCTTTGCTGTTCTAAAGTCATATCAAACCATCCTATTGGAATTGGTTTTGCTAAGTAGGTTTTAACTTTTAATTCCCAAGGGTCTGTAATTAATCTTGCTGCTTGTTCTTTTTCAGCTTCCTGAAGTACATTTCCTGTTAAGTAAAGTGGTTCCCCTATTTTAAATCTAGCCACTGCCTCGGCCCAGATTTGGTCTCGTTCGTTTTCCAAGTCCACAAACACATTCTTTGTTGTCTTGTTAATTCCGAACCTGTACTGGCCAATATCTTCTGTTTCCAGTGCTATCTCGTAGGAATTCATCGTCGTTTGTTGTTCCGAAAAAATACGCAATGCCTTGGATGTTCTTCTTCCCTTCGTTCGTATGGAGCTCTGTACTTATCTGTCTTTTGTCCTAAGAACTGTTTTAGTCTATTGCTATCTGCTTTGTTAAAACCTTGCAACTCTGGTACTTCTGCAATGATACAGTTCTGTAAAAGAAGCAATGTATCTTTGCTGTTAAAATCTACTATATTATCTGTGAACCATTCTCCTGCAAGTTTGCTAAGTAGAGTGCTTTTCCCTATACCTTGCTTGCCTGTTAGAATTATCATATTGTCAAATTTTATAGGTCTTTCTGTAATTGCTCTTGCTACTACTGCAGTAAATGCTTTTCTAGTAACTTCTTTTGTGTACTGCTTATTTTCAGCGCCAAGATAATCAATTATAAGATTATCTAATCGTGGCATTCCATCCCATATAAGACTTTCAAAATAGTCCTTAGCCACATTAGTTGATTTCCTATTTTTTAGTATGGTAAGTGCGTCATTTATAACTGCAACACCCTTAAAGCCTTGATAGTACTTCTCAAAATGCCCTCTAAGTTCTGCATCGTCGTTGTCTGTCCAAAGTTTTGGATAGCTTTCTTCTTTTCTGCTCCATGGTAGTGCCTCTTTAATTAAGAATCTATTTGAAAACCTATCAAATATCAGCTTGTCTTTAAATTCTTCTGCATTCTCTAATATAAGAAGAGCATTATTAATTGTCCTTTCGATACATCCAGTATTTGCTGACCTAGTAAGCTTCAAACGCCATTCTGTGTCTATTTCTTGAAATTCTAGCCCGTTTACAACAGGCGTGCTTTCAGCAAATTCACTTCTTGCAATTTCTAGCTGAGTCTTCTCATATTCTTTTCTAACTTCAATATCCTGCATTGCAAATTTGCACATTTCAGAATAACTTGGTAGTCGTCCAGTTGGTGTGCCTTCTTTTGCCTCTTCGTCTAATTCTCCGAATTTATGTATTCTAATTAAGTCGAATGAATTGCATAAGGTTCGGCTAGCTGGGTCTGTAGCGTGGAAGCTATAAAGCCATCTGCCTTCCCCGTATACGGTCGCACCGTTTGCTACACTACCTTGTATATATGTATATTTGTCGGCTTTATCTCCATGCTCATATATATCTGATAAGAATTTATCTATTGCTGTAGGTATGTCATATACCTTGCAGAAAGCCCCAACAATATTATCTTTTTCAAATGGATCTTTTTGTTTAGTTATTTCTTTTTTTATAATTTCGGTTTCATTTGTAATTTTCGGCCATTCGCTTATATCTTTCCAATTTTTATACATCTGTAGCAATCCATTACTACTTACAAAAGGCTTATCCTCGTATACAAATACAAACTCGCTATCTTTGCTGCAGCTTGGCCAATACATTAATCTTGACGCTTCAAAAGTGCTAGGATCCATAATTTCCATTCCTAGAAAGGAAGCTAATTTTCTTGCAATTGGCTCATATTCTTCAGCAGATACATCTCGGTCCAAAGGAATAACAATTCTCAAACGTGGCTTAGAGGAGCAGTGTTTTCTAGTCGAATATACTGCATACTCACATCCTAAACCACTTATTAAACTTAACACCTTTTGTGTCTGTCCTGGTTCGATATTATCTGCATCAAGTGTTACTAGACACCTTGACATCACGTTTTCTGCTTTTCTGCGGTTATCTTTTAGTATACCTGCTACAAAGCCTCCAACATCTTTTAGCTCGTCTTGTTGTGACTTTTTAAGTTTCATAAATTGTTCAAAGGTTTCATTAGTAGTAGTAGGGGTGCTAATTTTTTTTATAAAATCAGACCATAAGATTTCCTGCTGTATCCAATTAACTGATTTCCTATTACTTGCTACTGATATTTTTAATTTTCTATCGAATTGCATAGCTCCCCTCCACGCATAAATTCAAGCCCTTTTTGAGTCTTAATAGTGATAACGCTTCGTCTTGCGTATTTTTTGAACTCTCCTCTTGAATAATAACGATTGTAAATATTATTTTTTCTTCCTTTAAACCCTCTTGGTTCTCTTATTTCTACCCCTGTCTCTAATTCCCATTGTTTTATTCTCTGTTTCATAACTTCACCTTCTCCCTTAACTTTTTCAGGCACTTCACTTTTATTCCACTTATACGTTGCCTTGATACCTTTAGTTCTCTTGCAATACAAGCCTCTTTCTCTTTTTCTATAACTAATCTCTTAATTACATTGCGGTGTCTTTCATTCTCTATAGCACTTAGAATCTCATTAGAAAATAAATTACTTTCTAATTCTTCTATGTTGTTAATTTCGTCGGGCAATACATCCTCAATTGTAATTTTATCATCGTCTGTAATAGGCTTATGTATTGATACTGTTTTTGGCAATTTTCTCAGTTTTTTCAAATATAAATTAATTGAATTCACAATACAGGTCCTTGCATAATAACTAAATGTTCTAACGCCATCATAAGTTTCTACAGCCTGCCATAAACCTATTAAAGCTAACTGTTCTAT
Source organism: uncultured Clostridia bacterium (assembly GCA_948934525.1). Lineage (GTDB taxonomy): Bacteria > Bacillota > Clostridia > TANB77 > CAG-508 > CAG-273. The sequence continues at coordinate 183,557 of CAQZSK010000001.1, forward strand.
ATCTTCTCTTTCATAAATCCAGTTTGAGTAGCTATGTGCAATTTTTAGCGCATAAGGTATATTTTTTTCAAATAAATCTTCCATTTTCTTTTGTTTCTCCTATTCTTTCTTGTAATAGTCTGATGTAAAGCCATCGGCATTTAGTGGCAAGCCTTCTGCCCATTCTGGTACTTTGCACATAAGATTTATTGCATTTTCTAAACTAAATCTATTGTCATCTTTTGGTACTTCTGCTATGATTTCGTCATGAATGTGAAATAAAACTCGATAACCTGCACCAGTTAAGTTTTTAAGGCTTTCGGCTAAACAATCTCTGGCCACGGCTTGTACAATGTTTTCAGTTAGTTTGCCACCATAAGTGGGTATCTTTTCCCACTTTTTAGTAGTTTGATTTTGCCCCATGTAGATGATAGATTTATTGTTAAATTGACCAATTTCTAATCTTGCACCTACGTAGAATAGCTGTCTCTTACTTGGAAGCGTTATTACTAAATTGCCATTTTCTAAACTAAAGAAAATGCCTTTTTGCATGGCTTGCGTCTGACCAGTTTTTAAACAATTAACTACACTATTTTGTATAGTGTGCCATAAATCCACAATACGCTTATTTGACTGTCTCCAACGGCTTACAATGTCTGGTAACTCTTCTTCAGTTAGCCCTTTTTCTAACGCCCCCATCTGTACTAGTGCTCCTGCACCACCTTGATATCCTAATGCTAATTCTGCTACTTTTCCTTTTTGTCTTAATTCATATTCGGGATTACCTTTTTTGATTTTTTCTAATGGCACTCCAAACATCTGAGATACACTCGCTTCATATATTTTTCCATGTGTTCTAAATACATCTAGTCTCCACTGTTCACCCGCTAGCCAACTGATTACTCTTGCCTCTATCGCACTGAAATCAGCTACTACAAATTCACATCCGTTCAGATGGTATAAATGCTGTTCTAATTAACTCTGAAAGCGTTTTTGGAATGCTGCCGGTAAATTACTTGTATTGCTTCTAAATTTTGATTTTTGACTAGTTCTCGTACGAAATCGAGCATAGGTAAATGATTTTGTGGTAAGTTCTGAACCTGTACTAGTCTGCCAGCCCACCTTCCAGTTCTATTTGCACCATAAAATTGTAATAGCCCTCGTACTCGCTCATCTTTGCAACAAGCAGTATCCATTGCGTCATATTTTTTTGTACTTGTCTTAGAGAGTTCTTGCCTGATTTTTAGCATTCTTTTTACTTGCTCGGAGTCTGCATTTTTTATCAGCTCTGGCACATCTTTTTTGCTTAAACTGTTTATTTCTTGCCCAGTTTCATTTTCTAGCCATTCTTTTAGTTGTGCTACGCTGTTAGGATTATTAAGACCCGATAAATCTTGTGCTTCAGATAAGAGTTGTTCAGTTCTTCTTGCCCCAATACTAAGAGCTCCTTCTACTAATTTTTTATCTATCCTTACGCCATAGGTATTCATTAATATATCCAATTCCCATAGTCTTTGTTCTGCTTCTGGAAAGTGAACTTTGTCTAATACTTTTTTTATCTCCATTTCAGTTACAACGTCTTGTAAATTGTATTCCTTAAACAGTTGCCACTTCTCTGGTTCATGCTTTGGCAAATTTCTGGTTCTACCACCATTCGACTTAGTAGGCTTACAAGGCAGACAAAAATATCGAATGAGTGCTTTACCGGTTGCTAGCTTTTTTTTATCTTCTGAAAGTCCTATCGCATCGCCAATTGCTTTTAGCCCTGCAGGATATCCGCAATATAGTCCTTTAACCATTGTGCATTGCCACTGGTCTGTTGGGGATTTCCAAAATTTGTTCAAGCAGTACCATTCAAACGCTGCATTGTATGCCGATTTGATTATATTTTTATCAGAAAGAGCAGCTATCAACTCTTCTGGTAACTGCTCTCCTTGTGCTAAATCTATTACTTTGACGGGTTCTCCATCAAAGCTATATGCAAATAAAAGTATTTCAAAGTCATCCGCTTGCACATATTTGTACAAGCCCGCTTTTCCGAATATCAACAGAACTGTAGGTTTCCAAGTCTATTGATAGCGTTCTCATCTAGTTCACCCCATATATGTTATTTACAATAGGTTGTCCCATTGTAGGATTTACAGGTGCTGTAGGCTGACTAAATTGAGTATTTGTGTATCCTAAGGCATCGGTTTGCGTAGCTTGTTGTGGTACTGGCTGTGGTGTAACTGGTTGAGTTGGTAGTTGATATTGTTGTGGTGCAGTAGGTTGCATAAATGCTCCAAAGTCTTCAGCTGCTGTTGTTCTTCCGTCTAATGGTTGTCCTTCTTCTAGCTTTTGAACATTTCCTAGTCCGCATCCAACTCCCTTATTGCCGTTTTTGTTGTAAGCATAAAATCTCAAGCTTGCTCTACCATAACAACCGCTATAAAATTCATTTTTACTTATAATTGGTTGTACATTAGCATCTACTACTTCTGGTGCTGAATTTGATTTCGCTGATACTACCCAACATCCTTTACATTCAGGTCCAAAAGCTTCTCCACTCTGTCTTACCCCATCTCCGTCATAGATTGGAATACTTGGATTTGCAGGCATAACACCTTTAAATACATCTGCTAAGTTCTCCTGTAAGCATTTGTTTATCTCTGTCATAATATCTTGATATGTCTTTGTATCAGATTTTGGAATTAACAAAGTAGCTGAATATTTTTCTTCTCCCCCGTTTACTGATCTTGGTTCAAAAACACTTACATAACTAAATCTTACTTTTCCTGTTACTAAATTTCCCATTTAAAATACCTCTCTTTCTAAATAGCTTGAAGCTATTTCTTTCCATGCCTTTTTCATGCATTTATTAAGTTTTGAATAACCTTTTCTTTTTAATTCGTTTCTTGCAATATTTCGCATTACTTTTCTTGTAATACCCCACCTTGGCATTGAGTACAGCTTTTTAGTTTTTGTATTTTGCATATACTCTTGTCCCTCAATTTTTACTTTTCTTAAGCTCATATCTAGCTTTCCTCCTTTTCAAGGGGTTCTATTTTTGTTATTGGCGATGAACTTGGAGCAGTAAATCCTTTAAATCCTATGCATTTGTCATAGTACACAATTACATCTTTTCCTTGCTTGATATACTCTCTCATTTGCTCTGCTAACTCTGTATTATTTTTATCAATGTAATAGTAATCTTCTTCGCTATTCTTTGTGTATTCTGTTGTCCTGTAATACACTTTATAGTTACCAAACATATCGTTATCAACCGCTGTTGGTATAATTTTGTGACTTCCACTTTGGTAATCTAAGTGAAACCCTCCTATGAATGCTACAAGCATAAATACTATTCCTGCAAAGCATATTAAAATAAATAAGAATCCTACTATAGCCTCAAAATCAATGTACCCTTTTTCATTTTTTAAATTTTTCATATCTAGTTTTCCTCCTTGACAATTAGCTTAATACCTGTTCTTTCTTCACCCTCTACTTCTACATCAGCAAAGGCTGGTATACATACTAAGTTAACTCCTGAAGGTGCTACGAATCCTCTTGCTATTGCGATTGCTTTTACTGCTTGATTAAGCGCTCCTGCTCCAATCGCTTGCATTTCTACTTTCTTCTTTTCTTTTATTAGTCCCGCAATAGCTCCTGCTACTGAATTTGGATTTGAATTACTTGATATCTTTAAAAGTTCCATTTAATTTTCCTCCTTAACGATTTTTACTTTACATCCAAATTTTTCTTCGATGTCAGGCATTGTTATTTCTCTAGCATTTTCTGGTCTTTCCCAGATTAATTCTCTATCGAAGACAATAAAATCTAATGCACATCTTGGGTTATCTACGAAATCGTAAACCCTCTTTATTGTATAATCACAAGTTTTGCTTTCTAAATCGTCGTTGTACTCCTCTAAAGTTAAATATACGTCCCCATCTGTTAAATACAATCCAGATTTAGCTTGCACAACCATTCTAATAGAGCCGTCCATTCTTTCTACTATGTATCCTGGCATCAGGTCTGATTTTTTGAAAATTCTATCGACAAGTTCTAATTCTTTTTCATTAAACCAAATTCCAATATCCGTTTTATAAGTGTAGATTTCATCCGTTTCATCAACTCTAACTATTTTTTGTATTTTACCTACTTTTGCTACACTTGAATGACCTAGTATTAGCTGAATACATTGTACAGTATCCCCTACTTTAAATTTCATATTAGTTTCCTACCTTTCCGAAGTCCTCTTCTGCAGAACTTCTCTTATAATTTTCTCTTTTATCAGATATCTTGGCTAAAGTTGGCTTTCCTTTTGGCTTTTCTATATAGTCGCCAATTGCTTGAGCTAAATTCTTTTTACCCACTACTTTTTCAAGTTCTGTTAGACCAATTGGCTTTCTTTCATAAAGTATAGCTTCTTCTGCTAATTCATTTGATATTAGTATCTCGAAGGCTTTATCTACATCTTTAATAGTTCTATTACTTCTTCCTTCAACTGCCTTCCATCCTTCTACTTCATTTCCGACTAATATTTGTTCTAGTGCTGTATTTTCTAAATCTTTTGCCCACTCAGCTAGCCCATCGATTTTTGATAATATCTGTCCCAATTCAGTATTGGTCAAAATCGCTGTATTCTTAGCATCTTCGTAAGTTTGTAAATTTTTTTCATTTCTGGCCCTACAAATTCCTTTTGCTTTGCAAAATTTACAATGCTCTCCTGGTATAAATTCACCTTCGTCCTTAAATGCCTTCTCTGCCTGAACTTTAACCACAGTATTTCCCCACATTTCAAGCATTCCAGCTGGCATTTCAAATTCTGAAATATTGTCTTTTCGAGGTTGTACAATAGCCATTTTTATTTTTGAAATCGGATATATCATTTTAAATTGTTCTAGGGCTCCAAGTGCGTACAGCTTCATTTGTGGATTATCTTCCGCTAATACCTCTACGCCTTTTCCGTATTTGAAATCGATAACGTATAGTGTATCTCCCGAAATCATTAAAAAGTCGGCTGTTCCAAAACCTTCTGGAACATACTTGTCATAATTGATTAGTTGCTCAATGGCTACGAATGGTTTCGTACTGGTTTGTAGAGCTAGTCCTTTTAGATATTCCAAGTAAGTGTCTGTATGTATTTGCATTTCTTTGTTGTAAAATTCTTCCTTTTCAAACTTTTTCATTTGAGCATTGTAACTTCTTTTTGTAATTCCACCGAAGAAATAATTTCTAGCTTTAAATTCTGCAATAGAATGTGCAAGTGTTCCTTCTGCCATATATTCGCTTGTTTTATCTTCAAATTGTTCTTCTAACCTTGCAGATGGAGTACATACTAACCATTTGTGGCTACTGCTAGCTGAAAGTAATGCGTGTTTCTTTTCTTCACTCATACTTGAATACCTGCCTCTCTTAGCATTGTAGCTACTTGATTGTAGTTTTCAGGCTTTATTTCCATTAAGGCATTTACTTTGAATGTACTGAATATTGTTTGAACTATGTCGTGACGACCGGCTGCAGTTGCATTACTCATTGCTACTGCCAATTGTTCTTGTGTAAAGCCTTCCACTGTTTGAGATACTGGAACTTGTGGGGTGGGCATTTGTGGCACTGTCACTGACGTTGGCACAGCAGGTGATTGTACATTAATGGGATTTACAGTTGGAATTGGCTGTACTATTGGTGCTGGAATTGGATTTCTTACAGTTGGTTGAGATACTGGCATAGTTGCTGGTTGTTTAGTATTTTCCTTTTGGTTAATTTCTCCTTCATTTCTATTTTCTAAATGATTAGCTATTCTTTCTAAATTTGAATTTATATTTGATAAAATTGTTTCTAACATAAGATTTTTCCTCCCTTTGTTTGATTTTTTAAAATTTTAGTGATATAATTTAAACATAAAGAATTCATATAAGAATTTCATTTGAACTATTTGTGGTTTTGCGAGTCCCCAGATAGTTCATTTTTATAGAGTTCTAAGCAATGATCTCCAAGTTGTATTACCGTGGCTACTGCGTTCTTTAAATCTTCTACTACTTTTTTGCAATCCAAACTGTTATGTTCAGGGAACAAATAAGTTAACTGCTCAAGCTTAATTGCATATAAAAACATTTCTGAACTACTAAGCATTGGTTTTAAGATGTTTATGAACTCTTGATTTTTAAATTGCAATTCCTGACTCTGCATCTTTTCATCTTCCATAATCCTTCTCACCTCCTTTAAAATAATACTTCGCATAGTGTATTTCCTAATGCTATACCGATAAACGGTATCCACATAATGCTTGTCCCAAGTAAAAATTCTTTGATTTTTTGCTTTATCTTCTGTTTCATGTATTTAGTTCCTTTCTCTTAAATAGCTTGTTTTAGTTCTTCTGGCACAAAACCATATTGATACTGCCAGAACCCTGCTCGGCTAATGTGATATGACCATGTTCCTGTTGCTTCATTTTGTACTGCTGTGCCGAAAGGGTAGTCTTTTTTGTTGTAAACCTATGCGTACCCATGTTGGCGAACGGTCAATACGCTTAGCTACTTCATCAACTGTCATGTTATAAAGCTCGTCTTCTTCCATGTTTTCACCTTCTTTCGTTTTTGTTGTGTTGAGTGCGATTTGTAAAATTTTCAAATTCTTCTTGTTTCGTTTTGTATTTGCAGTCTCCTGTTAACCATTCGAGCTGAACTTTATAAGCTTTAGCAATTTTTCTAAGTGCCGATATAGACGGCTTAGAACGTCCTGTTTTCCAGTCAGTTATACTATTTCCTGCAATTCCCGCCCTTCTAGCAAATTCCTTTGCTGTTAATCCACTTTCCAATACTAACTTAAAAATTCGATTTATCATGATGTTTTTAGCTTTGGATTCTTGCAATTTTTTCACCCCCTAGTCTATCGAATCTATTGACAAGCTTTATTACTTGTAGTAAAATAGTAATATACGAATTAAGCATGTACTAAAAACACTTATAGTGCTATTTACTACAAATGGCTTATCTATTCGTATTTCTAGTTAGTGGAACGCATTTGATTCCGCCAAGTTTCAGTAACGCGTTTCACTAATGTTTTTTGTATTTTACTTTTGATGTTGTCATTATATATCGAACATTCGAACTTGTCAATAGTAAATTTCGATTTTTAAAAAATATTTTTTTGGAGGTTTCGAATTGACTACAGTAGATAGGATTTTTCAACTTATAAACGAAAGTAACTTAACAGCTAAAGAGTTTGCAAAAAAAGTAGGCGTGAGCCAAGGTAATATTACAGACTGGAAAACGGGTAGAGCCAAACCATCGGTAGATGCACTTCTTAAAATATCAAATACCTGTAAGGTATCCGTTGATTATTTATTAGGAAACACAGATAAAACATCTTATGTGGATACTTTAGTTCGATATTTAAAACCTCTTGGATTTTCTGAAAAAGAATTTGATGCATTTAAAAAAGCCGCTATTGGCTTTTTAGGTGACCAAAGCCCTGAAAGTATAGTTGCTAATCTGCGAAGTTTGTCTGATACTGAAAGAGATAAGATAGTTAATGGCCTCGAAATTATATCAGACTTATCTAGCGAATACGACAAATCTGCAAGATTAAATAAAATCCAGTATGCTTTAAATAAAATTAATAACAACCATGAACCTACGGGATATGAAACTTTGATTGAAGATAGTGACGTAGACAGCGTTGCGAAAATAGGATTGCTTGAAGCTGTTAATAACATGAATAAAAACAGTATAATAGTTCCAGAAACTTCTCAATATTACATGGCTCCCGTGTATCGGTCGCATTTCGGCAGGCATACCAAACTGGGCAGAAGAATGTATAGAAGGAAGAATACCAATAGACCCAGAACTAATGAATATAGTTGACCCAGAACAATGCTTTTTCTTAAAAGTAAATGGTGAAAGTATGAATCTGCTTGTTAAGAATGGTGCATTTGCTTTAATTAGAAAAACCGATTTTGTAGAAAATGGAGAGGTTGCCGCTGTTCTCGTAAATGGATATGATGCTACGCTTAAAAAATTCAGCAAACAGGGCGATGTTGTTGTATTAGAACCTATGAGCAATGACCCCTCTTTTTCTACACAAATATACAATAAAAATACGGATATAAAAGTTATAGGAAAATACATTGGAAAAATGGAAATGAAATAGAAAGGAAAATTGGTTATGTATGATACTATAAGCTTCGAGAAGTTCCAGTCTTTGCAGAGCAAATATAAAGACGTTCTACATGCCCACTACAGCGCTTTAGAACAAATTGGCATTATGTATACTGTGGCAAATAACCTTACCTCGGTCCATAGTCCAGAAATGCAGCAAGTTATAGACTTATGCCTTTATGATATAAGCTTGGCCCCAAAAATAGCTCAATACTTTAAAGAAGAATCAATTGTACTTAATAACGAGTATCGCTTACCTGATTATGGTAGCTTTAAAAGACTTGCTATTATATATGAAAAGCAAAACAGACTGATTGATGCCATTAACATATGTAAGAAGGCTATAGCACTAGGCTTTTATCAGGATGGTACTTATGGTCAAATACCAGGTAGAATGGCTAGACTAATAAAAAAGGCTAAGGACACAAACTTATTGATCAGTAGTAATACTCAAACTATGAATTGCCCACATTGTCGAAAAGAAATTGACATCAATAGTAATTTCTGTAATTTCTGTGGTCAAAAACAATAAAAAATAATTCTTGACAAAAACATAGGTTTTGAATTAATATAATTATAAAAAAGGAAAAGAGATTAGTTGTTCTTGATTTCGCACTCAACACAACAAATCTCTCCCACAAAACGCCGAGGCGTATTGTATTTCTATTATATATGAGAAGTACAATACTTTCAAGTGTTTTGTGAAAAATATTTGGAGGTATTTTTTATGCAACGAAAAACAAATAAGAATGAAAGCAAAAGAATTTATGGGTCTATTATAAAGCTAGGTGGAAAGCGTACAGAACCCTTCACGGTTCGATTGACACTTGGCTATGACAATAAAGGCTTTCCGGTCTACGAATTTCTTGACACTTTTAGTAATGAATTGGATGCAGAATTATGTCGTAGAGATTATAGTCAAAATCCATACGACATCGTGATTGCTCATGAAAAATATAGTAGAATAATAGCTTTTGCAAAGCTTCCGTCTATGGTATTAGATGAAAGCAAAATTGTAATTGAAGAAGATTTGTCGGGCTATACTTTTGCAGATGTCTATAAGGGCTTTAAAGAATTGTATTTTCCAGCTAAGGAACAAATTGAACAAGAAAGACTTACACACCGAAAAGCGCGTGGTAAACTCGGTGCTAGCAATGCAGCTTCTTTAGCTTCAGCATATAACAATTCCAAACCGCTTCATAATAGAATATATAGCAGTTTAACAAAACTTGATTTTGAAAATGTCATAAATAATTCTAGCGGTAAGCGATCTAAATTGGCAAATATGAGAAATTTATATGTAAAACTAGATGAGTATGCACATGATAAGAAGATAATACATGACTGCTATGCACATGAAATTTCTATTGACTACGAAGCTGAAAATAGTAGTAGGCATCCATATACAAATAAGGAAATTGAGTTTCTATGGACACAAGAGGACGACCAAGATGTCGATATTTTACTTACATTACTTTATAGCGTCATGAGAATAGAAGAACTTTTATCTTTAGAGATTGCTAACGTCTTTTTAGACGATGACATGATGATTGCTGGTATAAAGACAGAGAATGGAAAAAATAGACGTATTCCAATTCATTCTAAGATTAAGCATATTATAGAATTTTATTACAATAAAAATAAAGACAAAAAATACTTATTTACAGATGAACAAGGCAACAAGATTAAATATGATGATTATTACAGAAGATTTAATCAATTAAAAGAAGAATGGGGCGAAGATAATTTTGACCAGACACACGTAATTCACGAAACGAGACACACAGCTTATTCAGATTTAACTCGACATGGTGCAGACGAAACATCAAAAAATCTAATCGTTGGACACTCACTAGGTACGAAAAAGCAAAACAATATGAATGATGTGTATGGACATAGAGAAGATTGGGAATTGAAAGAAACTATCGAATTAATTACATACAAAACTACAAAGATTGTCGAGTATAAAAACGAAGAACAGTTAAGCAAAGTCAACTAGAATGAATTATTATTAGTAACAAATTAGTAACAATCGATAAACCGAAATCGCTGAAAGTATTGGTTTTAAGCGATTTCTTATCTTTTTAAATATAAATTCTAATATATTTAAATTATAATAGGTCCTCTTAGATTCCTTATCCCAACTACATTATATCACTTATTTTCGTCGATGTAACCTATTTTTTATAGATTTGCATTACTTTCCAATTCATCTATTATTGGAATTGCTTGATATATCTACGTTATAGCATTTCGTCGACCCCCTACTATTTTTACACTATCTTAGGTCGACGAAAACTTTTAAGTTTATAAAAAATTAGAAGTCTCATCCTCTTCTACTTTACCCCAAAATTCTTTGTCTAACCATCTTTGGTTTCTACTTTTGAATACAATAATAGAATCTTTATCTCTGCGAATATATTTATTTAACTCTTTATTTAATTTCAATGCTTGAGATTCTAATAATTCTCCTTCAAAAGTAGAATTTTGAATATGTATTAAATATTTCTTACAAGTTTTAAATACATTCCTTAATACTTTTTGTCCTTCTTTTTCTTCTAAATTAATATCATAAACTAAAATTACATACATATTACCACCATATTTTAAACCCTTCATATTCCTCATCTTCCAGTAAGTATTTTATTAGCTTATATATTTCTAGCCTTATTAAATATTCATAACCAACTTCTTTTCCTAATGTTTTATGCTTTATTACTGTTTGTAATTTCGCATCCATTTCTTTTGTTATTTCTTTTCTTGCCTTCTCTTTAATGTACAAAAAATTCAACCCTTCTTCAAAATCCTTTTCTGTAATCTGCTTTTTATTCAACATAGAAAAAATTAATCTATCTGCTAAAATTGGCTTGAATATTTCTGCAATATCTAAACATAAAGAAAATCTCCTTTCAGATGGTTCATGTAAATAGCTAATTGTAGGATTTAGTTGTGTCTTATATATTTCTGCTAATACTCTTGTATATACCATTGTATTTACATAGGATATTAATGAGTTAATTGCATTATCTGGTGGATTTTTCACCCTTTTCTCAAATTCAATATCTTGATTGATAATAGTGTTCCAAGAGTCATAATATACTTTTCTAATATTACCCTCTATTCCCATCAATTCTTTGACATCTTTAGAAGTACTAATATACTTTCTCAAAGACTCAATTTGTTTGATATATTCTTCTAGGTCTTTTCCTCTATTTTGATAATACTTCAAATTTTTCAATATATTATAGGAGGCTGCATCAATAAATTTTTGTGCTATTTTTATCCTCTTAGATTTATTAGTATAGTTTTCTACTTGCTTGATTAATAGCTTTCCAGACACTAACTGTTCCTTTGGATAATAGGTTCCTGTATAAAAGCCATAGTAGTTAAAAAAATGCACTGATATTCCATATTGTGAGAGAAAATTCAGTAAATTAGTATTAAAATCAAATTCTGTCATAACATAAATATCATTTACTCTTTCTACTGGAATTACCTTTTTATTTCCATCTTTATACTCAATTTGCAAAGTATTATCTTTTCTTTGTAATCTACCACTTTTATATAAATAATATGATTGTTTCACAATTCCTCCTCTAAATATAGCATAAATCATAATATGCACATTTTTTACATATTTTTGCATCTAATCTTTTTGGTATCTTGTCACTCTCTAATATCTTTTCAATATCTTGAATTGCCTTTTTTAATATCTTTCTATCTTCTTGTGTTAAAAATACTTCCTTAGTTTGTTTTAATAATGGATAGTCTACTTTTGCTTCAATTTCTTTTACTCCTCGTTGTTCTAAATAATACATATAATACTTGATCTGCCATTCTCCCGCTTCTTCAATAGCCTTTGTTTTCTTCACTTCATGCAATACAGCTCCATTTTGAATAAAATCAATATTAATTTGATTATCTATTAAAATGCTCTTTTTTTCTCTCTGGTAGCTTGTCTCATCTAAAACTTTTCCTATTGAAACTAATTCACTATTTTGCTCCATCTCAATTTCATTGGCAAAATACCACAGTTTTCTTTGGCAAATAAAATAATAATAAATCATCAATCCTGTAACTTGTTTCATTACGCCTCCCGTTATTCATCAAAATATCCTTCTTTGCTCAATTTCTCAATTTTAAGACCTTCTCCTTCTAAGCTTTCTTCTTCAAATTCATAATGATACCTTGTCCTATGTATATCATAAAGCCAAGGTACTTGGTCATATTCTAGATAATATCGCCAAGCAATACTAACAGTATATTGACTAATCTCTTCTTTTAACTGCATTCTTTCTTCTAAACTTAACTTCTGTTTGCTTCTTTGCTCCCAATCTTCAATTTTTCCTTCAACTTCTAATTGTTCAAATATACTATCTGGAATTAAAGTAATACTATTTATTCCTCTAAATTCTTGATCTATTTCTTTCTTTTTATTTTGATTTGGAATTATATTTTCCATTTCAAAAATAGTTTTTTCTATAATTTGATAATAGTCTGATTTTTGTAATTCTTGATTTTTATCCTTATCAAAAATATTTTCTATCATATCTTGTTTGTCTTCTTCAGTAAGTAATTTTCCATTATATTTTTTAATCTCGTTAAAAGAAAAGTCATATATCTTACTTTCAATAATGTATGGTACTCCATTTCTGTTGTTATAAATATATACATTTGGCTCTTCTTCTACATATTCTCTTTTCCTATATACTCTTCCCATCCTTTGAAATAAACTATCTATAGAGCACATGTCTGTAAATAAGACGTCAAAATCAATATCTAAACTCGCCTCTACTATTTGAGTGGAAATTAAAATGCCATTTTCTTTACTATTGGCAAATTCTAAGGCAAAGTTCTCTATTTTTTCTCTATCTTTTTTTAAGAAGTTGCTGTGCAATAAATAAGTATTTTCTTCTTGTAATTCTTTATATAACTTTTGTGCCTTTTTTACTGTATTTACAAGTACTAACACTTTTTTATGCTTAGCAAGTTCCTTTATTTTTTCTATTTCAAAATCTCCTTCTTCTATGACTTGTATTCTATGTCTATATTGGATAGGTGCTGGAAATAGTTTTTCTTGTTTTAAATATGGTATTTTTAATTTATCCATAAATTCATATAACATTGGTGGAAAAGTGGCTGTGATAATTGAAAATTTTCCTCCTACTTCTGTAATCATTTTTAGCGCAATTAATATATAGGCTACCATTTTAGGAGAATACATTTGTATTTCATCAATAATAATTTTGGAATAACTTAATGTTGCTAATATCTCTTCATATCCTTTGTATCGAAATGCTATTTTAAATAATTGATCTACAGTTGTTACAATAAAGGGAGAGGATAATTTTCTAGATCTTTCATATCTTTCTAATTGTTTGTCTTTAAAGTTATGATAATAATAGGAATAAGCATCTGAATGGAGTAATAAGGCATTTTTGTATTTGATTTCTTTTTCTATTCTTTCAAAAATAGCATTAATGGTTACTTTTCTTGGAAGTGTATAGAATGTTTTTTCCTTTTCTGCCCAAAGTAATGCCGCTTCTGTTTTTCCACTTCCTGTTGGAGCAATAATAATAGCATTTTCTTTTTGATGTTCTAACATATATTGTTGTGCTGGTCTATACTCTTTTCCTTTCAAGAATTCCTTTGTCTTTTCTTCTATTGTTTTTCCTTCACTTAAAACAGACTCTTCAATTACTACTTCTTCTTTATCTAAACTTGCTATGTGGTCTATTCTATTTAATAAACCTTGTATCATAATATATTGTTTGCTTTTTAGTATTTTAATATCTTCCAACTTATTTGGAGACAAAATATATCTCATAGAATATTTTTTTACTTTTAATGGCAAGTCAAAAAAGTTTCCTAAATTTTGTAATTGCTTTTTTAAGTCTTCTATTACTCTCTCTAATACTTGTTCTCTTTCTTCTGGTTTTATAGAAAATGGCATAGTTCTATCGTGATGATAATAAATACTACTAAATAGTATTTTGATTTGTGTTTCGTCATATTTTTCTTTTAGTTGTGTAGCATCTAAAAATAATGGGCTTAAAAAATTATGTGGTATTTCTTCATCGTTTGGAAATAAGTCTTCTAAAAATTGAGTATATCCTAACTTTAGGTATAATTTATTTTGAAATTTCGTATTGATCTTCCCTAAATCGTGATATAAAATGGCATCTTTTAATAATTCCCATTCTTTTTCTTGTAAGATATTGGGATATTGCTTTTTTATTATTTCATACTGTCTTAATAGGTCTTTTGTATGTTCATATATTGTTTTTTCGTTTTCTGTTTTTGCTACATATTTATTTTCCATCTTTCCTCCAATATTTTCTTGTTTTAATGAGTAAAGACATCTATTTTAGCCATAGATGTCTTTCTTGTATTTTTTCCTTTTATTTAAGCAAAATAGACAAAGTCCTCACCATCTGTTTGAATAATAGTACCTTCATATATTTGTGAATATCTACTAATATGCCTTGCTCTAATTTGTTCTTCCCAAAACCTTAATTTTGTTTTTGGGTGAACATTATATTTCTTGCATAATTGATATACTGTTCCTTGAGAATCAAAATTTCCTTTTTCTTTTATAGGAACATACATATCATACCTAGCTGCTGTATCTTGTTCTAATATACTTTCTTCAACATCTACAACCTCTATTTTATCTATCATAAGTAAGTCTTCTCTTCTTCCTAAGCTAAGATATTCTTGTGGATGTTTTAGTCCTTTTTCAATAATTGAAATATATTTTTCGTCTTTTGGTTTAATATGTAATACTAACTCTACATTCGTTAGCAGTTCAATGTTAGCTGGCCCTATTGTTACCCCTATTTCTCTTTCTTTTTCTGGTATTTTTAGTTGATGTCTACCTGAATCAAACTTCATTCCTGGTTTAAATTCATATCTTGTATAAAGTTCATTTACTTTTGAAAAATAGGTACCTTGTATGCTAATATCCATATCCACATATTCTGTGAATCCACAGGCATTGTGTACCATTCCAATAACAGTAGAATAAGGTGGTAATGGATAGCTTTCTTTGATTTGCATACTACTTGGTTTTCGATAGGATGCCATTGTTTGCCTAGCAATTACTTTAATTGCTTTCAATTAGCATTCCTCCTTTACCTCTTTAATCATGCTATCGAAAAATTCATTCATTTTCATTGCATTTAACTTTTCTTTTACTTCTGCATCATTACTAAAAGAGTTACCTAAATATCCTACTTTTGTATTGTTTTTACTATCTTGGTCACTTTCTATAATTTCTTCTAGTTTTTCAATATTTAATTTATTTTTCCTTAATTGAATTCTGTTTTCAAAGTATGGATTTTTTCTATTATAAATTCCACCAATTGCAAAAACTGGTGCTAAATTTTCTCTTCTTCCACGAATATCTCTGTATAAGTATTGTACTGCTCTTAATAGAGCTTCTATTCTTTGTTTTTTCTCTTCTTCTGGAATTTCTATATCTTCATCAATTCCTACTTTGTCTAAATCAATTGTCATTGTATAGGCATAATATGATTTTTGAATTTCATTTTGTACAATGGCATTACTTTCATCTGCTCTTTTAGCTAATCCCATATTAGTTAGATAATCATAATCTGCATTAAATTCTTCTAATGCAATGGCATTACTTAATCTTACTACTGCATTTCTAGTAGTAGCACTTTTTTCATCATCCTTTTTTTCTTTTGTTTTCATATACCCGAATAAATCAATTTCAGGATAGTCTTTGATCGTTGCTTCTGGTGCAAATTGAATTACCTTTTTACTTCCTGTTCCACTTGCTTTTACTGGTGTATTATTCCATTCTAATTGTTCAACAATGTTATATCTTAATGCTTGTCTTGAAATATAGGTGTAGCTGTTTCCATCTCCTCTAGTCACTTTTTTTAGATTAGCTATATTACTATACCCCTCTCCATAATTTGCACTTTCTGCTTCTATTACCATTGTGATAGTTAATCCTTTATTCTTCATCTTCTACTCCTCCTTCATTTTCCTTCTTTTTGTCTAAATATTTTCCTAATCCATATACATAGGAATACCCTAAAATTCTAAAATGTTCTGGTTTTGTTATCATTTCCATAATCGCTTTTGTGTTTGGCATTTTTAGCCCCATTCCATCATAAAAGCTAGTAAAAATTTTCATAAAAGTTTCTGGGCTGTTGGTTCTTAGTGCTCCTGATAATTTATATCGATAAGCATTTAATTTATTAAGGTTCTCTTTATTTCCATAAAAATATCCTTGTAAGTTTTCACCTTCTTTTTTGATTTCTTCTGCATATGTTTCTAATTCGTTCACTTTATTCCCTCCTATGCAATATATTTGTATTCTAATAATGCTCCCTATGTAAGATAAATGTAAATTGTCTGTGATTTCTTTTACTAGTAAAGTGTTTAATATAGCATATTGTTTTTGATTAGTTAAAAAGTTGTTTAATACTTGTCCATAAATACTAATATCTACATCATTTATTCGTATTTTTTTGTTTAGAATACTTTTAAAATTATCTTGTAATTTTTCAAAAAGTCTTAATTTATCTTTTGATATAATATTAAATTCATATTTTGGATTGTCTTTATTGGTAGCATCACGTTTGATAACTTGAATGTTATCTTGCTCATATTTACTCAATTTTACATTTCCTTGTTGGTTGAAACGGTTTAAAATATTGTAAAATACTTTTTGATATAGATTATCAAATCCACTTTGTTCTAAGCTAATATCATTTATTACTTGGTCATTTTCATATGATAGCATTTCTATACTATCATTTTGATTAACAAAAAGGCCATTGGATCCCATCATGCTAAATCCTAATGGAACGCAAGAATAGATTAGGTTACAAACGGGACATAAAAAAGTATTTTCTCTAAATCCCCAATAAGCTGAGTTTTTCTTTTTGTAGTCCACTCCAACATCACTAAGCCAACTCATACTACTGGCATTGCTTTTACTAATTTCCCTACCGCAGGAAACACAAGTATAGTCACTTTTACTTGGCTTATTCAAATATTCCATTACTGGCAATACAAAACTTTTTTGATACTCTTCTTTCATATCATTTTGGTTTGAGGTTCTATTTAAAAAGGCTACATTGTTCCAAAATATATTGATTTTGTTGTAGACAATATCTTTCATACAATAGATTTCTCTATTTTGTTCTAAATAATTGATTATTTTGATGGCCTTTTGTCTTTTAACTTCTACCT
The DNA here is from genome assembly GCA_948934525.1 of uncultured Clostridia bacterium. GTDB lineage: Bacteria > Bacillota > Clostridia > TANB77 > CAG-508 > CAG-273. Next base: position 200,908 of record CAQZSK010000001.1, read on the forward strand.
CTTTTGTATCTTGTATTTCTTTGAGATATTGGTATGGATCTTCTGTTATATTATTTTTTGTTGCAATGACATATCCTGATTTATAGCTACTGCTTTCTATAGCACTTTTAATTGTTTTTATAATATTATTTAGTTTATCAGTCTCTTCTTCTAAATTTAAATGTTCTAATATCTCTTTACTTTGTATAATTCTATACCATCTTGTTTCTTTTTCATAAGTGGATAACATTACTGTAAAATAGTCTTGTGTGAAATTCTCTAATGCCTGTTTTTGTACTTTTAGTGTATTTCCATCTATTGTAAGGTATTTTTCTTTATCTACCTTTTTCATAATTCTGTAAAAACCTAAAATTCCACTATTGAATAAAAAGTCATTAAGTGTTAGGGTAAATTCTTCCAAGTTTTTCCCTCCTTTTTTAGTTTATTATTTCAAATAGTCCAAATCCCATTGCTTTTTTAGATCCCATTCCCGCCTTATATAAATAGTCTAAAAGTTCTCTTTCTCCAGTTAACTCAAAACTACCTAATGAGCATTCTATCATTTTTTCATATACTGGAATAATAGCTTTTTTTGCTTGAATTGGCTTAATATCAAATCCTTTTAATAGTGACTTATCTAATCCTTCTGTTTTCATTTGTTCTGCTATATTCATTTTTAATGTTTCTTTAAATTCTGGTCGTTCAAAAGAATAGTACATATCTTTCTTTGTTTCTTGGTTATGATTTCTTGTTACTAATGGGCTTGAAAATTTAACATTGATAGAATCTGTGCATACTATTCTTTCTTTTTTCATGCTAATTCTTGTTAATGTCATTGCATTGTGGGATTGTAACGGAAATTTTTTGCCTTTTTGCTCATAAAAGCTGTTGTATAAATGTAATGCATAGGCATAGTTATAGATTGAAAAAATAATGGTAAGTGAATTATTACTTAATTGAACATTCTCTTTGGTGAAAATCGGATTTGGTAGAGTTGGTGCAAAGGTAAAACTTTTCTTTGTAATAGAATGTGGTGCATAAAGCTGCATATATAATTCTTGATCATATTCTTGAATGGATTTCTTAATGAAAGAAATGATTGCTTTTCTATACTGAATGTCTAATGAATTATTTTCTAATTCGAAGTCTAATTTTAATCGCATTTGTTCCTCCTTTCTTATTTTGTTGTACTTTTACATTCTGATTCCATTGTCCTTTAAGTAAAAGTGATACTTTTATTCATGCATCTTGTGGTTTAATTCTATCATACTATTTTTGTTTTGTCGTTATATTTTGTCGAATTTTTATATTTTTTTGTGCAGAAATTATATAATAATTTTCACTTTTTTGCATAAACTATTGATTATTAACTTAATCTATTGTATACTTAAGTTAATAATATATTATTAGAGAATGCTTTGCACCCCTTGTTGGGAGCAGAGCATTCTTACTTTCATTTTCGTTTATATATCCTAATAAACTTATCATCTTTCAAAACATAAATCATATTAACCCACGAGAATTTTCCCATTTCATATATTTCATTAATTTGTTTTAATATTATATCATCACCTACTGTCTGGAGTGTATTATCAATTATAAAATTATGTGCTTGTTTTTTACTGTCTCTTATTGCTGTTTTTACACAATCATTCATTCTTCTACTAGTAATCCTTTTTAAGTTAATTTTTTCTCCTCTAAAAATATAATCTGCACTTTTTATTCCTTGTGGAAAGTTAACATTTGGTAGGATTTCTACTTTTCCACCAAATGTTTGCTGTAATAACTTGGCTACTTCTAATTCTCTATTATTATGTTTATATACAACATTACGACCATCTACAAAATACTTTTTTCCATCAACTTCTATAAAGTTTTGTTCTTGTACACTTCCTTCTTTTATTACTTGTTGATGCATTTTTTCTGTTATATCTTCATAGTTCACTTACTTTCTCCTCTTTCATCTTGACTTTAAATTCTAATATATTTAAATTAAATTTACATTTCCCTTAAATAAGCCTGTCTTCATTGTTATATTTAAATTCTAATATATTTAAATTTATCTTCATTGTGCATTTACATTATCTACTTTCTTCTTTCTTATTAAATTTCTATATGCTATATTCATTGTTATAGGATATATTACAAATATTTTTACTTAATTTGTTTTATATGATTAATATAAAATTCTCCTTTTTTCTTATATACTTCTATCACATCAAAACGAATATATTGATTTTCCAATTTATGAATATGTAAATAGTATTTTGTAGCATTCCAAATATGCTTTTGTTTTCTTTCATCAACCGCTTCACAGGGCATACCATAATGCCTATTTTGCCTTGTCTTTACTTCGATAAATACGTATTCACTTTTGTCTTTTGCAATAATGTCGATTTCTCCTTGCTTGCATGAGAAGTTTCTTTGAATAATTTGATATCCTTGTTTTTCTAAATATCTTGTTGCAGTTTCTTCTCCTATTCTACCTAATTCATGTCTTGCATACATGACTCTTCTCCCTTTTTATTTATAATTTCTAATATATACATTACCTGGCAATTGTTTGATAAATCCATCTAATTCAAGCATAAATAGGGCTTCTGTTACTTTTGCTATTTCCATATGTAGTATTTTTACAATATTGTTAGCTGAAATCGGAAGTTGGCCAATTAAGCTATATACCTCCTGGTATTCCTGTGTCACTTCCTCATTTTGATATTTTTCATCCTTATTATAATATTGTAAAATATCACTTCCAGATGTAACTAGTTGTGCTCCTTGTTGAATTAGGAGATTCGGTATATATCCTGTTGGGGTATCTAATGGGTGTGGTATGCAAAATACCTCTTTGTGCTGACTAATAGCATGTTTAGCTGTAATGGATGTACCACTTCTATATCTTGCTTCTATCACTAATACCCCCATAGCTAGACCACTAACGATTCTGTTTCTTTTGGGGAATTTTGCTTTGTCTATTGGTGTTTCTGGTGGATATTCTGAAACAATACATCCTCCATTTTCTATAATCTTTTGATATAAATATCGATTTTCTTCAGGATAAATATGGTTAAATCCGCTTCCTAATACTGCAATTGTCTTTCCTTCTTCTTCCATAGAGTTGATATGAGAAATAGTGTCAATTCCTCTGGCTAGTCCACTAACAATACAAATTCCCTTTTTTGATAATTCTCTTGCAAATTTACTAGCGTATTTTTCTCCATATCTTGTATAATTTCTTGTTCCTACAATCGCTATAGCATCTTGGTTTAGTAACTTTTCATTTCCTTCTACATATAGTCTTTCTGGTGGATTTTGTATTTGTAATAGTCGTTTTGGATAGTACTCATCCTTTTGTATTATAATTTCCATTTTCCTTTTTGTGCTGTAAGGTGTGTCCCCTGACTGATGCTGCGAGCATCAAACTAATTATTTTATCCTTTGACTTCGCAAAGTCTAAAATAATAGTTTATGCCTATTCATAAGCTCGCTTTTTCTGCCACAGGCAGCGCTCACTTATTCATCAGAAAAAGGAACGTCCCCAATCTGACACTAATTCCTCCTATACTTCTTATCTAAACTTCTATATTGTATTGCTTCTGCAATATGACTTTTCTGTATTTGTGCTGAATCGCCTAAATCTGCAATTGTTCTTGCTACTTTTAGAATACGCCCATAAGCCCTTGCACTAAGTCCTAACTTTTCAAAAGACATCTCTAATATCTTCTTGCTTTCTTCATCTAATTTACAGTATTTTTCTATTAATTTTGGAGTTAGTGCTGCATTAGCATAAATTGCTTCTTTCTTATATCTTTGCCTTTGAATTTCTCTTGCTTGATTGACCCTTTCTTTTATTTCTTGTGAACTTTCTGTTTTTTCTTCTCTTCCTAATTTTTCATATTTGACAGGGCTTACTTCTATTTGAATATCAATTCTATCTAGTAATGGTCCGACTTATTTTTCCCATGTATTTACTAATTGCTTGAGAATTGCAAGAACATTCTTTGTCTGGTGAACCATAATATCCACAAGGACATGGGTTCATGGAGGCAACAAACATAAACTCACAAGGATAAGTAAAACTAGCATTTACTCTACTAATAGTTACTATACCGTCTTCTAACGGTCCTCGTAAGACTTCTAAAGTATGTTGATTAAATTCTGGGAGTTCATCTAAGAATAAAACACCATAATGGGATAAACTGATTTCTCCTGGTTTTGGAATTCTACCTCCTCCTACTAAGGAAGTAGCTGAAATAGTATGATGTGGTGAACGAAATGGTCTAGTTGTGATAATGGGAATTTCTGGTTTTAGAATCCCTGCTATACTATGAATTTTAGTAATTTCTAAAGCTTCTTTAAAACTTAAGTCTGGTAAGATGGATGGAATTCTCCTGGCTATCATGGTTTTTCCGTGAGCCTGGGCTTCCGAATAAGTAGACAGTTATGTCCTCCTGCTGCAGCAATTTCTACTGCTCTTTTGACACTTTCTTGTCCTTTGACATCTGCAAAGTCTAATAGTTCTTGTTGACAATTTGCGATACATTCTTTCCAATTAGTATGATAACTTTGTATCTTTGCATCACCATTAAGGTAATTTACTACTTCTGTTAAATCATAAGCTCCTAATATTTCTATTCCTTCTATTACAGATGCTTCTTTTGCATTTGCTTGTGGCAAGATAACTCTTTTTATTCCTAACCTTTTGGCTTCAATGCAAATTGGTAGAACTCCTGTAATTGAGTTTAAATTCCCATTTAATGATAGTTCTCCTATTAATAGTGTATTTTCTTTGCCTTTTCCATAAATAGTATCTAAGCTCATTAATATTCCAACTGCAATTGGCAAATCAAAAATAGCTCCTTCCTTTTTGATATCTGCTGGCGCTAAATTAACTACAATTTTCCTACTAAATAACTCATAGCCTGAATTCTTGATGGCTGTTCTAACTCTTTCTTTTGCTTCTTTTACGCTTGTATCTGGAAGTCCTACAATATCCCATGTTGGCATTCCAGATGAAACATCCACTTGCACGTCAATTAAAAAGCCTTGTAATCCGTGCAAGGTCATAGTTTTTGTAATAGATAACATTTTTATTTTCTCCTTTGGATTTTTTTCTGAAATAACTTTCTTGAATAAATTTATTTGAAATAATAATATTATTGTAGCGAATTGTTTTTATTTTTGCAAGCGTTTTTAGTTTCTTTACAAAATCTTCTATATTTCTACTTTTTTCGACAATCTTTTTATTCTTTTTTATTAGTTTTAACCTTTTTTAGGTTCATTGACACACTTTAACATTTTTCGACATTGCAATCATGTTATAATTATGTTAACTTTTTAAAATATACATTATATATTATTCAAAACTCATTTTTATTTATATTCACAAAAATAGCAAGGTCCATTTTTTTCTTCCTCGCTATTTTTGTATTTACTCTTTTATTTCTATCAATTTTAACTTTCCCTTACATTTACCACAACGATATTTCTTTATTAAATTGGATTTAAATCTTTTACGATAAATAACTTGTCCACAGTTCTGACACATAATTTTATATTTATAATTATTTTCTTCTGTATATTCTAGTTGACTTGCTTTATAATCTTCTTGTACATTCCCTTTTGTAGTAATATTACTTCCTAATTTCACATTGATATATTCAGCATATTTTTTAAATTCTTTCCCATGATTATTGCAAAATGGAATACAATGTATTAGCTCATGCAAAATGGTATTCTTGATAATCTCATCATTTAATTTCATGACCCAATTACTAATTTCAATATGATGGCTTTGAAACTTTTCATATTTTACTATTTTGTGTCGTCCTCTTTTGATAATTACTTTATACTCTTTATCAGGATTTTCTTGCTTGCAGCACCCATATCTTTTACTGGCCTTTTTATTTAATTTAATATCTATTGTTCCTATTAATCTTTGGTCTTGCATATCAATTCCTATACTGGCAAGCTCTATAAGACATTGTGAGTATAGTACATTTAGTTTTTGCTCTTCCAATATTAACTCCTTATTTCGCTTCAATATATCGATATAATTCATCAAATATATTATAATATTTAATTAGGTCTTTCCTTATTTTATCACATAATCCTTTACTAAATATAATATTTTCTTTATCACATTTCCCTATATAGATATCATTCTCATTTTCAGTTTTTTTTGCATGTGCCAGTGCATTTCTATATTTAATTATTTCTTTCTCATACTTTTCGTAAAAGTGTTCTTTTCCCTCTGATAGCTGATTGAAAATTTCATTTAATTCTTTACAACATTTTTCATTTAATTCCATAATTTTATTTAATAGTCTTGCTTTTTTACTAGAATCAAATATTTTATCTTCTATTACTTCATATATGATCATATTTGTATCATTTATATACTTTTCATATTTCTCATCAGAATCTCTTTTTGCATTTTCTAGAAGTCTCCCTTTTATGTATTGATCAATCTCTAGTTTATGTTTCTCACTTAATAGTTCCCAAGTCTTTAATGTTATTTCTTTCATTTCTGTATCAAATTCGCTAGTATTATCCATAACAAGCCCTCTTAAATTAGCTGGGCTTATTGTTCTTCTCAAATTCTTATAGGCTATATTTTTTACTTTTTTTATAAATTGCTGCGTATTTCTAGTTGTTATAAATACGCCTTCTAATCCTTTTTGAAAAAATACATCCTTTAATTGCTCCCCATCTTCAGAATAAAATATAACGTCTGTATATATATTTCCACTTCTAATATCTTCAATAACTTTGTCGCCATTTACACCTTTTTTTACATCTTTAAGGTTTGTTAATTTATAGTCTACTATTATTAGATCATAGTTTTTCTTTTGAATCTCTTCTATATCAATCTTTGGAGTTCTTTTATAATCTATTTGTGGTATTAGTTCTAACTCTTTAATCGCATTCTCCACACGTTTGTTTACACTTTTGTACCAATCTTGATTATCTTCATACCATAGTATTCTATAAAATATATCCATTTTATTGTTCCACCTTTATTGTTATTTCAAATCCTTTTTTTAATCCCTGTGTTATTACTACTTGTCCGCTCATTTCTTCAATCATTTCTTTGACATTATATAATCCTACTCCAGAACCATTAGTAGTTGTATATCCTAATTCAAATAAGTCATTTATATTTTCAATATTTTTATCCATCCCTTTTCCGTTATCTGTAAATACAATACTAATTTGCTTTTCTTCCTTCAATATTTTGATGTTCAATTCGTTTGCACCAGCTTTTTCTGAATTACTTACAATATTAGTTATAATTACTCCCCAAGAAAGAGGCATAAAGTTGCATATACAATCATTATGTTGCTTACTCACTGTAATTTTCAAATGATTATCAACTTCTCTATCATATATTTCTTCTATATATTGAGCAATAAAATCTCCTATATCGTCATTTAATATATCTGAATCCATAGAAAAACTTGCTTTTAACATATATTCTGATAAAGTCAAATTCTTTTGATTAACTTTGCATACTCTGGCTAAAATACTTTGAACTTCATTAATATCAAAATCTTTTTCTTTTAGTTGGCTAATTGCATCTTCGACATCATTCCCTATTGTTCTAGAATATATTTTTGAAGCATGTGCCATTTCTACTAATTTGTCCATATCTCTAGATGTTATATTTTGTAAAAAATAATTCTGTCTTTTTCTTCGGTTTATTTCCTTCTCTTTTTTCTCTAAGTCTCTCTTTATCTCTCCAGTTTCTTTTTCTGCTTCCTCTTTTGCTTTATGTAATGATATAGCATTCTTCTTTAAATTCTTTGCTATATTTAATAAATTTTCATCCTCTTTTTTATTGGCTATTTTCTCCAATTGATTGATAGAATTTTCGACACTTTCTCCTTTTCTCTCATCAATTTTACTTAATATTTCTGGGTTATAATCTACATCTAATAATTGGTTTTTGGTTGCTATCTTAGAAATCTGTTGAATTACATTGCTTGTAACATCTTCTGGCTGTATGGCTGGTCTCTTGTCGTCTTCTTTATTTTCCTTATATGGTTCCCCCCACTTTATAGTATCTACTACATACTTTTCTAGTACTTTTAATACATTCTCAACAAATAATTGAGATAATTGATCAAAAGTTTGATTTTTTATAAGTCCCCCATCTCTACTACTTGTTTCTGTCAGTTCTCTATTATCTCCTAATATCTCAATTCTTCCTATTAATTCACGAGTTCCCAAAAATCTATTATATCCCTGTGATTTTCTTCTGTCGATATCAAACATATCTTGCCCTGGTTCTCCATATGGTAAAATTCTAAATCCATTTTTGTAAACAAATATTGAACCATAATCTTTCTGGTTAATTCCCATAAGCCTTGTAAAATTGTATTTAGCCGCACTATTCAAATAAGATAAATGTATTTTTATATTGTGTAATTTAAAAAAGCTATTTTGCTGTTTGATTCTAAATAAAAATACTCCTCTATCTTCTAATGTCGTAGTGATTGTTTCTCCATCTTCAGAAACTCTTAATTGTATCACAGTAGTTTTTAATCCTAACTTTTCTATAATATCATTTTCTATTCTACCATTCACTTTTTCATTGTCTGTTTCATTTCTATCTTGTGCCAGTTCTTCTTCTGCCTCTATGTAAATAGAAAAATCATCGTTTTCAATACTTGGATTAGATAATTTCTTTAATGATTTTTTTAGGTCTAATAAGTCTTTTCTATTCCAGACCTCCCTTAGGTCTTTTATTGTTAATATGGTTCCTTTATTATAATTAGATGGTAGTCTATCTAAATATTTATGTTTTACTGGTATATTTTCAAATTCCTTTTTATCATCTAATTCAAATTTGTCCCAATTGATATCAATTGAATTTACCTTGTCGTCATATTTTTTAGTTGTAATATTTAATATTTTCCCTAATCTATCACATGAAAATCTTCCTACACCTTTAGCTCCTGCAAATATTCTATTACTAATTTGATTTCTATAATTTTCGGCTCTGTCTCCTCTAATTTTCTTTTCAGAATAAGCAACAAATAACCACTTATTTTGTATATCATCCAAATTCATTCCACATCCATCATCAATAATGGATATTTCTGCTTTTTCATTTTTTAAATTTTTAAATCTAATTATTACATTATTCGCTCCAGCATCATAGGCATTTTTTACTAATTCAAATACTGCAATAAATCTATTATTAATTAAATCTCTTCCTATAATATTTTTTAAGGCAGAACTAATTTTAAAATTTAGTTCAGATACTTCGTTCATTCTTTTATAACATCTCCCTTAATACGATCCCTGCTTTTTAATATACAATTATTCTGAATCACTCTATTTTGACCAAATTTTACCATATATGCTAAAATAAATCAATATCTTACAAAACTAAGCCTGTAAATCTTGGATAAGAATATCCATTATTTTGTACTAAAATCCTTTTTTCTCCATTTTTAATAACTACACAATTCCAAATTCCATCTTTATCAATTCTCATCTCTTCAATATATTCATATAAAAATTTATAATTATGCTTAAAATTTAAGCAAAACATCTTAAACTCTTCTTGGTTTAAATCTATTGTATGAATAATAGAATATTTGCTTTTTATTTGATTGTTTGCTACCTTTCTATTCGTCTTGGTCTCCAGATCATTCAGATTTTCTAAATTTCTAAAAAAGTATGTTTCATCCATATTTTCTCTCCTTCTCTATTTATTTTTTCAATTATTCCTTTATTTATACAATAATTTTATGAAACCTATTTGCTTAATATGTTTATGTGTAAATTTTATAAAAAATATGAAAAAATTTAAAAAATGTCGAGACATTTATGTTCTGTTATGATAAAATCCTATCAGGAGGGTATCAATATGTATGCTATTGATTTATTTTGTGGCGCTGGTGGTATGAGTGAAGGTATTATTCAGGCTGGTTTTCATATCTTATTTTCAAATGACATTAATGTCGATGTTCAGACAACATATATGAATAGACATGAACAATTAGGCTTAATACAAGGATATAACACTTATTATCATAGGGGTGACGTAAGAGAATTAAATGGCAATTTTATATGGAACTGCATTAATAATCTTACTTTTTTTGTGGAAGAACATATAGAAAGACCTGATAGAATTGATGCCATTTTTGGTGGCCCCCCTTGTCAAGGATTCAGTAGGGCTGGAAAAAGAAATGCAGATGATCCTAGAAATATGCTTTTTAAAGAGTATTTAAGGGTTATTAGTGAAATTCATCCTAGATATGTTGTCATGGAAAATGTTGAAGGTTTTAATGACACTAAATTTGAAAGTTTTATTGGTATAACAGGACATGTATACCCAAAAAATAGTACTGCTCCTACAATTTTAATGGAAGAATTTAGCCTACTTGGTTATAATGTACTACAACCTGAAGTTCTTGATGCTTCTGATTATGGAGTTCCTCAGAGAAGGAGAAGAGCTATTTTTATTGCTTATGCAGAAGGAGAGAATGTTCCTAATTATCCAGAGCCAATATATAATGAAGATAATAAGGTCACTGTTTTGCAAGCTATAGGTGATTTAATAACAGATGATGAAATAAGAGCTCAAATCAATCCTGTATTAACACCATTTCAAACAGAGTCTAGAAATGGTAGAACTCCTAACATAAGAAATAATCATTCAATTGAATGCCAATTTTCTCCAGCTAATACAGACTTATCTACTCATCAAGAAATTATAACAGAAAGATTTTCTTTATATCGAGAAGAAGAGGATGGTTCTGCTTTAAAGAGAAGAATTCTAGAACAGGGAATAAATTTGGAAGGAAAAAATGCTTTATTAAATTTATTATCTGAGACATATCATTTACCTATTGAAAATATTATTGATAAATTTAGAAATAGGGAAATAGATGATAATATGTTAGAAACATTACTTACGAAAAAAAATATGAGAAAAAAATTAAATAGAAATAAGCCTTCTTTTACAGTTGTTACATTACCAGATGATTATATTTCTCCATTTGAAAATAGGATTTTTTCTGTGCGAGAATTAGCAAGGTTGCAATCTTTTGATGATAGCTTTTCCTTTCTACGGAAAACGTACAACTGGAGGAGATAGAAGAAAAGTCGAGGTTCCACAATATACACAAGTTGGAAATGCCGTTCCTCCACTTTTAGCCAAAGCAGTCGCTGAACAAATTGCTATTGCAATAAATAATAACGCATAATTTTATGCGTTATTATTTATTTTAAAGTAACTATATTCGTCATTTAATTTATTAAGTTCCTCTTTTAGAGTATCCAAATGATTTGTTTGTGCTCCACTTGTTAAATTTCTATTTAACATTTCTTTGACAGAGCTTGCTATGCCAGACTCTGTAGAATGTCCCCAATAATTTCCTCCAGATAAATTAATTACTCTTTTTACTGCTGTACTGCCAGGTTTAAAATTTTTTAAATTATTAGTAGGTACAGTTACAAATGAATAGGTAAATCTCTTTATATCATGAATCGAATATCCATTTCTTCCTATAGAAATATTACTTTCATTAAAACCTTTTGCCGCATAAACCATGTTCCATAACATAGGTAATTGTGCCGTATCATTCCAATTTGTTTTACATCGTATTATATGTATTTCTATTTTTTGAAAGTCTCTTGTACATAAAGCATCTATTATTTTTTTATAATTTATCTTTTGTCTAGTATAAACTGGTACTTTATTACCATTTATATCTTGTACATTTATTTCATCAATATCTTTCTTATAATCTGCTTCGTCTGGAAAAGTAATTGCAATTAAACCTGATTCTGTATTTGATACAAAGTTAGAATAATTTACTGTTATTGCATCAGCAACTGGCTCCGGAATTAAATTCTTTTGATTCCTTACAACGATTGTTCTTCTTCCTATAAGGCATAAATTTAAATACCAACATATTAATGCCTCCCAAACATTCCCTCCAGCGGATACCTTGCTCTGACTCCTGCCTGCTGAACCTGTACTTCTAAATATATCTGCTAAGTTATCACCAAGATTTAATATTTGGTTAGGAGTCTTATTAGAAGTATAGTTATCTATTTCATTTTTCCATATCTGCCATACTTCAAAAAAAGTCTTAGATTTAAATAAACTCTCTACACTTAATTCTCTTAAATATTCTACTATATTCTCTGACATATTGATTCCTCCTTTTGTTTTTATTGAAATAATTATTTTATGATTAAATTTCTATATTTTCTAAGTTGATTTCACCATTTATTAACTTTGGTAGTAATGTATTTCTTAGTTGTTCTAAAGTTTGGTTTTCTTTTTCGTTTTCTAACATTTTTTCAAACATTCTTCCTACTGTTTTGTTATAACTATTCAATGTTGATTCATTCGGAATACCAATAGGCATTGCTTTAATTATCTTAGAATTTATTGCTATTGCTATTGATGATGTACTTCCTAATTGTGTATAATCAAAATTTTTCAAGTAACTATATAAATAATATCTCATTTTTTCATCTTTTAAGTTAAAATGTGCTATTGCCTCATTTGTCGCCATATTCTCAGTAGTTATTGCTACTCTTCCAACAGTTAATTTAAAACTTAATATTATAGTATCTTTTGGAATTACCCTTACATTATATTGATAAATGGATTTCATTGATAATCTTTCAGAAGTATTAAAAATATATGTATTGTTTTTCCCTAAATCTGATATAGACACCCATTTCATATCATCTTCATTAGTTGTAAAACATTCTTTTTCACTTCTAGGAGGCGTTTTGCCTATTGTAACATTTGCAATATTTTCAGCTTTGTCATAACTTTTTATATTATTAAAAGTAGCTTTATATACACAATTTATTATTTCCAACAAACTATCATTTATCTGATTATTTAATTCTATCTTTTTATCAATATTATATAATATTTTTACTGCTCTTTCCTGTATATTTACTGAAGGTACATCAATCAGCATATTTTCAATATCTGTTTTTTTTATACTAGGCTGGCCACTTCCTCTATTAAATTTTTTTAGCTCTTGTTGCATTGTTAAAAACCAATAATATAAATATATATTATTTAACATCTCTCTTTTTGTTTTAAATCCAATTGTATTCTGTACAATTGCAGCCTTCTCTGTTGGCACTAATGCAACGTTCCCTATCCCACTTCCAACTAATGTCATAATTGGCATATCTTTTTCTATATATCCTCTTAAAAAGTTCTTAAATGTCTCTTCATCAATATATCTATTAACATCCCTTACATTAGTATAAAAATTATTTTTTATATACACATTATCTATCACTGGATATTTTTCAATATTATAATATTTAGGATTTCTTCCTCTATTATCAATTATTTTCTCTAGACATTCTTTTAACTTATATTCCATGTCCAATAGCCTCCAAGACTTTTTCTATTTCTTCTTCTAACTTATGAGACTCCTTAAATTGTTCTTTCAAATTCGTTGTTAAAATTTCCATTTTTTCTTCAAAAGGTATTGCATCAATCTTCTGTTCTTCTGTCCCTACATATCTTCCTGGTGTTAACACATAGTTATTTTCCTCGATTTGCTCTTTTGTAGCTACTTTGCAGAACCCCGCAATATCCTCATAGTTTTTATCGTCTTGATATTTATGATATGTAGTCGCAATTTTCTCAATCTCATCTTCATCTAATTCTCTTAATTTTCTTGTAACCATGGTTCCTAAATTTCTTGCATCAATAAATAATGTTTTTCCCTTTTGCTTTTTATTTTTGTTTTTGTTTAATATCCATATACTACATGGTATTGTTACAGTATAAAATAGATTTGCTGGCATTGATAATATACAATCAACTAGATCTCCTTCTATTAAATTCTTTCTTATCTTTTCCGATTGTCCACCTACTGATAGAGAACCATTTGCAAGTATTACTGCAGCTTTACCCTTCCTAGATAATTTAGATATCATATGTTGTACCCAAGCAAAATTAGCATTTCCTTTTGGTGGTATTCCATATTTCCATCTTTTGTCCTTTTTCAGCTTCTCTTGTCCCCAATCTGAAATGTTAAAAGGAGGATTGGCTAACACAAAATTCGCTTTTAATCTTTTGTGTAAGTCATTGTGAAATGTATCATCTGCAAATTGTCCTAAATTTCCATCTATTCCCCTAATTACCAAATTCATTTTTGCTATCTTCCATGTAGTTGGATTTTTCTCTTGCCCATATATGCTTAAATTATTCACATTTCCCTGATGCCTTTGTATAAACTTTAAGCTTTGTACAAACATACCTCCAGAACCACAAGCAGGATCATATACTATTCCCTGATACGGCTCAAGTATTTCAACCATGGTCCTAACCAAACAGGCTGGTGTATAAAATTCACCTCCCTTTTGTAACTCTTTAGAAGCAAATTGTCCTAAAAAATACTCATAAATTCTTCCTAATATATCCTTATCCTGAGCTTCTTTACTCCCAATTTTTATTCCAGTAAATAAATCAATTATTTCTCCTAAATTTACATTTCTATAATTTGGACTATTAAATTCTTTAACTAGAACTCCTTCTAAAGAAGGGTTCTCTCTTTCCACCTCATCCAATGCATCATCAATTATTTTTCCTATATGTGGATCTTTAGAATGTGTATTTAAATATCCCCACCTTGCTCTTACTGGCACATAAAATACATGTTCCGCTTCATATCTATGCCTATCTTCTTCTCCCCCTAATCCGTCTTTGACTAAAGTTTGGTATTTTTCTTCAAAGGCGTCTGATATATATTTTAGAAATATTAGTCCTAATATGATAAATTTATAATCTGAAACTGGAACAGCACCTCGCATTTTATCTGCTGCTTCCCATAGTCTCTTTTCTAAGTCTTTTAGTTCTTCTTCTTTCATCTGTTACCTCATAAATTCTACTTTATTCTTTTAATTTATATCATAAAACTCGACTTTTAACAACATAAATTCCAATATTCTCAATGGATTTATTAATAATTATAAACACGAGATTTCATCATTTACCTCACCTAGTTTTGTTAATTATTTTAGCATATTAGATTTTTTTATTCATACTTATACTTTCCTTTTTCTTCAGCCACCATAGTTAAATTTCCAGTATCATCTTTTGTAAAATCATATACTATAATATCTTGGTTATTACTATCTGAATTCCAAATATAAATAATCTTTCTTTTACAAGATTATTTCTTTCAGATTCTGCATCACTATCTTTTAGTTCATCATAGCAAAAAGATATATCTCCTGATTTTCTTTCTCCCTTTTTATAATTCTAGTTATTTTATATCTTTTTTATATAAATCTTCTATTCAAATTTTATATATATTTTTTCATTCTTTTCATCTATTTTCCAGTAAGTCTTTTTCTTGTTATCGCCATTATAATCTATATATCCTTTTTTTTTGTATATTTCAGTAATTCCACCAAAATATCTTCTTTCTGCATTTATATTTAACTTTTTCTCTTCATTATCTATAATTACAATATAATTTTTTCTATCTGCTATTTTTTCAAATATTTCATATGGTATAGGTAATATTCTTGCTCTTATATCATTCTTACTAACTAATCTTAATACAGTATCTTTTTCTGCATTATTTTTAATATTTTCTTTAGAAATAATGGTTCCTTTAACTTTTTCTTTTGAAATCACAGGATTCCAATCAAAAATCAAATCTTTTTCTGGATGCTCAATATAATATTTTAATATATCTTTTCCACTTATTAATATTATTTTTCTAGATTGATCGTTTTCAGCTTCCTCAAATCCTGACTTCGAAAACCCGCTTGTTGTAATAAATATTCTTTTCTCATAAGCTGATGTTCCTTTAAATTCTCTAATTTCTTTCACAGGAACTGTCATTCTATATCTTTTGGCTTGAACAATATATTTTTCAGCATTTACATCTAAATCTAAAATAGCACTTTTATAGCAAATTAGGTCAATGCCATTATCTCCGCTTCTTTTTGTAACAGTTATGTCTGTAAACCCTAAATCTTCTAAAAACTTCTTCAAAAACTCTTCAAATTCATAACCTGTATCAAAACAATTGTAAAAGTCATTTATCATTTCTTCATTTATTTCTATATTCATTGCTCAAAATATCTCCTTTTATTAAATCTATATTTATATCAAAAATATAAGCTTTTTTATAACATATCACAAATACTATCTTTTCTCAATAAGTCTGCTAAAATCTCTTCGATTTATTCCACAGTCTTTGAAACTGCAAGCATTTATATTTTGGTTGCAGTGGTAAAACTCGAACTTACGACCTTCGGGTTATGAGAATGGGTTGATTTTAGAGAAGAAACTTATTTGTGTTACATAACTGATGAAGATAAGGAGCATAATTTTATATCAGTATTCTTTCTAATGTCATACAAAAAGCAACTAAAATATATTCATAAGAGAGTAAATAATACTAAGTAAAAAGCTCGTGATGAACTCACAAGCTTTTTTATTTAAAAATTTCTTTCATAATTCCATTTTTCATATTTGCAATATTGTAAATATGTTCCATATTATCAAAAGTTTCTTTTAAATTATTTTTAGCAGATATCCATCCCATTCCATCAGTAAACCAAACAAATTCAAATCCTACCACTTTCTTTGCTTCTTCTGCTATCATTTTATAACTTCTTGCTGTTTCATTTAATTTAGAACCACCTGAAGCATAGAAATTAGTTTCTATTCCATAAATACAATTCTCTGTTTTTACAACAAAATCAAATCTTTTTGTAGCTTGATTTTGATTACTAATAAATGACATATCTAATTTCCATTTTTCTTCTATATTTTGTAAGTACATTTCCTTAAAATATGTTTCGCCTTTTTTGAAACCAGCTTTTTGAATAAATTTCTCTACCGCATCCTCCATTAGATGTCCACCACGATTTTTTCTAGCGTTTGAATTTAAACCACATTCAACACCTAAAACATAGTCATATAAATTATTTATTAAGTGATGTTCTAATAAGTCAAACAAGCCTGTTTCTCTCATAAATACTATATATTGATTAATATCGTAATTCATTTTTTTAAAATTGTATTCAAATTTATTTCCATCATCATCTAAGACAATAATTTCAGATTGTCTAACTGCTAATAATGTAGGAATACATTTAATTACATTTGGATATTTTTCTACTAAATTTCTAAAATCGTTTTCTATATTTTTACTTCCTATTAAAGAATTTAACATATTTAATTCAATCTTATAAATTTCTGCATTTTTATAGATTGTTTCAAAATCTATATAATATCTATAATTTGCTATACTATCTGTAAATGTTAGCAACCATTCAGCAAAATCTCTTTTCATAGATTATTCTCCTTTATTTTCTGATATCTTCTAATTGATAAATCTAAATATTCTTTTTCATTATCTATTCCTATAAATTGTCTGTTTAATTTTGTCGCAGCAATTCCTGTTGTACTACTACCACAAAAAGGATCTAGTATAATGTCATTTTCATTTGTAGAAGCTAAAATTATTCTCTCTAATAATTCCAATGGCTTTTGTGTTGGATGTTTTCCTTGTTTTTTTTCAGATGGTTTAGTTAAAGAAGTTGTCCAAACATCTTTCATTTGTTTATTTCCATTTAATTGTTTCATTAAATCATAATTAAACTTATATTTTGTTTTTGGTAAATCTTTTTTAGCCCATAATATAGTTTCAGTTGAGTGTGTAAATGTTTTACAAGCTAAATTTGGTGGTGGATTAGTTTTTTGCCATGTTATATTGTTTATAATCTTAAATCCTTCTTGTTCTAGTGCCATTCCTATTGAATAAATATTATGCAATGTTCCACTAATCCAAATTGTTCCTTCATCCTTTAGAACTCTATAACATTCGTTAATCCATTTTTTATTAAATTCATATTTGTCATTTACATTTATCCCCTTATCCCATTTCCCTTTATTTACGCTTACCATCTTTCCACCACTACAAGTTATACCATCATTTGATAAAAAATAAGGTGGATCAGCAAAAATCATATCAAAACTCTTTGAATCGAATTGTTTTAAGGTATTAAATGTATCATCATCAATTAATTTAAAGCCACTTTCTTCAAAATAGAATTTTCCTGAATACATTCCTCCATCTCCTTGTAATTTGTAATCAGTAATTCCGAAATTTCTCCTCTTCCTTTCGCATTAGCATTTATCATTCTTTTAGCTGATATTTTATTTATATTAAATCCTTTATATATTTCCTCAAAGAAATTATCATTTTCATTAGTATTTTTAGGATTTGAATTAGAAAGCATTAATTTTGCATCTTTCTCATCTAATAATCTAAAATAATTAGCTAATTCTTTTTGATTATTATCATTAAAATTTTCTTTTGTATAAGATGTAAATCCAGATGTATTTGATAATGGTCTATATGGCGGATCAAAATATACAAAAGTATTGCTATCTACATATTTTTCGCTTTTTTTATAATCTCCATATTGAAAATTTACATTTCTAATTAAATATGATAAATTTCTCAAATTTCTTACGTCACAAATTGTTGGATTTTTATATTTGCCACAAGGAACGTTAAATTGTTCACTTTTGTTTACTCTATATAATCCATTAAAACATGTTCTATTTAAAAATATAAATTCTGATGCTCTTTTTATATTTATTTCATCTTTATTTATTTTATAAGAGTTGTAGTCTTTTCTAATATTATAAAAAAATTCTTCTCTCTTTTTATCTTCTAATTGTAAAAATTCTTTTTCTTTTATGTCTAATTCTTTTATAAGATTTTCTACATCCCTCTTTATAACATTATAACAATTAATTAAATCAATATTTATATCAAAAGCATAAGCTTCTTTAATATCATATTTTTGTAATATATTTATTAAAACTGCTCCACCGCCAACAAATGGCTCAACATATTTTTTTATTATTGTATTATTCAATTCAAATGGGTAAAAATTTTCTAGTTGTGGTATTAAGCTTCCTTTCCCTCCAGCCCATTTTACGAATGGTTTTATATTTTCCATTTGTTCCTCCATGCACTTATAAAAATTCTATTATATTTTATATCACAAATTTACTATTCAAACAACATTTTTCAACAATTTTATAGTTCATATTAAACAATTTCTTCCCCAACTTTTCCCCAATTCGACATAATAGTGTCTAAAAATATCATTATTGTAAACAAATTAAGAACAACAAAAAATCACTAAAACCGTTATAGTTCTAGTGATTCGAGTTTGGTTGCGGGGGTAAGACTCGAACTTACGACCTTCGGGTTATGAGCCCGACGAGCTGCCAACTGCTCCACCCCGCGATATTTAATTTGTCTACCTTTTAAGTATACTTCCTTTTTTCTTTGTTGTCAATAACTTTGTCATAAAAATATCTGCAAAAGGAATAATTCTTTATTATCATATGCTGTTTTTTCATTAATTATTCCTTTTTGCTACACAATTGCTTTATTTTACTATCACTTGTTCTTTAATTCTCCCAAACTTTGCATTACCAATTCCCTTCACATTTTGCAAATCCTCTATTTTACTAAACTTTCCGTTTTGTTCTCTATACTCAATAATTCTACTTGCTATAGCCTCTCCAATTCCTGATAGACTTTCTAATTCATCTTGAGTCGCAGTATTAATATTCACCTTTTTATTTCCTCCATTTTTTAAATTTTCATCTATATTTACAGTTTGTACAATTACATTATTCCCGCTTTCTGTTGTAATATACGCTTTTCCCTCTAATTTCACTTTATCTCCTTTTGATGGGATATAAACCTTTTGTCCATCTTGCAATACATAAGCTAAATTCACCTCATCTAGATCCGCTTGTTCTGTAACTCCTCCGACTAGCATCAACAGCATCTGCAATTCTTGCTCCCTCTGGCAATACTAAAATTCCTGTTTTCAGAACTGCTCCTGTCATATGTATTACAATTTTCTCCTCCATATTTTCATATATGTTAGAACTACTCCCTGATAGGGATTTTCCATTATTCTCTTCTGCCTGATTATTGATATTTGGCTCTATAACAGTGTCTATTGGACCTTCTGTTATTGTATTTTCTCCCTCCTGATTTGTTATTTTATTTTGTAAATCTTCATCACTTAAAAGTGTATCTTGTTCCCAATTTTCTTCTTGTTGTAACATACTATATCCATAAATTCCTATAATTACTATCACAACACTAATGATTGCTCCTACTATTATCTTTTGTTTTGTTGTTAAATTTTCCATAAAATCATCCTTTCTTAATCTTTGTTACTTGCAATTCTTTTCATTTTCGTATATAGTTATGTCTATTGAAAATTCCAATAATAAATTTCAGACAAACTACATACATTAAAATGTGAGGTTTTAAATATGATAAAAAAAGCAAAATTTATTTTATTAATATTGTTGACTTTCTTTCTTCTGTCAACTTTTTTAACCACCTCCTTTGCTGCTGAGTCAACTTCTTCTATTTCAATTTACTCTCCATCTTGTATTTTGATAGAAGCTAGCACAGGAAAAGTTCTTTACGAAAAAAATGCAAACCAAGTAAGATATCCTGCAAGTACTACCAAGATTATGACCGCCATTTTAGTATTAGAAAATTGTGAATTAACAGATATTGCAACTGTTAGTCGTAATGCAATTCATTCTATTCCACCTGATTATGTTACTTGTAGAATTAAAGAGGGAGAACAACTTACCATCGAACAATTATTAAATGTTTTACTAATTCCTTCTGCAAATGATGCAGCTATTGTCCTTGCTGAACATATTTCTGGTAGTGTTAGTAAATTTTCTGATTTAATGAATGAAAAAGCAAAAGAGATTGGATGTAAAAATACTCATTTTGTTAATCCTAATGGTATTCATAATAAAAATCACACTTCTACTGCTTATGACTTAGCCTTGATAGGACAATACGCTATGAAAAATAGTACATTCCGCAAGATTGTACAAAAAACACAATATACCTTACCTGCTACTAATAAGTATAGTAAAGAGGACAGAACTTTTAAGACTACTAATGATTTATTGATTAAAAATACAAGTAAAGCAAAAAGTAATTACTATTATCCTAATGCTACTGGAATAAAAACAGGTTACACAGGTGAGGCTGGAAATTGTTTAGTTTCAGCAGCCAAAAAAGACAATATGGAAGTAATAGCTGTTGTATTAGGGGCTGATTTTACCAAAGAAGGACTTAGTGAAAAATTCTTAGATTCTATTGCTTTATTAGATTATGCTTTTGATAATTATGCCATTAGAACTCTCCAAGAAAAAGATTCTGTTTTACAAGAAGTAGAAGTTTCTGGTGCCACTAAAGAAACTCAAAATTTGAAAGTATTAGTACAAGATAATATCAAAACTTTAGTAGCTAAAAATGTAACTATCGAAAATTTAGAACCTGAAATTTCATTAGATAAATTAAAAGCTCCTATATCTTCTGGTACTGTGGTTGGAAAAATTACATATCATTTAGATGGGAAGGATTATTCATCTGAATTAATCGCTCAAAATGATGTGCTTCCTTCTAGTACATTTTCTATTTTATTACGTATTGGCTTAATTTTTGTTACCCTATATTTACTTTATACTTTATTGGTACCTAGAAAGAAAAATAAGTCTAAAAGACGTTCTTCTAAAAATTCTAAAGCACATAAAACATCTAGGCATTACAAGACTGGTGGTAAACACCTTTGTACTTTAATGAATAATTTTGAATAATAATTATTTAAGAACATAAAGGGAGCGCTAATTTTATAGCGCCCCCTATTTTAATGATTTTTAACATTAACCTTCATAATCTTTTCCAATAATAATTGTAATATTTACTGTTGCATCTCCACCAGTTGTTATGGCCCCAGTTTCTAAAATCTGCTTAATATCCTCTTGTACTAATTCTGATACATCTCCTCTAGTAATAATAGTTGTTGAACTTGTCTCAGTAGTATTTCCTGTTTTATTAACTGTGTAACCTGCATTTTTTAATTTTGCTACTACTTTTTCTAACTTTGTATTACTAGAAGTTCCATTCAATACCTCTATTTTCAATTTTGTCTTATCAATACTAGAAGTATCTACTGTGCTATTGCTCTTCTTATCTTCTTCATCTAATTTATTTGGATTGATAAATAGGTCATCTATCATCTTCTTTAATTTAGCATCATCTGCAAAATAAACCCAAACTCCATTAGGAGGACCTTGATCTGATTTCCCTGGTACTTGTCCAGTTTTTAAGTTTGCCATGTCAAATTCTACAATATATGGTACATAGTCTTTGAGTGTGTCAAAGTCTAAATTAGTTTCTACATATTCATTAGCAATATCAATAAATTCATTGATTTTAAAAATATTCTCTACTTTTAAAGTTTGTTTAGCAAGAGCTGTTAAGAAATTTCTCTGTGTTTTCATTCTTCCTAAATCTTCCATACCATATTCATAAGGATAAGTAGTTCCATCATTATTATGTCTAAATCTAACTACCTGTTCTGCTTTATTTCCATCTAATTTTTGCTTACCAGCTTTTAAATTAATATGGAGATTTTGTCTTCTATCATCATATTTCATATCAATTGGTACATCAAATTCTACACCACCAATTGCATCTACAAGCTTTTTAAAAGCTTGTGTATCTACTTTTAAATAATATTTGATATCTAAACCAGTTAATTCATTAACTTCCTTTAAGACATTTCCTACACCAGTTTGATATACTGCATTTATTTTGTCCCAAGCAGTTACATTAGCTCTATTATTTCCTATATAGGTATCTCTTGGAATAGAAAGTATAGAAGCCTGTTGCTCTTGTGGGTCATATTCTGCTATCATAATAGTATCTGTCAAATTTTCACTCTGACCTAACAATAGACAATAAATTTTAGGTAAATTCTTCAAGGTATTTGCATCATGTCCAACAGCAGTTGCTAAAAGCCCTTTCCATCCTCCACCATTTTGATGTACACGGTACCCTATAATACCACCTACTATTAAAAGAACTAGCAAAATAAACAGAAAAATTTTTTTCCCAGTTCCTTTTTTCCTTTTTCTTTTCTCTTTTTTATCTACAGCTCTTCTCGCTTTACTCAAATTTCTTCACCTTATTTTTCAAAATTTAATTCGTCTTTTAGTATAACAAATTCCATTAAAATTATCAACTAAATTCATAAAATCTTCACAATCTTAGAAAATTAACTTTAGTAATAAGTTATTATTATACATAGCACTTCCTATAAAAGATTTTTGAATAGCATCCAATATTCCTGTTCCACTTACTACTGGACTAATAAAAGATAACAATGCCAATATTCCATAAATAACAATAAATGCTTCTATTAATCCATAGATAATACCACCTAATTTATCTACTTGTTTAATTAATGGTAAACTAGTAATAATATTGGCTAATCCTCTTACAAATATTAAGATAATTCTAGCAAGTAAGAATAGAGCAAACCACACTGCACTATTTATAATAGTAATAGAAACATCCCTTGCAGTTGCATCTACTACTGCTTCTTTAGCTTCATTTCCAGCATTTTCTACTGTGTTATTGATATATTCCATCATGACAGATGGCATACTTTGGCTATCTTTTTCTTCATCTGGCTTAGTCTGCTCCTCTTGTTTTTCGTTACTTAAAATAGCATCACGAATTCCTTGTTCTAAGCTTTCATCCCAGTTAGTTTTATCTATAATAAAATTAGAAACTGGTTTAAAAAGTACAAATGCAATAACTAAAGCTAGTACAAAAGAAACAATTTTGAGTAAGGAACCTGTTAGACCTTTACGATATCCTAGTGCAATACATAAAATTAAAATTCCTAAAACAATTGCATCAATAATAATACTCATATTCCTCTCTCCTTATAAATTAATTAATTCAATTTTATCTCTATAAATAATACCTGCTATTCCATCACATATCACAATATTTCTAATTTCCTGTCTTGAAGTATATCTCTTTACTAGCCATCCATTTGTATTAATAAAATCTACCTCTGATCCTAAATTAATAGCAATAATATTATCATAACTTGCAACACTTTTTGCAACTCCTTCAACTAGATAACTACTTTCTTTCTGATTCGTAATATTTTGCATTTCTACTTTTGTATTAGCAGTAAATGGGCCTGTTGATTCTTCTATCATTCGATATATGTAGTTAGTTAACTTACTATCCCCAAAAGTAATCTTTTTGTCTTCTTGCAAGTCCATTAATTTAACATCCACATTACTTTCTATCATATGAATACTATCATCATATACACATATTAATCGATTTTTTTCTT
The DNA here is from genome assembly GCA_948934525.1 of uncultured Clostridia bacterium. GTDB lineage: Bacteria > Bacillota > Clostridia > TANB77 > CAG-508 > CAG-273. Next base: position 225,160 of record CAQZSK010000001.1, read on the forward strand.
GATATTTCATTCTTAAAATCAAACTATTTTGTGGCGCTGTATAGTTAAATACTGGCTCTGTATTTTTTTCTGCTGCTTCTTTCATTGAAATAATCTTTACATTAGATTGTATTACTGTTCCAGAAGTATTAATTTCTGCATATCCTAAATAGCTATTATCTTGTGATATACATGCATCCACTGCAGTTGTATTAGATAAATATGACTTAAATAGTTCATTTCCTTTATCATCATATGTAACTATTACAGATTTATAACTAGTACCAGTAATAATTGTACTAACATAACCACTTCTATTAACTGTTACTTTACTTAAATTTCCATCTACATTTTTTTCCCATATTATTTGGGTACCTGAAATTAGATATAATTTTTGACTTCCTTTTTCTCCAATTACCAAATATCTTCCATTAGTATCATATACTGGATTATTAATTTCTATCTTTACTTCTTGTTCTTTTTTTCCACTAGAATTATATTGTTCTAAATTATTCTCTGCTAGGATACAAATATATCTTCCATATGGAATAATATTGGTATTAGAATCATAATCGAATTCAATAACAGCTACATTTTCATCAGTGAGGTCTTTTCTCAAAATATGTCTATCCATAAAATTTCGAAATTCTCTATTAAATGCATATATTACTGCTACAATAGTTAGAATTAGAATAACAACTGCTATGGCAATTATGATGATCATTTTTTTCTTATTCAGTTTTTTCTTGGATTTTTTTTCTTGACTTTCTGGTTGCTGCTCAAATTCTACTACCTTTTTCATTGCAAGTTTTATCCTTTCTATTTCTTCTTATTGTATTTATACCAGTTCTTAACTCTTTTTTCAACTAGTTGTCTAAAAAAATATATCACTTTCGCTTTTGCTACTCGTGATATAATTTTCTTTTTTATTTTACCAATTAAGGAAGGAATCACGTTTCTTTAATAATATAGTTATACTCGAAAAACTCCTTAAAATTTTCCCTTCTGATACTATATTAGAGTCCGGTGCCCACTACTGCTACTCCACGACCATAGTTGCTGTTAGTCCAGTTGTTGTTGTTGAAGGAGAATACTCCACCGCCGCCACGTCTGAAACCGTTAGTACTGCTAACCCAGTTAGAGTTGCTAGAACCATGCCAGCCTGCACAGCTAGGATACCTCAACATAATCCCTAATTTTCTTCTTTCTGTATAATAGTATAATATATTTTATCATTATTTGTCTAGCATTTTGCGTCATTTTCTATACCTTAGTAAAGCCACAACCTGTATTAATCCTAAAATGCCGAATATCGGATATAACTTGCTTACCAAATTGGAAAATCCAATATTCGCTATGAATGGCGCTGATATACAAATTATTAGTAATACCTTTTGATAATATGCTTTTTCTCTTTTAGCAATATCTCCTTTCGAGAATTGTTGCTTTGCTACTTGACTTTTCAAAAATCCATATCCTGCTGAAATAGCTGTTGTAAAAATAGCTGTAACTACTACTCCCTCATATAGATAAGTATATATCGCTCCAAATTCCTTAACAATTTCTATCATTGGTAACTCTAATCTATAAATCATCTCATTTCCTCTTAGTAAAAGACCAAATAGACTAATACCTAATAAAGTTAATAAAATACCACATATAATACTAATCTTTTTTGATTTTGAAGTGATGTATGGTTTTAATTCTACTAACATTGGTACTAAAGTAATGCTATTGTAACTTGCATACAAAATACTACTGCATATCCATTGCCAATTATTAGAATTTTGCACACTTTTTATATTAAAATGTTGTGTAGCAAAATCTAAATTTCGTACTCCTAAATATAAAATGAATAGTATTAGAGCTGGCATTAAAACACTATTAACAGCCATAATTCCTTTCATATCTCTTTGTAAAATGAAATAACAAAAAGCTGCCATTATACTCGCACAAATCCATATTGGAATCCCAAATTCTTGTTGGAAGAGTGCACTCATCCCTGCTACCATAATATAAAATGAAATCAGTAAGAATATGGAAATAATAATAGAAATGGCGTGATTTAGTATTTTTCTCGAACTTATTTTGCTTAATAATTGTTCATAAGTTGTTATATTTTTTCTTTCTATCATTTGAAAGACTTGATAAATAATTATTCCTGAAATAAAACAGGAAATCATCATTCCTGCTGCTCCCCAACTACCATATTGATTAAAAAACAACCATATTTCTTGCCCAGATGCAAATCCTGCACCTATTATTGTTCCTATTACTACAAAAACAGCTTTTAGAATTGATTTCATATATAAAAACTCCTTCATATTTCTATCATATGAAGGAGTCTTCTTTTTAGAAGTTTCATTTTTATCTTTATTTTTTACGTCTTCTTAAAACCCATATTACAATTCCTACTACAATAATTAATACTGGGATTGTAAAAATAATTGTTAATATAATTCTATTTTGCGTTTCTGTTACTTGATAATTAACTGTTTCAACATTTTTACGAATAGTAATATTATCTTCTCTTTCTGTTAAATATGAAATAGAGTTTAGAATAATGTCTTTATTATTTGAAAAGTCAAGAGCATACATGTAGTATGTTTGACTTACTTGTATTTGCGTATTAGTTGCAAATACAGTGCTTGCAAACACAATTAATTTAGAAGCTGTGTCATCATTGATTTGTTTTGTCAACATTGCTGCTATAGTATTTCCACTAGCATCTTCATCACTCGAAATTTTACTTTGGCTTGAAGCTTGCAAATCAGTACGATAAAAAGCTTTATCACTAACAGTAGCTAAGATTTCGGTAGTTACATTTTTAGCTTTTAAATCTTCATCTGATACTATAGTAAGTCTTCCAGGATTAATTAAGCACACATTCAAATCCATTGTCATGTTTTTAGTAATACTTGAACTATTATTAATTGTAGAAATAACAAAGTTTGGTGCTCCTGATACCATTTTATTAGTATCTCCTTCTAAGATAATACCATTTGAAATACTAACACCATACTCATCTAGCACCTTTTGAAAATTAGCTAATTTAACGTTTTCAAGATTTGGATCTAGTAATAATAGAATTTCTCCACCTTTTTTAATATAATCAATTAATCTATCTTTTTCCATCTCTTTAATATCTTCTTTTAAAGCAGTGATAACAAGTACGTCACAATCATCTGGTACTTTTCCAGCGGTTAATAAATTAAGTTGAGTTACTTCATTTACTTCCTCTATAAATGCATTTTGCAAATACTGAAAATAAGTATCTGAATATAGATTATGTCCTGTTAAGAAATATATTTTAGGTTTTACAGTTGTTGTCACATCTAAAATTCCGTTTGTAATTGCTTCTTCTGTAATATCAATTTGTTGATAAGTTGAATAGTCCATTGTGAATAAATCATATTCTTGTAGCATTTTTTCTCTATTTTGAGTAGCTATTACAATGAAAGCACTTGTATCAGTTACCCCATAATCTGTTTTCCATTTTGTTTTCGATGTTAGATCCTCTACTTTTTCAACCTTAATATGATCATTTAATCTTGCATATTGATTTGCAAGTTCTTTCACAGAATCATACATGTTATAAATTGAAATTGTAATGTCTGTATCTAAATTTCTTAATTTATCTTTTGTTTCTTGAGAAATAGAGTAAAGCTTTTCCTTCGTTAAATCAATATCTGCAATCTCAGCTTTTTCTACTGTAAAATTAATTGCTAAATATGCACAAATAATAATACCAACAAGTAAAAGTGTTAATGTAATACTTTTAAGCCATTTATTTTTAATAATTTGTATAAATTTGTTATCCATTTTTTCTCCCTTCCTATTTTACAGATTTTCTTCTTTGCATAATCATAATGGTAATTAAAATAAATACTGCTGCAAATGATACAAGTCTTACTACCTCTTGAATAGAGATAACACCTGCTGGGAATTTTTGATAACTACTCATTAAATCAATAATTTCAAATCCTTCACCAAAGTTTGGCAAAAACCAAGGTATTACTAAAAATACAATGGTAATAATGGCTGAAATCACTTGGTTTTCTGTAATACTTGATGCAAACATTCCAAGAGAAATAGCTGCAATAGAAAGTAATAAAAATCCTAATATCATAACTAACACTGGTACTATATTTGGTGCTTGGAAAAAGCATAAAATCACATAATACATAAGTGAAATAACAAGTGTAATAACAATTAGGGCAACTGCTGCTAAAAATTTTCCAAATACAATTCCTGTAATGCTTTTAGGAGATGTTAATAATAATTGCTCTGTTCCGTTTTTTCGCTCTTCCGCAAACATTCTCATTGTAATAATTGGGACAATTACTAAAAGTCCATATCTTGCAGTATTAAAATATAAATTTCCCATATCAATAGCTCTTTGATAAATAGTTGTTAAATAGAAAAATAAGCTGAATACTAATAAGAATAGACCTATTGCCACATATCCTATTGGAGATAAGAAATAGCTTTTTAATTCTTTTTTAAATACGGCTAACATTATTTATCTCCTCCTTTTTTCTTATTTTCTTTTTTAATTTGTTTTTCTTTGGCTTTTTCCTCTTTCTTTTGTGCTTTTTCTGCTTTTATAGTTGCCTTATCCTTTACTTGTTTTTCTACTGTTTGACTACTAGTAGTATCAATTAATTTGATAAAGGCATCTTCTAAGGTCGATTCGCTTTTCTTTAATTCAAATATTGTAATTTCTTGTTTTGGTAATACTTCAAATAATTTTTTTCTTAAATCCATTTCCCCTGAAGAACTAATAGCATATTGCTTTGTTCCATCTTCATTATCTTTTAGGAATTTTATTTCACTAATTTCAGTTACTTGTTCTTGTAGATTTTTCATATTTTCTTTTGGATCTTCTACTGTTACTAAGATAGTATTTTTCTCTTTTGTTTTATTTTCTAAATTCTCAGGAGTATCTATTGCCACAATTTTTCCATGATTAATGATTACAACTCTTTCACAAATTTGGCTTACTTCTGATAAGATATGGCTACTTAAAATAACAGTATGTTTTTTTCCTAGTTCTTTTATCAAGGTTCTAATTTCTGTGATTTGTTTTGGATCTAATCCAACTGTTGGTTCATCTAAAATAATAACCGCTGGATCGCCAACTAAAGCTCCTGCCATACTAACTCTTTGTTTATATCCTCTTGATAAATTACGAATTATTTTATTTTGTACACCTTCTAATCCAACTTCACTAAGAATTCTTTTTACCATTTCTTTTTTCTGTTTTGATTTTACACTTTTTAACTCTGCCATATAGTTTACAAACTCTTTAACTGTTAGTTCCGTATATAAAGGAGTACCTTCTGGCATATAGCCAATTTGCTTTTTTGCTTTTTTAGGCTTTTTTGCTATATCAAAACCATTTACAATAATTTGTCCTTCTGTTGGTTCGATAAAGCCTGTAATCATATTCATAGTGGTACTTTTACCAGCACCATTTGGTCCTAAAAATCCAACAACTTCGCCATCTTTTACTTCAAAATTGATGTGATCTACAGCTGTGATATTAGGATACTTTTTTGTGACATTTTTAATTTCTATCACTTTTAATTCCTCCTCTTTCTGATTTCCGTATATGTTTACTGGCTTATCTTATCATTATATTTTTTTGTGTGCAATGGTTTTATTAAAATTTCACATAGAATTTACACATTTTGTTGTTATTTTAAAATGACATACATATATATGAAATGCAAGGAGTATGTTTATGGAATTAATTTACCCTTTTTTAATTGCTTTTTCTATGGTGTTTGTAAGTGAACTTGGGGATAAGACTCAGTTATTGGTTTTGTCTTTTTCGAATAAAGGGCAAACTTTTAAGATTTTATTAGGAGTTGCTATTGGCTCATTCTTTAGCCATGGCTTAGCTATTTTATTTGGAAGTAGTGTACATTTATTTGCAAATCAAGCTTTCCATTATGCTATTCATTGGATTACCTATCTTTCTTTTCTATTGATTGGAGTTGCCTCTTTATTACCACAAAAAGATGACTCTGCTGATGGCAAAAAGGATGGTTTGATTTATAAAATATCGCATTTGAAATTAAATTATTGTTTGATTATTGCTTTATGTATTATTGTGGGAGAATTAGGAGATAAAACTTTTTTAGCTTCTATTGGTTTAGGAGTACAATACCCACATTCTAAAATTGCTTTAATTGCAGGGGCTATTTGTGCTATGGTAGCTTGTGATTTTATTGCCATTTTATTTGGGAAGTTTTTGAATAAACACATTTCTGAAAAAACAATGCACAAATTGTCTGGAGCCTTATTTCTATTATTTGGAATAATTGGAATTGTGGGAATTTTATTGGGAGAATAAACTATTTTACTTTTTCTTCTATCTATGCTATACTAATACATATTATTTAGAAAGAGGATAGAAACATGACAAGTAAACAAAGAGCATATTTAAGAGGATTAGCAAATAGCCTACAACCAATTTTTCAAATTGGAAAGTCTGGCTTATCAGATAATTTAATCAAGCAATTAGATGATGCCTTAGAGGCTAGAGAATTAATTAAAATTAGTGTTTTGGAAACTGCACCTAATAATGTGAAAAGTTTAGGTGAAGAAATTTCAATAGCTACTCATTCTGTTTGTGTTCAAACAGTAGGTAGCAAAATTACATTGTATCGTGCCAGAAAAAAAGATAGCAAGATTGTATTGCCAGAATAATGATAAAAGACTAGATGTAGTTCTAGTCTTTTTATTCAAAATATTTGCTTAAGTCTATTTTATTATCTGCTTGTTTCCAAACCACTCTATTTTTTCCACTTTTTAAAGTCTCTTTAGTCGCTTCTATATCAAATACATAAATTCCTCTAAATCGATACATCATAAAACCTGTTTCATCTTTATATTTTGGAAATAGAATTCTTATTTCTTCAGAATGCCATTTTATCATATCTTTCACAAATCCAATTGGGTCATCTATTCTATATTCAAAAATATATTTTTTGTCACTTGTAATAGTATTAATATACGGATTATTTTTAAATTCATTTTGGCTACTTTCTTCTAATTGTAGCTTAGGGCAACAAACATGTTCATTTGGATATCCTGTTTTAAAATATATTTTCTGATTTGCTTTATACCCTTTGTTAAACAACTCTGAAACTTCTTGTACTGTTCTAAACTGAACATTATCTTCAGTAGATATGTTTTGTTGTTTAATATAATATTCAGGTGTTCTATTTTCATTCGTCCAAGGCTTAAATCTATCACCTAATTTTTCAATTCGATTATTAATAACATTAATAATTTCATCAATTTGTGTATGAATTTCCTCTATACTTTTTGTCACATCTATTCTTAATACTTCTGGTTCAAAAGAAAGTATTTCACTTAAAGAATTAATTTCCTTTTCTATAGATTTCGTTCTCTCTATATCATCTTTCCTATTCCATTCCTTCTGGTGTTGCCATTCATCTACTTCAACTACTAGCTTAATTTGTGGAAAATACAAATCAGCTAATGCTATTCTTCCATTTTCTCTTTTAAATAATTGTTGCGTAATAATTTGTACATCCAGCCTATTTAATAAATTATAGATTCTGGTAATACAATAGTTCTCATATTTCTTTCCAAAGGATTTTTTCAATTGATTTGTAATATATTCTTTTTTATCCACTTTTTCTAGCTCCTTTTTTCTGATAGCCTAATCTATATTTCTTCTTTTATCAAATCTCTAATAAAAACTTGGTTTCCTTCTCTATCCTTTGTTCGTAAATTAGGAAAGGTCTTTTTCATTCTAGTATCTGTAAAATATTCCTCTTCTATTTTTCTCATAAATGGAATTTGAGAATATTTCATTTCTTCTTGATAAAATTGGCATATTGCTCGTTTTTCATAAGTACTAACTGCCCAAACAGTTACTAGAGCATCTACTGCTAAAAATAAAAACATTGCCATTTCAGTAGAAGCTTTGATTTTTAAATTAATTCTTTCAATTACTTTATCTATTAATGGTTTTATGAGCTTCATAAGCCCAATGGCTAATATTCCCCAAAACAAAGAATAAATAATGCATATTCTACCATTAATATCTCCTTTTGCGTAAGAATAATCCCAAAATCTGGCACCATAAATTGCTTCTAGTCCATAGCTTAACATATATTCTACTGCTGCTCCTGTTAGAGCTCCATAGAAAAATAGTTTGAAATAACTTTTTTGATTCACATGATTTAAGAAAAAGATAAGAAAAATAGCTCCTACTCCATAAACGGGACAAAAAGGTCCCCAAATAAGACCCTTTCTACTTTCCCAAATTCCCATGGTAAAATATCCATAGAATGTTTCTATGATTAAGCCTAAAATACTAAATAATATAAAATACCAAAATAATTGATGAATATTAATTTTTGATTTCATTTATGCTCCTATTAATTTAATTATCACATTTAATAATATGGCAAAGGTATTCCATAAAAAGTGTATCGATATATTTGTAAAAATATTATTTGTTTTAGTATAAGTTCTAGCTAAAAAATATCCTAATAATGTGTATGGGATAATATAAATATACATAATCATATTCTCTTCTGCATATAGCATATGTGCTGCTCCAAAAATGAATGCACTTATTATCATAAAAACTATATTATTTGGAATAGATTTTCTAAGCAATCCTCTAAACATAAATTCTTCTAAAAATGGTGCAAACAGAATTGCCATTGTTGCAGTAAGAGCTATTGGTAATTCATTTAATTGTGATTGGTTAGTAGATATTTTCCCTGCGAGTAATGCAATTGGAACACTAATGATAATATAAACAAGGAAAAATATCCCCAATTTAGGAAATATGTATTTCATATAAGTTTTGAAATTTCCTTTAAAAGTAAGAAAATCTCTTTTGATGTCTTTTCTTAAAAGATACCCTAAGATAAGAGCTTGTATTCCATAAAGTAAAAATATTCTTGCTAATGGTGGTATATTTTGCAAAAATGGCATCGGAATTAAGCCTAAATAAAAGAAAATAAATAGAGCAGTCCATAATAATAGGTAAATCCACTTTCTTTTGACCTGCATTTTTTCTAGTTCTGGTAATTTTAGTGGCTCTTTTGGTTCTTCTACCACATCTTTTGTATCTAAGAATAGTAGTACCATAGCTACAATTCCACCTATAATATGTACTATTCCACCAAATAATATTTGGATAATATTAATTGCTATCAGTAACTTTTTATGTTTGATTAACTTTTGTACAAAAATTAAGTTAAGAATATTGATAACTATTAGAAAAGATAATAAAATAATTTGTACTTCTAGTGAAATACTAGGCATTCCTTCTATTTGTATTCCCTCATAAGGAATTATCTTGCTAGCAAATCCATAAATGCATATTAAACTGACAATGATAGCTATAACAGCAATTATTTGAATTATAATCTGCTTTGTTGCTAATTTCATTTTTTTCCTTCTTTCTTAACTTGGTACTTTTTGTTTTATTTTAATGTTTTCTATAGTATATGGCAAATAGCTTAAAAAATCAATATTTATCTTTATAATATATTGACAATACTTACTTATTTTCTATTAAATTTCTCCTGATATTTCCTTATTTTTCTTGACATTGTTGATTAATTGTATTATAATAATACTCGTTCATGGGTCAGTAGCTCAGTTGGATAGAGCACAGGCCTTCTAAGCCTGGGGTCGGGGGTTCGAATCCCTCCTGGCTCACCATATATAGAGTTTGAGGTAAATTTCTCTAAAAAAAACTCTAAAAAAATTTAGAAATTAGGATATTCATACGGCAATATGGATATTCTTTTTTTGCTTATATTTCACTTGTTTTTCTATTTCCTCATTACTTCCAAATAGCTGCATAACTACTTTTCCAGTTTGGACCTGTTTTTGATAATCTCCTCTTGTATATATATTAGTAGACGAAATGTTTTCATGTCCTAACCAATCTTGTATATCTCTAATATCTACACCTTCAAGATGCAATAATGTAGCAATACTATGTCTTAAACCGTGTGGTGTTATTGGTTTTAATCCATTCTTTTGAATAATTTTACAAAATCTTTCTGTAAAATAATGTGGTTGGATTAGATTTCCATTATCATGAACAAATATATAGCCATCGTATTTATGGTTGTAGGAGCTTCCAAAAATCTTTTTATTCTTCTCTATTCTTTCCAATTTTCTCAAAGTGGCTGCTTTTATATTCTCAAAGAGTGGAAATGCTCTATAACCCTTTTTAGATTTTGCTTTGTCCTTAAAATATACTTTTTCTACATTATCTTTTCCATCGTTTTGAATTGCTACATGATTTATAAAAAAGTAATCTTCTTCAAAATCAAATACTTGCTCCCTTAACCCTATAATTTCATTTCTTCTTAACCCATAAAATCCATCATATAGAGTTGGTAATTCAATGATATTATCTTTTAATATTTCTAGTAGTTGAATAACCTCTTCTCTATTATAGGTACCTACTTCTGTTCTTTCTACTGTAATTGGATTGATAAGATCTGTCGGATTATATCTTACTATTTTTTTCTTTAACAGATACTTAAATGCACTACTAATATTATCATTATAATGGTCTATCGTAGCATTACTTAATTCTTTTCTTAAATAGGCATAAAAGTCATCTAAATCATCTGCCGTTATCTCTTTGACAGCCTTTTTGCTTTTTTCCCGCGTAAAATAGTCTTTTAATCTGCCTGTAACTTGTCTTTTATATCCATTAAAAGTATCTAATTCAACAGAAGACTTAATAATATTATTTAGCCAATACTCCATATAAGTATAAAAATCCCAATCAGCTTTCGTTTCTTTACTTGGATTATAATTTGTAGTATTTAATTCTAAAAGTGCTTGTATATCTACAATATTAAGATTTTGCACTTTTGGCTTTTTTTATATGTCTTTACTGTTTCTCTAAAGATTTGTTCAATTTCTTTTGCTTTGTTATTTGCATTTCTCTGGTTTCCTTTCTCCACTTTATAGCCAGTTGATGCCCAAAACAAATCCCATTTTCCATTTTTTTGATAACTTATAACACATTGATAGATTCCATCTTTTTCTTGTATAGTATGAGAAATATTTTCTGAGATATCATACTTTTCTGATAATTTACTTATTCTATTAATTAGCTTTTGATTTCTTGCTTCTTCTAACATAATTCTCCTTCCATAAAAGCAAGACTAAATTTATCAAACTGTTACATTTGCAATTATAACATAATTTAAACTTGCCTAACAATGTTGAAGGTCTCTTTATTTTTATTGTTCTATTAAATACTTGATAATACTGATTTTTGGTATATAATAATCTCTACCAATTCGCTTTGAAAATATTTCTTCATTTTGTAGTAACTTGTATATTTTATTCTTTCCTATCTTAGGGAGCATCTTTTGTAATGTTTTAACCTTTACTACATCGGAATAATCCTTAAATAAATTTTCGTAATATATTTGTATATCTCTATTTTGATTCATTCGTATCACTTCCTGTTTACATTTTACTTAGTTAATTTCTTGTCGACACTTTCTTGACATGACCAATCTATTAGAAAACATATATACTTTCTAACCTCTTTAACTCATTTCTAGGTTTTATTTGTTGCAGCATAGTTTATCACCTGCCTTTCTTGATTGAGACAGTTTTTTTAATATGTTATTTCCTAAAATTTGTCTCCTATTATATATACATTGCTTAAGTCCACTAAATTCTCCCCTAATTTTAAAAAAATTATAAGGCATACGAAAAATACACCTACAAATGCCTACATATCTAGCACTTTGGTGTATTTCATAAAATCTATCTACTTTTATTTATTAAATAGAGTATTTGCAACTTTTATAAAATAATATATAAACTCTATTTTATATTCTATCACTGTCTTTGATCATTTTCTTCCACTCTTTTTTCTTCCATCTTCCTTCTCATTGCTTCTATTCTTTCTGGGTCTGACATTCTTTGAATTGGTGGTAAATTTCTATATTCTCCATTATTTGAAAGCCAGTTTGCAAAACCTTCTCTAGTTCCTGCTCCAGTTACTATTCTTTGCATAGTAACTGGTGGAGGTAACACCTTTAACTGTTTTTCTGCAAAACTTCTTATAAATGGAACTTTCATAAGTAACTCATTATTTTGTAACATTCTAGCAATCTTTTGCTTAAATGAAAGTGTTTGTTCCACAGGAGGCTCAAATGTTGGTATATCATTATCCTTTTGAAAGTTTTCGCTTTGTCCCTCTGGTCTTATAATTTCGCCAAACTCGTTGATTTCATATCCTGCTGTCAAGTCAATTTCTTGATGATTTGTATTATTGAGTTGTTGTTCCTTTTCTTCAATTCCTGTCATTTCATTAATCATGCTAACTTTGCTGTCTAAACTAGGAACATTCTCTCCATCTCTACTAACTGTTTCTTTATGCTTTTCTTGCATTCTTACATTTGCAAATTCTGTAATTAAGCCTTGTGCTGTTTGAAAAATAGCCTCAAATCTCTGCTTGCTTATATTAGGCTGATGTAACTGAGTAATAGCTGTGTCTAAATCTCTATAGGCACCTTTTCCCATATATTTGTCAAACTCATTTTCAATGATGCTAGAGTCTGTTACTAATCCATAAAAAAATGTATTTGCAGGCTCTTTTGTTCCATCTGAGTGTTCTATAAAAGAATCTATTTTTTGCCCTACTAACTGTTCGAAATTCATTTCTTTATCGAAGTCATTTCTCATAGAAACTGCAAGTAATTTTACTAAGTCATCAGCTTTTTTATACAAATTAAATTCAGAGACATCTACTCTGCCTGTCATTATATCATCTGCACTATGTTCTCCTCTAACAGCTAATTCTGCTAGTAAATTGATTGCATTTTCTTGGATTTGCATACCATAAAATTGCCCATCTTCTGTTCTTCTAATTAAACCTGAAACTTGTCTCGAGTCAGTTGTTTTGTCATAAGTTTGCCTTTCTACATTTGCTGGATTTAAAACTAAATGTCCCATTTCGTGTGCTAATCTAAAATCAGCATTATGTCCGTCTATTTCCGGATAACGATATGCTAAATCATAACTAAATTTTCCATCTACTAATTGCCTTTGCCTTACCTCTCCTTTTGTCACTGCATTTTCTAGATTATCATAAATTAAAGAACTCTCATCATTAAAATGTATATTTAGATTTTCTTCAGATACATTTTCCATAAAATTTTGAAATGCTACTCCATCTCGGCTTAGTAAACTAGTAATCTTTTCTTTTATGCTATCTACTCTTTGAAGTTCTTGCCTTAAAACTTGAGTAGCATCTTGGCCATTTTCAGCATAAATGACATACTGTCCATTTCTTGCTACAAATCTTCCCATATTTTCCTCTTTTCAGCATACTATTTCAAGATAAGAAATAATATAGCACTTATAACAAGTTGCACAAGTAATACAATTCTTGTTACTTTGTATATCTTTTCAATTTTACTTCTTCTCTTTTCTGCATCCAAAAATTGTCCAAAATGTACTTCTGAGTGTTCTGTAAAATCGTTTGTATCATCTTTGTAAGTTGCTTTATTAGAATATGAATCTCAACCTGCATACTGTGTATCTGGTAATAGTGGCTTATATATTGATACTATATACCAATAAGAAAAAATATTTCCTAATAGAATAGCTACAAACCATTGACCAAATATTAAAAGATATTTATTACTCATATATTGTGTTAATACTTCTGGCATATTATTCTGATTGATTTTTAAGATAATGTATAAAATATATGATAAGATAATTCCTATTGATATAGTAAAACATTGTGTCCTTATTTTTCTATGTTTCATTGTTTTGTTATATCTATCTTCATTATCTTCTAAGATATTCATTGTTTCAGCATATAGGTTATGAGCTCCATTTTCCTGATTGTTAGTATCTATATCTATAGTCACATCATTTTCTCTAAAATATAACGATATATATACTTTATTGAATACATCATTAACTGTACTATTTTGCCCTTTTGTATAAAATGTAATATATAAATCAATTGTTATACTTTTTATAATTTCTAGTTGATTTAAGTTCCCTATAAACCAGTTATAGTTACTTTCTTTTATTCTCTTTCCATTTTTGAACTCTATTTCATAGTTAAGAGCTGTACTACCATTTTCATATTCCCATTGTTTTTCTCCATATGGAATATTCTTATTTCTGTTCTCTTCTAGTTCAAATTTTTGTCATATTTTTCTTTGTAGTCTTCTAAATAATCAGCTACTTTTATGATACTTTCTATTTGTATTTGCTTGTTTACTACCTTATTATTCATTTGTTTTTCACTCCGTTCATTGTATTTATTAGAACTAATTTTATAATACCATAAAAGTTTTATGAGTGCAATAGTATAAAATTTAAATAAGATTAACTAAATATTAAGAAGAAAAATATATTAAAGTTCTTGACATCCCTAAACATACGTTTTATACTTATAAGTATAACTGATTAGTAAAAAATTCAAATTAAAATGGCAATTATAACTTTAAAAGGAGATGTCTGATTATATGTTTGAAGAAATTTTTCAAATACTCATCAATGATAAAATTAACATAGTAAATTTTGAAAGAGTAAAAACTCCTTCTGGTCAAAAAGTAGTATATTTTATTGATACAGATGTTGATAAACTAGTATTAAAAATAGTAGATGTAACTCCTCAGTTACTAATTGAGGAACCTGAACATGATTTAGACAAAGATTTGCAACAAGAAATAAATTCAAACTCTTATAGAATAATAAACGAAATAGGAATGAGCAAACGCTGCCTTAACTTTCCCCAAATAAAAAAAGTTGATAATAAAGATTATATTAAATATATTAGACTTAGTAATGGCAAACTTTATTTAATTTACCTAGAACAAAGATTTGAAGGTGAAACATTAAACAATTTATTATTAGATACAAAAAAAGAATACACCATCAGTGAAATTTTAGATTTTTTAATACAAATGACTAACCATATAAAAATAATGAGTGATAATGGCTATGTTCATAGAGATATAAAGCCAAGTAATATTATAGTAAACAACTCTAAATACTATATTATTGATGGTGGTATATGTAAGGATATGAACACAAATATAAATGCAACAGCAACAGGTGCTGAAATCGGAACAAAAAGATATTTGGCACCAGAGCAAGAAAAAATAATTAAAAATTATAATTGGTCTTTTCAGACAGATTTATATCCATTAGGAATAATAGCAACCGAAATGTTATCAGTAAATTCTAGAAGTTTTTATACTACTAACAAAGATATAAGGGATATTCAAATTGTAAAAAATCTATGGTTAAGCAAAAACAATAGTGATATAAGCCAAAAAGTATTAAAAAATGTTATAATAATTATACTGAATAGAATAAAAGCATTAAGATTTAATAGCATCGAAGAATGTATAAATCAAATAAAAAGTATAAAAAGGGAAGTGAGTTAAATATGATTTTTATTCAACATGGTCCTAGTTGGAGACCTAAAGTCGATGAAATTTTAAAAATGAATTTAGCCAAAGGAATAATTTGGGATCCGCGAGAGGAAAGTATTGAAAGAATAAAAGAAATTAAAAGTAATAACTTAGACTATAAAAATATTATTAATATTGTTGATCCTAAATTATACTATGCACAGTTTAAAACTTCAATGCCTAAAAAACTCTTAGATTTAGAATATTATCCTCATAATATTATCGATAGGAATTATCTAAGAGATACTAATAAAGTAAAGAGTGACATTACTAAGATTGTTAATTTTGAAGAAAATTTAGGTATAAATTACTTTGTTTCACCTACATTATATATTGAAAGTTTTAATGAGAGATTTGTAGATAAAATCTATGATATATATGATTGGTTTGATGAAGCAACTTCAAGTGCTGAAAAATTTGCTACTTTGTTAATACATGAATCTGCATTTGATAATTCAACATATATGAATGAATTTATAGATGATTTTAGCAATTATATTGGTAGATATAGCGGCATATATTTAATAATTGATAGAGATAATACTTCTAATATAAGAAATTCCTTTTCTCCAAGTAGATTGACAAATATAATGCAGTTTATATATTTTATGAAAAGGATGCAATTTAAAGTCATTATTGGATATTGTGGTATAGAAAGTATAAATTATATGGCTGTTGGAGCAGATATTATTGGAACTGGATGGTTTTATTCTTTAAGAAGATTTAATAGGATTGAAAAAGGATTTGAAGAATCATCTAGAATGGGACATCCTAAAAAAAGGTATACTTCCATTAATTTACTAAGTGAATTGAAAATAGATGAAGATATCGAAACTATCCCACAGCAAAATAAGGAAGAATTATATAAAGTAATTTTTAATAACCGATTAATTGATGAAAAAATAATTAATAATAAATATGATACTATACCTACTAACACAGATTTTATTCAGTATTTTGATACAATGAATGTTCTATCAGAGAAGTTTGAGAGTATTATAGGTATAGAAAATAAAGTTGAATATCTAGAAGATTTAATAAATAATGCTATGAAAAATATAAAAATATATCATGAAAAAAACCCAGTTAGACAATTAACTTCTAAACATTTAGAGGATTATATTAATGCAATAAAATCCTTTAAAAACATTAATTTTATTTAATAAAAATTAAAATCCAAGCCAAACTAATTTATAGTTTGGCTTTTTTCTAATAATAAACATTTAGCTATACTACTAATAAAAATTGGATTAATAGAAAAAACTTGTGTAGTACAATGTGCTTTTATATAATAATTCAAAAAGTTATCATTTATACCAATTAGTCCAATATTATATTCTTCAAAGATCTTTTTATTATTTTGGTATAACTTAAAAGCTATTTCATCAGGCATTACTACATAAGATTCATATGCGAAACTTTTATTTTTTATAGCCTGAAGAACTGCTTTTTTCCATTGTTTTAATTTTAACTCATATGCAGAAAATTTCAAATTTGGGAACTTAAAATCTTCATGAATTATAAATTTGTTTTCTTCTTCTAAAACTATATTTTCTTTTTTTAATGCTGTCAATATAGATTGTAGATATTCTTCAGTATATCCAGTTTTATTTATTAAGTAACTTAATGTATGAGCTTTTTTTCTATGAAGAAATGCAACAACTAATGCAGTTGAATAATTAGATAACAGTTTAGCTTGAGATTTTGTAATTGTTATTTTTAAATTTTCTAAATCTGTCATTACAACATCGACATTACCAAACCTTGCATTAAACTCTTCTAATATATTTTGTTTTTCTTTTTTATTTAGACTTAATAACTTTATGAATTTCTTTTGCATTTTTAACTCTGTTTCATACATCAACTATCACTCCTAATTCAAAAATATTATATCATTAAAAAAATTTAATACAATCTTTTTTCTAATTTTATATAAAAAAATTAAACATAACTATCAATTTTTCTGCTTATAGCATAACTAAATTTATTCACAATAATAAATATTAAGCTTTTTATTAGTATACTCTTCTAAATCAACTACTATATAATTGCAATTTTGAAGATACCTTTGTATATCATCTTTAATTTCTTTATTGCAAATAATGTCTGCATTTCTATATCGACTTTCTCTCAAGAAGCATCTAATTCTATTAATTTTCTCTGTATCTAAAAAATAAAACCTTGAAATATATTTATTAGCCCCGTTAGTATAATCACAAAAATTGTATTCTGATAGATATGCATCTGGATAATATTTGTTCATAATTTGATTCCAATCCACATTATGCATATATTTTAATTTTTCTCTATTTTCAATATTGTCCTTCAATATTAAAGTTTGATTGTTTCTAAAACAAAACTCGCCTATATCAATATCTCTAATATCATCTGCTAGTATAATAATATTTTTGTATTGAGTTTCCTTTTGTATATCATAAATAACTGAAGCTGAATATCTCTTATCATTTTTTCTTGGAATGTAGTAAATAAGATACTCTGTTCCGCTTATGTCTAATATCCCCATATATCTTCTAGCAGTGGTAGTATATATTTCTTTATCTTTTATTTCAAAGGATGAGGTAAAAGTCACTGTATCACAGTTATGGTAAAATGCTTCTAGATTACTTAAATATTTTAGTCGTGGAAAATATTTTTGGCTCCTATTTAGTTTATTATGTGCAATTCCAAATAAATCTAAATATTCCATACCAACTTTATCTAAAACTAAGTTTAACTTTATTCTTTTTAAGAACTTATTACTAACAAAATGTGCTATTCTCTTTTTATAATATGATTTGCTGCTAAAGAAATATTGCACATCATTTATATTTATATATTGATATCTTGCTATAAATTTTAATAATTCTTTTTCTTCATCGTTCGGAAAATAGTTCACCTCCAAATCTCTCATAAAATTATTCATTTAATTATACTTTGGTAGGATAGCCGACAGCTTTTGCTATCGTCTACCTACCTCGGCTACAGAAAGTATCGCAAATTTCTTCTAAAAGTATTGATATTTCAATATTTTTTAATTTTAAAAAATGTCGTGATTTCTTTCTATCATTCTTGAGAAAATCACTACCCTTTTAGCTACTGCATTTTTTTATACAGTTACTAATTTTTAAATATTTAGCATGAGTTAATAATATATAATTCAAAATGTAACAGTTTGATATCTTGCTTTTTTCTCTAAAAAAACTCTAAAAAATTGTAATCTTTTTTATATTTTCTTAAGTTATTGATTTCAAAATAATTTTCCACCTTTAATTCAAATTCTTGCTTATAAATCAGAGGTTTAACAGAGCAATATAAAATCTAGTAGAGCCTAATAGGAAAACAATTTCCACTCCTTCTAAGCCTGGGGTCGGGGGTTCGAATCCCTCCTGACTCACCAATACAAAAAGTACGAACTTTTTTAAGAGTTCGTATTTTTTGTATTGAGTTCATATTAATCTTTCTTCTATTAATCTTTCTTTCTCTTTTATTTGACTTTTAAAAGCCTCTGCAAACTTGCTAAAATATTCCTCCACTTCTTCTACAGTAGTTTCTTCATTGATAGGCATTCTTAAAGCTACTATTTGCCTTGGATATATTCCGCCAATTATATCCCAATATAGTATGTCTTTTATCAAATTCTGCTAGCCTCTCATCTACTTGAATATCTTGAGGAATCTCCTTTTCCTCCTCTTCTGATACAATTTGCTTTAAATAGTCATAATCCAATTTACCAGTTCTTAATGAATATTGTATATCACTAAATGCACAGGGTTGTATAAACCAAATTGCCTTATTTCCTATTTGTTCGCCATTTTTTCCTTCTCTTGCTTCTAATTCAAATAACCAATCTTTATTCTCATTAGACAATGTATCAAAATTAAGCATTATCCAAGAGTAACCTTTACCCACCTCGTCAAAAAGTGGTGTTTTCTCTCCTATTTGCATATTTCTTATATCGATATCTTCTTTTTCTACTGGTATTTCTCCTCTTGAAAGAATATTATTTTTATTAGCACTGCTCATTACCGTTTCTATCCCTTTTTTAGCAAATATTCTACATGTTTTTTGTAATGGTAATTCTATATTTTCAATTACCATTTGCTCTAAATTTTCTTTTCCTAATAAGTTAATTCCTACATGAGTTATTGGTTCAATTTCTTTTATTAACATCTAAATTTCCCCCATCTATATTCTACAATGAGTTATTCGCCTAAAAATCTATGCAATAATTGCTCTCTACATTTTTCCTCGAAAGTATCATCTAATGGTTCTAATTCCATCTGTCCTCCATATCTTCTTTCTAGTGCATATTGTATGATATAATCTGTAATATCTGGGTTTTTAGACAATAGTGTCCCATGAATATAAGTTGCAATAACATTTTCAGTCATAAAGCCCTCATCTGTTGCACCAAAAGTGTTACCTTGTCCTTTTAACACTCTTCCAAAAGGATTAGTTACATCTTTTGTTTGTCCTCCATGGTTTTCATATCCTATTACTTTTGTTTGTTTTCCATTTAATTCTGTTTGAATTACAATATTGCCTATGCATCTTTTCGTTCTGTCAGGAATAGCTTCTGTATAATAGTCGAATATTTCCAAACCTGGTATTATATCTCCTTCAACACCTTTATAATATTTACCAAATAATTGATAAGAACCACAAACTAGTAAAAAGAATACACCTTCTTCTATTGCTTTTTGAATATTTTCTTTATACTGCATCATATCAACAGCTACTAATGCTTGTTCTTTGTCAGCACCTCCACCTGCAAATACAATATCATAAGAAGAAAAGTCTGGTGCTTGTCCTTCTAAATAGTAATAATCAATTTGAACTGTAATTCCTCTTTTTTCTGCACGATATTTTATGGCTTGAATGTTTCCTCTATCCCCATATAAATTCAGCATATCTGGGTATAAATATAAAATTTTGATTTCTTTCATCCTTTTCTCCTTACTTTTCGTGAGACTTTTTGTAATCTAGTATTTCTTTTCTCGTATTTTGAATTGCTGTATAGTTTGCAATAATATATTTCGTATTTTGTGTTTCATATAATTTGTCCACTGCTTCCTTGATACTGCTACAAGCAATAATCTTTTCTACTGGACACCCTGCTGTTTTAATTCGGATAGCTGCATCGTAAGGACGCAGACCTGCTGTAATCACTCGTTCTACATTTTCTAGATTTTCAAAATCAATATCCCAAATCCAAGAGACATCTTTTCCATCTGGAGCATTATCATTTAAAACAAATAGCAATTCTTTTGGAGTAGTATCTTTATTTAAAACTTTTAGGCTTACATTCACTCCAGTAGGATTTTTAGCCAAATTTATAATTGTTCTATTATTATTTACTGTTATTTTTTCTAATCTACCATTATTTAATACAAATCTGTCAATTGTTTGTATTACTGACTCTTCTGGAATTTGGTATAATTTTGCAACTGATGTAGCTGCTGCTAGGTCATAAAAAGCATAAAGACTATCGTATTGTGTTTTATAAGTATTCTCACCTATTTTAAAAGTACCATTTTCTATATTTATTTGCGTTAATAATTGATAAATATCTACTTTTCCATAGTGGCATTCTGGACATTCAAATTTACCTACATGAGCATATTGATAATATTCATATTGTAATTTAGTTCTACAAAATGGGCAATAAGTTCCCTCTGCAGCTTCATGTAGCTGTTCTGTAGACTCATTGCACTTTTCTATAGAGTAGAACCATACACGCTCATTTTCTGGATTTGCCTTAGAAAGTCTACTCACATTTGGATCATCTGCATTTAAAATCAAATTTCCAGTATAATTCTCTAAGAACTTTTGAATTTTTAAAATAAGAGTTTCCATTTCTCCATTTCTATCTAGTTGATCTCTAAAAAAATTTAAAACTACTAAACAATCTAATGAAATTTTTTGATAGATTACTGGTACATAGCTCTCATCTGTTTCAAACACTAAATAATCCGCATTTACTTTACCTGTTAATGAGCTATTTTGAATTAATACAGATAATACCCCTGTTTCCATATTATTTCCTTGTAAATTGCTTATTACCTTTTTTCCACTATCCTTTAAAATCTGTGCAATGCAATTATTTGTCATAGTTTTTCCATTTGTTCCAGTAACTGCAATTACTTTACCTGTTATTTTAAAGTACTTAAAAATAGATTTATCCCATTTTAGAGCTAAATTTCCTGGCAAGTTTCCAGCATTCTTCCCTAACAATTTTAATATCTTAGCAATAGCTTTAGTTATTATCACAATTAAAAATTTCTTCATTTTGAGTTGTAGCTAACAATTTGTTAGCTTTCCCCTTTCCTTTGAAAGTTCATTTCTCTGTTATTTTACTATATCATTCTTAATTATTCAATATGCTTATAATAGAAGTTCTTACTTTCTAAAAAAAGCCACCACTTCTGGTGACTTTTCTCATTCCTTTATATCTATGCATTTCTCCAAAATGCTTCATAAGCACGATATGCTTCATATAAATCTAATTTACTAGTTACTTCATATGGTGAATGCATAGAAAGTACTGGTACTCCACAATCGATTACATCAATTCCTTTATTTGCTAGAATATATGCAATGGTTCCTCCACCACCAACATCCACTTTTCCTAATTCAGCAATTTGATAAGCAATTTGGTTTTGCTCAAATATATTTCTTACTTCTGCTACAAATTCTGCATTAGCATCAGATGCACCTGATTTGCCTCTTGCTCCTGTATATTTGTTTAGTCCAATTCCTCTTCCTAGATAAGAGCTATTATTCTTTTCTGATACATTACTATAAATTGGATCTAATCCTGCATCTACATCTGCTGATAGCATTTTAGAATTGCAGAATACCTTTTCTAATAAATTTGGTCTATTAACACCCATCTTATTTAATAATTCCGAAATAAAAGTATCAAATACATGTGATTCCATTCCTGTATTTCCCATACTTCCAATTTCTTCTTTATCGGAAATAATACAAACTGCTGTCTTTCTTGGATGTTCTATATTCATTAATGCTGTTAATGAACTATAAACACAAATTTTATCATCTTGCCCATACCCTGCAATCATACTGTTGTCAAATCCCATACTTCTACAAGGGTTAGCTGGAACTAATTCTATTTCAGAACTTAATAAGTCCACTTCAGTAATACCATATTTTTCATTCAAAATATTGAGAATATTTAATTTTACTTTTTCAGACACATCAGCTTCAAATGGAATACTTCCAATTAATAAATTTAAATCTTCACCTTCTACTACATCAGTAGCCTTTTTCTTCATTTGATCTTGTGCTAAATGAGGTAATAAATCTGTAATTGTAAAAATTGGGTCCTCTAAATCTTCTCCAATACATACATTGATTTTTTCTCCATTTGTTTTTACAATAACACCATGAATAGCAAGTGGTATAGTAGTCCATTGATATTTTTTGATTCCACCATAATAATGTGTTTTGAAATAGGCAAATTCAGTATCTTCATATAGTGGATTTGGCTTTAAATCTAATCTTGGCGAATCTGCATGTGCACCAATAATATTTATTCCACTTTCTAGTGGCTCTTCTCCAATGACAGCTAAATACATACTTTTTTCACGGTTAATCCAATATACTTTATCTCCAGCCTTTAACTCTTGACAATTTGCTACATCTTGAAATCCTTTTTGGTCTGCTATCTTCTTAGAACTTGCTACAATTTCTCTTTCCGTTTTAGATTGATTCATATAGTTTATATATCCTCTTGCATATTCCATTATATTATTTTTTTCCTCATCTGATTTGGATTTCCACCCATTCTCTTTTTGATTAAATAATTTCTTTTTTAACTCTTCTGCTTCTTTTTTATCCATTTTTTCTCCTCCTTAATTTTGTTAGCTTCATTTTATCACATTATATTAATTTTAGAATACCCATTTTATATTTTTTTATGTGTTTTTTTGTAATAATCTTTGACTAGCCATCGTATAATTTATTACTTTTAGATAAAAAAGAAAGGACGATATTTATGGATGAAAATGAAAAAAATTTTAGCATAAATGCAGAAGATTTAAAAAAAGAAACTTCTGAAACAGTTAATCAAGTAAAAGATACTATTAAAAACGTAGACTTTAAAGAAGATTCTAAAGAAGCCAGAAGCTTTTTCTTATCTTTCTTCAAAAATCCTCTTGGTGAAATAAAAAAGGCAACTGAGAGTACAGATAGCAAATTTATAAAAGTGGCAATTATTATTTTTGTTGTTTGGCTTGCTATCATCTTAGCAGCTAATCTACTAAATGCTGCAACAAATTATTTATTGGGAACTTTTGGTAGTTTTTCATACTTTTTTAGTCATTTATTCCATAATATTTTTAATCTTGTGAAAGATTTAATAGCACCAGTTATTACGATTTTAACTCTTTCTGGCTTGATTTATGGATTTAAGAAAGTTAAAAATAGATCTTTTTTGACAATTGCTAGTAGCATTTTAATTACCAAAATTCCTGTTGTTATAGCTACTATTGTTAGTTTGTTAACTATATTTAATACGCATTTCCTTAAGATCTCTTCTACCTTTGCAGGTTTTTGTGATATTTTATCTACAGTACTCTTATTCTTTACTATGAAAAATTTATCAGAAGAAGATAAAAATGATTCTTATTTTTGGAAGTTTGCATCGATTATGGGAATTTTCTATATTGTAAAATCTGTGTGTTCTTATTTAGGAATTTATTTATAACTTTATTTCTTCATTTTTAAAAGGCTTACTATTTTCAAAAATAGTAAGCTATTTTACTTGTCAAATTTTTCTAAATATGTTATAATAGGTAAGATTACCCATTGGGTATTTACATATATTTCAGCAATTTATTAAGAACTGGAGGAAGAAAAAACTATGTCAGACGTCTCACAGCGGTCCATTCTTTTGGCCGCTAACACTCAGTTGCAAGAGAAGTTTTATGCACTTGCGAAATTTTGGATGATGCTTCTGATTTTTTGCATCATTCTATCATCTACTTTGCCAGTGGATTCTCCTCAAACAGCGACTGTAAAAACGACAGCAGTACAAACAGTGCTAAATACAAAAGCATTTGTTAACCCTAACATTGCTCCTTATGTTAAGAGCTCTATCTGTATTGCTGACATAAATCCAACAAAATCTCTTGGAGAACTTTCCAATGTTTCTGAAACATTGGAAGAGCCACAATCTTGTACTTCTGAAGTTATTCTAAGTACAGATCTTATTCCCGAATCTTTATATCTACACTTCTACGAAAATTCTGATTCCAGATTTTACTGGGTTCCAGAAGCTCTAGAAGCACCTTTATCCCAAAAGGATATTCGAGTAGATTTACAAGCTGCTATTGATTCTGATTTTTCTTGTGAACTTTCAGAATATTTTCAATATCTTGTTAGTCTGGTAGTTTATCGGGAGGCTGGTAATCAACCATTTCTAGGTCAGTTAATGGTTGCCGAAGACGTAATCGGTCGTATTCGCTATGACAATTCTTGGGATAATATTTATCCAACTCTTATAGAAGCATATGAGGCTAAGTTGGATAAAAATGGCAAATTACACATCTACCTTGGTAAAAAAGAAATTTTAGAGCCATCAGAATCTGTTCAAGAAGCCGTTCAATTGGCGCTTTCTGGTAGCCGTGTTACAGCTCTTCTGTTAGAAGCTGTAACAGATACTCGTAATGAACAATATGGTTGGCAGCTAGATGATATCTATTATAGCCAAGGTGCACTGTTTCACTACAGTCCCGAATCAATTTGTAATTCTGAGGCGCAATTACGTACCATTAACCGTGTTCCTGTCAGTTTCCAATTTTCTGACCATATTTTTTATGGCCATTGGTTAGGTGAATTAAATCAGTTGGAAATTACAAATGCGGTAACTCAGCTGGAATCTGAATTGTAGTTTTTCGTCTTAGCTGCTATCTTTAGAAGCTAAAAACTCAAAAGTCCCCCTTATGTGAATAGGGGGACTTTTGCTCTATATAATTATCATTCCATAGATTAAAATACCTTCATTGTCATGATACATTTGTTCAAATTGAGAAATTGGTAATGGATTTTCACCTATTCCTGCTTCTATAGTATATCCTGGTCTATTATAATCCTGAATAAACCAATCTTTATATCCTGCAAAACTAGAATTGTATGGCACTTCTTCTAAACTATAACCACTTATTTCTGCAAATTTCCTTCCTATTTCATATCCATGTGGTGGATTTATATTTTGGAAATTCCAGTAAATTTCTTCCCCCTGTGTATGATAAGAAATAGTTAATACAAAATTATGGTCTAATGTAAATTGATAAAGCATTAATGCTTCTGGTTGAGTTAATGGTCCTTCACCTACAAAGTCTCTTGGCGCAGGTGAATCAAATCCTTGCTGATATTTAATTTTTTTCGCATCCTCCCAACCTGCTGGGAATTGTAAATTTAAATCCACACCATTAAAATTGGCTTTCCATCCATCTGGAAATGGTATCGTTGGAAATTTATAAGCAATATCTGCATAATTTTGATAAACTTTACTTTCTTTATCCACATTTCCTGTCACTAAGTCTACTCCGTCTGGATTTACCATTGGAATAATATATAATGATACCCTTCGAAACAAATCCTGTGTAGAATATCCTTGCAAATTCTGCCCAAAAACATAAGCTTTGCAAAAATTTTCTACAAATTTCATTAAGACAACAGATGTAATCCATTCATTTGCGTGAATACTTGCATGATACAAAACTTCTTTTTCTCCAGTTCCTATTCTAATATAAGGAATTGGCTTTCCCAAAACACTATAACCTGCAGTTTTTATTTCTAAAAATGGATATGCTCTTTTTAATTCGTTTAAATTTTGATTCATTATTTCATAAGAATACATCTGATTAGTAGGAACAATTTCAATTGTATCTATTTCTTCTCTATTTTCTTGCATAAAAATCACCTACTTTATTATATGCAGTAGATATGTTTTTGCTTTAATTTGAATATAGAAAATGGTAAAATTTAAAGGAGCTTATAAAAAGCTCCTTTTTTCTGGTCGAGGCGACAGGGATCGAACCTGCGACCTCATGGTCCCAAACCACGCGCGCTACCAACTGCGCTACGCCTCGATTTTTTCTTGCTACCTATATACTATATCATATATTTTCTTAGTTTGCAAGATTTTTTTCGATTTTCTATTGAATATTTTTACTTTTCCTTGTATAATAAGTATATTATGCAACTGTAGCTTAGCTGGATAGAGCGTTCGGCTACGAACCAAAATTGCATACACCAAATTTCCTTAGATGGTACGGGGGTTGGGAATTTTTCATTTTATGCGTTCCCCAAAAGTTCCCCAATACTATAAATTTTATTAATTATTTTTTCATTTTAGCATTCTTCTTTAAAATGAAAAAATATATGCGTCTGTAGTTTAGCTGGATAAAATGCGAGCCTACGAAGTTCGAGACCGGGGGTTCGAGTCCCTCCAGGCGCACCAAGATACACTTAGCGATAAGTGTATTTTTTTAACCTGCTAACCTTTCTTCTGGCCTAATATCTTGTATCTTTAATAATTTTATCTTTCCAAAATACATATCACTTTCATTTATAAGTTGTTTTAATGTTTCTTCACCATTTTGTTTTATATATAATTTAATCATCTCATTTTTCTTTCTTTCTCCTGTAATATGTATATAATATTTTCTTGTTGTTTCAAAATCTGAATGTCCCATAATGACATGAAGTACTTCTGGTGGCATACCGAAAGTTGAGCACAATGTTGCAAATGAGTGTCTTAATCCATATACTGTTAAATGTTCTAAGTTATATTTTTTTATGAAATATGGCATTTTCCTAGTTAAATCCTGTGGAACAAAAGGATTTCCCTTTTCATTTAAGAAAATATAGTCATTTTCGTCCCATACTTTTCCTAATTTTTTGTATTCTTCCATTCTTTCAGCTTTTATCATCAGTAATAGCCTTTTTAATCTAGGGTGCATTGGTATATCTCTATAACTTTCAGGAGTTTTTAATTCACCATCGCCTCTTTTATGCCCTATTTTTTCCATGTTGTCGTCATAGATTTCCCAATCTTTATAAGCATTATGTATGTGAACAATATCATTTTCATAATCCATCGAAGTCCATTTAAAACCGCATCCCTCTTCTGGCCTTGCTCCTGTTAATAATATCGTTTCATACAAATATGACGCTTGTCTTTTATCTTTTTCAAATATATCAAGCCATACTTCTTGTCTATCTTGCTCTAAATGTTCAATCTCAATTCCCAATGACTTTTTATCATTATAAATTTCAATCTTTTCTGCTGGATTGTCTTTCCTTAGTTTTTCTTTTATAACTACATCAAAAGACATTTTTAAAACAAGCTTAATATCTTTTAAATACTTAGTTGAACAATCTAATGTTTCAAGTTTATCTTCAATTTCTTCTTGCGTAATAGTAATTGCATTCATTTCACCAAAAATTGGAATTACTTGTGCATCTGCCACTCCTTTATAAAAAGTAACTGTTTTTGGACTTAATTTCTTTTTCTTTCGTGTCCCCTTTTTCTCAGACTGCCTCTTTTTTTGCTTTAACATTTTTTGCACAAATGCATATATAGATTCTTTTCCTATTTTGTATTCTTTTTGTTTTGATTTTTGGTTTAATTGTAGCTGATTTTTCTTAATGCAATCCATATATTCGTCAAATTTTTCCAATTCTGCCTGACATTCTGGACTAAAAACTTGCCTATTGGCTAACTGATAGTTTTTTTGCACCTCTATATAAGTTAATAAAATCGCTTCTGCTAATCTTTTTTTTGCTATTTCTTCTGTACTACCATATCTACTTAATCTTGGATTTGATACTCCTGCAATATTTAATTGTAGAGTAACTCGAGCCTCCTTTCCATTTTTTTTATTTCTTACATGTACCTGCCCTTTCTTGCCATATTCCGTTTCCTTTTCCATTTTTGTTTTAGCAGTTTTTACCCTTTCCATTCTTTCCTCCTATCATAAAGAGGTATAATAAAAGTAAGTAAAAATAAGGACTATAAGTCTATTAAATTTACTTACATTTTACTACATTTTGTTACCTAAAATCAATGTTAAACCAATTAATATGTATATTTTCCATAACTACTAGCAAACCACTTTGGCAATGCTTCTTTATCTATAATAATTTTCCTTTTTAGTCTAATCGCTGGAAATCCCTCCATTTTTACAAATTCTAGCATTATATTTCTTCCCACACCTAATAATTTTGCTGCTTCATTTACAGTAATACCTATTTTTTCATCATCTTCTTCATTCACAAGCATCACTTCCATTTTTCATATTTTGCAATTTCTTTCTTGCAACAGCTTGTGATTCTGCTATATTTTGAACAATATCACGAGGATATAACTTAAAAGATTGTTTCATTTCTATACCTAATGTTTCAGGAGTAATCTTTCCAGTATATTTTGAACTTTGCATATAGTCTAATGTAATTTGTGCATAGGCAACTGCTTCTTTTTTATTCATTCATAGCACCTCCAGCATATTTTTCAAATAGTTCAATAATATTATCTAAACTAATTAATGCTTCTTTGGAAAGTTCTACTTTACATTGTTGTATATATGAATAGTCCTTCTTTAATCTAATAGATAATTCTAATGTTTGATCGTCATTTGCTATATAAGTAATTTGTGCATATACTTTTTCTTGCTTTGCATTCAGTAAGTTGGCTAGTTTGAATATTTTTAACAATTTTTCTTCCATATTTATACCTATTACCTTTCCTTTATATATTTTGGTATAGCATACGAGCGACCAAGATTTTCGTCAAACTCATATCGCCTTTTTGAAGGGTTGTAATGGTAGGCACTAATATTGAATTTTCGATAATTTTCATTTGATAAATGACCACTCTTTGATAACTCTCTACTTGCTTGTCTATGTTGCTCTTGAACAAATGAATAATTATCTTCAATTCGTTTATTTTCTCTTTTTGCTTTTATAAACTGGTTTTGAGCATTTTTTCTATTTTTACTCGATGTTTCCTTTCTTTTTTCTTTCTCCTTGTTGTACCTATTATCTTGTTTTATAACTTTTGTTATGTATGCTGAAGAAACATTTTCTTTCTCAGCTATTTCTTTTATCTTTAAATGCTCATTAAAAAATAAATCAATGATATTTTCTTTTGACATTTTAATTACCTTTGTTTGGTTAATTTTTTGTCGACACTTTTTGGATACGACAATACTATTAGAAACCTTATTTGATTTCTAATTCTTCCATCATTCTTTTATATTTTTTTTGTCTTAGTTTTTGTATTTTCTTTTCTCTATGAAGTCTATATTTCAATTTTAGCTTTGGAATAAGAAATTCAAATAGAAAAAAGACTGTAGCAAGGGATATTATGAGTAATACTAATCTAAAAAATAACTCCATTCTCACTAACTCCTTTCCTTTAATAAAATAGGGAAAGCAAGTAAGAGCTTGTCTTACCTGCTTTTATAATATAGTGTCCCTTAAATTTGCCCTTCACTATATATACATTGAAATTATCAGAAAAATTCTCCCCTATTTTTGAAAAAATTTTTAAAATTTATAATTTTTTATTCCCTCTAATATTTTTAGTATTATATATTGGTATCTATCTTCATCCTTGTAACTGTACTTCTTGATTAAATTTTTCTTTCTCTCAATTATTTCTAATGCAGCCATTTCATTCCCCTTTTGTGCTAACTCTCCTAATTCATATAAACTTTTATTTCTCATCTTCCAATGCTCCCTTCATTTTTTTCTTTAGCTTGTTAATTGCTCTTATTTTAATTTTACTAACAGTCTTGGAATATACTTTCAAAATCTTAGCTGCTTCATTCTGTGTAAGTTCTTCATAAAAGAGCAAAAAAATCACCGTCTGCTCAATAGCAGTCAGTGACTTTAAGACATTATTTAGTTCTAAAATATTTTCTACTTTTTCAAGGTCAAAAAGGGCGTCGTCTAGGGCAATTTCTTCGTAATCATTCATTTCGCCTATTTTTTCTTTATTGCTAATACTCATTTGCTTTTTGAAATATTCTTTTGATGAAAATATGATAATTTTATTTAGGTAACTATCAAACCTTTCTTCTTGGAAATCATTTTTGTTTCCCATAAGTATTCCTCCCAAATTAAATTTGGGCTTAACATCGCTGTTAAGTGGAACACATAAAAAAACAAAACCTCCTTTACCTCATGGATTTTAATTCTTTCATATTCATATAAGAATAGGGCCTAATAGTCCTGTAAGTCTTCTTCAGTAACTTTATATACTTTTCTTTCGTATATATTCTACTTGAACAGGTAAATATTAAGCCCTACGCGTAATATACACCTAATCAATTAAAAAGTCGGTCGAAAAATGTCGCCTATTTTGTCAATAAATGTCGACATTTGTTTCGAGTAGTCCTATACCCTTTTTTTTCAATTTATCTGGTTTTCCGACATACTTTGCAAAGTACATTTTTTTACATATACAAGGAATATTATGTTTTTGAAAAAGAATGTAAAATATACCTATGCAAAGTACGAAAGGGGTAATCTTCTATGGCACTAGATAAATTTTTAGTAGGAGAAAGAATAAGAAAAATTAGGGAAGAAATGTTTGAAGAGACTAGGGAAAAATTTGCAAAAAGGTGCGATTTAACTGAAAGACATATTGGTCAATTAGAGCGAGGAGATTTTTTGCCTGGTATTCAAACTCTAGATAAAATATCTAGTTTTACTGGAATAGATGTAGATTATATTCTATATGGAAAAGAAGAATGTAATAAATTGCAAATGAAACAAAACTTACATAACATTATTGATAGAGCAGATAAGGACGAAATTCAAATGTTATATAGAAATATTTGCACAATACGAAGTTATGTAAGTAAAAAGACAGAAAAGAGGATTTAAAAAAAGGGTTAGAAAATTCTAACTCCTTTTATTTATTAAATTCATTCCTTGTGCTATATATTTGTCTAACAATTTACTTTGCTTCAGTATTTTTTCAGGCTCTGCATTCTGTTCAATTAATTTTGAAAGTTTAGAACGATTCTTAAAGATTAAAAGTCCAAGTTTAAAATCCATAAAAACCAACTCCCTTCTTATTTTTAATTATATCAGATATTCCCTAAAAAGTCTGTCGGAATTTGTCAGTTACAAAAAAAAGTTAATTTTATAGCTTTTTTTGACGGTTTATGTTATAATAGCAAGTAAAATACTACTATTAAGTTACTACTATAAGCAAATTAAAAAGTGAAGGGTTAATTGGTTGTAAAAATGAATAAGAGTAAGAAAATAATTATTTGGATTTTAATTTTAGTATCGATTATAGTTATTGGTGTAATTTTTGCACCTAAGTTAATTGAAAACAATGAATTTTTCAAGTTCATAGCTAAAGATACTAATTCTAATTCAGTTGAAACAGTAAATCACGAAAAAAATAAGCAAAATTATTCTAAAGTGATTGATAATATTAAATTGGAATTAAATATTCCAAATGAGTGGAAATATGAAGAAATACCTAAAAATGAAGAAAACGATTTTTATAAATATGCTTTAAAACTATATAAAAGCAATGAAAATCAATATGCAATGTTATATTTTTATAATAATCAATTTAGTGTTTGTGGTACAGGAAGAACTTTAAAAAACGTAAATCTAAATAATGGTAAAGAAATGTCTATTGGGTATTATGACGGAAAAAAAGACTGGAGCGACATTTCATTTAATAATATAAATAAAAACATAGCAGTTATGAATTATGGTTTAACAGATGCCGATGCTAATGAGGTAATACAATTTATTAAAACAATACACATTATTGAAAATAATTTATAAGTAATTGCAAAATGTAAGTTATCAGTTAGAAATAGTAGGTATGCCAACCTACTATTTTCTAATTTTTTCCATATTATTTTTTAAATATTCTTGGATTTTCTCAATAGATTTTTTGTGCATTTTCTTAATCTTCTCAATATCTATATTTTGATATTTCATAGTATCGGCAATTAGTGCTTGTACTTCCTCTTCAGTCATCATAAAAAAGTCCAAAAATGCTATTTTAAAAATCAATTCTATATAACTATTCTCCCCTATTTCTCTTCTTTCTGCGTTTATTTGCTTCACTATTTTATCAAATTTCTTTTTTCCATGTTTTTCTAAAAATAGTTTATTAAAATACATATCGAAAAAATCCATTATATCGCTTCCTTTTACATATATACTATAACACTTTCTTACCAAGTAGTACCTTTTTATTTTACCAAAAGTCATTTTTTACATACATAAAATCACAAAAATCTGTTGTAAATCAATAAAAAAAAATTTTTTAGTGTGTTTATTGAAATTCGGTTGTATTCTATGTAAAATGTATTTGTGTATAAGATTATGTTATAGCTTTTTTACTATAACTACCCATAAAGTCAGTCACTTTATGGCATAGCTGCTAAAATTTTTAGTTAGCAGTAGTACATCTACATTTTAAATGTAGCATATTATTGGGATTTACGGTAAAATAAATATATAGATTATTTGTTGTGCCTTGAAAAATAAGAAAGTAGTATCTTGTTAAGTCCACCCCTAACTTAGCGATATTACTTTCTCTTTTTGTTCCCAAAATCAAAGGAAAGGAGGATTAATCAAGAATCTTTTACACAAAAATTTGAAAGGAGATTTTGAAATTATGAAAAATGGTTTTGATTTTGAAATGTATGGAGAAATATTCAGAAATTGTTTTATCTTTGTTTCAAGATATGCCAATCGGTAATTTACAATTAAGTTTATTTGGAACTGATCCAAAAACAAATCAAACAGCACATTTTGCCGACATTACTTTAGACCAAAATAATAAGAAATTAAAAGAAAATGAAATTGTAGTAAATTGCTTATACAGACCAGCTTTAATACCACAATTATTAGAATTAGGTATCTTAAAAAAGCAGACTGGCATCTGTGTTGTTAATTTCACAATGTACCCTGTTTATACTGTCGATTTTTCAAAAATCAATTCTAGGCAGTATAGTGAGCAAGAATTGCTTGTCGCATAGAAAGGATGGTAAAAATGAATACAACTCAAACCTATGTTAAAATGCCTGTAATTGGTAAAGTACAACACGGCGAAAAACTTATAACTGATGATGGAAAGCAAAGAACCGTAGACTATGGCTATTTCATTGCAAAAATTCAAGAAGCGAATATGCAACAATACTTAGATAAGTTCAATACTCTAATAAAAGGCTCTAAAAGTATCGACATTCAATTTCTTGACGATAACCCTTTGTCGGTTAGGCAAGAAAGGGCTAATCAAAGTGGAACAGTTTGTTATTGTATGGAAGGGCAGAGTAAAGGAAAACAAAAGATTAAAAATTTATGGCAAGATATTGAGTGTAAGTCAGATTGTACATACTTACAAAAAGATACATATGGTAAATCACCTTGTAAACGTATTGCCTGGTTAAAGTTCCTTATTCCTCAAATAGCATTAGACCGAATTTGGCTAATGAAAATAACCGGTCAAGAGGCAATCGATAATTTACAGTCATATATTAGCTTTCAATACTTACAAGGAAACTCATTAAAAAATAATATTTATACTATATTTCTAACTCAAAAGGAACAAATAGATAGTTTAGGCAAAATTCATAATAATTATGTTTTAGATATCATACAAAAATCAGATTTTATTTCTCACCCTCCAATTTCAAATAATTCTCAAGACCCCCAAAAGCCTATCATTAATAATGACAAAACACCAACTAATACTACACAAAAAACAAGCAAGCAATCTAACAGTTCTAAAGAAAAACAATCTCAAGGAACTACCACAACTACTAAAAGTTCTAGTACACCAGTTAAAAAAGAAGAAAAAAAAGAAACTACATCTCAGAAATCAGCTAGCAAAAAAGAAACTACAAGCAAGCCTAAATCTTCTAATCAAAAAAAAGCAGAAGAAAGCAACCAAGAAACTACAAGTGAGTATGATAATTGCTATGTGTTATTAAGCACTAGCACTGAAAAGATACAAAACAAAGAATATTTTGTAGCTGAATTTGTAGATATGCAAGATAAGACTTTAAAAGTTGCAATTCACCCTAACTTTGTAACCGAACTTTCTGAGTGTGAACTTGGAACAGTAGTAAAATTAGACATTCAAGAAGTACAACAAACAAACTTTGCAGTTGGATTAGAATTTGTTGAAAAACATACAAAAAAAGTAGCAGCATAAGAAAATAAGGTGTCTATGCTACTACATAAAATTAATTATAATATTTATATACTAAATAATTGATAAAGTCAATATTTTTAGAAAATTAGAAAGGAGTTTTTTATGGAAACATTTACATATAAAAATTATCAAAACTGTTATTTTACAGTTGGAAGCTATGTAGCTGACACAACAGCTATGGCAATATCTATTGTTAATGACGAAGATGGTCTAATTTCAACTTGTACAATATATGATGAATTTGGTTTTTATGCTTCTAATTCTATAACTGTAAAAAATTATTCAGAAAATTCACATATGACAGACTTTTTAAAAAGCTTAGGAGTAGTTATTGACACTATTGATAGACGTCCTTGTAATAGAAAAGTAGGCCATACATTATATAGTGAAAATCCACAAACAATTGATACTTGTATTATAAATAAAGATATTCTAAAAAGATATTGTAAGGAGTGGAATTACAATGTTTAGTCAATTTCCTATTGGAAAAAAAGTTTTAGTAACTGGTATTGGAAAAAACAAAGGCACAAAATATCTAAACAATATTGGAATTGTAATATGTCGTGATCCTTACTACCACGATTATAATATTCAATTTGAAGATACTTCGGAAGATTGGCTTAATGTAAATTGCCTAAAAAATTATGAAGGAGGATAATATTATGAAATTAACGTATCTAAAAACAATTGGATTTAGAAAATTCAAAAATGAATTTGAAACTGAACTTTATGACATTACTAGTATCACTGGAAAAAACAAATCTGGAAAAAGTAATATTTTATATGCCATTGTAAACATTTTACTGGGTGCAAATTTATCAGGAGATGAAAAAACTTGTCTTATCAATAATAAATGTGATGCTTCATATGGAGAATTACATTTTACTGATAATAGAGGAATTGAGCATATTCTAATTCGTGGTAAGGATAAATACACTAGCACCAAGAACTTCATTTCTCTTGATGGTAAACCAGTATCTCAAACAGATTTGATTAGCTTTTATAAGGATAAGAAGTTATTTTTGTCTATTATCAATCCCCTATATTTTCTTAATAAGAAGCCTTCTGAACAAAAAGAGTTGGTCGATAAATACTTATCTGATATTAAACCTAAAATAATCTTTGACACACTAACGAACCAACAGCAAAACAGCTTAATTGAGAAATATTTTCGTATTTCTACCAAAGAAATCTATCCTAAACTAACTATTGAAGATTTACAAAATATTTATGATGAGCATAACTTAAAATCAATTACAGGAAAGGATTTTACAGATATAGTAGATAAAGATAAATGGCATACAATATGCGACAACATAAAAGAGTTGAGTGGCAGAAAGTATTATGAAATGCTTTCAGTCGAGGAAAGAGAAGATTATATCAACCAAAATATGTTAAATATATGTATGTATATTGCGTTTGATAATTTAAGTCAAGAAGAACAAAATATTTTGGAAGTGATACCTTCTAATGTCCCATCATATATAGCGGAATTGAATACTAATGTCAAAGAAACAGAAAACATTATCTCTTTATTAAAGGGGAAAATTGACTATGCACAAGATATTGTCAATTTTGAACTGCCTACATACCAAAAATTCGACAAAGAAGAAGAACTTTCTCTTGCAGAGCAAGAGTTATTAGTCTTAAACTCGAATAAAAAAATTATTGATAAGGAAAGACAAAAAAAAGTAGTAGAAGAACTTGAAAAAGATATTTTAAATAAGGAGACTGAACTTAAAGAGCTAGAAAGTGAAATGAAAAATGGTAAACAAAAATATTTATCAATAAAAAATGGCATAACTTGTACTTGTCCTACTTGTAATCAATATATACAGGATGAAAGTAAGGAAACTACAGTATCAAATATGTATAAAGACTTAATGGCTAAATACGATAAAAAGAACTTATTAGAAACACAAATAAAAGATCAAAAGTTTAATCTAGCTATGGAAAAATGTAAATATCATTCACTAAAAGGTGAATCTACTATTGAAAAATCAAAGAGAATTATAGTTATAGAAGAAAATATCAAGCAATTAAAACATGAACAGCAAGAAATTGACAGATTTAACAGTGAAATTACTGCAAAGGAAAAAAGTATAGAAAGTGCAAAATTAGATATAGAAAAGTTTAACAGCGAAATAAAAGCAAAAACTAAATTCATTGACAGTTTAAATCAAGCTAAAAGAATTGCTCAGAAGCTTTATATTTCATATATTGAAGAAAAGATGAAGCTAGCACAACAATATTTGAAAGACGTTGATATAAAATTCTACTCTGTTTTAAAAACTACTGGAGAAATCAAAGAGGATTTTATTATTACATATAAAAATAAGGCTCTAAGTGACTTATCAAGATCTGAAACTATTGCTACTGCACTAGAATTTGCTAATATGTTTAACAAAATAAGTAAGGTCAACTTTCCTCTTTTCATAGATGATTATGAAAGTTGTGTAGATTATAATTTTATTAATCAATATAAAAATAATGATCAATTATTTTTATCTATGGTACAAAAAGGTTCTCCATTAAAAATTGCTAACTATAATGATAATAAAAAGTGTACTATCATAAAAACAACAATTACAGGATACAGGACAATAAAATTATACAATAAGAGTAATAATATACTTCAGCAAGCAGCATAAAATTAATAATTTTGAAAAAGGCAGAGAAATCTGTCTTTTTTCTTATGCTAGAAAGGAAATAAAATGATAATATCAAATGATTTCACAAAAGCATATAACACTTTATGTATTAATTATGGAGAATATAATGTATTTTATGATTTTGTAAAAATGTGTGCCATAACAATTTATAATTCATTTGCCAAAAATCAGGAATTAGAACAAGAATATCTACACATTATCAATTCTTACAGTAAAGAAGAACAAAAGCTATTTCCTAAGATGTTTTGCGAATTGATTATGGAATTTGAAAGACAATATAAATTGAATGGGCCAACAGACATATTAGGTCCTATTTATGAAATGGAAAATTTAAAAAATGCACAACTCGGACAGTTCTTTACCCCATCTCATATTTCTAACTGTATATCAAAAATAACAATAAATGAAATTGAAAATATTGAACAGCAGATTGAAAAGAATGGCTTTATAACATTATGCGAACCAACTTGTGGTGCTGGTGGTCTGGTTCTCTCATTTGCTAGCACATTACAACAAAATAACATCAATTATCAAAATTCATTATTAGTAGAAGCTACTGATATATCTGATTTTTGTGCCTATATGACATATATCCAATTTTCTTTATATGGGATACCTGCAACAGTCTATTGTGGTGACTGTTTAACAAAAAAAATGAGATTTAAAATGGAAACTCCATTATTTTTTCTAAATTATTGGAAATTCAGGAGATTTTATACAAAGGATAAGCATGATACATCAGAAAATGGAAAAAAATCAACAGAAATAAAAAACGTTATAGAAAGTGAAAACCAAAACCTAAATTTAAAGGAAGTTATAATAAAGGGTAATTGTCAAATTACCTTATGGTGATAGTAAGGAGACATAAAAATGGAAGTATTTAAACAAAAACTATTATTAGTTAAAGAACAATCTTTTGATTATGAGCAAAAGGTTACAAATTCAACAGAAGTTATTAATTTTATTAGAGATATTTTAAAATTGCAAAATGAATTTCAAGAAGTAGTATATGTATTGTTACTTAATAACCAAAACCGAATTGTTGGTTTTTCAGAAATTGCAAGACGGTGGTGCAAACTGGTGCAATTTTTCACAAAGTGAATTATTCAAGACAGTGTTATTTAGTAATAGTTCAAAATTTATTCTCGTACATAACCATCCGTCTGGAAATGCAAAGCCAAGTGAAAGTGATTATGAAATGACTAGAAAAGTTTTACAAGTTGCTAGACTTTTAGCCTTACAATTTCTTGATCATATTGTAATAGGAGATAATCAACATACATCAATAATGAGTGAAATGCAATAAATTTAAAATGAAAGGAAAATACACATGAAAATTAAAGTTTTATTAGTAATACCAGGAAAAGAAGTTCAAATCGTTAAGTTGCCATCTGCAAACAAATTTATCAAATCTTTTATAGGAAAAAATCTATATAAAATAAGTTTAGATGATGAAACTGCACTTATTGCAAGTCATAGTGCACAACTAGAAGAATTTAACAGAATTTACAAAGGAGATATTATTTTCGGTTCGTTTTTAGTAATTGGTACTAAAAATAATCATAATATCTCTCTAAAAAAGAAACAAATTCGCAAATTTACTAATATGTTTAAATTAAACAAACATCAGAAGAAAATTGAGAAATATAAACAAGAATTTCTCGAAGAATTTTATTTTAATCAGAAATTAAATAAACAAAAAAATGCTGTGGCAAATAAAAATCAAATTTTTAATGTAGCAGCATAAGAAAGGATGATTTTAAATGAGTAAATTTTTAGTAATGGTTATTTTAAAACCAGATATAAAAACATCAAGGCTTAATTCTATTCAAAGTGGAATTATAAATATGTTTGAACAGAATACAAAAGTCAAACAAATATGGTACTTAGGAAAAGAGAAACTAGATTTTAAAGATAAGCAATATACTGAAGGTATATATATAAAGTTAGATATTGCTAGCAATTCTAAAAAAGTAGAAAAACTTAGAACTGAATTACGTAAAAATAGAGATATTCTATCTTCTATTATTATGAATAACGATAGTGAAAAAAAATCTAGATTACCAAATTTAAAAATGCGAAAATTTCCTTTTTATAAGAATATACCAATAAATAATATTTTGGTAGCTAATAATGGCAAAAAAATATATATGCTTATAAATAAAAATATAAGGTTACCTTTTTGCGAATCTGACATTATTGCAATTAGTGAAAGTGAAAACAAAATATTAGAAATTGCAAATAAAAAACTGCAAGAGTATATCTATATTAAAGGATTTCATACTTTAAAACCTTTCAAAATCATAAAAGAAGTTGAAAAAGAACTGAAAGTCCATAGGAAGGTTCAGTTTGTATTAGATAATAATTCTAATATAGGACAAGAACTAATAATACAAGAGAAAGATTTAATTTAAGAAAGGAGAAAAAAATTATGAATAAAATAATTTTATTAGGTAGATTAACAAAAGCACCAGAGATAAGATTTACACAAAGTAATAATAACAAAGTAGCACTATTTACACTTGCGGTAAACAGGAAATATGTAAAACAAGGAGAGGAAAGACAAGCTGATTTCTTTAACATTGTGGCTTATTCAAGGTTAGCGGAACTCGCTGAAAAATATTTGCATCAAGGACTTCAAATTTGCATTAGTGGTAGACTTCAAAATAGAAATTATGAGGACAAAAATGGTGTAACACGATATGTAACAGAAGTAATTGCAGAAGAAGTCTACTTTGCTGATAGTCAGAAAAAAGCTGATGAAAGTATTTTGTATTCAAATAATTCGGTAAATACTAATGATTCACAAGTAGAAAATACGAAGGTATCTGAAGAATTTAACTTAGATTCTGATGATCTCCCATTTTAAATGACAGAGAAATTATATCAAAACAGCCAAATAAAAAGAAAAGGAGAATTGAAAAAATGATATTTGTAGTTACGTTAGAAGATATAATAGAATTATGTCTAATCACAGCTTTTGCTGTAGGAAGCATAATTTATATTATATATGAGCTTGCGAAAGTCAAAGTAGAAAATAGAAAAAAACAAAATAGGAAGGAAGTGAAATCATAATTATCCTATAATAGGTTATATCAGCTATGAAGAATATGATATGTAAAATATATGACTTTGACACATTAAATGTGTAGTAGAGTATGTTGCCATAAATAGATAAATTTATGGCTAATTATGAAATATATAGCAAGTGTGAGCTTTGGAAAAGACAGTTTAGCAATGTTATTGATACTAATAGAAAAAGGCATGCCCCTTGATGAGGTGATTTTTTATAATACTGGTATGGAATTTCAAGCTATCTATGATGTTTGCAAAAAAGTAAGAAAAATACTAAAGAAAAACAACATAATTTATACTGAATTAAAACCATCCACCACTTTTTTATATAAAATGTTGAAAAAAAACGTACAAAAAAGAGATGGTGCAACACAATGCGGTTACGGAATTTGCGGTGGCAAGTGCCGTTGGGGAACAAATGATAAGAATATTGCAATAAGCAAATATTTGAAACAGAAATATGGAAATGAATATTACGAATATATCGGAATTGCAGCAGATGAGCAGAAAAGAATTGACCAGAGACGACCTCCAACTAAACTACTACCTTTAGTAGAATGGAATATGACTGAGAAAGACTGCTTAGAATACTGTTATAAACATCAATTCTATTGGGAAGAAAATGGTATCAGATTGTACGAAGTATTAGATAGAGTGAGCTGTTGGTGCTGCTCTAACAAAAATAAGAAAGAACTAGACAATATGTTTTATTACTTACCTAATTACTATTTGAAAATTATAGGATTGCTAAAAGAAATAAAAAGGAATAATAAGAGAGATAGCATCGTAGTAAAGAAAGTAGAAGAATTTTATTTAAAAATGCTTTAACTATGTGAAAGCTATTTTTGAACTAAAAAATATATAGGAGGAATAAAAAATGCAAACAAACATTATAAGTGTAAAATATGAAGATAATTTTGAGAAAAAAACATTTAGTGGTAAGGCATATAGTTATTACACTGCTATACCTGTTAAGGTTGGCGATTTAGTAATTGCTCCTACCGCTTTTGTTGAAAAAATTGCAAGAGTATCAACTATTGATATTCCTGAAGAACAAGTAGAAAGTATCAAACCATATTTAAAAACTGTTGAGCGAGAAATTGATAAGGAAAAATACTTACAGACCGGTGAAATAGTAGAAAAGGCGGCTTAATATGAGTGGAACTGATGTTGTAAGTATTTTAATTCCTCAGTTATTAAACTTAGGTTTTATTGTACATCGCTATAATTCATATTCTACCAGTTCAATTTATTTAAAATTGGATTACCGGTGTGGCCTGTGGCATTCGTATTGCAGACCATCCAGGCAAGAAAAAATATAATTATAGATTCAATATCATAAAGGATTATATTGGAAATAAGGTCATCATCAAAGATGGCCTTGTTTGTCGCTTTTATGGCTTTAATGAACTAGATGATGTACTTACTGCAATTCAAAAAGAAAAGCAAGACAAAATCGGAAAATATGGTTTACAAAATTATCAAAAATATATGGAAAAAGATTCTAAAAATGAATTATATAAGAGATTTAAAGAAGTGAGAGGAGAAACAAATAAATGAACGGTTTTGAACGATTAAAAAACATGTTAGATGAATGGAAAAAGGATCATGGCGAAGACGAAGCATTTAACGAAACTGTTAATTATCTATTAAATAGACCTGATTTAGAGACAAAATTTCTTAATGACGAAAAGTCTCTAGATGGCTTACATGATTTTATACATGACAAAGGTCAAAAACATTGTCTTAATGGTTGGTGCTATATTACAAATGAAGTAATTTTTGCCTGGGCTGTAATGTACTTCTCATTGCCAAATGCTCTATTAAAAATTACCTCTCCAAAGAAAAAAGAGGATAATAAGGTAGAAAAAACAAACAAACAAACTACTAATGTCATTTCTATTGAACAAGCAAAGAAAAAAATTGAAGAAAAGAAAAATGACCAAATTTCTTTGTTTGGAGGTGCAACAGTATGAAACAGGAAAAAATTGATGAACTAATGCTTAAAATAGATAAAAAGTGCAAACTTCCAAAATATTGGGAACAATTTATTAAAGAAAATTTTAAAAGTCATCATCTTATCATAAAAGATAAGGAAAAGAAAAAACTTTATTGCTCTAATTGCAATAGATATTTTGCTGATAAAACAGTAAAAGTTCGTGATTATGTGGAATGTCCTCATTGTCATAAGATGTCATGTGTGTATGGAATAAATTATTATAGAAAATCCTTTGAACAATCTGTCGTATTAGTTCAAAGAGTAGACAAACAAATTGTTATAAGAATATTTGAAATATATTCTTATTTTAAAGAAGGAAAAAAGAGAATAAAAAGAAGTTGTATAGAGTACGCAAGGATCCTTCCTGGTATTGGTAGATTTATTGGTAATAATGTTTGGATCAATATGTTTGGAGTTTTAAATGTATATCATGGCTATAAAAAACTTAGTTGGACTGCATATAAAGGACATAAATTTTTGACAGACCATCCTACATATCCATACGACAAAAAAAGACTTGTAAAAGGTACAATTATGGAATATGCACCTATTAGCGAATTTATGGATAGATTTTCATACTATCGTTACAACTATTTGGATGTATTAGAACTTGCTGCCTATGGAAGTTTTGAATTGCTATGGAATATGAAATTATATAACTTGTGTTTTTATTCTAAAGCATTAAATAAAAAAGGTAGCTTTTTAAAAAGATTTGGCGTACCTAAGAGTTTTTTAAAATTTATGCAAGATAATGATATTTCTTATAAGGAACTAATGTTATTGCAGTTATTTCAAAAAGATGATAAAAAACTATTTCAAAAATACCGCTATACTAATATCAATTATTTGAGATTCTTTATTAAAAATAATGTACTAGACGATTTCTTAAACTCTGGTATAGAGCTTAATTATACC
Organism: uncultured Clostridia bacterium; assembly: GCA_948934525.1. Lineage (GTDB taxonomy): Bacteria > Bacillota > Clostridia > TANB77 > CAG-508 > CAG-273. The sequence goes on from CAQZSK010000001.1 coordinate 268,531, forward strand.
AATATGCACCTTATAAAAGATATTAGTAAATATGTATCTTTAAAGAAATTGATGCAATATAAAAAGGGCTTGCAAAACCTAAATATCTATAAGGACTATTTAGAGATGGCGAAAAAGCTTAGTTATAATTACAAGTCAAAAAAAGATTTATTTCCACGCAATTTAATTGCTAGACACGATAAAATGCAAACTAAAATAAAAATCGAAGAAGATATGAATACACAATTTAAAGCATATCTAAGATATTTAGAACTATCGAAATACACTTATTCAGATGATAAGTACATTATTTTCCCTGCTCCTAGTATTGATAGTATGAAAGATGAAGGAAAACAACAAGGTAATTGTGTCGGTTATATGTATCTTGAGCCTTATATCAACGGAGAAACAGAAATATTTTTTGCCAGAAAATTGAAAGATGTTACAAAGTCATTTATAACACTTGAATACAAAAATAACCGTGTTGTTCAGAAAGAATTGCCACATTATGATAGAAATTTTACAGCTGAGCAAAATGCTTTTATAGACAACTGGATAAACTTTAGGCAATTTATAGATAAAAAAGAAATATATAAAATTAGAGATAACTTAAAAGTTGTGCAATATGATTTGAAGAAAATAGTCGCATAGGAGGAATAATTGATGAAACAAAAATCTGATACTAACAAGAAAAATAAAACAAAGGAAATGTATGACAAACTCGTTAAAGGGGTTACTCATATCATTAGCTCTGGAAAATACACAGAATTTTTAGCATTTTCTAAATCTTTTCACCATTATAGTTTTAATAATCTTGTACTTATTTATTCTCAAATGCCAAATGCTACTAGGGTGGCAGGATTTAAAACTTGGGAAAAACTAGGTAGAAAACTAAAAAAAGGTGAAAAAGGGATACAAATTTTTTTCCCTTTGAAAAGAACTTATATTAAAAATAAAATCGCTGGTCAGGCTAGCTTAATTGATGATACAAAAGTTGAAGATACTCAGGAAATTATTGAATATCTTACATATAGACCCACTTATGTCTTTGATATTTCACAAACCGTAGGAAAGCCTATTCCTGAAGCTTCATTATGTGAAAAACTCAACAGTAATAATATGAATGAATTTTTTGACTTTTTATTATCTTTCTCACCATATCCTATTTTAGAGCAAAGTCTACGTGGCTCTTTATATGGATATTGGAATCCAAAAGAAAAACATATTGCACTTAATCAAAAATTATCTATTGACGATAAAGTTTCTACTCTACTACATGAATTGACACACGCCTTATATGATGATTTCGATTATCAAAATGATAAAAAATTGTCAGAAACCTTTGTTGAATCTGTCGCTTTTATAGTGGCTGATTTTTTTGGTTTAGATACTTCGAGATGTAGTTTTGGCTATATTGCTGCATATGCAAGTGATGTTAAAGTTATTTTAGAGTTAGGCGATAAAATTCAAAAAACTGCAAATCAATTTATTAAACAAATTAAAGAATATCAAGAACAAGGTTTAAAAATTATTGCTTAAAATGAATTTAAAAAACAGATACAACATATTAGAACTATATTTGAAATTTAGAAAATAGGAGGTAAATAAAAATGAGAAGAAAAAATAGAAAGGTCTCTGAATTAGAAAATATATTACGTAAGTACTTTAACTTTCAAGTCAGTACTCCTGAAAATTATATCATTCAAAGAGATAAGGCATATGACACAATGATAAATTTTATCTGCGATTTATCTGAAACTGGTATTGATGGAATTGACGAAGGAGAGCTCATAGATGAGCTAAATAAAATTATCGGAAGAGATTAGTTTTTCAAGAATGTAAAATAAGAAAGGAGATTTTTAATGAATTCATTAGACTTTCAAGAGGTATCTAAACATATTAGCATTGCTAATGTCGCTTACCATTTGTGCCTAGAAATTACTGAAACAAGGGCTGATGAAATAAAGGCTATTTGTCCTTTTTGTCGGCTACAATAAGAATTCCAAAATTGCTACTTTAAGTCTTAATGTTAGCAATAACAAATATTGTTGCAGCAGATGTGGAGCAGGTGGATATTCTATTGGCCTTTATGCTAAAGTTAAAAGTATTGATACGAAAAAAGCATATCGCGAACTATTAGATAGAGAATGTTTTTCTATAAATAGTTCACCTATCACTATTAGTCCAATAAATGAGCTTGCGGACATTGAAACAAGAGATAAAGTTTATAGGGCATTTCTGAGTATGTTAAAATTAGAGAAACAACATCAAAACTATCTACGAAGGTTAGGATTTTTAGATTCTACAATAAATGAACAATTGTATCGCTCACTACCCACTTCTAAAACAACCAGATATATAAAAAGGCGATTAATTGCTAACAAGTTAAAAAATATGTATGATTTATTAGGTATTCCGGGTTTTTATCAAGAGGAAGATTGGATATGGACTTTTGCTAGTGGTGAAGGCTTCTTCGTTCCACTATTTGACGAAAATAACAAAATTCAAGCATTATCTATTCATTTGGATAAAGAATTTAATGGTACAAGCGATTTATGGTTTTCAAGTGCTGGAAAAATCAATGGAACAGGTACTAAAAACTGGATTAGTAAAAATAATATCAGAGAAGATACTAAAACTGTCGTAATAACTGACAGCTTATTATTAGGTAATTTTATGAAAGCAACACTTAATATTCCTGTTATTAGCTTTTCTAGCATTGCTAATTCATATCAAATTTTAAAGTCAATTGATGGAACAAATATACAGAATATTATTTTTACCATAAGACCTGGAGCAAATCAGAATTTAGATTATATTATTAGACGAATTTTTAGAGATTTGTTACCTTTGCGGATACAATTTAGAAGTAAAATCAGTAAATAATTTTCAAGATGTTTTAAAAGATGATTTCTTGACTTTTTATGCAGTAAAAAAGACTGCATAGCACTATAAAATTATAATAGACTAGCCTTGTATAAAGGTTAGTCTATTTTTTTATTTTTTATATTCCATTATTTCATTCAAGTTACAGTCTAAGGCATAACAAATTCTTGCTAATAAATCTAAATCAGTTCTTTGTATGTCATTATCCACATAACTTTTTCGCTCTAAAACTCTTCTTTCCAAATTGTCCACCTTTTATTTATCTTAGCACATAGTTACGGTCTTGACATTTCCCAAATTAACCGTTACTATATATGTGTATTTTGGAAAAAAATGGGAGGTGATTTCAAATGAAGAATAGTGGAATAACAAGACATGTAGACGAATTAGGTAGAATTGTAATTCCAATCGAATTAAGAAACAAATTTGGCATTTCTGAAAAGGACCCAATGGAAGTATTCGTAGATGGCTCTACCATTGTACTAAAGAAATTTGAACCTAATTGTATCTTTTGTGGAAATTCTAGGAAATTGTCTGAATATAAAGATAAGTTAATTTGTCAAAAGTGCCTACAACAAATTAAAGCAATTCAAGATTCAGAAATTACAGAAGAAAATAGATAAGATATATTCCTCACAATACTATCTTATCTATTAGCAAATTTGCATTGTATATCTTTTTATGATATATAATAAGAAGCTAGTTCTAAAAATAATCTAGTGCCAATAAGATTATCTTTATTCTTTATATACCCCTCTGAACTAGCAAATATCCTAAGAGGAGCAAGGCAAATGCTCCTTTTAGATTCTTTATTCTATAAGATTTTTTAGTTCTTCACTGTTAATATTTAAAACCTTGCATAAGGCAATCAATTCAAAATCTTTAACAATCATTCTTCCAGTTTCTATACGGTTTAATTCCGTTCTGTTTAGGTCAACTGCGTGTAATTGTAACTTTCTACATACTTCATCTTTAGATAAACCTAAATTTGTTCTATATTCATTTATTAAATTGCCTATTACATTTGACTTTCCCTCATATTTCTTCAAAAAACTTACCATCCATTTTTTTATTAATTTTATACTAAATTTCATACTATATAGCATTACAGACTAGCGGTACTGATATTAGGATGTGTATTTTTTTGAATTTTATTCTTAATATCTATAAGAAAATTATATAATAATAGGGTGTTAATTTTCATAACTTCCTATTATTGCTTATTAGATTATTTTAATTCTGTTACATTTGTGTCAAATGTTTTAGTATCTAAATTATACATTTTATTATCGTCTGAGACTTCTCTCATACCATATCCATTACAAAGTACAAAATAGTAATCTTTCTCTTTATCATAGGACAAGAAAATTACACTTTCTTTGATGTCATCAACTTCTACTTGACTATCTTCTACTACGTACTCTATGGTTTTACTTTCTAATTGTTGTGTTGATAGATTAGATATTCCTTTCTTAATAAGTTGCTCTTCTGTTTGCTTGCTTATATAATCTTTAAGTGGTACTACTCCCCCATAATAATTAATGTTAATACTTTTTGATTGATAATCTCCTTTTAAAATCTCTGATATTTCAAATTGAGCTTCAGTTATTATAGATGCATATTCATCTACATAGCATTCGATATCTTTTATATATTTACCAACAATAACTAAATCAGCAATTTCATATAGATCTTCTGGTTTTGTAGCAATATAATCATTATGACTAACAATTTGATAATCTGCTTTATTTTTTATATTATTATTTTTTCCAACCTCTAGTGTTTCTAATATTTCACTAGAAGAATCTCTGCTTGTAAAGTAATGTATAATAGATACTCCACTAGCTATTAATATCAATATTACAAATACAATAAGTATTTTTTTCATATAAATTCCTCCTTTAAGGATGTTTTTTATTAAATGCTGTTTGATCTACTTGTTGAACTTTATATACTGCTCTACCGGAACCCATTTGGCACATAATACTATTTGGATTAGTATTATTGTGTTTTAATCCAAAAGCATGTCCAAATTCATGTGCTATTACGCCTTGTCTAATTGTACTAGAATATCTATCCATATAATTTGTATTTAAGCGGATATCATTAAATAGCCAGTCGGAAACATCTCCATCTGCTATCTCAGAAACAGTACCACTATGTCCATTTGATCTTTTGTAAAAAAGAGTAATACCATTAATTCCGTCCTGAGCATAATATGTATAGAAGTCACAAGCGCTATCAATAATATTATCTGTTTTAGTATTAGGATATAAATTATTCCACCCATAACCTGTATATACCCAATTATTAGCAGCATTTGCAATTTCAGTAGCATACTTAGTTCCAGAAGAATGTAAATAGTAATAATACTTGTCTATGCTCCATATCAAATTATATTTAAATGCTGGTGTTGCTGTTGCTGCATAGGTTCTGTTAAATATAAAACTAGCTCCAATAATTAAAAATAAAATAAGTATAATTTTTAAAGTTTTATTTTTCATAAAAAGCTCCTTTCTGTTTCTAATAATTTTTATTAATACTATCCTCCTTCCTTTTATGATATTTTTTGCCATTCTCTCTTGTATACTATATTAGATATTTAATAATAAAAATATATTTCATAGTTTAACATTTCTGTATTCCAATACGGTTAAAATCTGCATTGCACAACAGTATAATATAAAAAAAGTTATAATGTGTGGTGGATTTTATGATAGCATTTGATAAGTTTGATAAGAAGGAAGAAATTGTTAGAACAACTATTGAAATAGAAGATAATTTGTACGATGAACTAATCATATTATCTCAAAATATTTATGATGCTTCAGTGAACAAATTGATTGATGCATCAATTGAACATCTTGCTAAAACGGAAAATATACAACTATATCAAGATACTGTTTCTACAAAACATTCTCTCAATATAAGAGAGTCTGTGTTTAATAGATTATTAAATTTAAAAACAAAATTTGGAATTCCACTATATAGATTAGTGAATATGGCCATTAGAAATGCCATTAATGAGTATAAAAATAAAGATAAGCAATAAAAAGCTTACCTTTATATATAACAATTCAATTTCCTTATATATTTATTATATAAGGAAATTATTTTATCATTCCGATAATTAATCCATCTCGAAGCGCTAATGCACTTGCTAAACATATATCATATTCATTTTGTGTATTAAGTTGGTGTTCATATTCTTTGAGAAGTTCTCTTATTTCTGTATTTTCTATTTCTTCTATTTTTTCGGAAAGTTTAGAAATCTTTTGATTACATTTTGCATATTTTTCTATTTTTAATAAATCATCTTGGTATTCTTCTAATCTATTACAAAATATTTCTCTGTTATTATCCTCTAATGCCAATTCTAATATATAATTGTAGTCTTTATTTTCTAATTCTTCTTTAAAGTAAATAATATTATTTGCTTTATCTTTTTCATTTTTCATCGATTCATTCTCCCTTATTATTCATATTATTATTTTTCTCTGCAATAAAAACAGTAATAAATTTTTTAAAATTTTCTACTGATTTAACACTACTTAGCACATAGTTACCACTAATTCGATACAATATTATTAATCCTTTTATGCTGTTATTAATAACTATTGGAAGAAACATTTGGCAAGCATAATTAATCTTGCTATTCTCTAAGAATTGAATACAATCATTTTTATTGAGTATGATAAAAAGAGATTCATAGTTAGAATGAATTTTCCACTTTTCTATAAGTCTTTTAGCTTCATTACTTAATAAGCAATCGTCTACTTGAAACTTGCTATCAGTATCTATGAATTCAGCGTATTTTACCTTTTCTAAATCGGTAATAATAACATTTGATTTAGATATTGTAATTGAATCTTTTATATATTTCTTTAGTTGACTAGAAATTTGCATAATATCCTCCTTTCTTCAAATAATAACTATTATGTATCTATTTCAAAATGTCTCAAAAGTATTATATAATTTTTTTGCACATTAGTCTATATTTTACATTGTACTTTTGAATTGATTTCCCTAGTATTGTTGAATGATAAAAAGCATTATAATTATCTATATTTCTAGGAGGAAAGAATATTGATAAGGGATAAATTATATTCAAAGGATAATTATATTATTGAAAAGTCTGTAAATGTTGACGATAGTTTATATAGTGAAATTAAAAGATTGTCTTTAGAAAAATATTCGGCAGGCATAAGTGAAATTGTAAATGTTGCAATAGAAGAATATATTGAACGAAACACACCAAACTTTTATGGAAAAAAGAAATTTGAAACTGTAACATATAGAACATTAGCTTTGCGTAAAAAGAACATTGATAAATTAAATGAATATCATGATAATACAGGAATTTCTTTTACTAGGCTTTTGAATTCAGCAATTAAAGAATTTCTTGATAACATTTAGAATAATAAATAAAAAGCAGATACTTTTTTGATTTAGTTCAAAGTGCATCTGCTTTTTTTAGATTAGTAAACAAAAAATAATAAATATATGAATCCATTACTTTTTATATAAAATACCATAAATATATTAGAAAATCAAGCATTTTCTTCATCTTCTGTTTCTTCATTATTTAAAACTTCCAATTTAGGATATGAGGTATATAAAAATGGTATATCACAGCTAATGCTGTTCATATCTTCTGCATTAGGAAAGGCTAGAATTAGCTTATCGGCTTGCGGTATTGCAATAGGGTATGAATTTACTAATTTTACAATACTATTTCTATTTTCATTTTCTGCTACAATAATATTATATAGCAGATTTTCAGTAGTTAAAAAACTAATTGATACTGGATTATAACCTTTGTAATACCTTAATAATCTTTTCTGCTTTTTATATTTGCATAAAATGTCTAGTGCAATCAACATAGTATTATCAATTTTCTTTGTATTATGAACAAAAATATCGTCTTTTTTACTTACTGCATCCCCCATTAAAATACTTTTAAAGTTGTCTTTCTCACTTTCAAATAATATTTGTAGTTGCTCTAGTTTAGCACAGCCAAAATCTTGCAAAAAGTTGGTTACTTTTTCTTTATCTACCATAGCAATTACCTCCGATAATTCTCATTAAATAGCCATAAATCAGCTTTTTATCTTCCTTTATTTCAGATATTCGTACTAGGACAGTATCAAGATAGTGTGGATAATTATTAAACCTTGCTGGAACTCTTGCAAGGCAAGTAACCTTCGTATTATCTAATTGAACTATAATACCAGAATTATTTTTTGGAAATGCAATTACTTTTCCAGTATATTCGCCACCTTCAGTAGTAAACTTTCTAATATTTTTATATGGATTTTCTAAAAAGTCTTTGCTACTTAGTTCATATATACCTTTTTGAATATCGATGGCTTTAATTCTTACTTTTAGATATCCTCCTGGAGAATATAATTCTTTACAATTTGTTATATAGGTATGTTGTAAATTCTCCGCTTTGATAATTACTTCTTTTCCATACAATTCTACTACTATATGTTTTGTACTTACTGCTAAAATTCGTACTCTTACAGTGTCATTTACCTGTAGTCCTGGCAATTCTAATTCTGCTCGTAGTTGCATTGCGTCTTTTCTACTTGCAATTACTATATTAGAAATTTCGTCTATTTCTATTACTATAAAATCAATTTCTGCACCTAGTACCCCTCTAATAACTGACTTATTTTGCTTTTCTGTTCCTAAACCTAAATGTGTTATAGGTATCAGTATTTTCATATTGTTATACCATATAATAGCACAGGGAATACTCTCGTTTCTAACCTTGTAATATTCATTTTCTATTCCAGTAATTTTACCTGTTAATATTCTCTTTTCATCTCTACTTCTAATAAATTCTTTTATTACTAATTCTTCCAATGATTTCACCTCCACTAAAAAAGCACCTACCTTTTAAGGTAAATGCTATATTCCATAATATTCTTCTAAAATAGGAAAGGCTACAGTTATCAAACTGTAGCCTTTCCTCCTCAATAATCATATAGATAACTATTGAAGGCGGAAACTAGAGGTCTAAACTAATTAGTTACTTTGAAAAATGATATTGCTGGATTACGTCAGAGAATAGTAGTACCTTATAAAGCAAGTCCGACTCGCCTGAAAACGTCCTGTGTCGCTAAGGATTCTAAAGAAAATCTGAACCTTTTGCCCCTTAGTGACATTTGTCTCTACCGTATCGCCATGCTTATCAACTTGCCATTGGGTCGGCGAATGTCCGTTGGCATATCGATTATTTTCCGCCAGAACCTTTCCTGTCGATGCATTCTTGATTTGCGTAACCACATATCCTGTTCCAGACTTAAAAGAAAAGAATGTATAGATCATAAGTCGACCAGATTTTCCCATAGTCTTCACAGGCGTCAGGTTGTTGCCAAGCATCTCAAACTCACCGACATAGGTATAGTTGGAACTGCTCCAAGTGGCATTTCCGTCGGCGCCCAGTGGCATTGCACTGGCATCGATTTCAGCCACATAGGCCTGTTCTTCCTCGTCCCAAACGGCCACTCCGCTACCGAAAGTTTCCTCATCGGCAAGAGTGGGGGCAGCCGCGAAAGCTGCTGTGGTCATACCCATGCACATGGCAACCGCCATAAGCATTGCTAAAAACCGTTTACGCATTATATAGTCTCCTTTCATATCAAAGACCTCTAGTTTCCTGTGTAAAAAATTTACACGTCTTATATTATAATGCGTTTTTCTTCCATTGTCAATATTAACTTTGTAATTTCTTGTAAATATTTATATTTTTTTATATAATATGTTATTTTTATTTATTATTTGACATAAAGTAAAGTGGATTTCCTCCAATTATCTCTCCTGTCGTTGCATCAATATAATATGTGTAGTATTCATCATAAATATTAGTATTGCTATTAGACTGATTTAGAGTATCATATTCTATTGTTACCATCCATACTTTTCTAATACGACTATCTGTACGATAAATTATGGTATTATTTAAAGAGTAATTCTTTGAATGTCTTTCTTGATAATACTGGTCATAATCCACTTTCCTTGCATAGGCATCACCATTCATCTTAGCAATGTCTAAATTAGAATGGATGCTCTTGACATTGTATCCAGTATTAATTTGTTGCTCTGCATCTACTGCAATCTTTTCAGCTTGCTCTTTAGATACTTCAATTGAATTATTATCATATTCTTCATCTTTGAATATAAAATAGTATATTTCGTTTATTTCAGGTATAAATCCTATTTTTATTGTCTCATATGGATTTACTATTTCATCATATTTTTTACTAAAATCGGCATACCAAATATATGCCTCTTTCTCAGATACTAGATTAGAACTTATTTCAACTTCCGAATATTTTTTTGATGAATAGCCATATTTTTCACATAATTCTTTTGCTACTGTTGTTGCTTTCTCTTCTGTCGTCCTGTAATTATCAATATCTTTAGCTAATACACTTTCAAAAAATACAGAAAAAGACTTCCCTTTTTGTGCTTCAAATTCAACAAAACTTCCATTAGTAGTTTCAATATGCCATATTAATTCATAATTGTTTGGATTATTATCTAGTTCAATTAACTTTATTACTTCATTATTATGTCCAAATTTCTTTAATAATTCCTTAGCCCTTAATTCTGCATCATTTTTAGACATTGCTCTTGCTTTTTCTATTTCTGTAACTCTGTTTTTCTCATTATTTTCTTCTGCATAAAAACCAATTACTTTTTCTGGCTCTTTCCATATATTATTGGTTAATATTGTTCCAGCATACACAATTCCTGTAGTCACTAATAAACTTACACAAGCTGTTATTGCTATCTTTGGAAATGAATAATAAATTGCTTTTTTTCTTTCTTTTTGTAATTCTTCTTTAATAACTTTTTCTAGTTTGCTAGGAACTTCTATATCTAAAGCTAAATCATGATATAACTTTTTATCTAGTTCATCCATTTTTATTCTCCTCCTAATTTTAAAACATTTCTAATCTTCTGTTTTGCTCGGTTTCTCTTTGTTGTTACAGTGCTTTCTTTTAGATTCAAAATTTGGCCAATTTCTTTATCTGTAAATCTTTCCATATAATATAAAATTATGATAATTCTATCTTCATATTTCAGCTTTCTACACATAAAATTAAAATCTAATACAGTGTCTATATTTTCTATATTTGAAATTTCATTTGCAATATCTTTCTCAGTATCTTCAAAAGATATTATCTTTTTCTTAGTCTTTTGCCTATAAATGTAATTGCTTTGATTTATCAAAATCTTAATTATCCATGTTCTGAAGTATTCTACGTGCTTTAATTTTTTTATAGATTTAAAGGCGATTAAAATTGTTTCTTGCACTGCGTCATATATATCCTCATCATCTCTCAATCTCATTTTAGCAATTTTATATAAATCTTTTTCTAATGATAATATGAGGGTGGAAAAGGCTTCTTTGTTTCCCTTCCTTGCTTCTTCTACTAACTCCTCCATAGTAAATACCTCTCTAATTTTGTTTGCAAACTCAACTATAGTATTAGATGAGTTTTAATAGAATTTCCTTTCATTCTTTATAAAATATTTTTTATTTTTTCACTTTTTAATGGCACTATAAATTTAAAAGCACCTACCTTTTTTGGTAAATGCTATATCTCTTTAAAATATTGCCTTGATAAATTTTAGTTTTATTTATTCAAAATAAATATTATTTACATATCCCTCTGGATAAAATCCCAAACTATCTTCAACAGGTGGAAAATGGCTTAATATGTTATCTACAAAACTGTAATACTCTTCTAGATCATTCATAAATTCTTGGTTGCTTCCAATATCTCGGTAATTAAATATATGAATTGAGTTCCTCATACTTTGAATTTTATCAACCCAAATATATTCTTTACTACTCTTATCATCCCATAATTTTCCATTGCTAAACTCTTTTAGTTTCTCAAGTTTCATATTCTCAGGTTCAATAATTTTTCCTTTGCTATTAGGCTTAGCATCTTTTAAATAATCTATATAGAAAACACAATAAAAAAATTTAAGCCACGATTCTACTAATGCTCCGAGATTCGTTCTTGCTAAAATAAGTTCTCCAACAGTCATGTCTTCACCTTTATCAATCCATATTGATAAACAATTCGTTAATTCTACCATCCAATCTAGCATAGCCTTGTCCATTTTATTAGCTACTTTTGAATCAACAATTCCACGAAGTTCTTTCCATATTAAGGCCGAATTACGAGTTTGTATTTTTAATATTTCATATTTTGAACGTTCCATTTATCTCCCTCCTCGTATAATTTATTTATGAATTTAATTATATCACATATTAAAAATTATCCCAACTAATTTTTTCCTTTTTGATCACTTTTTCGCTTTTCTTTTCTTGGATTGTTATTTGCTTTGGATTATTTTTAATCCATTTTGGGTTATATCGTGAAATTGGACTGTCTTGTAATTTTATTGCAAGTGGGTGTTCTTTGTATATCATTTTATCCAGTAGTATTGGCTTATTTCCACGCAAACTTAGCATTAACTTAGTAATTGGTAGCCTTAGTATCTCATCTACATTCATTAAATTTCGTTCTAATGTTGATATGTTCTTTTGTCCATATTCTTCCAAATCTCCCTCTAGTGAATTTGATTTTCGTATTGAACTAGTTTCAGCAGTTGCGACACCTAGAAGGTTACAAAAATATTGTGCGGTTAAGATATCTGTTGTAGACATATTCATTCGTTCGTCGCAATTTCCTATTATTTCATCAGATAAACCGGTTCGGATAACGATTCTCAAATTGACCGTATATTTTGTAAAATTATAATTAGTGAAATTCCGTCTACTACGAACAGTACTAATCTTTCTGTTAAAGTCAGGAATTTGACCGAATATTTGCAAATTCATCCAGGAAAAAATATACTTCATTTTCACATTTTCCATTTTCTCTTGTATCAGCATACCTTACAAGTTTTATGAACAGGAAGGTATAGAATAGTGAGGCTATAAAATCGAAGGATGCGTTCATATCACTTGTTATGACATAATAAATACAAGCCTCTTTTCCTGGTAGTGTCAAATCGATATCCGTTTCATTAGTTATTTTTTGTAAATCTTCATTTTGAAACATCTGTAATCTAGTTCCTAAGCCTGTGATAACACTTGCTTTTATTGTATCACTTCCTGAAGCAAATATATTATAGCTCATTTTTGCTGGACTATTTGATGGCATCTTTTTAAACATTTCGTCTAATTCTGTAATATCTCCATTAGCAATATTTTGATAGACATTAGTCAAATTATTATTGTCAGAAATATTTTCTAAAAAGTAAAATTCAAATGCTTTTAACAGATTTTCTTCAGCACGAGGCCAAAACTCATCACTACCATTATTATGCCTTTGTGTATTTGAGATAATAACATTTGCACTAGTCTGAACATCAGTAATATCTTCATTTTCTTTTAGCGGATTCCAACGGTCACTATGTCGCATATCCTTTAAGTTTAGAACTTTGACTGTATATCCAATACTTCTAAAATAACTAGAAGTAATGCGATAAATCTCTCCGCTTTGGATCAGTTACTACCATTGATTTTTTGTACTTTGAAAGTTCTAGTAAATTAGTAATTAAAAAGCCTATTGTTTTCATACTTCCGGCTACTTCCAAAAACACATATATTTTTATTGAAGTACGATTGAAAAGGTAACTTAACAATATTTCCATTGTATTTTCCTAATATGATACCTGGTACTTCGTTAAAGCCTAATATTTTTTGCATTTCTTTTTCAGTCATCCAGTTTGCAGTTCCATAAGTTCCATCTTCCGTCTTAAAATTAATTCCCTTATTTTGCTCTTGTTTTTTGAAAAAGACAAGTAATATGTCTAATATAATTAAAACGGAAATAATGGCAATTATGAGGCAAATTAGCATATATAAATTATTAGTTATAATAATATTTCTTCCAAAGCATTTTTCTAATACCTCAATATAATTTTTCACATTAAAGTCAAGCACAACATTTAAAATAAAACAAAAAAATAAAAAGATATAAAAAATTATCTTCTTAGGCATAGTAAATTCTCTCTTTCTCAATGTATTCTTCTAAATAGACAGTAATATAATGTGCTGTTGGAAGTTCTTTTTGCAATTCCTTTTTCAATTTAATATGACATATAATGTCAATATTTCTATTTTTGTTTTCTCTTAGAAAATATTTGATTCTGTTAATTTTTTCAGTATCTAAAAAGTAAAATGTTGAAATATATTTACTGTTATAGTCAGTATAATCACAAAAATTATATTCAGAAAGAAATACTTTATTTTTGTAATTTTCTTCTAATATCTTATTCCAATCCACACTATTTAAGTATTTTAGCTTTTCCATATTTTCTAAAGTATCCTCTATCACTAGAACTTGGTTGGTTCCAAATGTAAATTCGTCTATATTAATTCTACTTATATCATTTACTAAAATAATGATATTCTTGTAGTACATTTCTTTTTGTATGTCATATATAACTGATTTTATATACTTTTTGTCGTGTTCTTCTGTTATAGCATAAGTTAAGTATTCAATTCCATTAATGTTAAAAATCCCAATAAATCTTCTCGATGTTGTTGTAAAAGCCTGCTTATCTTTTATATCAAATGACGGTTTAAATCTTACAATATCGCTATTATGATAAAGTGTTGCTAGATGACTTAGATACAATAATCGTGGTAAATATTTTACATTTCTGTTTCGTTTATTATATTTAAAGTTAGAAAGCATACAATATTCTATTCCTATTTCAGCTAGTACCAAGTTGTTTTTTACTTTTCTTAAATACTTCTTTTCAATTAATCTTCTAATTCGTTCTCGATAATATCTATTAGAAGAAAAGAAATATTTACTATCAGTAACTTTCAAATATTGATACCTAGCAATAAATTTTATCAGTTCAATCTCCTCAAATCCATTAGGAAAATAGTTCAAAAAAATCACCTCCCAAAGTTAATTCAAAAAATTATACTTTGGTAGGAGATGACACAGCTTACGCTGTCCCATCCCTACCTACACACAGTGAAATCGAGTATGTATTCCTTAAAAGTATTATAATAACTGCGTTTTCCCTTTTCATACATCTATGCCAATTTTAAAAGCCAAAAAAAGAAGAATTTGGCATACTTTTAGGTACAACAATCTTCTAAAAATTCACTAATATTTTTGCTATCAAAAACATAAATTTCGGTATGAGGTTCTTCCGAAAATTCTCCTTTGACTGCATAAGACATTTTCGTCATATTGTCATCTTTTATAACCTTCGACATGATTAAAGCATCTGATATTGGTTTTATATATTTATTATCTACATCCCAACCAAGTATTTTATCAAATATTTTGATATAAATAAAAACCTCATTTTCAAACTGATTTTCAAATTTTCTAGTAATTTCTGCAATATTTAATAATATTCGTTTATGTGAATGAGTTTTATTCACACTTTTATATGATGGTAAAACTTCAGGTACATATATTTTTAGTATATCTCCTAACATTTCACTCTTGTATTCATTGTCAATAGTTCTAATTTTTTCATATTCAAATTCAGTATTATTGTTATATATTTTAATTTCATTTAATATATTATATCTAGCCTTTTCAAAATTTTTCAAAAAATTTTCTATTTGTATGTCTGTTAAACTGCTATTTTCTACAACTCTGTCTATACATTGTTGTAAATTTAATAATTCTTTTTTCATTTTTTCACTAATAATCATAAAAAAGTCCTCTCTTAAAATTATATTGAAGGGCAAGAGGGGAACATTAGTCTATATTCCAATTTTCATTTTCTATAAATTCTTCATAAGCACTAAAAACTGCTTCTGTTAATTGTGTTCTTACTTCTTGATTTAATGGATGGCAAATATCTCTATAGTGTCCTGCCCTATCTCTTAATCTACGTGATGGCATTGAAATAAATCTGCCTTTTCCTTCTTTTTCTACTAGAGCAATACCTCTAATAATAAATTGATTGTCGAGAATAATGTTAGCATAAGCTAATACTGGTCCTCTTCTCCTAGTTTTAAATAATTTTACATCTGTAATTTCCATAATGAAATCCTCCTATAAATAAATTTTTTTGAAGGACAAATTTATAGGAAAACTAATTATCAATTTTATCTACCTGTTTTTGGTAGCTTTGGTTCTGTTGGCTTTTTAGGAGTGTGAACAATTGTAGTCCACTTACTCTTTGCCTCTGCTGTTGTATCATGGTAAATGCCAACCGTTTTTGTATGGTTAGTAAATGTTTGACCATCTTCTAAGGTATCTAGTGATTGACATTGCATTGTTGGAGAAGTGTTTTCTCTAAAGCCTTTTTCTACCTTTCCAAAGTCAAACATTGTTTCAGTAATATATTCATCTTTTGCAAGTTTTAATGTTGTAAAGTCTAATTGTTGGTTTTCTTGTGTGCTTATCTTTTCTTTAAATAGTATGTAACCCTCTGACTTATTCGTTTTGTAATATACATTGTAAACTAAATCTTGATTCCAAGTTCCTGTTGTCATATTTTCTAATCTAATATAATCTGTTGGAATATAGTCATACCATTTGAAATTTTCTAAGTAAACATTAGAGTTGTTAGCAACATTTGAAAATACATAATTGACTTTTTCTCCTGGTTTGGCTTCTGTTGTTCCTTCCTTGTCTACATCTACAGTTATGTCTGTTGGCTCGTTTTCTATTATAATGGGTACTATTTCCCCATTATTTACAATTTCAAATTCAAAGGTTTCTTCATTTAATAGATAGTAAACTGATCCTGTGTCAAGTTCTTTCAAATAATATTTACCATATTCCAACTCACAACTTGCTTTTCCATTCTCGTCAGTAATAATTTCTTCGATTAGTTCGTTTTTATCATTGTATATTCCAAATTTTGCACCCTCTAGTGTTTTAAAATTATCTTTTTTATCTACTTTAGTTATTTCTAAATACCCTTTAATTTTTTTGTTTTCAAAACAAATAGTCGTAATTTCATTTTCTTTTAATTCTACTGTTTTAGTTTCTTCTGATAAAACATATTCCTTTAAAGTCTCCTTTTCTCGCAAGATATAATATGAATTATCAGTTGCTGGAAGTCCTTTTGTGATAGCTTCTCCGTTTTTGTCTGTTGTGATAACATCTACTACATTATTTGCATTGTCTAATATTTCAAAAGTAACACCTTCTAGTAGTACATTATTGTTATCTGCATCTACTTTAATAACTTTTATTTTACCTTTCCTTAATTCATTTTGGAAGGTAATATCTTTAATTTGATTAGGTTCTACTGTTATTGTTTGTGGTTCTTCTGTTAGCACGTAGTCCTTTAATGTTTCTTTCTCAACCACTTTGTAATCTTGTCCACTTAATAGCATTTTACTTACTGCCTCACCATTTTCGTCGGTTGTAATAGTATCTACTACGTTATTTTCACTATCAATAATATCAAAAATTACTCCAGGCAGTCTAATCTCGTTATTATCCATGTCTACTTTAATAACTCTGATTTGACCTTTTTTCTTTTCATTTTCAAAAGTAACATTTGTTATTTCGTTTTCTTTCAATTCTATTGTCTTTACTTCAGTTGATAATTCGTATGTATCTAGTGTTTTAACTTCACGAAGTTTTAATTTTGAAAAATCTCTTATAGCGTATCTATTTGTTAATACTTCGCCGTTACTGTCTGTAACTAATTTCTCTAGTACATTATCATTTTCGTCTAAAACTTCAAATTCTACACCAGATAATTTTATCTCATTATTATCCGCATCTACTTTAATTACCCTTATTTGACCTTTTCGCAATTCATTCTCCACTGTGATTTCAGTTGTATCATTTCCTGCAATAGTTATCTCTAAATCTTGTGCTAAATTATACCACTTTCCCGTATTTCGTTCAATTAATCTATAATTTCCAACTCGCAAATTTTCAATGAAAATTTCTCCGTTTACATCCGTAGTGTACGTTCCAATTATTCTGTCAAACTCATTACTAAATAAATCAAAAGTAACATTTCCAAGTAGTATTTTGTGGTTATCTTTATCTACCTTATATACTTTTAAATTTCCTTTTTTGCGTTCGTTTGTTATTTCTTTTGTAGTCGTTTTATCATATTCAACAGTAATATCAAATGGTGTTTCATCTAAAATATAGTTGCTATTTGTTCCTATCTCTTTCAGTATATAATTTCCTTGATATAGATTAGAAAAATTTGCTATTCCTTGTGAATTTGTTGTTGCAGTCGCTACTCCTGTTCCATCCTCTCTTAACAGTTGAAAAGTAACTCCTTCAATCGCACTAGATGTTTCGTTATCCTTTTTTACTACTTGAATTTTGCCTGTATTAGTAGTTACATTTAGAGTAGTTACTGCACTAAAATCTCCGATATGGGTCGTAAGTTACAGCATAATTCTGTGTTCCTGAAATTCGTGTTTTTCCGGAAAAATATTGGATAAGTCTTGCACTTAGAACTTACCGAAATTGTACCATTTATGTCATTTGTAAACTTATCCTTTGGTATCATTACTTTGAATGTTTCGCCCCCATTAAATGAAGTCTGAGCAGTTCCGCTGTTATTGGCTACAAAACTTCCTTCTGGAAATTTTGAGATTGCATTTACCTTGAATTGGCTTATTGTAACAGCTGATGTTACTGTATATTTTTGCGAATAATAATCTCCCTCTTCCTTAATAGTACCACTTTTACTTACCTTTAGGTTAGCACTTTCTGGAGTCTGTTTTCCATTTTTTCCAATGTTAGTCAGCTTTTTTATTGCTGCAATTACTTTTGTACCACTGGAATTTGTAGCCCTATAAACTGCATCTATATTTCTATTTATTAATACACAGTATATTGCTTGTTTGGTTACGAAGTAAGCATCATCAGAATTATCTACCCCCAGTGTCGCTGCCGTTTGATATGGATAACCATTCACAATTACTCGCCAAATTCTGTCATCGTCTAGTAATTCACTGATGTCTACTGTATAATCTCCTCGCTCATCCACACCATCTAACCCGATGACTTATACAATATGCTGGATATTTTTTCCCATTATTAGTATAACAAATATATTGACATTCCATTGGTCCCCAGTAATCGCCATTATAAAATTCCAAATCTACTGGAATTACATGGTCTGATTTTAGATTAGCCTTATTAATTGGCGTTGCTGCTATAACTATATTTTGAATAGATGTTACAAAAATTATTATTAGCATAATTAAACTTATTATTTTTTTATATCTTTTCATTTCTACCTCCTAATTTTCCCATAAAAATAAAGCACCGAAGTGCTTTAAAATTATTGTTTTATTATAATATGAAAGATTCAGTCCACACATATTCACCATCGCAGTAGTAATCTCTTGCATAAATCTTAATTGTACCAAATCTATTGACAATATAATTTTTTACTCTTTTTTCAGTATATGTGAATTGGTTAGTATCATTTACTATATTGCTATCAATGATAATATTAAATCCGATGTTCTCTCATAAGAGCTGATGGATTGTTTTCTATGTATGACTTAATTTTGTTTATCATAGTTTGATTAATAATATACTTTTCGCCCTTTTCTTTTGAGTTTTCTTGCTTTGTAGTATTTTCACTTGTTGGTTTGTCTTTTTCTTTAGTAGTTGTTGTAGTGGTATTATTAATTTCATTTTTTGAATTAACATTTGCGACAGTATTTTGTTTTTTAGTTGTCTGAGTAGTATTAGACTTAGAAGTATTACTATTATTTTTTTGACTTGTCGTAGTAGGCTTTTTTCCTACATTTCCATTTACCTTTTTCTCTTGTTTTTTATTAGTTGCATTAGAGATAGCTACTTTGCTTTCATTTTCTACTTCTTGAACTTCAATAATATTGTTAGTTTCATTTTTTACAGTAGTTTCTGTCTTATGACTTGTTATTTCTATAATATTATTTTCATGTTCGCTCGTTTCATTGGTTACATTATTGGTAGTTCTCTGACTAGCTACTTGTTGTATCATTCTTGAATTAATCACCAATATACCTCCAATAATAAATAGTAATAAAACAATAATAAAAACCACTAAAAATATTTTCTTATTCATAAAACATCACCCTTTCTATTTTTTTGTATTATATAGAGTAACATTTTTTGAATAGTTTTGACAATGCTGAAGCTAAAAAAAATTAACTATTTTATTAATTTATATACTAAAACTTTTTTTCTGTTTCATATTTCCCACAATTTCTACACTTTCTAATATGCCAATTCTTACTATTTTTGACAGTTTCATAAGAGTGTGCACATTCTACCTGTGACTTTCTCTCATGACAACGATTACAATAATATTCTCCACTATGCAAATATTTCCATTCATGTTCACAAGGTCCAAAACATAGTTTAAAAAAATATATAAATCCGCCAACACCTATAATAGCTAATATAATAGGAATTATCATAACACCATCAAATTTCAAACTTTTATTTTTCATATTTATTATTCCTTACTTCAAGCCTTTCTTTTAGATTTATTGAATTCATTTTAGCATACGCAAAAGTATAATTTCAACACTTTTGCATTAACTTTATACTCTTTTTCTATCTTTCAATTCCTTGTACACAAAGTCTTTTGTTAGGTTTACTATTCACACAGGTTATAAGAGTTATTCTATTATCTTCTGTATCTTGTAACATATCCCAGTCTGTTTCGTTTATTTCTTGAATACTTGATACTTGATATGTCTTAGTTCCAAGAAAACTTATGTAAGTAATATTATCTCCTGGTCTTAGTGTATATAATTTATCCCAAACTGATATATAATTGTGCCCTGCGATACATACATTTCCAATTAGGTATGGAGAATGTTCAAAATGTCCTACTCCCTTTGCAAGAGTAGTTGTCTCAGTTCCCTCATAAACTATACCTTTATACTTAATTTTATCTATCGTAATAATTCCTAATGCCATCTCTCCATCAATTTGTAGTAATGCATCTTTTACATTTATAATTGCATTCTCGTCATTATCTTGTATCCTATCTTGAATAATACTATTTGAATAAATTTCCATTACTGTATTAATTTTATTTTTGTTTTCTACATATCTTACAATAAAGAAAGTCGAAATAATTACTATAATAACAACTATCATTATTGTAGCTGTTAAAATAGCTCTTTTTACATATTTATTCATGACTACATCACTTCCTTTCAATTAAAATAGAGTTAGTTCGCTTCTAACTCTAAAAGATTTTTAATATATTTTGAAATATTAGAAAAAGTGGCAGGAATTGATAATTTTTCTTTTATTTCATCTATTGAAAATTGATTAAAAATAATATCATAAATTCCTAGTGTTAATGCTTCCTTTAGTTCTTTTTGCATTTCATTTTCTAATAATAGAATTACTCTTATATTTCTTTCTCTTACTTTAAACATAAAGTCCCTGAAATTATACACATTGGGTTGTACTGTTGTAATTAAAATTGTTGCTTCATTTTCTTCTAAAATGTAATCAGGATAATAAACCACCCTACTATTTTCAATAGTTTTATTTAACTCTTGATCTAACTGCTCATTTCCTGTAAAAATCAATACCATTTTTCAAATACCTCCTTCTGTTTCAAAATAAGACATAGGATTTGTGAAGTTGCCATTTATTCTCACTTCAAAATGTGCGTGTGGACCTGTGGAATCTCCTGTTGAACCGTACTTTTAAAACTGGCTGTCCTTTTTTGACAGTTTGATTAGTCTTGACTAATATCTTGGATCCGGTGAGCATAAAGTGTTACAATTCCTTTGCCGATGGTCAATCATTACCATATTGCCATAACTACTATTATAAACTGCCGTTAAGATTTTTCCATCAGCCATCGCCACAAAATTTGCACCGAACTGGTGCTGATATGTCTGTTCCTCTATGAAAATCACTCGTTCCATAAATCGGATGTGTTCTTGTACCAAATATTGAAGTGATCGTGGTATATCCCGGTATCGGCCAAGTAAACATTCCTTTTGAAACTAATCCTTTACCATCTGTTATTATTTTAGTTTCAGACGGATTTTCTTGTAGCCACCCAGTGCTTTCTTCTTGATTTGAGTAACCGTGTTGCTGCCTGAATAATAATTCGTATATCTGTTTCAATGTCGCTTTCACGAATATTTAGCCTATTTTTCAGGTATTCTTTTAATCGCTCATATTGTTCTCCCACTAGTTCTTCACTTATAAAAACTTTCTTAGTAATTTTAGTATTATCATTTTCTATGGTTCTTTCTTCATAATTGTATTTATAATGTCCTATAATAGTATCACTCTCAGTAAGTAAATACTGTATTTCTTCTTTTGTAGTCTTTTTTTCCTTCCCTTTTTCATCTTTAGTAGTAGTTTCAATTTTTATTGTATTTTTTTCATATATAAAAGTGCTTGTAAAATCTTCTGCCACCTTATCTAATAAAATTTCATTTACATCTATTCCGTCTGCTACATTATGAAAAGTCATTAGTGCATATAAATGCGACCACTCTATTTTTTTGCCAGTTTCCTTATTATTTACATCTAGCAAATTATTAGTTGGCTCTTTTACAATGAAATTATGGCAAGTGTTTAGATAATCTGCTTTTTCAATGCACTTTGCTCTTAGCTCTTGCTGTACTTCTGACATATCTGAACTATCTGCTTGAACTTCCTGTATAAATACTGCATCGATAATGGTACAAATAGCAAAAAATAAAAGTCCTATAACAAGAATAAATGGAAGAAATGGCTTTAGTGCTTTAATTGCGACTTTCTTTACCTTAGTTTTTACTTTATTTTTTATTGCATTTTTAGCTTTGTTTGCTAGACTCATCTTTGTTACCTCCTTCTTGTTTTGGAAGTGGATTTACGATTTTACTTATGTTATTTGCATATTCAGTCGTTTGTATTTGGCTTTTATAAGTGTTTGGCTTATTTCTATTCATTTTAAAATCACCTTCTGCCATACTAGCACCAGCTTGTAAAAATGCTTTAGTTGTTCCATATCCAACCTTTGCAATACCTTTAGTAACTGATTTTACCTTTGATATACCTCCACTTAGCTTAGTATTGCTACTATTTTCATTTTTTTCATTATTTCCTAATGACTTTTTGTTAGTTGCTTGAGGAACAACATTTAGATTATCCCTAATAGGATTAACATTTCCATTATAATCCTTCTCAGCACTTAGGTTTATTCTACTAGGATTTACTATTGACTTAGCCCTTGAAACAAAACCTTTTAGTCCACTACCATTTCCATCATTACTTGAAGATTTATCCGTTTTATCATTTTTCGACGGCACTTTAAATTGTTCTTTTATTGCTCCAACTCCAAAACCTAACATTGCACCCATTCCCATTACTCGATTTGTCATTTGCTCATTATCTACACCAGCAATTCTGCTTGTTAAGTTTTGCAGACAATTTTGAAGTGCATCAGCCAAAGGCAAAATCATCATTGCCCAAATAAGCGAAACTGCCCATCCACCACCGAGATGGTAAGAACGCAAGGTAAATCAAAAATAAAAAGCAGTATATAAACTGCATAAAAATATTCATTATAATTTGGCCGGCCCAAATTGATGCTGCTGTTACATTTTTGTTAATTATCCAAAGCCCTGCTGCAACTGGTGTAAATATAGTAAATATGATAATTGTAAATTGTCTTACAATAAACTTTATATTCAATTTTACAAATAAATAGATAAACATTGCTATTACAAGTGCAGTCGTTATTGCATTTCCAGTTTTAATGGACGTTAGCATATTATCTCCAAGTGTTCCCTCTAAAGAGCCACTATTTCCAGCAGTTACTAATAAATGAACTAAACTATTATTCATAAATAACAAAAACCTAATAAATATAGGTGAAAGTGCTATTGCTATTCCACCGAAAGCATAATCGCATAAGACTTTCTTTTGCTTCGCTCTTTCTTGCTGGGTTCATACCAGCAATCATGATTTTATATGCTAGAATAAATACTGCAACTAGAATAAGGCTACCCGAAATAACTGCAAATACTGCATACCATTTCATCGTTTTATTCCATAAATCTTGTGTAAAAGGAGATAAACTATCATTTTCAGCATTGTTGTTGAAAATCAGTGTATCGTAGTCCTTAAAACCTACATTTAACTCTTTTCCGAGTAGTAAAATCAAAAACTGTTTGGGCTATTCCCCCGAATGCACTCTGCTATAATTTTTTCAAATAATGATCCATCTTCTTTTTTTATCTGTTCTTTTAAATCTACTGCTCCAAAACAAATAGGAGATAATAAAAAAAGAATTGCAATAACAATTACAAAACTTCTCAATAATTTTTTCACAATATCGCCTCCTTCTAAGTAAACACAAATTCTTTCTCATAATCTGTAATTACAAATTTGATTGCAGTAACATTGTTATTTAAACTTATTACACATTCGCCTGGACTTGCATTAGTTAAAAAATCCATTGTTCCTTCAGACAGATTAAAGAAATTTATTATATCGTCAACTGATCCAGGTGACTGTTTAAAAAAGTATCTTGTTGAACAGATATTAATAATAGTTTTTCCGTTCTTCACAATTCAAAAATTCGTCTATAAATTGACTACCAATAAATAATGGTACATTATATTTTCTACCACGTCTTGCCACATTTACTAGAAAGTCAGCCGATTCTTTATATTTTAAAAATAGCCACGCTTCATCACATACAATAATCTTCTTTTTTTGTCTATTTTTCAGTACATATTTTTGCCAAACCCAAGTAAGAATGACGAAAGAAGCATATAATTTAGTGAACTCATCTTTTATCTCTGACATATCAAAGTTAATAACCTCTGCATCTGATGTTATCCTACTCTCGCAGTCAAAAATCCCAAGTGAATTACCTTTTAAAAATGGTACTAGCAATTCGGCTAGTTCGTTACATTTTCCCCTTTGTTTTAACTTTCTCTGAAAGTCCGAAAGTGTAGGCATTTTCTTTTTTATCTTGCCTATAACATATTTTCCATTGTCCAATCTACCACCATTTTTTTCAAACAATGAAGAAACATCACTTGTAATTCCGTTTTTCACTATATAACTGATTTACTATTACTTCAATTTCAGTAATTTCCATTCCTGTAAGTTGTCTGCCATAATTTTGACAAATCATTCCTACCAAATCCCTTATCTCTGCAACTTTATCGAGTATATTTAAAAATTTCATATTTCCCTTTGTATCAGGTTCTAATTCAAATGGATTTATTCCTGATGATTTTCCTTGCTCAATTTTGATTACTTTTCCACCAAGCATTTTTGTTAAGTTTGTGTATTCACCGTTCTACATCAATAAAAAATGCACCACATCCGATTAGTAGCAATATTTCTAGCTGTTAATGTTTTTAGTGCTACACTTTTTCCACTTCCTGAAGTACCACAGATAAAAGTATGTGGATTAGGAAGTGTTGGAGGACCACAAAATGTGTCAATATAAATAGGTGCATTGGTATAAATGTTTCTGCCTATAAATATTCCTGTATCGTGACTTAAATTCGGATTTGATATTGGAATTACTGTTGCAATTCCACCTGCTACCATATTTCGCTCGTAATTTGGTATTGGTATATCTCCAAGAGGTAACACAGTCTTAAATCCCTCTAATTGTCTAAAATTCAGCACTCTAATCATAGCAGTTTTCTTGTTTAATTCACTTTCTAATATTTCTGTCTTATCATTTAATTCTTGTAATCCTTCAGCATTTAATGTAATAAAAATAGTTGCAAAAAATAATTTATCTTGATTAGTTTGTATAAGCATTCGTAAATCTTCTAAATCACCAATCTGTTTTTCTAATTCTGGCAAATGTAATATATTGCCTTGTCTTGAATAAGTTGCATATTCTGACTGACTTTGGACTAATTTCTTTGTTAATTGATTGATTGTATTTCCATTGTTCGCTGGCTCTACTTTTACAGAAATATTGATATTTCCAATATAAAATAAATCATCTAGCCAACTAATCCAAGTTTGCTCAGGATATACCGTTATCACAAATATTCTTGAATATTTATTGTATCCTAAACAGATATAATCTTGCTTTTCTTCCAATACATCAGGTAGCAGTAAATCCATTGGATTTTGTATATTTTGAAATATGTTTACTTCCTTTATTTTCTTGTTTTTCTCCAACATACAAACTTTGTCCTCCTTTCAATAAATTTACATTTATCGCACTATTTTTATTTAATTCTCTAAAAATTAAATTATACAATTCATTTTCATTAAGAGTATTACATACTATTTTCGCTCTCAATAAATTTGATTTTAGTGAATTAGATTTTCTTTCTAGTTCTTCAGTTGCATTTTCATATAGTCCATCATAACTAATAATTGCATAATTCTGAATAACAGAGATTGTTCTATTTTCCATCAAGTTACTTAAATACTCCATTAAATAACTTTGGTATTCTGCAATTTTTAAATTGTTTGCTTTATTTTGTTTTATTAGTGAAACAATTTTACTTGTATCGATGTATTCAGTAGTAGAAAAAAACTGAATTGGATAATCAATTGCTAATGCAGTTTGTATTAAAGTATTTTCAATAGATTCTTGCTCTGCATCTGAAAGCATATTGTAATCTATATTTCCTAATTTAACTACTATTGAATACCTATTATCTAAGCAAACAATATTGTCTTTTATTGAAATTCCTAAAATATCTGATAATTGTTTTCTAGTCTTGTTTTTATTTTTTGGCTTTATTGCTTCTTTTTCAATGGTTTTATTTTTAATGTTTTGATTTATATTTGTCTTTTTATAACTAAGATAGATTAATGTACCAATAATGAAAATACCACTAAAAAAAAGAAACATTATTGCTATTTTCATAAATTGCTCCTCTCATAAATAAATTTTTTATCGCGAAATAGATATTTTAAAGCATAAAAAAAGAACTTATCGAAGTTCTGATCTTTTATTTTAAAAAATGCACAAAGTAAGAAAAATATAGCAACTATTCCAATTAGTATCATTTTAATTGGTGTTGGTAATGCTGTAATAAGAATAATTAAACTAGATGCAGCAAGTATTAAATATATCACTTGTCTTAAACTTAAATAGCCACCAAATATCTTTTCTTCTCGTTTTATATCGAATGGCACTTTAAAAACTCTCATAATAC
This sequence comes from uncultured Clostridia bacterium, assembly GCA_948934525.1. GTDB lineage: Bacteria > Bacillota > Clostridia > TANB77 > CAG-508 > CAG-273. Next base: position 295,532 of record CAQZSK010000001.1, read on the forward strand.
AGTCCTCCTAACTTCCTAAAAGACTACCTGTGTTGTTTGTAGCAATATTGATAATAATTCCAGCAATAATTAGACTTGCACCGTAAGACTACCCCTCCGCCACAAATCCAAGCAAGACTTCCAATACTTTCAGCTCGCTTTTGTGGATTATTAGCATTAGCAATCATTTTTATTGCTGCTACTACTATACTTGCAAAAATTAAAACACCGACCTAATGGCATTGCAATACTTGTAATAACCCTTTTTATATTGTCAGTAGCTGTCTGAACTTCTGCTGTACCAATTCCTGTAGCCAAGCATATATTAGTAGTTCGTATCATAAATAAAGTAAGCATCGCTCCTATTGTTGATAATTTTGTAATCAATTTGTTTTTCTTTTTCATGATTCATCCTCCTATACAATTTATTTTTGAAGGACAAATTGTAAGGAAAACATTATTATCTAATTATTGAATATACAAAATAAATATGGTAAAGTAAGTATAAAAATAATGGTTATCACTAAAATTGGTACTACCTTTAAGAATTTACTTTTTATTTTTTGTGATTTTATCAAGCAACCTATTGCTAATATAATTAGTGATAATATCAAAATAGATGTAAGACTTATTAAAATTGCTATAAACCCTACAAGAAAAACTGAAGATACTATATTTTCAAAATTATTTATATAATTATCTATCATTTATTCACATCCTGGCATATTTATTGATAATTGCTTGTTTAAAATAATTCAAAAAATCACTTGCATTATGTTCTTTGCAAGTGATATATAAATTTATCAGTATTTCTCTTTCTATTTTACTTAAAATATTTTGAAAATTACTATTGTAGATACTATATAGGGTAAAAATAATATCTTTTAGCTTTTCAATATTCTCTTGGTTCATATTCTTTAGTATTTCTTGTGTATAAATAAATTCTAGCTTTGATAAGCATAAATAAAATTGCTTTGAAATCTCGCTACTATTATTTATAATTAAAATAAATAAATCATCTTTATTATATTTTATATTATTATCTTGTACTTTTTGATACATAGGGTATGTACTTTTTAGTACACAGGGGTATGTATTTTTTTGTACATAGGGTGTGTCATTTATATATATTCTTCTTTCTATGATTTCTTTCTTATCATTCTTTATTAACTCTATTTGTATATATCCTAACTTTTCCAAATGCGAAATCCACTGCGATGCTGTATGATTAGTTACATCATACAAACTGGCAAAGTATTTATTACTAGCAAAACAATATCCCAACCTATTCGTTAATGAAGTTATTTCTCCATATAATAGCTTTTCCGCCGATTTTAGTTTATTATCATAGCGAATTGTAGCAGGAATGATGGAATAATAACTAATTTGATTTTCTTCGTTCATTTTTTACCTCCAATAAAAAAAGGCTCATACAGCCTGATTCTTTTAGTTTTTACATTCATACTTATTTTTTATTTAATTTAGGCACAAATGTAAAAATTATATTTAAAATTTAATAGACTTAATATTGCAAAATTTTGCGTTCCCCAATTTTTTTTGCGTTCCCCAATTTTCATATTGTTTTTTAATCTTTTTTAACTTTTATTAACTCTTTTTAAACTATTTTAAATTTTGAAAATTCTGTGCAGTTGTTGGTATAACTTCATTTCGTTGATTTCACTATTCTTTCAGGTTTTATATGTACTCGGCTACGAACCGGAAGGTCGGGGGTTCGAATCCCTCCAGTTGCACCAAAGTCTTCAAAGCTATTTGAAGGCTTTTTTTGTTTTTACAATTGTACTTATCTTTATTAATATATAAGTACAACTGTAAAATCTATTACCTATTTTTTACCTTAAGTACCCTTAAAGCATTGATAATTGCAATTACCGAAACACCTACATCTGCAAATACAGCTTCCCACATAGTAGATATTCCAAAAGCACTTAGCACTAAAACTAATACTTTTATAAAAATGGCAAATACAATGTTTTGCTTTACAATGTTCATTGTTTTCTTAGCTAGCTGAATTGCATTTACAATTTTAGATGGTTCATCTGTCATAAGTACTACATCTGCTGTTTCTATAGCTGCATCTGATCCTAATGCTCCCATAGCTATTCCAATATCAGAAATTGCTAAAACTGGTGCATCATTAATCCCATCCCCTACAAATACTAATTTTCCTTTTTCACTTTTTTCTCTTAATAATTCTTCTACTTTTTCTACTTTTCCAGTTGGAAGTAGCTCTGTATAAGCCTTATCTATAGCTAACTCTTTAGCTACTTTTTCTCCCACTTCTTTCTTGTCACCTGTCAGCATAATAGTTTGTTTAATATGATTTTTCTTTAACTCTTGAATTGCTTGTTTTGCATCTTGTTTTATCCTATCTGCAATTACAAGATAGCCTGCATATCTTCCATCTATTGCTACATACAAAATAGTTCCTATCTCGTTGCATTTAGCAAAATTGATTTGTTTTTCCCTCATTAATTTTTCATTGCCCACTAATACTTCTTGCTCTTCTATTTTAGCAACAATTCCTAAACCAGATAATTCTTCTGTCTTAATAATTTGCTTCTCATCAATTTCCTTTCCATAAGCCCTCTTAACAGATAAGGAAATAGGATGATTTGAATAATTTTCAGCATATGCTGTTATCTTTAAAAGTTCTTCCTTGCTTATCCCTACAGCCTCTATTTTCTGTACTTCAAAAATGCCTTCTGTTAATGTTCCCGTTTTATCAAATACCACAATTTCAGTATTTGCCAATTGTTCTAAATAATTACTCCCTTTTATCAAAACTCCCATTTTGGATGCTCCACCAATTCCACCAAAAAAGCTTAATGGAATGGAGATAACTAAAGCACAAGGACAAGATACTACAAGAAATGATAAAGCCCTATATAACCAATCTGAGAAAGTAGCATTTGAAATAATGAGAGGAGGCAATATCGCAAGAACGACTGCTATTATGACAACAACAGGTGTATAATATCTAGCAAACTTTGTAATAAAATTTTCTGATTTTGATTTTTTGTTACTTGCATTTTCTACTAAATCTAATATTTTGCTTACTGTAGATTCGCCATATTCCTTTGTTACTTTTACCTTAATTACACCATTTAAATTAATGCAACCACTTAGTACTTCTTCTCCTTCTTCTATTTCTTTTGGTAAAGCTTCTCCTGTTAAGGCTTTAGTATCTAAACTAGTTTTTCCTTCTACTACATAACCATCTAATGGTACTTTTTCGCCTGGTTTTATAACAATGATTTCTCCCACATTTACTTCGTCTGGATCTATTCTTTCAATTTTCCCATCTCTTTCTATATTAGCGAAATCTGGTCTAATATCCATCAAACTTGCAATAGATTTTCTTGATTTATCTACTGCATAGCTTTGGAATAGTTCTCCTACTTGATAAAATAACATCACAGCAACCGCTTCTGGAAATTCACCAATTCCAAATGCACCAATAGTAGCAACTGTCATTAAAAAGTTTTCATCAAAAACTTTGCCCCTTATTATATTTCTAAATGCTTTTCTCACAATTTCTAAGCCAACGGTTAAATAAGATACAACATATATCGTGTTATTTATCCATTCATTGGGAAATTTTACAATTAATGCTATAAAGTATAATGCTAGTGCAACAATAATTTTAATTCCTTTTTTCTTCATAGCTCTTTCCTCCTAAATCTCCTCTATTGTTACCTCAGGATCTTCTTTTTTTATTACCTTTTTTACCTTTTGAATGATTTCTTCTTTTTCATCATATTCTAATTCCATTTTTTGTGTTATAAAATTAATACTTACTTTTTGTATCCCTTCTATTTTCTCTATTGTTCTTTCTAAGTCTGCAGCACAGTTAGCACAATCTAGTCCTTTTATCTTAAATTTACTTTTCATATTCTTTCCTCCTTATTTTTTATGTTCTATATGTTCAATACCTATTTCAAAAACCTTCTTTATATGTTCATCATCTAGCATATAAAAAACTTCTTTCCCTGATTTTCTACATTTTACAATTCCACTTCTCCTTAAAGTCCCCAATTGATGTGAAATTGATGATTTGCTCATTCCTAAAACATTAGCAATATCACATACACACATTTCATTTTGATCTAAAGCAAATAAAATCTTTACTCTAGTAGTGTCACCAATAATTTTAAAAAACTCTGCTAATTTATTAAAAATATTCTCCTCTGGCATATTTTTTCTTGTATGATCTACTACTTCTTGATGGATAACACTACAATCACATATAAACTCATTTCTAGACATTTATTTCCCTCCTTTTAATTGAATGTTTATTCAACTTTAATATTATTATATATGAATATATATTCAACTGTCAATATCTTTTCTATTATTTTGTGAAATTATTGATTATTTCTATACTATATTAAAAACCTAAAAGAAGAGTGAAAATTCTTCACTCTTCTTTTTCTATCACTTCTAAATCCTTAATACTTGGATCATAAATTGATTTTCCTTTGTACGTAAACCTAGAACCATGGCAAGGGCAATCCCATGTTTTTTCTAAACTATTCCATGTTAACTCACATCCTAAATGGCTACATACTGGCTTAACAATATATATTTTTCCACTTTCTTCACGATAAGCACCTACTTTTTTATCTTCAAATTCAATTAATCCTCCTGCTCCAGGCTTGATATCTTGCAATTTCTCATCTGGCAATTTCAATTTTTCTATTGCCCATGAAGTTGCAACTTCTTTTACCATATTACCTAGTTCTTTATGGTTTTTAATAGGTTCTAATCTAGTAGAAGTAAATACTTCTTCATAAGGATTTTGCCTTTCTAGTATTTTATCTACAATAATATTAGCAGCTACATTCGAGGTGGTCATTCCCCATTTTTTATATCCTGTTCCTAGATATACGTTAGGCATTAAATTAGAGAACTCGCCAATATATGGGATTTTATCTAGCGAAATACAATCCTCTGTACACCAACGATATTTTACTGTACAATCTGGATAATATTGTTTTGCAATTGCCTCTAGCTTTTCATAACTATCTGAAACATCTTTCCTTTCTCCCGTTTTATGTCCCATTCCACCTATTAACAGTAATTCTTTTTCATTATCTTGTGCCACTCTAAATGAAACTGTTGGTTTTTCGCTATTAATATACATTCCCTTTGGCAATGGCATTTTAGTTTCTATTGCAATTAAATAAGACATTTCTTGATACATTTTTAAGAAGTAGTATCCTGGTATATTAATAATAGGATAATGGCTTGCTATTACGACATATTTTGCTACTATATTTTTACCATTTTCTGTGATAATAGTATATTTATCTTCTTTAGCATTTTTTACATCTGTTACTTTTGTTTTTTCAAAAATAAATACTTTGTCCTGTTTTCGAATAGCCCTTACTAGTCCATTGGCATATTTACAAGGATTAAATTGTGCTTGATTAGGAAAACTAATTGCTCCAAGAGTCCTAAAAGGCAAATCTACATTGGAAACAAATTTCGCTGGAAATCCTAAAGAATTTACTGCTTCTACTTCTTTTTTGATATTTAATAACTCTTTTTGCTTTAATGTATATACATAGTTGTCCTGTCTTTGAAAATCACAATCAATATTTTCTTCTTTCACAATTTTTTCAATATTTTGAATTGCTTGTTCGTTGGCTTGCAAATATTGCCTTGCTTTTTCTTCTCCTTCTGACTGAATGAGATAATCATAAAATAGCCCATGCTGACTAGTAATTTTAGCTGTTGTATTTCCACTTGTATGTTCACATAATCTATCCTTTTCTATTAATGCTACTTTCAAATTTGTTTTTGACAAATAATAAGCTGTTGTTAAACCTGTTAGCCCTCCCCCTATAATACATACATCTACTTCCGTGTCTTCTTCTAAACTTGGAAATTGCTTTCTTTCCGATTTTACACTTTCTATCCAATAAGATTTCATTTTTTTAATTTCCCCTTCCTAAAGTAACTTCTACAGTTATCTCTTTTTGATTTCTAAGTACTTTTAATAGTACCTTATCTTCTGGCTCTTTTTCATAAATATAGCACCTTAAATCACACATTTTTTCTAATTCATTTCCATCTATTGACACTAAGATATCTTTTTCTCTTAGCCCTGCTTTTGCTGCAGGCGAATTATTTTTAACTTGTACCACATAAATTCCTTTTGTTAATCTTAAATTGCTATTTAAATAAGGTATTACATTTTTGTCATAAGCAAAAATTCCTAAAGTGGCTTCTTCAAATTTATCTTCGGTTTTAAATTTCTGTACAATTGCTTTTACAGTATTAATTGGTACTGCAAATCCTATGCCTTCTGCTGAAGTAATTTTTACACTATTAATTCCAATCACTTCTCCTTGTGCATTTATAAGTGGACCTCCACTATTTCCTGGATTAATGGTAGCATCCGTTTGGATCAAATCTTCCATATAAGATGATTTGTTTTCTTCTTCAATTGTAATGGTGCGATTAACTGCACTTACAATTCCAGAGGTAACAGTTCTTTGAAATTCATAACCAATGGGATTTCCAATAGCATATACTTTTTCTCCTACTTTTACAGTAGAAGAATTTCCAAAAGTAACATAGTTTAAATTTTTGGCATTAATTTTAACAATTGCTAAATCAATATCAGAATCTGACCAGACAACATTTGCTTTATAACTTTTTCCGTTTGGCAAAGTAACATAGCATGTAGTATATTTTGCTCCTGATACATGTTCATTTGTTAAGATATATCCATTATCTGTCACTATCATTCCTGTTCCAAGTCCCAAACTTGAACTTCCATTTTCTAAAAAGACAGTATTTCCTGTATTTTTTAGCTTTGAAATCCCTACTACACATTCATTTACTTGTTCTAATACTTGGGTAATTGTTTTATTTTCTTGATTTACTTGCTCTATTGTTTGTGAAGTTCTAGTGATATCTACTTTTTGTGGTGTTAGCATACTTGTATTGGGTAAATAAATATTTTGATAGAGTAAATAAAGTAAAGCTGTAATAAATACTAATAGAACACAAATAATGACACTTAAGCAATAATTTTTAATTCTTTGCCTTTTCTGTTTTTTAAAATATTCTTCCATTTAATATCCCTCAAAAATAAAAAATAGTATCAATTCAATTTGAATTAATACTATTTTTTCCAATTTTGTAATTTTTAATCAGCTCTTCTTTATTTCCTCATATCTTTTTACTTTTTGTGTTGTCGTTTTAGCAAGAGGCTCATCTGTTATCATAATTTCTTTAATATGTTTTACATCTGGCAAAGATTGATTAACTTCTTTTACCTTCTGCCAGAAAGCTTCTTTTAATTCGTCCTGAGTTTTTTCTCCATATACTTCTTTTACTTGCTCTTTATCATACACAATTTTCGCACAAAGTGTGGTATCCATAGAATCTTTATTTCTTGCAAATACCATTGTTTCACTTACTCCTGTTATCTTATTTAATAAAAACTCTAATTCTTGTGGATAAATATTTTTACCATTTTTTAAAACAATTACATCGCTCTTTCTTCCTGAAATATATAGAAATCCTTTTTTGTCTAAATATCCATAATCGCCTGTTGAAAACCAACCATCCTTCATTACTTTGTTAGTTGCTTCTTCATTTTCATAATATCCTAGCATAACAGTTGGCCCTTTTACTACGATTTCTCCTACTCCCTCTTCATCTGGCTCTTCAATTTTCACTTCTAAATTAGTAAGAGGAAATCCTATAGAACCTGGTCTTTTCTTTTTGTCTGTTTCGCAAGATACTACTGGAGAAGTTTCTGTTAAGCCATATCCTTGCACCAAATCTACACCAAAATCATTAAATCCTTTAATAATTTTTTTATCTAGTGGAGCTGCTCCTACAAAAACTACTCTTAATTTTCCTCCAAATTGATCCAAAATTGGTTTAAATACCTTTCTTCTTAAATCAATTCCTACTTTAGAAAGTAGCTTTGTTAGCACTACCATTGTTTTAATTAATTTTGTTTTGCCTTGTTCATCAATTCCTTTCCATACTTTTTTGTGTATATTCTCTAGAATTAAAGGAACTCCTACGAAAATACTAACCTTAAATTCTTGCATATTTTTTTGAATATATTTTAGCCCCTCACAAAAAGCTACTGTTGCTCCATAATAAGCTGCAAATAAAAAGGTAATCGTACATTCAAAAGTATGATGAATCGGAAGTACAGAAAGTAAAGTATCTGTTGGAAATACATAAACATAATTAGCAATTGCCTGTACATCAGAGCAAATATTCTTTTGTGACAACATTACACCTTTGGAAGCACTCGTAGTTCCAGAAGTAAATAGGATAATAGACATTTCTTCTGGATTAATTTGAATTGCTTCATATTCCCTGTTTCCATTTTCTCTTAATTTTTTGCCTTGATTTAATACATCTTCATAAAAAACAACATCTTTTTCTATTGTTTGCTCCATTGAAATAATATATTTCAAATGATGTTCTGTATTATTTTTAATTGCTTCAATATATTTTTCCTCACAAACAATTGCCTCTGCTCCGCTTCTTTGAATAAGAGACTGTAATTCATTTGCTGGCAAAGCTTTATCTAATGGAACAATAATCATTCCACCTGTAGTTACTGCTAAATAAGTAGTACACCATTCATAACGATTATTCCCAATAACAGCAACCTTTTTTCCTTGTAAGCCCATTGCTATTAGTCCGAGTAGCTAAGCCTTCAATATCTTTTTGAAATTGAGAATATGTTTTGCATACATATTCTGCATCATCTTTTCCATGCCTTATTTTATATTTATAAGCAACTTGATCTGGAAATTTACTTACCGTTCTACTAATTAATTGTCTAAAATCTTTGACCTCTTCTGCTTGGTAGCAGGCTTTCTTATCTTTCATATTCTCTCCTTCTTATTTCCGTAATAATTTTTTTCAACACCATTTTACAATAAAAGGAAAAATTTAGCAATATTTTTGTTGATTTTTACATATAGCTAGTATATAATCGGATTAGTTAATATACAAAAATGCAAGGGAGAAGTAAGATGAAACAAGAATTTTATGAATTAACCAACCCTCAAAAACCAATTTGGCTAACAGAGCAATACTTTACGGGTACAGCAGTTAACACAATTTGTGGTTATACTTTTATTACAGATGTTGTTCATTTTGATATTTTAAAAAAGGCTATTTACGAAATGGTAAAATCTAATGATGGTATGAGATTAAAAATAGAAATTAAAAATAATGTACCATCACAATATGTAAGTGAGTTTGAACCTTTTTATATACCTACTGTGGAATTAGCTTCTAAAGAGGAATTAGAACAAAAGTCTTTAGAAGTGGCTAATACCTCTCTTTTTCAAGTCAATGAAACTTTATTCCAATTTATTCTTTTTAAACTTCCTGATGGTAGTGGTGGTTTTATTATTAGTGTTCATCATTTAATTCGGTGACTCTTGGTCTTTAGGTTTACTTGTAAAAGAGATTACTTCTATTTATTCCGAACTTTTAGCAGGGACCTATGAAAGTACCACTTACCCTTCTTACCTTAATTATATAGAAACAGAGAAAGATTATAGAAATAGCGATAAATATGAAAAAGACAAAGCCTATTGGGAAGAAGTATTTCATACCATTCCTGAAATTGCCTCACTTACTAGCTCACAAGAAGTAAATAAAGAAATTTCTTGTGAAGGAAGACGTGAAAAATTTACTCTTTTTGATAAAGAGTTGTCTAGTATTAAAGCATTTTGTGATACTCATAAAATTTCTGTATATAACTTTTTTATGGCTGTTTATTCTTTATATATCTCAAGAATTAGCCATTTAAATGATTTTACAATTGGTACTCCTATTTTAAATAGAACAAACTTTGATCAAAAGCATACAATTGGTATGTTTATTAGTATTGCACCTTTAAGAATAACCCTTCAAGAAGAAACTTCTTTTGCAGATTTTGCAAAAGAAATTAGTACTAATACTATGTCTATTTTCAGACATCAAAAATATTCTTACCAAACTATTTTAGAAGATATTAGAAAGAAAAGTCCATCCATTCCGAGTTTATACAATATTTTATTATCTTATCAAATTACCAAAACGACTGAAGAAAGTAATGGAGTTCATTATTATACAGATTGGACTTTTAATGGAAATTCCTCTGATGAACTACAAATCCATTTATTTGATTTAAATGAAAAGAATTTAACAGTAGCTTATGACTATAAATCCAATTTATTCTCATCAGATGAAATTGCTCATTTACATACTAGAATTTTAACAATGATTGAGCAAATTGTAGCAGCTGAAGAAATTAGTTTAAAAGAAATAGAAATCGTAACACCTGAAGAAAAAAGAAGACTTTTATATGATTTTAACAATACTGCTATGGAATATCCACGTCAGAAAACAGTAATAGACTTATTGGAAGAACAAGTAGTAAAAACACCTGATAATATTGCTGTTATTTTTGAAGACCAAAAATTAACTTACCGTAAATTAAATAAAAGGGTAAATCAATTAGCCAGATACTTAATAGAAAATAAGGTAAAAGCTGGGGATATTGTTGGTATTATGCTTTATCGTTGCCCTGAAATGTTAATTGGTATTTTAGCTACTTTAAAAGTCGGAGCAACTTATTTACCAATTGACCCTAATTATCCAACTAGCAGAATTAGCTATATGCTTTCTGACAGTAATGCTAAAACTGTTTTAGTCCATTCTGCAACAGCTTCTTTAGAGGTTGGTACTGCTTGTCAAAAAATAAATATTGATATTAACCTAAATCATTTTGCTAATGAAAATATTAATTTAGCTACTCCTGAGGGCATTATTTATTTAATCTACACTTCTGGTTCTACTGGTAATCCAAAAGGAGTTATGATTACTCATCAGAATATTGTTAATTTTATTTTAGGCGAAAAGGAGCATATTTCTTTTGATATTGGTAAAGTAATGGTTTCTGTTACTACTATTTGTTTTGATATTTTTGCTTTAGAATTATGGGGAGCTTTGACAAGTGGCATTCCTTTGGTTCTTGCCAATGACATAGAGCAAGTAACTCCAGTACAATTAAAGGATTTATGTATGAAACATCATGTTACTATGATGCAAACTACACCATCTAGATATTCAACTTTGTTAACTGATATTCATAATAAAGATGAGTTTTGGAATCAATTAACAGATATTATGGTAGGTGGCGAGCCTTTCCCTAAATTACTTTTAGATAGACTTTCTACTGTTACAAAGGCGAAAATTTTTAATATGTATGGACCTACTGAAACCACAGTTTGGTCTACAATAAAGGATTTATCAGACAGTACGCATATTACAATTGGTAAGCCTATTGCTAATACTACTTGCTATATTTTAGATCACAACAAAAATTTACTACCAATAGGAGTTTCTGGTGAATTGTATATTGGTGGAGATGGTGTTGCTAAAGGCTATTGGAATAGAGAAGAATTAACAGAAGAAAAATTTATCAAATCACCATTTTCTGATGATGAAATTATTTATAATACAGGTGACTTAGCTTACTTTGATCATACTGGTGAGCTTGTTCATCTTGGAAGAAATGATTCACAAATTAAGATTAGAGGATATAGAATTGAGTTAGAAGAAATTGAAAATAAAATTTTAGAGTTTCCTTCTATTTCTCATTGTGTGGTAAACCCTGTAAATTCTAGTACAAAGTTATGTGCTTACTATATTAGCAATCAAGAAATTGATTTATCAGATTTGAAAGCTACTTTATCAGATGCACTTCCTAATTATATGGTGCCTAACTATTTCATTAGAATGGAGGCATTTCCTTATACACCAAATGGCAAAATTGATAGAAAAAGTTTGCCAACTCCTAAAGTAGAAGTAAACAAAGAAGTAGTATCTGCAAGAAACGATTTAGATACTATCTTAGTCAATATTTTAAAGGATCTATTAAAGTTAGAAGTAGTAGATATTGAAACCTCTATTTATGACTTAGGTGGTGATTCTCTAACTTCTATTGGATTTGTAACAGAAATTTATAATGAACTAGGTATTTCTATTACAGTTAACGATATTGTTAAACATCCTACTATAAAGGAATTGTCTGATCATCTTACTACTTTATCAGAAAAGAATACAACTTCTACTATTCAAAAAGTAGAAAAGAAAAAATATTATCCTGCTTCTAGTGCTCAAAAGAGAATGTATTATGCTTCTAGTATGGATAACAATTCTGTTCTTTATAATATTGCTGGTGGCATTATTGTAGATAACTCTTTAGATATTTCATTATTAAAGCAATGCTTTCAATCTTTAATTAACAGAAATGAAGCTTTACGTACTCATTTTGAGATGATAGATAATGAAATTGTTCAAATCATTGAGGATAAAATTGATTTTACTCTATCTGTAGATACTTTAGAAGCAGAAGACCCAAGTCAAGTCTATCATGATTTTGTGAAACCTTTTGATTTAGCAAAAGCTCCTTTATTTAGAGCCAAAATCACTACTTTAAAAGATCATAAAATGTTACTATTATTGGATATGCATCACATTATTAGTGATGGTACTTCTTTAAATATTTTACTACAAGAACTTTGTGATTTATATAATGGTAAAGTTCTTTCCGAAAAGCAAGTAGATTACAAAGATTTTACTTTGTGGGAAAAAGAACAATTTGAAAAAGAAGAAATGAAAACTTCTAAGGATTTCTGGGTAAATCAATATCAAGATGAAATACCTTTATTAAATATGCCTACTACTTATTCTAGACCTTCTGCACAAAGTTTTGAAGGTTCTAATTACCATACTAAATTTTCAAAAGAAACTTTTGAGAAAATAAATACAGTAGCCAAAAGTTTAGGCATTACTCCTTATATGTTATTACTTGCTAGCTATTATATTTTACTTGCAAAATATACATCTCAAAATGATATTGTGATTGGTACTCCTGTTGTAGGAAGAGAACTTCCTGAACTTTCAAATATGATTGGTATGTTTGTTAATACTCTAGCTTTAAGAAGTAAAATAGATCAAACTGAAAGCTTTAAGGATTTTGCAAATTCTTTAAAAGAGTATTGTTTAGCAGCTTTCCAAAATCAAACGTATCCTTTTGATGAATTAGTAAAAGAATTAAATATTAAAAGAAGCACTAGTAGAAGCCCTTTATTTGACGTTATGTTTGCTTACCAAAATAATGGTTATCCAACCATTGATTTTCAAGATACGCAAATTGAGTATTTTATTCCAGATAATAATATTTCTAAATTTGATTTAACTTTAGAAATTATTCCGATGAATAGTGAACTTTTACTACGTTTTGAATATTGTACGAAACTATTTGATAAGGCTTTTATTGAAAGTTTCTCTTCTCATTATGCAAATATTTTAAATGCTATTTTAGAAAATGCAGATATTAAAATAGCTGATATTGATATGCTATCAAGAGAAGAAAGACAACAAATTTTAGTTGATTTTAATGATACCTATGTTGATTATCCATGTGATAAAACAATTGTGGATTTATTTGAGGAGCAAGTAGAAAAGTCTCCTGACCATATTGCAGTTGTCTTTGAAAAAGAACAATTGACCTATAGAGAATTAAATGAAAAAGCAAATCAATTGGCTAATGTATTACTATCACAAGGAGTTTGCGTAGGAGATGTTGTTGGTATTTTCTTACCAAGAAGCCCAGAATTTATTATTTCTATCTTTGGTATTTTAAAAGCTGGTGCTGCCTATATGCCTATGTTTACTAATTATCCTACTGACCGCCTAGCTTATATGTTAGATAATAGTAATGCTAAATGTTTCATTACTACTACTAAATTATCAGCTGTTATTGATACTAACCTTACTAAGATAACAATTAATACTAATAGCAATTCCGAAAAATCTTTAGTACAAGCTTCTCCTAATATTTTACCAGATGATTTAGCCTATGTTATTTATACTTCTGGTTCAACTGGTAAACCTAAAGGTGTTAAAATATGTCATAAAAATTTAATCAATTTTGTATATGCTTTTAACCAATATTATAAGAATGTCACAACTGAAGACTCTTTCCTTGCATCGACTAATATCTCTTTCGATGTAAGCGTTTGGGAAATCTTTATGTCATTATTAAATGGTGCTAAACTTGTATTGAATACAGAAGAAATTATCTCAGATATTAATTTATATTGTAAAAATATCATTGAACATAAAATTACAGCTTTATATATTCCACCAAATATTTTAAATGAAGTTTACTCACTTTTATCGCAATATAAAACAACATATATTAGTAAACTATTGGTTGGTGTAGAACCTATAAAAAAGAGTACCTTGAACAATTATTATAATTTAAATAAAGATTTAATTATTGTAAATGGCTATGGTCCTACAGAAACAACAATTTGTGCGACTGCATTAACTTATACTAAAGATACACTCAATGATGATATTGTTTCTATTGGTCGCCCTTTATGTAATAACCAAATTTATATTGTAAATCCTGAAGGTAATCTTTGCCCTATTGGAATACCAGGAGAATTGTGTATTGCTGGTGCTGGTGTTGGAAATGGATATTTAAATAACGAATCAGAAACAAATAAGCTTTTTGTCACTAATCCTTTTAGTTTAACCAATGTTGTATTGTATAAAACTGGAGATTTGGCTAAATGGAATTTAGACGGAACTATAACTTTTATAGGACGTATAGATAATCAGGTTAAAATATCTGGCTATAGAATAGAATTAAACGAAATTAATAATTGTATTAATCAGTATGAATCTGTTAGCTCTGTGTTTACAACATTATTGAAAAATAGTCATCTTGTATCTTATTTTATTGCAAAAAGTACAGTTGATACCAAGGAATTATCTGATTATTTGCGCTCTAAGTTACCTTTTTATATGGTACCAAAGTTTTTAATGCAATTAGAAAGCTTTCCATTAACACCAAATGGTAAAATAGATGCTAAAAAATTGCCTCTTCCAATGGTAGATACCAATATGACTTATGTTGCACCTGAAAATGAATTGGAGGAGAAAATAGCACAAATTTTGGAAGCTTTGTTAGGAACTGATAAATTAAGTACTGTAGATAGTTTATTTGATTTTGGAATGGATTCTTTAATAGCCATTAGATTTTCTGTAAAAATTTTAGAAGATCTAAACATTTCTGTTGGTGTTAATGATATTTTTGCCCATCCAACTATTAAAGAATTGTCAGACTACATTGCCACATTATCAGAAGAAAATACATCTTCTATTATTCAGAAAGCTGAAAAAAGAGAATATTATCCTGTATCCAGTGCTCAAAAAAGAATATATTATGCATCTAGTGTTGATAGTAACTCTATCTTATATAACATTTCGGGTGGTATTATTGTAGATAAACCTTTAGACATTTCATTATTAAAGCAATGTTTCCAAACCTTAATTGACAGAAATGAAGTATTACGTACTCGTTTTGATATGGTAAATGGAGAACTTGTTCAAATTATAGAAGATAAAATTGATTTTACTCTATCTGTAGACACTTTAGAAACAGAAGATTTAAGTCAAGTCTATCATGATTTTGTAAAACCTTTTGACTTAGCAAAAGCTCCTTTATTTAGAGCTAAAGCTGTTACTTTAAAAGATCATCAGATGTTATTATTACTAGATATGCACCATATTATTAGTGATGGTACTTCTTTGAGTATTTTATTACAAGAACTTTGTGATTTATATAAGGGTAAAATTCTTCCTGAAAAGCAAGTGGATTACAAAGACTTTGCTTTATGGGAGAAAAAACAATTTGAAAAAGAGGAATTTAAAATTTCAAAGGATTTCTGGATAAATCAATATCCAGATGAAATCCCTTTATTAAATATGCCTACTACTTATCCTAGGCCTTCTACCCAAAGCTTTGAAGGTTCTAATTATCATACCAACTTGCCAAAAGAAACCTTTGATAAAGTAAATACTATAGCTAAAACTTTAGGTATTACCCCATATATGTTATTACTTTCTAGCTACTATATTTTACTTGCTAAATATACTTCTCAAAATGATATTGTGATTGGTACTCCTATCGTAGGGAGGGAGCTTCCAGAGTTATCCAATATGCTTGGTATGTTTGTTAACACCTTGGCTCTAAGGAGAACTATTCATGAAACAGAAAGTTTTAAAGACTTTGCAAGCTCATTGAAGGAATATTGTTTAACTGCATTTGAACATCAAACTTATCCTTTTGATCAATTAGATATCAGAAAAGATACTAGTAGAAACTCTTTGCTAGATATTATGTTTGTTTACCAAAATAATGGTTATCCAACAATTGAATTTGAAGATGTTAATGCTACATACTTTATTCCTGACAGTCATATATCTAAGTTTGACTTAACTTTAGAAGTTGTTCCTACCAATAATGAATTTGCATTACGTTTTGAATATTGCACTAAATTATTTGATGAAGCTTTTATTAAAAAGCTATCTTGTCATTATATGAATATCTTAAATGCTATTTTAGAAAACGTTGATACAAAAATAGCTGATATTGATATGCTTTCAGAAGAAGAAAAGCACCAAATTTTGTATGAGTTCAATAATAGAACACTAGATTATCCTTGTGACAAGACATTGATAGACTTATTTAAGGAACAGGTAATCCAAAGGCCTAATTGTGTTGCTGTTTCTAACACTATTGAACAAATTACTTATTATGAATTAGATAAAAAATCTAATTATTTAGCAAGCCAATTATATGCACAAGGTGTTAGAAGCGGTGATGTAGTAGGTGTTTGCTTAAATAGAAGTATTGAATTATTAGTAAGTATTTGGGCTATTATAAAGTTGGGAGCTGCTTATATGCCTATGTATATAGGATATCCAACTGATAGGTTACAATATATGCTATCCAATAGTAAGGCTAAAATGTTAATTACTAATTCGCATTTGTGTACTTTACTAAAAAGTACTCCTCAAATTATCATAAATCATTTTACTGATATTGATGATTTAGATAAATTTAGTGTTGACTATCCTATTCTACCTAATTTTGATGCTTATGTAATTTACACCTCTGGTTCAACAGGAAAGCCAAAAGGAGTAAGGGTTTCTCATCAAAATTTAATTAATCATACTTATAACTTTAGAGCTTTTTATAAAAAAGTGGATGAAACTGATACCTTCCTTGCTTCAGCTAATATTTCTTTTGATGCAAGTATTTGGGAACTTTTCTTTCCTTTGTTAAACGGTTCTAAACTAGTTCTTAATAAGGAAGAATTACTAAATAATATTATAGATTATTGTGATACTATTTTATCTGAAAAAGTTACTGCATTGTTTATGCCTCCTAATATATTAAACGAAATTGCTGAGGTATTAAAAAATAGTTCTGATATTAAAATTAGTAAACTCCTCGTTGGTGTAGAATCTATAAAGAAAGAAACTTTAAATAAATTTTTAGATTTAAATGAAGATATGATTATTGCCAATGGTTATGGTCCTACAGAGGCTACAATTTGTACAACTGTATTAATTTATGAAAAAGATCTATCTGAAGTAAATTCTTTTGTATCTATTGGTCATCCAATATGCAATACTGAAATTTACATATTAAATAAATCATTACAACACCAACCAATTGGTATTCCTGGTGAAATTTATATTGGTGGTGATGGAGTTGGTAATGGTTATTTGAATAATCCTGAAGCTAATGAGCGCAGTTTTGTTCAGATGAATGGTAAAACTCTATATAAAAGTGGAGATTTAGCTAAATGGGCCAATGATGGAACTATTGAATTTATTGGTAGAATTGATAATCAAATTAAATTGAATGGTTATCGTATAGAGCTTAATGAGATTACTTCTGTTATGATGACTTATCCTAATATTAATAAATGTCATACTATGATTGTAAAAAATAGAAATGTTTCTCATTTAGTAGCCTATTTTACCTCTGATAGCAATATTTCTATTAAGGATCTAAGATCTTACTTGCAATCAAAACTTACTTTTTATATGGTACCTAAATTTTTAATACAAATTGATGCTTTCCCAATCACAGAAAACGGAAAAATCAATTATAGGGCATTGCCTGAACCTAACTACGAAAGTGAAGTCCCTTTTGTAGCACCTCGTAATGACTTTGAAAAGAAAATATCAAAAATTTTATGTAATTTATTAAATTTAGACCAAGTAAGTATTGATGAAAACTTTTTTGATATTGGGTGTGACTCTATTATTGCTATTAAGTTCCAACTTGAAGCTTTAAAAGAAAATATATCTATTAGTTATGGAGATATTTTTCAATATCCAACTATTAGAATGCTTTCGGAAGATAAAAATAATTCAAAAGATTCTACTTCTTTTGAAATTGATGCTAATTATGATTATACTTCTATTCATAATCTATTAAGTAAAAACAAAACTTATCTTCCAGCTAATTATGAAAAGGTTTCAAAAAATACAACTTTACTTTTAGGAAGTACAGGTTTCTTAGGTGCACATATTTTAGACAGCTATTTTTCTCATAATCCTGATAATACTCTTTATTGTATTGTAAGGAGGAAAAGTTTAGTTGATCCTAGCGATCGATTGAAAAAGACTTTAAACTATTATTTTGGAACAAAATATGATGACTATTTTGTCCAAAATAAAATAATAGTCATTGAAGGAGATATTTGTCAAAAATATTTCGGTCTTTCTATTGAACAATTGAACAATTTAATGGATAATATAGATATTGTTATTAATAGTGCAGCCTTAGTTAAACATTATGGTGATTATGAAACATTTTCTAAAATTAATATTGATGGAACAAAATCTATTGTTGCTGTTTGTAAAGAATTTCATAAAAAGCTTTATCATGTTTCTACACTTAGTGTTTCTGGTTTGGAAACACCTAACTCTGATGAAACAAAAAAAGCTATGTTTGATGAGTGCTCTTTCTATATTAATCAACAATTCAATAATGTATATATCTATACTAAGTTTGAAGCAGAAAAGAGTATTTTAGAAGAAATTGAAAATGGATTAAATGCTACTATTTTAAGAGTTGGTAATTTGTCTAATAGATTTTCTGATGGACTTTTCCAAATGAACGTATCTGAAAATGCTTTTGTAAATAGGCTTAAATCTCTTCTTAATTTACAAGCTATTCCAAGTTCTTTTATGGAGCATCACGTTGAATTTACACCAGTAGATTTATGTGCTAATGCCATTATGAAAATAGCAAATACAAATCATCCATTTTCTGTGTTACACCTTTATAACACAGAGTTGGTAGGGTGTAAAGAATTATTAGAATATATTAATCATTTTGGTTATCCTTTGCAAGCAGTATCTGATAATGACTTTAAAACTCGTGTTACCAATTATTTAAATACAGATGCTTTAAAAAACAGTATTACAGGTATTGTAACTGATTTAAACCCAGATAAAACTTTAAATTATATTTCTACAGTAGAACTTAGTGCTAATACTTCAAATTTATTTTTAAACAGTATAGGTTTTCATTGGCCTATTTTGGATGAAATATATTTTAAAAAATACCTTGAATTTTTTAAAAAAATAGATTATTTTACACAAAATAAGGAGGATTAATTATGACAACAGATCTTATTACCTTTACATTATTAGTTTTAAGTTTACTATTTATGCTTGTTTTGCTTTTTATCATTATCAAAAAAATCAAACATAGTCAATTAAAAACTTGTTTTATTTGTTTATTATCTTGTATGATAATTTGCTTAATTGGTCTTGTATTACAGTGTCTATTTGGCTATAAATTGGATGTTCCTCTAATTTATTATGATTATCTTGTATACATAGGAATTGTCTTCTTACCTGTTGCCCTATTTTTTACAGGACTAATATTTGCTAATACTAAAATTGAATTTAAAAAAACTTATTGGCTTTTATTTGTCATTCCTATATTTTCTTTGATTATGTTATGGACAAATGATTTTCACCATTTATTTTATGTAAATTATTCACTAAATTTAAGTGAAAATATTATGGGACCTTGCTATTATATCTACTTTATCTATAACATTATATTAATGGCTACTGGTCTAATCTCTTTATTGAGATATTCTATTAAAAATTCTGGCTTTTTTTCAAAGCAAGCAATCTTATTTACCATTGCTGCTTTGATCCCTATTATTACTAATATTTTAGGCTCTACAGGAGTTATTGCAATATCACTATATATATCGCCACTTTCTTTTGCTGCTACTGTTTTGTTCCTTGCTTTTGCTATTTTTAAATTTGACTTTTTAAAAGTTGCTCCAATTGCTATGCAAAGAATCGTAGATAGAATGTCTGATAGTTTTTTAGTAATTAGTGAAGATGGTACTATTACAGATTTTAACGAAACCTTTTTAAAAACTTTTCATTTACTTCCTGATGAAGTTAGAAATGTAAAATTTGTTGATTTTATGAGTGTACAAAATCTGGAAGGTTTAAATAATGCTCTAGTAAAAACGATTTTAGAGAAAACAAAAACTACAGAAGAAACTATTTTAGTAAAACGTGAAATGAATATAACAAATCATTATTTCAATATTGAAGCAAGTGGAATTTTTTCTAAAGGCTCCTTTTTAGGAACTTTAATATTATTAAAAGATGTAACCCAGCATATGCATGATATGCAGACTATTCAAGATAATCAAAATATGCTTATGGAGAGAGAGCGTTTAGCTTCTTTAGGACAGTTAATTGGCGGTATCGCACATAACTTAAAAACGCCTATTATGTCTATTGCTGGTGCTGCCGAAGGTTTAACTGATTTAGCAACAGAGTATGAAGCATCAGTTGGTGACCCTGAAGTAACAGTTCAAGACCACCATGAAATTGCACATGATATGAAAGATTGGATTGAAAAAATTAGGTTTTATACAGAATATATGTCAGATATTATCACAGCAGTTAAAGGACAAGCTGTTACTATGTCAGAAGAACAAGCTGTTACCTTCACTTTAGATGAACTAGTAAAACGTGTTAATATTTTAATGAGGCACGAACTAAAAAATGCTTTAGTAGATTTAAATATTCAAATGAAAGCAGAGCCTGATACCGTTTTAAAAGGTAATATCAACAGTTTAGTGCAGGTTATCAATAACATGATTTCAAATGCTATTCAGGCTTATGAAGGAGAAACGGGAAAACAGATTAATCTTATTTTAGAACCTTTTGGAAAAAATTTAGTAATATCTGTACAAGATTTTGCAAATGGACTTCCTGATAGTGTTGCTTCAAAACTATTTAAAGAAATGATTACAACAAAAGGAAAGAATGGTACAGGACTTGGTTTATTTATGTCTTATTCTACCATACGAGCTCATTTTAATGGTAATATTTCTTTTGAAACCAAAAAAGGAGATGGTACTATATTCCACATTACCTTGCCAATATAAATTAACTTATATATATCTATAACCCAGTCTACTACTTCGTTATAGATATATTTTTTTGAAAAAAATACTATACATTCTGACAAATTATGATATAATGTGCGTAAGTGAATATATGAGGTGATAGTATGAGAAAAAATATGCAAGAAGCAGCTAAAACAGGATATAGAATTATTGCAGTAGACGATGAAGAAGGAATTGTAGATTCTTTATCTATATTCTTAAAACGTTCTGGCTATGATTTTACAGGTGTTACTGATCCTATGGAAGCTATTGAACTTATTAAAACAGAACATTTCGATTTAATGGTTTTAGACTTTATTATGACACCATTTCATGGTGATAAAGTAGTAGAAGAAATTCGTAAATTTAATAAAGAATTATATATTTTGCTATTAACTGGTCATAAGGATTTAGCTCCACCACTTGAAACAATTCGTAAATTGGATATTCAAGGATATTGTGAAAAGAGTGATAAATTTGACCAATTATTACTTTTAATTGAATCTGGTATTAAATCAATTGCACAAATGAATGAAATAAAAAGAATCAACCATGAATTATCTCAAACCTATGATAAATTAGAAAAAGCTTATTTAGATAGTATCGAAACTTTACGTTATACAGTTGAAGCAAAAGATCCATATACAAGAGGACATTCTGACAGAGTATCTGCTTTTTCTGTATTAATTGGAAAACATTTAGGTTTATCTGATGATGATTTAAAAATTTTACAAGTTGGTGGGCTATTCCATGATATTGGAAAAATAGGTATTCCAGATAGTATCTTATTAAAGGAAGCGAAGCTAACAGATGATGAATATTCTGAAATTAAAAATCACCCTTCTATTGGTGCACATATTTTATGTAATGCTACCGTTTTCCAAGATATTGTTCCAATTGTAAAGCACCATCATGAAAGATTTGATGGAAGGGGATATCCTAGCAAATTAAGTGGAGAAGATATTCCATATATGGCTAGAATTGCTGCAGTTGCTGATACTTTTGATGCTATGACATCAAAAAGAACTTACCGTAATCCATTACCTCTTGAGGTAGTAAAAGCTGAAATTGAAGATTGTTCTGGCTCACAATTCGATCCAGAAATTGCAAAAGTGTTTATTGATATCTTAGATAATCATTATAACGAAATACAAGAAATACAAGAAAAATATAAAGCATAGGGAATCCCCTATGCTTCTTTCATTGATAATTGTACTTTTTGTCTTTCTTCCTCTATTCCAATAACTTTTACCTTTACTATATCCCCTACTGATACTACGTCTGATGGATTTCTAACAAAGCTATCACTTAATTGTGAAATATGTACTAAGCCATCATGTTTTACACCAATATCTACAAATGCTCCAAAATCAGTTACATTACGAACTGTTCCTGTTAATACCATTCCTTCTCTTAAATCTTCAAATTTTAAAACATCTGCTCTTAAAATCTGTTTTGGCATTTCATCTCTTGGATCTCTACCTGGTTTTGATAGTTCATCAATAATATCTTTTAAAGTCATTTCTCCAGCATTTAATTCTTTTGCTGTTGCTTCTATATCAATTCCTGCAAGTTTTCCTTTGATTTCTTTTAGCTTATCTTTGTTTAATAAATCTTCTTTTTGGTAACCAATATTACTTAATAATTGTTCTGCTATTTCATAGCTTTCAGGGTGAACCGCTGTAATTTCAATTGGATTTTTTCCATCTGGAATTCTAATAAATCCTGCACATTGCTCGAATGCTACTTTTCCTAGTTTTGGTACTTTTAATAGTTCTTTTCTTTCTTTCAGTTTTCCATTTTCGTCACGGTATTTCACAATATTATTGGCAATTGTTTTATTTATTCCTGCCACATAAGAAAGTAGAGATGGTGTTGCAGTATTAACATCTACTCCAACCTCATTAACTGCGTCTTCTACTACGCCTGTTAAACTTTCTGTTAATTTGTTTTGGTCTACATCATGTTGATATTGCCCTACACCAATAGCTTTTGGGTCAATTTTTACTAATTCTGCTAATGGATCTTGCAATCTTCTTGCAATAGAAATAGCACCTCTTAAAGATACATTAATATCTGGATATTCTTCTGTAGCAAGTTTTGATGCTGAATATACAGATGCTCCCGCTTCACTTACAATCGCATAATGTAAATCTTTATCAATTTCTTTTATCATTTCTGCAACAAAGTTCTCAGACTCACGTGATGCTGTTCCATTTCCAATAGCAATTATGTCTATATCATGTTTATTTATTAAAGCTTTTAATTCCTTTTTAGCACCTTCTACATCATTTTGTGGTTCTGTTGGATATACCGTAGTAGTAGCTAGTAACTTTCCTGTTTCGTCAATAACAGCTATTTTACATCCTGTACGATATGCTGGGTCAAACCCCATAACAGTTAATCCTTTTAATGGTGCTGCTAATAATAATGGTTTTGCATTTTTACCAAATACTTTAATTGCTTGTGTTTCTGCTTTTTCTGTTAAGTCTGAACGGATTTCTCTATCAATAGATGGTTCTATTAAACGCTTCCAACTGTCTTCTATTGTTTCTTCTAACATAGTAGTAAATTGCGTTTTTCCTTTGATAACATCTTGCTCAATATAATGTAAAATGTTTTCTTCTGGTTTGTCTAACTTTACTTTTAAGAATTCTTCTTTTTCTCCACGATTAATGGCTAAAATACGATGACTTGGAATTCTATTTACTTTTTCATTAAATTCGTAATACATATTGTATGCTGTTTTTTCTTCTGGTTTTGTTGCTTTTGTAATAACAACACCATCACGATAGCAAATACGTTTAATTTCCTTACGATAATTTGGATCATCTGCTATCATTTCTGCGATAATATCTTTTGCTCCTTGAATAGCATCTTCTGCGGATGCTACTACTTTATCTTTATTCTGCTTATCTTCTTCTGATAAACTATCTATATTAACATATTCTTTTGCAATTTCTTCAATTGGTTTTGTTTCTGTTTGCTCATAAATAATATTTGCTAAAGGTTCTAATCCCTTTGCTTTTGCAACAGTTGCCCTTGTTTTCTTTTTCTGCTTATATGGTCTATAGATATCTTCTACTTCTGCTAAGGTTTTCGCCTTTTCTAAACTTTCTACAATTTCATCTGTTAGCTTTCCTTGATTTTCAATAGAAGTTTTAACTTCTTCTTTTCTTGCTTCTAAATTACGAAGATAGGTAAGTCTTTCCCCTAACTCTCTTAAAGTTTCATCAGAAAGTCCTCCTGTTACTTCTTTTCTGTAACGTGCAATAAATGGAATTGTGTTTCCATCATCAATTAATTCTATCGTTTTAGTTACTTGTGATAATTTGATATTTAATTCTTCGGCTATTCTTGTAGCTATTCTCTCTCCAGTTTCTTGCATTTTTTACCTTTCCTTTCTTCTTATTGTACGATAATTACTATATAACAGGTTTTTTAGAAATGCAAGCGAACAGATGAAATTTTGAAATAAAAAATATACCGCTTTCGTTTTTACTACTTGTGATATATTTTTTCTTTTATATTTTACCTTCTAATGGAAGGAATTACGTTTCTTTAATAATATAGTTACACTCAAAAAATTCCTTAAAATTTTCCCTTCTGATACACTATATTAGAGTCCGGTGCCCACCACTGCTACTCCACGACCAGATTCAGGATTGCTAGTCCAATTGCCGCCACCCGAAAAGGAAAATACTCCGCTGCCGCCACGTATGAAGCCACGAGCAGTATCAGAGAGCCAGCTAGTATTAGTAGTTCCATGCCAGCCTGCGCAGCTAGGATACCTCAACATAATCCCTAGTTACAAATTAAACTTTACTTTATGTGAAAAAATATATCGCTTTCATTCCCTACTTACGATATATTTCTCTTTTATATTTTACCTTCTAATGGAAGGAATTACGTTTCTTTAATAATATAGTTACACTCAAAAAATTCCTTAAAATTTTCCCTTCTGATACACTATATTAGAGTCCGGTGCCCACCACTGCTACTCCACGACCACAGCAGTAGTAGCTAGCCCAGAAGTAACCACCGTGAAAGGAGAATACTCCACTGCCGCCACGCCCGAAACCACGGTCAGCCGCATAGAGCCAGCTAGTATTAGTAGTTCCATGCCAGCCTGCGCAGCCTGAACACCACAACATAATCCCTAGTTTATTTTTAATCTAAATTTTGTATACTAACAATTTTAGGTTTTGCTGTAATCATCCCCATGCAAACTTTAAAAAATACTTTAACATTTGGATGCTCTGAAGATATCTCGACTTCTCCTCCACCATTGCCTCCCATAATATTAAAATCTATACGATGTTTTCCAATCGTACTCATAACTGTCATTTCTTCTCCTACTCCTAATGACCCTACCAAATTATTATCTACAAATACTTTTGTAGGTATAAGAGCTGCTGCAATTCCTCCTTCTCTTCTAAAAACAATACTAGCTTTTCCTGTTGTCTCTCCATCTACATTTGCGCCGCATTTATTGCAAAATTTAGCTCCATTATCTACTTCTGATCCACATTTATTACAAAACATATCTCATTCCTCCTCATTTTTTTATATTTCCATACGAAATTTTCTCATAATATACCAAGGTGTCATAGTTTTATATAATTCTCTTAATTGTTTTTTTATTTCTTGTATTGGCATATCTTTTGCAGATGTTAATAATAAATAGTATTCATAAAAATAATATTCTTTTACTCTATCATCCACTACAAATCCAATTTTTTCATAAAAATTTTTTCTTCTTATTCTTTTTATATATTCATCCTCTTCATTAGCCATTTTTGGATCTTCTATTTCTAATAAAATAGTTTTATTATTTCCTACCATTTTTCTATATTCTTGTAAAAATTTTGTACCAATTCCTTTTTGCCTATATTCTTCATATACTGCAAAATATTGAATTAAGTCAATTCTATCATTTCTACTAGTTATTAAATAAGCCTTTTCTATCCCATCTTCTACAAAAGAGTATACTACTCTTTTATCTGTATATTTTAAAAACCTTTCTAATGCACATAATTCATTTTTGGGAAAATCTTTTATCATGTGTGTCTTATATAATTTTTCCCAATGTTCTGTCTCTAATTTCTGTATCATACAATCTATTCTACCCCCAAGTACTCATTATAGGTTACTTCTCTATCAATTAACTTATCTGATTTTAAGTCAATAATTCGATTTGCTACTGTTTGTGTTAATTGATGGTCATGTGAGGTAAATACCATATTTCCACTAAATTTCTTCATTCCTTCATTTAATGCTGTAATTGATTCCATATCTAAATGGTTAGTTGGTTCATCAAAAATTAAGAAGTTTGCACCTGATAACATTAATTTAGAAAGTACACATCTTACCTTTTCTCCTCCAGATAAAACGTTAACTTTTTTTAATGCTTCCTCTCCTGAAAACAACATTCTTCCTAAAAAGCTTCTCACATATGTTTCATCAGGATCTTTTGAATATTGTCTAAGCCAATCTGTAATTGATAAATCTGTTTCAAATAAATAATTATTATCCTTTGGGAAATAATTATTAGTAATTGTAGTTCCCCAAATAATTTCTCCTTCATCAGGTTCTAGTTCTCCTGCTATAATTTGAAATAGTACAGTTTTGGCATTCTCGTTATCTGCTAAAAATGCAATTTTATCATCTTGCTTCACTGTAAAAGAAACTTTATCTAAAATTTTTTCCCCATTAATTGTTTTAGAAATATTTTTTACTTGTAAAATTTCTTTTCCTGGCTCTCTATCTGGCTTGAAATCTATGTATGGATATTTTCTGTTAGACGGTTTTATTTCATCCAACTCTATTTTTTCTAAGGATTTTTTACGAGAAGTTGCTTGCTTAGATTTTGAAGCATTTGCACTAAATCGAGCAATAAATTCTTGCAACTCTTTGATTTTTTCTTCTTTCTTTTTATTTGCATCTTTCATTTGCTTTAAGGCAAGTTGGCTAGACTCATACCAAAAGTCATAGTTTCCAGGATATACTTTAATTTTTCCAAAATCCACATCTGCAATATGTGTACATACTTTGTTTAAGAAATATCTATCATGCGATACCACAATAACTGTATTCTCAAAATTAATTAGAAATTCCTCTAACCAACTAATGCTTTTTAAATCCAAGTCATTGGTAGGTTCGTCCAATAATAAGATGTCAGGATTTCCAAATAAAGCTTGTGCTAAAAGCACTTTTACTTTGTCTTTTGCTTCTAATTCACTCATTAATTTATAGTGTTTATCTGCTTCAATTCCTAAATCGTTTAACAATACCGCTGCATCTGCTTCTGCATTCCATCCATCTAATTCACTAAACTTTTCTTCTAACTTTGCAGCTCTCATTCCATCTGCTTCTGAAAAATCTGGTTTGCTATAAATTTCGTCTTTCTCCTTCATAATTTGATATAGTTCATTATTTCCCATAATAACCGTATCCATAACTGTATGTTGTTCAAAGGCAAAGTGGTCTTGTTTTAATACTGAAATTCTTTCATTTTTCTCTTTAGATACTTCTCCTTTGCTTGGTTCTATTTCTCCTGACAACACCTTTAAAAAAGTAGACTTTCCAGCTCCATTTGCTCCAATAATTCCATAGCAACATTCTTTATTAAATTTAATATTAACATCTTCAAATAAGGTTCTTTTTCCAAATCGAACTGTTACACCTGTTGCAGTAAGCATTTCATTTCCTCCTTTTTAGAATTTTCAGACTTTATTATATCATACAAAATTCTATATGACTAGAGAAATAAAAAAATACAACCTATTATTTTTCATAATAAGTTGTATTTTTAACTATTTATCAAATAATATTTTAATTGCCCATAATCCTGAGATTCCGACCAATATATAGATAATTTTACTAAAAATAGAGCCTACACCAAATATAGCATCTACCACATTGAAATTAAAAATTCCAATAATTCCCCATACAATAGCCCCTATAATAACTAAAACCAACGCAATTTTATCTATCACTTTCATTACATATACCTCCTTAGAATAAAATCTTATTCCTTTTTAGTATATGTATTTTGCTATTTTTTATACTTTTATCTTAGCATGTCTTTTTTATTGAGCCAAATTGCTGCAATTATTGCAATTATGATAGAAAATAAAAAAATAATTGTAAATCCCCATGGATTTTCTTGTAATGGTACAGGAACATTCATCCCCCAATAGCTGGCAACCATAGTAGGAATTGCTAAAATGATTGTAATAGATGTCAAATATTTCATTACTCGATTCAAATTATTTGATATAATAGATGCATATGCATCCATTGTTCCATTCAAAATATCACTATATATTTTGGCCATTTCAATTGCTTGTTTATTTTCAATAATAGCATCTTCTAGAATGTCTTCATCTTCATCATAAAGTTTGACTATTTTTCCTCTCATTGTCTTTTCCATAACGACTTCATTTGACTTTAAAGAAGTTGTAAAATATACTAAACTTTTTTCCAAGCTCAATAATTTTAATAATTCTTTATTTTTCATAGAATCCTTTAAAACAGATTCTGCAATTTCTGTTTCTTTATTAATTTTCTTTAGTAGTGTTAAATATAAAGAAGAATTGGTATATAATAATTGTAACAAAAATCTACTTTTTTTATACGTAACAATATTTTTCATTTTATTTTTTGTAATATCTTGAATAATAGTATTTTGCTTTAAGGAAACAGTAATAAAATAATCATCTCTTACAAAAATAATTCCAATTGGCATAGTACTATAAATCATACTATCGCCTTCTTTTTCACGAACAGGAACATCAATAATAAACAATATCGTATTATCTTCGTCTTCTATATCAATTCTGGCCTTTTCTTCTGGGTCCAATGCATAACGAATAAAATCCTCTTGTATTTGTAGCTTTTCGCAAACATCTTTTATTTCCGCTTCTGTCGGGGATATCATATTAATCCAATTTCCCTTTTCATATTCTGTTATCCTTTTTGTCTCATTTGTTTCTAAATTAGTTTGATACATTTCTAACATGATAACCACCCCTTCATGTTTTATTTTACTACTTTATTAAAAATGTGACAACACTTTTTCTCTAAAAACTCTTGACAAAATCGCGCTATGCGCTTTATAATAAGTATTGTACATTTATGCGCTATTAGCTCAGTTGGTAGAGCAGCAGACTCTTAATCTGATGGTCGGAGGTTCGACTCCTCTATGGCGCACCAAATTATTTTAAATCTTATTCTTTTAACGACTTGCAAATATATTTTACTCAAGTATAGAACAACAGATTTTTAGGTAAAAAAGTGCCTAATCTGTTGTTTTATATTTTATTAAACAATATCACAAAATTAATATGAAAAATCATAACTTTAAGGTATAAAAGGAGGAGGTATTTATATGAAATTATCAACTTTAACCTGTCCAAACTGTGGAGCTAATTATAATCCTACTAAATATCAATGTGATTATTGTGGTAGTTATATTATTATGGATAATAATAATTATGTTAGTTTCGATAATATCACTTTTCAAAAACCTGAAAATGAAAAATATAAAGGTATTTATGTCTTTGGTACTCTTTTAGGAGAAAATGAAAAGCCCCTAAGTCTTGGAAGTGCTAACTATTATACTAGTACTTATAATAATGTTGGTGGTAAATTACTTTTAACAAATCATTCTCTTTCTTTCACTTCACATACTATATTGCAAAATAAAACAACTACAGTTATTCCTTTAAGAGACATCGTTAATGTAAAAGTTACAAAGAATCTTCTCATTAGTCAACACATTTCTATACTCACACAATCAAATGAGTATATTTTCGTTGTATATCACGGTCAAGAATGGGTGAGTAAGATTAACCTTGCCAAACAAAATGAACAAGTTGAAAATTATAATGCAGGTAATTCTACAAGCAATAATAATCAATATGATGAGTTGAAAAAGTTAAAAGAATTATTAGATAGTGGCATTATTACAGAGGAAGAATTTGTTTTAAAGAAAAGAAATATTTTAAATATTTAACCAATAATAAACAAAAATACCACCTTGATGACCAAAGTGGTATTTTTTATTCTTTTATTATATTACTGCTTTGTTCCTTTTCTTACTATTCTTTCTTGTGGACTATAAGTATCTTTTGATAATAATGTTTGAGAAATAATTTTTCCATTTAGTTTTAAAATTTTGTATCCTTCACTTCTGCAACCATTAAATCCAATTTGTTCTACTACTTCTTTTCCAGCCTCTAAAGTTGGGTCTTCTTTATATGTTGTTGTATTATTAATATATGAGGTTATTTTTGATTGTATAATTACTTCGTACTCTACATCTTCTTTAATTCCATAAAAACTAATTTTACATACTCCATTTTTAGCAGTTGCTACAATTTTAATTGGATAAGATCTTGTATTTTTAAAACAAAAGTCTAAACTTCCATAATATACAGTTGCATCTCTACTTGCCGCTACATAATCCACTGTAAAAGTATGGTTTGTTCTTTCTGTAACTTCTAAATTTGCTAATAATACTGCATTATATAATGTTGATGATACTTGACAAACGCCTCCACCTATACTTGGTACAACTTTTCCTGAGATATAAGCAGTCCCCTCTTTCCAGCCTGCTTCTATTGTTCTAGAACCTACAGTTTTATTATATGAAAAGGTCTCTCCTGGCATAATAACTGTTCCATTAATCTTTTTAGTCGCTAACTCTACATTATATGCCCTATTCGTTGCACTTGCATCATAAATAGTTGAAAAGGTTGCTAATTGTTCTGCAAAAGCTTCCTCACCTAAATCAGACAATTTCTTTTTAGGTTTTGTTACTTTAAGTGGAATTTCATATTCTTTTTTATCTTCTTGAATTAATTTTTTTGCTTCCTCCATTGAAATTCCAAAATCAATTCCATCTTCTTCTACATGGACTTTTATTGGATTTTTTTCTACATAAGCATCTTTTGGTTCTTTATAAATTTCATTTCTTATTTTTTCTAAATCAATTGGGTTGGGTTGTTTTTTCTCTACAGGAATTTCAATTTCTTGATAAGGAATATGAATATTTTCTAGCTGCTCAATAATTTGATTTTGCAATTTTTCCTTTTGAATAACATATCCTTCTTTTCCTTTTACAACAATTAATTTTTGATTTTCTATATAATAGCTGTATTCTACTACTGCATCCTTCATTTTAGAATTTGTATCACTAATTGTCGTATTCATAAATTCTTCATCCCAATGAAGTTTTGCATCAATCTCTGATTTAAAAAGCTTAGTCCATAAAATAGCATAATTATTAACTATAATATTTCCACCTCTGCCAATGTTATAAGCTTCTGCAACCGCAGTATCTACATCAAATTTAGCATTAAATGTATTAGCATTTACACTTACTTCTGAATCTCCATGTTTTAAGATTAAACTATCCTTTTCATTAGAAAACTTCTCATTAATTGCGTCATTTAATCTCTTTTTAGCTTCGTCTATAGTCAAATTACTTACATCTATTCCTAATATAGAAATTCCTTTTAAAATTTTTTGATTATTAATATTCATTAAAGCAAAAATAATGGAAAATACTAATATAACAAGAAGAGCCAGAACCATACTAAAAGTTATTATAATTCCTTTTTTTCTATTTTTAAATTGCTTTTCGACAGGTACAAATTGTTGTGGATCCTTTATTTCTTCACTTTTTTTCTCTTCTATTACTTCTTCTTGTGTTTTCTTCTCCTCATTCTTTAATTCATTATTTTCCTTTTTTACATTCTCTATACTGTCACTCTCTTTTTGTTCTTTTATTAAATCTACAACTTCTTGTACAATTTGCTTGGCATTTTCTTCCCTTTGTTTTTCTTTTTTAGCCTCTTCTTTTTTCTCTTTTACTGGTTTTTCTTTTACTTCTTTCTTTTCTCCTTCACTCTCTTTTTTTGGAGTTCTTTTATTCTTTTTTTTAGGCTTTTCTTCTGTAACTACTGCTTCTTTTTCTTCTGTAATCTCCTCCGAAGTCTCAGCTTCTTGCGCTTTTTTGTTTTCTTCTTCCATAATTTTCTCCCTTAAATAAGTATATACTTTCCTTTTCAATAATATTACCATAGTTATGTTTTATTTACAATAAAAATTCTTTGATATTTTGTCAGATTTTAGAAAATTTTCTCTATTTATACTAGACAATTTTTTTCTTTTCTAATATAATTACTTTAGAGAATTTTGGAAAAGAGGGATATTTTATGTTAGGACATATGATAGCTTATATTCGTAAAGATAGAAAATTGACAAAAGCCAGTATTTCTAAAGGAACAAATATCAATACTGGGCATCTAACTCATATTGAAAAAGGCGAAAGAAATCCTAGTCATAAAGTACTAAAAAATATGTGTAAAACGATGGGGATCCCATATAGACCTTTAATGTATACTTATGATAAAGAAATTACAGAAGAACAAGAAAGTTATAAAATAGAAAATCATATCGCATATGATAAAATTCCTGCTGTAGATTTATTAGGTAGTTTCATTGAATGTCCACTTTCTTCCCCAGGTGCTTGTATTGCTGTTAAAATGAATGATAGTTCTATGGAACCTAAAATTAAGAAAGATTCTTATGTTTATATTGAATTTAACACACCTCTTGATAATAAAGATATTGGGTTATTTCATTATCAAAATCAATATCTTATTCGTAGATTTATTGTTCGTAAAGACGGAATTGCTTTAAGATCTGAAAATAGAATTGATATTCCTGACATTTGCTTAGACCCAAAGGATGCATTCTATATTGTTGGAAAAGTAGTAGGCAGTACAGATACATCAAATAGCTAAAAATATTTTTGTACTTTTCAAGTAAGATATTTTAGTTTTTTTGTCAGAAATACTTGAATAATCTATTTTTTAATATTATAATATCAAAATAGATAAACAAGAGATAAATAAGGAGAAAATTAAATGGAATTAGTAAAGAATATTTTCTTTAATACAGATAAATTAGTAGAGAATACAAAGGTTAAGATTTCTTATGCAGGCAACCTTTTTCAAGGTAATTCAGAAGAAGTATTTATTCATTATGGCTTTGGCTTAGAATGGAACTATTTAGGTGAAATTCAAATGGAAAAAACAGAATTAGGATTCCAAGCTGAAATAGAATTACCTGCTAGTGAAACTTTTAATTTTTGTTTTAAGAATGAAAAGGGAGAATGGGATAATAATGGTGGTCAAAACTATACATTTCCTATTGAAAAAGTAGAGCTTGCTTTAGTTCCTCAAGATGAAACTACTTTAGATGCTCCTAGAAAATTAAGAAAATCATATATTTGGAGCAAAAAAATACGTTTAGCTATTTATAAAGTAATTACTTATCTTCCTAAATTAATTTCAGGAAATTATAAAAGAAAAATATCAAATGAATAATAAAAACCTCGGTTAACCCGAGGTTTCTTTATTTTAAATATACCATCCACCATTTACTGAAATTATTTGTCCAGTAGTATATTCATCTTCGATCAGCCATTTTACACACTTGGCAATATCTTCTGCCTTTCCAATACTTTCAAGAGGTATTTCATTTCTTATCTCTTCCCACTCTTCTTTGCTTACATTTTTATTCATATCTGTATTAATTATTCCTGGTGCAATACTGTTTACTCTAATATGTGATGGTCCAAGTTCTTTTGCTAATGCCTTCGTCATTCCATCAACTCCAGCCTTTGCTACACTATAATGTACTTCACATGAACCTCCTGTTACTCCCCAAATAGACGAAATATTAATAATTGTTCCCTTTTGCTCTTTAATCATGTGAGAAACAACTTCTTGTGTACAATAAAAAACTGAAGTTAGATTTGTTTGCATCATTTTATTCCAATCTTCATCTGTTATTTGTGTAAATAATTTTTCTTGTGCTATTCCTGCATTATTAATTAATACATCAATTCTATGATATTTTTCTATTGTAAACTTGATAAGTTTTATTACTTCTTCTCGTTTTGAAACATCTGCTTTAAAAATTTCTATTTCTTTATTTTGTTTTTGTAATCCTTGTTTTGTTATTTCTGCCGCTTCTTTTGAATTATTATAATTCAATACAATCTGATAATTTTCCTGTGCTAATAACTTAACAATGCCAGCACCAATTCCTCTTGCCCCCCCTGTTACAATAACAACTTTATTTGATACACTTTTTTCTTTATTTTCTTCCATAGCTTCTATTGCTCCTTTATATATGCTTGTTAAAGAGTGACAGTTCAACCTAATTCTCTTCCTAAAATTCAAAAAACTAGACAAGTTATATAACAAGCCTAGTTTTAAGTAATGGAGCCACTTATCTGATTCGAACAGATGACCTACTGATTACAAGTCAGTTGCTCTACCAGCTGAGCTAAAGTGGCGTATTTGGTGACCCCGACGGGAATCGAACCCATGTCTCCGCCGTGAAAGGGCGATGTCTTAACCGCTTGACCACGGGGCCATGTTAAAAAATTTTTTGCTAGGATTTAAGTAACTATGTCTTAAATCCTAGTTTGGTGAGCCATCGCGGACTCGAACCGCGGACAACTTGATTAAAAGTCAAGTGCTCTACCACCTGAGCTAATGACCCAAGTTTAAAGCCGGTTAACATTTCTATGTTAGCACAGCCTCTATTGTAAACTATTTTTTAAGATTTGTCAATATAATTTTTCATTTTTTGTCATACTTTTGTAATTTTTCTTTTATTTTTAGTAAAATATCTCTATTAACATTCTTTATTCTTTTAATTGTTTCATTAATTCTTCCACATCAATATCATGTACTTCGCAAGCTTCTTCTATTGTTTCTGCTTGAGAAGCAGGACATCCCAAACAATGCATGCCAGCATTTAATAATATCTCAGCCTTTTCTGGAGCAACTCTTAATAATTCTCCAATTGTCATATCTTTATTTATTTCCATCTTCTTTTCTCCTTTTTCTCATCAATTTTTTCTTATTTTACCACATTTTTTCCAAAAAGTATAGACAAACTAAAAATTTTGTTATAGTATATGTGTACTAAAAGGAGTGGTTTATTATAGAATTAATTGATTATTTTTTTATCCTTCTTATTATAAATTCTTTTGTCTTTTTTTATTCAATATACACTTTTTTCGAAATAAAAATACTCCACAATAAACAAGGTTCTAAATTAAATATTAAGAAAAACTCTATGGATAGGAGGTAATCTTACGTTTAAACGTATTTTTTTCACATTATGTTTTATGTTATTTTTTTGCTACATTGGTTACATTCTCTTTTCTCCTCTATATTTTTCAGACCATATTATTATTGATTATGGAATATATCCTTTTAATATTTGTGTAGAACAACCCATACTTTGGCATTATTGTAAATATTGGTTTATTTTCACTTACTTATTTTCTGCATTTTTTATTACTAACTCTATTTTCTACTTATTTCATAACTTACTATTAAAGTTTTCTCATCCTCAAATAAGGAAAAATCTAAAACAAGCAAGTTTAAAGAAAGAAAAAAAATCTTATTCTCTAATAGAATCACCTCTTCCTAAACCAAATTTAGAATTGCTTATTCGGAAAAACTGAAAAAACAAAAGAATTAGTTTCTCTTCCAGAGAAAAGCCTATACCAAAATTTCTTAATTACTGGAACAATTGGAACAGGCAAAACAAGTAGTGCAATGTATCCTTTTACCAAGCAGCTCATAGGTTATCTCCATCAAGATTCTACCCAAAAACTAGGAATGTTAATACTAGATGTTAAAGGAAATTATTATCAAAAAGTTTTAGAATTTGCCAAAGAATTTCATAGAACTCAAGATGTAATTGTTATTGAACTTGGTGGCAATTATTATTACAATCCTTTACATAAACCAAATCTAAAACCTGGTATTCTCGCAAATCGTTTAAAGACTATTTTACTATTATTCTCAAAAAATAACTCCGAAACTTATTGGTTAGATGAAGCAGAAAAAGTGTTAACTGAAGCAATTAAATTATGTCGCTTATATAATAATAACTATGTTACTTTTGAAGAACTTCATAAATTAGTCACTCAGCCAAATTATTATTTACAAAAATTAGAAAAACTACGTGAAAAATTCATTCAGAATTACTTTTCGCAAATTGAAATCTATGACTTACTTTCTTCTATCTCTTTTTTCGAAAAAGAATTTTTAAGTTTAGACCAGAGAACATTATCTATATTAAAATCCGAAATTACTCGCATTACCAATTGTTTCATTTCTGATTATGAAGTTTTAAAAACCTTTAATCCTTCTTTAAACGATTTAAACTTTCTTGGTTTTAAACAAGTATTATTAGAAGGAAAAATTGTAGTACTTAATATGAATATTAGTGAATATAGCAATCTCTCAAAAATAATTGCTGCTTATTTAAAATTAGATTTTCAAACAGAGGTAATGTCAAGACTTGCTAAATATTCTAACGGTAATTTTCGCAGTGTCTGTTTTATTTCTGATGAGTATTCTGAATATTGTACAGAAACAGATAGCAATTTTTTCGCTCAAAGTAGGGAAGCCAAATGTATTAATATTGTAGCAACGCAAAGTTATACTTCTTTATTAAATACATTACATGAGCCATCAGCAGTCAATGTCATTATTCAGAATTTAATTAATAAACTGTGGTTTCGTAGTGACGATTTATGGACTATTGAAAGTGCTCAAAAACAAATTGGAAAAGAAGATAAAGAAAAAATCTCAAAAGGAATTTCTGAAAATGCCAAAGAAACAGTCTTCAACTATTTTACTAACTCTTTAAACTCCAAAAATTCTAGTATCACAGAAACAGTTAGTACCTATATGCATTCTGATTTTATTTATGATACAAATTTTTTTACACAGTCTTTAGAAAATTTTACTTGTTTAGCATTTTTGTCTGATGGTTCAAAAATTATTCCACCCCAAAAACTCCATTTATTTCCTTATTTCATTTCACATTAACTCTACTATTGACATATTGCAAATGTTTATTATTTTTAAGGAGGTTTTTCTATGTTTTTAAAAAACACAAAAAAATTTAACTTTTATTTTAAGTATTTCTTTACCCTCTTATTAGTCTTATTATTTATATTCTTTACTTCCACAAAAGTTCAAGCTGGTTTGTTTGATGGCACTCCTGCTCTAGTTAATAAGTTGAATTCTGCTTTTGAAAAAGTCGAAGATTGGTTATTAAAGCTGTCTACACCAGCTGCTGCAGTTGCTATTGCTGTTGGTGTATTTATGAAAAAGTTTAGCTTTGGAGATGAAGAAAGAATTCGAACCGCTAAAAAAATTATTCGTGGAAGTTTATTTTCTTATGGCTTTATTTTAGTTCTTAATCTAATCTTATCTGCAATCAAAAGTTTATTAACTTAGGAGGTACTTTATATGGAAGAAACATCTTCTTTAACAAATTCGATTATTCAAACCATCAACTCTATCTTTCAAACTCTATTTTCATCTATTGATGATAGTATTTATCAAGTATTAGACGATTTAGTCTTTATTAATTCTGATATTCTGAATAATTCTATCTTTGAAAAAATTTTTGGAATAAATGCT
Organism: uncultured Clostridia bacterium; assembly: GCA_948934525.1. Classification (GTDB taxonomy): domain Bacteria; phylum Bacillota; class Clostridia; order TANB77; family CAG-508; genus CAG-273. The sequence continues at coordinate 333,435 of CAQZSK010000001.1, forward strand.
TCAAATGGTTTATTAGTAATTGCTAATTCTTTGCTTATTGGTTTTTCTTTATATTATGCTATACGTCTTCTCTACTCTTATTATATGAACTTGCAAATTGAAAGACCTTATCAATTTATATTTAAGTTATTAATTTTTGGAATTGTTATGAATTGTTCTTTTTCCCTTTGTAAACAATTCTTAGAATTAAATAGCTTCATTTCCGAATCAATTCAAAGTCTTGGAATAAATATATTTGATCATGAAATTTCTTTTTCTGAATTAATTAATCAATTAAATAAAATACTTTCATTAAAAGAAGCTGAATTTAATATTTTCTCATTTGATGGTTTACTAAAAGGCTTTATTTCCATCAGTTTATTTAATTTAATTTTCTCTTATTCTTTAAGATATGTGTTAATAAAGTTATTTGCTCTACTAACCCCCTTTGCCATTCTAAGTTTAATTAATCAATCTTCCTCTTGGTTTTTCAAAACTTGGCTTCGAACTATTTTATCATTACTCTTACAACAATCTTTAGTCTCTCTTATTTTATTATTACTTTTTTCAGTTAACTTATCTGCTACTGATATTTTTTCTAAATTGCTATGTATTGGTGGCATATATGCTTTGATTCGAGCAAATTCTTATATGAGAAGTTTGATTGGTGGAATTTCTACTGATGTTTCAAATCATTTAAATATTGGAACTAATTTCTTAAAAAGCATATAAAGCAAAATATTATTATTTAAAAAGGTGAAAAAATGAAATTTATCTTCCCACAAAATTATAATTTTAAAAATAAATTTTTAGGTATAATTGATTATTCTACTTTATTATTAAATCTTATTTGGGATTTATTTATTTTTGTATGTGTTAATTTATTTTTTCAAAATATAACTATTAAAGTATTTATTTTAATTATTTTTGGTTTACCTATATTATTATTTAGTATTGTTGGCTTCAATCATGAAAATATTTTTTATATTCTAATTTATTTAATTACATATCTAAAAAATCCTAAATTATATTTTTATAACAAATAAACTTCATTTTTTAGTATTATTTTTGCTCTGTCTATATTTACATTATTTTCCAATTCCAAAGTTAGAAATCCATTTATAAAGTTTTATCTTTGTCTAGCTAATAATCATCCACTCTATTATTGTCTTTTTGTGCATTTATATTGTTATTATTACTCTTCTAGTTTCTCCTTACTTTTTTTCTCTTTTACTATTTCTTTTTTATCCATTCTTTTCTCACTTTATGTACACCTTTTCTCATCTTTTCATATGCTCTCATCTATTTGCTCTTCTCTTTTATTCCGAAGCATTTTATCAATTTTAAAAAATGAATTTTTACTATCTATTGCTCTTTATTCCTTTCAACTTTTTTTAACCCATTTTCTATTCTCCTATCTTTCTATAGCTTCGTTCTTTGATTTTGCCATTCCTTTTTGACAATTTTATTTATATAATTTATCTATTACTATTCATCCATTTTAATACCTATTCTTTTTATTTTTTAATCTCCATCTCTTATTATAACTTTTCCAAATTTTCCTACCCTATGTCACTAATCAAATTGACAATTTATATTTTTTTGTTTTTTTATTTTCTTATTTCTTTATATTTATTATTCTTTTTACTTTAACTTTTCAATATTAATATCAATAATTATTTTCTCTATTTTTTCAATAAATAAATTATAGTACTATTTTTCATTCTTATCCTTTTTCAATCTTTTTTATCTTTTAATAACTTTTTTGTTTTTTATTTTTTTAATAAATTCTATCTTTAATAAATTTGTAATTTCTGTTTTTATAATTTATCTTTATTTTATCTTTTATATTTTATTTTTTTATTTTTTAATTTTCTATTTTCCATTTTTTTATTTTATAATTTGTCTCTTTTTCTATTTTCATTTTTTAATTTTTTAATTTTTTATATTTTGTCAAAAAGTCTATTGGCTATTTTCATATTTTATTTCTATTTTCATTTTTAACCTTTATTTATTTTATTAATTTCTCAATTTTATATTTCTATCTTCTTTTTTATATCTTTTTACTTTTATCACTTTATTATTTATTATATATTTTATTTTATAAAAACTAGCTTTATTTTTTTATTCTTTATTTTTTTCTTTATTAATTTACTTCTTGACTATTTTTTTATAACTTTAATATTATATATTTTATTTTTTTAATAATTTTTCAACTTCACTCTTTTTATTTTCTCATCCTACTTATTATCAATTTTGCAATTTTTCTTTATTTTTTATTGTAAAAATCTTGCCTTTTTTATATTTGCATTAGAAACTCTTCTATCTATATTTTATGCCAAATATTTGTTTTTCTTTATTCTTTATCTTATCCTCCTACTATAATTGTCTTTTAGTAACATATTCAAAACCAACTTACAATTATACTACTTAATCTTACTTTTCTCTTTAATATCATTTCAATTTTGCATCATCTTCTTCGTCATTATGTTAACATATTTTCATTTGTTTTCTCTTCGCGATAAATAGTCTCTTTCTCTCTATTCCGAAGTAAAAATAGCTTTCAATATATTCACATTTTTTTCCTATTCCATTACATATTTATCCTTATCTTTTTTCTTTCTTATGATATCATTCCCCTATTCTATCTTCTATGATGTCACATATTATATACTTTTTGACAAGTTTACTTCTTGTCTTTTTCTCTCCTTTTTTGCTGTATTTCCCATCCATACTTTTTTACACTTTTACCAAAATACTTATTCTTCTTACATTTTTTTATTTCATTGTATTATATCTTTTTTTATTTTCTTTTTTCTATTTTTTATATTATTTCTCTATATTATTTTTTATTTCTGCCTTTTCCGTTTCTATTTTCAATTATCTTTCTTTTTTCATTTTCTATTACTATCTTTTTATTTTGATATTTGTTATAAATCCATTTTATATTCTTTAATTTTCATTTTTCTTTTTTCATCATTTTCTTTTTTATTCATTTCACTTTTTTCTTTTCTCTATTTCATTTCATTTTTTATATTTTTTAATTTTATCATTCTTTTTATTATTTTGTTCTTTATCCACTTATTATTTATTTTATATTTTATTTTGTTTATCATTGTCTTTTTGTTTTACTTTTAGCTAAATTATTTTTATTATTTCTTCTTCCATCTTTTTACATTTTTTAATTATTATTTTATTATTTTTTTAATCTCCTTTGACTATGTTTGTGTTTTCTTCCTTAGTTTATTGTAAAATCTACAAAAAAATGATATAATCTGACAAATGATATTTATTGGAGGAATCCCTATGAAATTAGAACAAAACGAGATATTGCCTATCTTTTCAAACACTACTTTACCAGATATTTTCTTTACAGAATATCTTCCTGAAGCAGATGGAGACTTTATTAAAATCTATTTATATATTTTGTTTCTATCTAAATATGATAAAGACATAAAGGTAAATGACTTATGTAAAAAGTTAGGACTTCCTCTAAAAATTATTCAAGATGGTATGAAATATTGGGAAGAACAAGGAGTTCTTGCTAGAAAAAATACTGGATATGTTATTGTCAATTTACAAGAAAAAGAATTGCATCAATTATATAAACCAAAGGTTGCTTTATCAGCTGATCAAATTCAAAAGTCTGCTGAAAGTCAAAAGAAAGCTAAGACAATTGAATATATTAATAATAGGTATTTTTCTGGTCTTATGCCGACCTCCTGGTATCCAGATATTGAACTTTGGTTTCAAAAATATAAATTTGAAGATGAAGTTATGGTTGCATTATTCGAATATTGCTTTAACAAATCTGCCCTTCATAAGAATTATGTACAAGCTGTTGCTGATGCTTGGGCAAAAAATCAAATTCAGAATTTTAACGATTTAGACATATATTATGAAAAACAGGAAAAATTGACAAAACTAGCTAGTTTAGTCTCAAAAAAATTAGGTTTATCAAGACAATTATCACAATATGAATATGCTTACTTAGAAAAATGGTTTATCGATTTTGGTTACTCTTTTGATATTATTGAAATTGCTTTAAAAAGAACTACTTCTAAAGTAAATCCAAGTTTTGATTACATTGACAAATTATTATCAGATTGGCATGATAGAGGATTTACTTCTGCAGACCAAGTTAATAAATTCTTGACAGATATGAAACAAAAAAATAAAGATATTAAGCAGTTAGAAAAGAAAACTGGTTTCCAAAAATATGAACAAAGATTTTATGATAACTTAAACTCACTATATGCCAATAAAAAAATGGAATCCTAATAGGAGGTTATTTTGAATAATACTACTTTAAAAGCTTTGTTAATAGAATATGATAAAAAAAGAAAAAAAGCTGAGGAAATTGCTTTAAATAATAGAGAAAACTTATATCAGAATTTTCCTGAACTTGCTGACATTGATAGAAAAATTAATTCTTTAGCACTATCTTCTCTGAAAGAAATAGCATTAAATGGCAATCAAAAATTGACTGAAGAATTTAATATACAAATGACATTATTAAAAAAAGAGAAAGAAAGATTATTAAATTTGACTGGTGAAAAAGCAACTTCTATATTACCACATTATGAATGCTCCTATTGTCAAGATACAGGATATATTACTCAACATAATCAAACACAAATGTGTAATTGCTTAAAACAAAAAATTTATGATATAGAATATAACAAGTCCAATATGAATTCTTTAGAAAAGCAAAACTTTGATAGTTTTAATATACAACTCTATTCTACAAAACCAAATCCAGAGAAATACCAATCAGATATTTCTCCACAAGAAAACATCAAACTTATTTTAGATATTTGCCAAAATTTTGTAAAAACTTTTGATAATATAGAGGAAAAAAACTTACTATTTACAGGTAAAACAGGATTAGGAAAAACTTTTTTATCTAGTTGTATTGCAAATGAATTACTAAATCAAGGAAAAACTATTTTATATCAAACAGCCTCTGCTATGTTAGACACTATTATAGACTATCGTTTTGGAAAAGCAAATAGTTCTAAAGATATTTATGACTATTTATTGAATGTAGATTTATTAATTATTGATGATTTAGGAACAGAAGGTACTAACCAAATGAAGTTAGTAGAACTTTTTAATATTATTAACTCTAGATTACTAAACTCTAAAAAGGTAACTAAAACTATTATATCTACTAACTTAAGCTTACAAGCTTTATTTGAAAACTATGATGAAAGAATTGTTTCTAGATTAGTAGGAAATTATGATATCTGCTATTTCTTTGGAGAAGATATTAGATTTATTCAAAAATAATATATTGATAAGTAAAAATTCCAGCAAAGATTGCTGGAATTTTTATTCTCTATTCTTGTTCTATTGGTTCATTTTCTTCTGGATTAATGGTTTCAATACTAACCACTCTACCTTCATTCGTTCTCATTAGTGTAACACCTTGTGTTGCTCTTCCTAAAATGCTAATATCTTTTATACGAAGTCTAATAATGGTTCCATTTTCAGTAATCAACATAACATCTTCATTATCAGTTGCTACACGAATACCTACTATGTTTCCTGTCTTTGGTGTAATCTTGTAAGTCATTACACCCTTTCCACCTCTAGTTTGAACTCTATATTCCTCTAACTCTGTCCTCTTTCCAAATCCATTTTCAGTAATAGCAAGTAATGTAGCATTTGTGTTTCCTTCTATAATAGATTCCATTCCAATAACAAAATCATCATCATTTAAACGTATTCCTATAACCCCTTGTGCAGTTCTTCCCATTGGTCTTACATCTTTTTCACTGAAAGTAATACAAATTCCTTGACTAGTTACTAAAACTACATTGTCTTGTCCATCCGTTAAACGAACATCAATTAATTCATCATCTTCTCTTAATGTAATAGATAGTAAACCTGTCTTTCTGCTAGAATCATATTCATTTAATGGCGTCTTTTTGATAAATCCTTGCTTTGTTCCCATTAATAAATATTTTCCATCTGCAAAATTAGAAATTGGAATTACTGCAGAAATCTTCTCGCCCGCATCTAGTCTTAACAAGTTAACAATTGCAGTACCTTTTGCAGTTCTTCCTGCTTCTGGAATCTCATATCCTCTTAAACGATATAATTTCCCTTTATTGCTAAAGAATAATAATGTATCATGAGTAGAAGCTGTAAAAATTTGCTTTACAAAATCATTTTCTCTTGTTGCCAATCCTGTAATTCCCTTTCCTCCACGATTTTGGCTCTTATAAGTATCTACTGGCATCCTCTTTACATAACCAAAATGTGTTAAAGTAATAACAGTCTGTTCTTCCTTTACTAAATCTTCAATATCAATTTCGCCTTCTGCTGCAACAATTTTAGTTAATCTTTCATTTCCATATTTTTGCTTAATTTCTAATAGCTCTTCTTTGATAACATCATAAAGTAATTTTTCACTAGATAAAATTTCTCTTAAATGTGCAATTAACTTCATTAATTCATTATATTCTTCGTCAATTTTCTCTCTTTGTAAACCTGATAACGTTTTTAATCTCATATCAAGAATAGATTGTGCTTGAATTTCTGAAAGCTTAAATCTCTCCATTAACCTTTCTTTTGCATCATCATAAGAATTTCGAATAATTTCAATTACTTCGTCAATGTTATCTAATGCAATTTTTAATCCTTCTAAAATATGTGCTCTAGCTAATGCTTTATCTAATTCAAATTGTGTTCTACGAAGGATAACTGTCTTTCTATGATCAATATAATGATCCAAACATTGTCTTAGTGTTAAAATTTTTGGTTGACCATCTACTAATGCAAGTATAATGATACCAAATGTATCTTGTAATTGTGTATGTTTATATAATTGATTTAAAATGACTTGTGCATTGACATCTCTTTTTAATTCAATAACAATTCTTACTCTTGACTCTCTATCAGATTCATCTCTAATTTCAGAAATACCCTCAACTCTTTTTTCTTTTACCAAATTAGCCATATTTTCAATTAATTTAGCTTTGTTTACCTGATATGGAAGAGAATTTACAATAATTCTTTGTTTATTATTACTCATCTCTTCAATTTCACATTCGCCACGAACTGTAATCTTTCCTCTTCCTGTTGTATATGCTTGTCTAATTCCTTCTAACCCTAAAATAACCCCTTCTGTTGGAAAATCTGGTCCTTTAATTACTTCCATTAATTGCTCATCTGTTACATCATCTTCATCAATGATTTTAATAATTCCGTTAATAATCTCTGTTAAGTTATGTGGTGGAATATTTGTTGCCATTCCTACTGCAATTCCTGAAGAACCATTAATTAGTAATGTAGGTATTTTAGAAGGAAGTACTGTTGGCTCTTGTAAACGGTCATCATAGTTTGGCATAAAATCTACTGTGTTTTTTTCTATATCAGTCAGCATTGTTTCTGCAATTTTTGCCATTCTTGCCTCTGTGTACCTCATAGCTGCTGCTGGATCACCATCAATTGAACCAAAGTTACCATGTCCATCAATCAAAGGATATCTTTGTGTAAAGTCTTGTGCTAATCTAACCATTGCATCATATACTGAAGCATCTCCATGTGGATGGTATCTACCTAAAACAGAACCTACTGTATTAGCACATTTTCTATATGGCTTGTCAGAAGTAATTCCGTCTTCATACATAGCATATAAAATTCTTCTATGTACAGGTTTTAATCCATCTCTTACATCTGGAAGTGCTCTTGCTACAATAACGCTCATCGCATAATCAATATAGGCTGTACGCATCTCTTTTTCAATGTCACGCTCTATAATTTTTCCGTCGTTTCTTTTTTCGTTATTTTCGTCCATTGTTCTTGTCCTTTCTTCTTAGGAATTTCCTGCTGTAAATGCATTATCTTCCCAATTTTTATTCCATTTGTATTATACTAAAACAGTCAAAAATATGCAAGCAAAAAACAAGAAAAAAAGCAAGAAAAATCAAGTATTTTCCCTACTTTTTATTTTGAAATCAAAAATTATTTTTACTATTTTTATTCTCTAAATTTTTTTAATACGAATTATTAAAATGCTCTCTTAGATTATAAAAATGTGACTAATAAATATTTAGAAAATGAAATAGATTATTTCATTAGAATTAAAATTTATTTAAATTGAAATAATTTAAATATCAAATTAATATTAGTTATATTCTCTTCTATTTAGTCAATATACCTGCTAATGCCAATTGTTCTTGTGTTAAATTAAAATTTTGTCCATTATTCTTAATCAACATATGTAAATTTTCTATTTCTCGTGCTTGTTTTAAAGTTTTCTCTATTGGTAGTACTTCTTTTAATCTATCTTTTATTTTCTGATACTCTTTTTCCATTCCTTCAAAATTTTGCGATTGAAAATAATTTTTCCAATTATTTTCATATTTTCCTAATTTTTCAATACAATTTAATTGTCCTACAAACTCAGTCTCTATATTATTACTTACATTGTCTAAAATAACATTCTTTCCTTGCCTAATTACATTAGTAATTTCTTTTGATACCCAGCCTTGTTTACTCGTAAAGGAAAGTGCTGTATCTAAAGCATCGGATATACCATCAATAATTCCTCCATTTTTCACTGCATTTTGTGCTTGTGAAACACTTTCAAATTTTCCTGTAAAAACTCCTGTTACACTTTTTCCTAATTCTACTGCACTATCAATTGCTTTATCAATTCCTTCTTTTAATCCTCCTCTAATTAAACTATTTTTTACATCAATTATTTGATTCTCTACAAAATCAGGCAATACCCATCTAAGTCCCAAATCAATAGCAGTGTTTACTACTTTTCCCAATGTTGTATCTAAAAAGTTCTTTTGTTCATTGGCAGTCACTAATTCTTGTCTATCTTCATTTCGACCTTGTTCCAATATATTATTTTTCTCTGTTAAGATTTCTTCCATAATTTCCTCCTTACTTTTCCTCCTATTGTTTCATTTTTTGATAGCTTTCCGAAAACATTACAATACTCCTTTTGTAATTCTTTCTTCAAATATCCAGTATGATTGCTATTGATTAATAAATTATATTGTGAACTATTAGAGAGTTTTCCCAAGATAGAAAAACCACTAAAAACGTTTCTTAAAATAGAACTATCTATTGAATTTTCGTCATATTTATTAAACAAAATATGAAAATCGCTCTTTAAAAATCCCCACTGATTGATATAAATATTTAATAATTTCTTTGATTTTTTTATTTCTAACAAATTGGGCTCTATCATAAAAATATTAATATTACTATTTTTCATAATTTCTTTTGTATAATCTAGAAAACATTCTGAAGAAGTATCAATAATAATAACATCATATTTTTCTTTCAATTTTGATAGAATGTTTTTTATCTTTACTTTACTAATTTGATATTGACTATCAAATAACAAACTAATTCCTGCAATTAAATCCTCCTTGCTATTTATTTTGATAATTAATTCTTCCACTTGCAATGGCTCTAATAAATTATTGGCTTTTATTTTATCTGCTATCTTCTGAGGATATTTTTTAATTCCTAAAATAGTATGCAAGCTATTATTTAGCACATCAAAATCAATAATTAAAATCTTATTTTTATTTTCCATAAATGCTTTGGCTAAATTAACTGAAAAAATGCTTTTTCCTACTCCACTTGTCCCACTTACACAAATTATTTTTCTTTGTTTTTCTTCAGTTGTTATTTCTTCTTTTTTGTTTAACTGCATTGTTAATAATCGTCTATTCCTTACCTTCTCATTCTTTCTTTTTAAAAATTCCTTTATCCTTGTTTGATCACTTTCTTTTTCTATTACAAATTGTTTTAGTTCTTCTAATTCTTTTTTTAATTCCCTATTTTCATTCTCTGCTTTGATCAATTCAATAATTTTTGAAATTTCAATTTGATTATCATAAAAAATAGAGTAAATTCCCTTCGCATATAAATAGTTTTCCAATTCTTGATTTTTCTTTTCTAAAAACAAAATAATTTGTATATTAGAATTAATTCCTTTTATTTTTTCAATTAATTCTTTTAGTTCTATTTCTCCTGGTAGTAATTCACTTAAAATTAAAAGATCAATTTGCTTATTTTCTAAAATTTCTATAATTCCTTCTTTATATGGAATATCATCTGCAAAAATCTCAAAAGTGTTTTCTTTCCTCAATTTTTGATTTAAATCTTGATTACCAATTGCTGTCATGATTTTCTTCATTTTCTTCCCCTTTTCTTTCTTCTTTTTCTCCTTCCTTTGTTTCTTGTTTTTATATTTCTCCTTGAATAATTTTTTGTTCAAAATCTGCTACTTCTATCTTAGTTAAAATATGTTCTCCTCCTATAAACATCAAACATTCTCCTCTTTTTAGTGACTTAATTTCTACCTTTTCTTTTTCTGATAAATTTGTATATTGTTCTAATACTTTAATATTTTCTTCTTCCAAAGAGAAAAAAGTCTTTATTTCTGAGTTATTTAAAATACTTTTTCCATAAATTCCATTTTCCAAACTAAACAGATCTGATATATCCTGTGTAATTGCTACACTACTTCCTCCATATTTTCGAATAGTTTTGAAAATTTTATAAATAAAACTCGCTACTTCTTTGTTAGATGTTACACCTATTAATCTCCAAATTTCATCTAGGTAAATTGCTTTTCTCTGGTTTCTGTCTTTTTTTATCTTATCCCAAAATAAATCAATGAATAAATACATTCCATATTTTAGGTTTTCTTCTCCAAGCTCGTAAACATCTGCTACAATAAGTTGGTTTGTTAGTTCTATATTTGTATAATGATTGAAAAAATTTAAGGAACCTTTTACAAAAGGAATCAATTTGATTTGAAATTTTTTAGTTCTTTCTTCTTTTCCTAATAATTCATAAAACTCTTCCAAAATAGGCATATCGTAAGTATTCTTAAAAACTGGCTTTAATATTACTTTACTTTCTTCTTTTTTATATAAAGTGTTATCATCAAAAGTAATTTCTTTTTCTTGATATAACTCTATTAACTTTTCCTCTAAAATAGCCTTTTCTTCTTCATCTAAATTCCCAAAAATCAAATTAAAAAATCCAATTAACTTACTAATTTTGTTAGCTAAATATCCATTTTCTTCTTCTATACTCTCTTGTCTAATATCGAATACATTAATGTATGTACTTGAACTTGGACCTAATTTTAACATAGTTCCATTGACAGCTTCACATAAATCACCATATTCTCTGTCTGGATCAATTACATATTGCTCTATTCCTATTAAACGGTTTCTTAAAATTAATAACTTCGTATAAAAAGATTTTCCTGCTCCACTTGTTCCAAAAATACACATATTAGCATTTTTATATTTTTGTGAATGATACCTATCTAAAAATACTAGTGAGTTATTATAAATATTAGTACCAATGAAAATTCCTTCTTCATCAAAAATAGCGGACGAAATAAATGGATATGTCGCAACTAATCCACTGGTTAAAACATTTCTTTTAGCTGCTGGTTTTAAATCTAAAGAGTTATGCATAATTGGAAGAGATGATAAAAATGCTTGCTCTTGTCTAAAATATGCTCTTCTTGTTTGCATTCCTTTACTTTGTAAAATCCCCTCTAATTTGTTCAGCAAATATTCTAAATTTTTTATATTACTAGCAAATGTAGTAACATATATATAAAGAAAATATAACTCCTCATTATTTACTTGCATTTCTTTTCGAATATATTTTGCATCATTATAGGTAAATTCTGCAATATCAATATCTTGTCTATTTGGATTGTTGGTTTTTAAATCTACACCTACATTTCCAATATGATATGTTAAATCTCGAATGGTTTTATATGTATCCTGTTTTTCATAGAAAATAGAAATATTTAAATTAATATTGGTATCAATAATAGATTTTAAAATTAATTCTGTTTGTTCTCGAAAATAATTGACAATAATTAAAGTAGAATAATAATTGTTATCGATTTCAATATATTTTGGATTCATTAAATTAATATAAGCAGGAGCAATTTTATCCTTCTGTATTATCGCTCCATCTAAAAAATTTATTGTTTGTTTTGGTTCTGACTTAATTGAAGTAATCTGTTTTTGTATTTCTTGTAATATTTTAAAAATATCCTCACCCTCTTTTTGTTCTAGTCAAAACAGCTTTTTTAAATTTGATTAAAATAAATTCTTGTATTGAAAAAAGAAAACAAAATTATGAGTATTTCTCTTTGATTATTCAAGTTTGTAACTATATTTCCACATCTTGATAAACAATCTTTTATCTTAAAGTATTTATCATTTAGATCCTCTATTGCATATTCTTCAAATTCTATTATTTCTCTATTTTCATTTTTATATTTTAAAATAATATAAAAGTTTTTAGAAGATGATTTTTTATCATGATTTAAATTTTGAATATATTGGATATATTGTTTAGAAATTTCTTGAATATTTTTGTCTTCTTGAATTAAATTTTGATTGACTGCTTGAATATGTTTACTTAAATCTTCTTTATTACTTTGAATTAATATTTGAAAATTGAAATTACAAGTTTTTAGAAATAATTTATATGAATTTAAAATTGCTTCTTTTTCTAACTCTGATTTTAAATTAAAATTAATTGGCTTGATTTTAATTATTTTAATATAAGTAGTATCTTTTAATTGAATTATTCCATTTTCTAGTATTTTTTGAATGGGAAGCCATTCTTGAACAGATTTGCTTTTTTGATTTTTCATTTTCCTCCTTTATGACTTAAACTCTTTATTAATCTAATAGTTGTTCATGAACAAATTCTATTTTCATCTTACTCTCATCGTCAAAAAATGTCAAGAAAAATCGTGTGACAAAATTCGACACTAAGCTTTATATCTCTATTTTTTACTTTTCTTTTGTAATTCAAAAATCAGGAATTTCTCCTGACTTCCTGTTATATTAAATCTAAATTACCATGAAGAATGACTGGAGAAAATCCTGAAATTTCATCATATAGTATTCCTTCTGGAATATCATTATATAAATAAATTTTTTTATCTGCCATAAATGCTTCATATAATTCTAAAAAAGTTGCTCCTCCAATATAATTCTTTTGCCCATGTTTATCAAAGTTTAATGTTATAACTGCATCCATTCTTTCAATTACTTCTTTACTTCTCTTAAACATTCTTGTTTTAAATTCTGCATGTTCTTTTTCACCTAAACTCCAACTTTCCTGTTCAGCTGCTGGATTGTCATAACTATTTGGTAAAAATATTTCATGTCCTTTTGCTTCTAATCTTTCCTTGATTGGTGGTATATCTTTATAAAATGCTTTACTACAAATTATTAATATTTTCATTTTTATTATTTCCTTTCTTACTCTTTTTATCATTAAATCACAATTTCCAAATTTTGTCCATATAAATAAAATCAAATTTTGAATAATAAAAAAGAATTATGACATAATAAGAATATAAGGTTAATATTAGTTGAAATAAGAGTTTTATGAGGTCCTTTTATGGGTTTTATAAAGTTCGAGCAAAGATTTATGATTGCTTAAAAGATCTTTAGGTAATGATAGGTCGGCGATGAGAATATAAAATTTGTATTTAAGCTATATCGATTTTATTTTCGTTATTTTAATAAAAATAGAATAATAATATATGGTTGAAAATAGAGGTTTTATATTCGAAGTTAAGATTATTCTTGCATTTTTTTAGTGATTGTTATTAGTCCTTTTAGGATGAATATAGTTATTATGTGTGCATTTGTAGTCGAGCAACTGATTTATTTATTGGGTGTATAGTTTATTTGTGCAGTAATGTACATTAGATTAAAAATTCGGTAAATAGGTTTTAGCTGAAGATTAATACTAGCTTTATTCGATAATAGCAGGTAAGGTTTCCTCCTTACCTGCTATTAATTATACATCTAGATTTTTTACATATTTTGCATTTGCTTCAATGAATTTTCTTCTTGGTTCAATTTCATCTCCCATTAGTAATGTAAATATCTCATCTGCTTTCATAGCATCATCCATAGTTACTTTTACTAAAATACGTCTTTCTGGATCCATTGTTGTTTCCCATAATTGTTCTGGGTTCATCTCTCCAAGACCTTTATATCTTTGAATACTTACTTGCTCTCTTGGTACTCCTCTTTCTTCTAGTATTTTAAAAGCACCAGTCAAATCATCTTCATACCAATAAATATCTTCCATTCCTTTTTTAAATAATTTGAAAAGTGGTGGTTGTGCTAAATACACATTACCATTTTCAATTAATGGTCTCATATATCTAAAGAAGAAGGTTAATAATAAAGTTCTAATATGTGCACCATCAACATCGGCATCTGCCATAATGATAACTTTTCCATAACGAATTTTACTAACATCAAAGTCTTTTCCAATGCCTGCCCCTACTGCTAGAATAACTGGTTGCAATTTATCATTGTTGTAAATTTTATCTGCTCTAGATTTTTCTACATTAAGCATTTTTCCCCATAAAGGTAAAATTGCTTGGAATTTTCTATCTCTTCCTTGTTTTGCACTTCCTCCTGCAGAGTCACCCTCTACAATATATACTTCACATTCCTCTGGATTTTTGCTACTACAATCAGCTAATTTTCCTGGTAATGTAGATGTCTCTAATGCACTTTTTCTTCTTACTAATTCTCTTGCCTTTCTTGCAGCTTCTCTTGCACGTGATGCATTAATACATTTCTCTAAAATAGACTTTCCTACTCCTGGATTTTCCTCTAAGAAAGTAGATAAAGCATCATTTACCATGCTAGAAACAATACCAGTTACATTACTATTTCCTAATTTTGTTTTAGTTTGACCTTCAAATTGAGGTTCTTTTACTTTAACAGAAACAACTGCTGTAATTCCCTCACGAATATCTTCGCCTAACAAATTAGGGTCTTTTTCTTTAATCAAATTATGACTTCTTGCATAATCATTAAATGCTTTTGTTAGCCCTCTTTTGAATCCCTCTAAGTGAGTTCCACCTTCAATGGTATTAATGTTATTAACAAAAGTATAAATGCTTTCAGAATAAGCTGTTGTATATTGAAAAGCAATTTCAACTGGAACATCACCATCTTTTTCAATATAAATTGGATTTTCATGAATTTTCTCTTTATTCTTACTTAAATATTCTACAAATGACTTTAATCCACCTTCAAAATGAAACTCTGCTTTTTGAATATTTTCACTATCTCTACTATCTGTAATATTTATTTTTAGCCCTTTTGTTAAAAAAGCCATTTCTCTAAATCTTTTTTCTAATGTTTCATATTCATATTCTAAAGTTTCAAAGATGGTATCATCTGCTAAAAATCTAACTTTCGTACCTGTTTTTGTGGAATCTCCTATTCTAGTTAATGGCTCTACAGTTCTTCCTCTTTCAAATTTCATTTGATAAACTCCGCCATCTCTTTGAATGGTAACTTCTGTCCAATTAGATAAAGCATTTACAACAGATGCACCAACTCCATGAAGACCTCCTGATACCTTATATCCACTATCTCCACCAAATTTTCCACCTGCGTGAAGTTTTGTATAAACAGTTTCAGCTGCTGATATCTTTGTTTTTGGGTGAACATCAACAGGAATTCCTCTTCCATTATCCTCTACACAAATAATATTTCCTGATTCTATTTCCACATTAATTTCTGAGCAGTATCCTGCTAAAGCTTCATCTACACAGTTATCTACAATTTCATATACTAAGTGGTGTAATCCTCTAATAGATACACTACCAATATACATACCTGGTCTTTTTCTTACAGCTTCTAATCCTTCTAATACTTGGATTTGGTCTGCTTTGTACTCGTGTTCAAATTTTTCCATTTGTTAAAACCTCCGTGTTTTCTTATCACATCTTATCACTAAACTATCTATTCTTGCAAGCCTTTCTAACTTACTTTTCCTTTTTTCACTTGGAATAACTGATAATCCTTCCCTAACTCTAATTTTTCTAGTTCCATTTTATCTGTACAAGTAATAATCACTTGTGTTTCTTGGATATATTGCAAAAAGCTCTTTCTTCTTTTCTCATCTAATTCAGACATAAAGTCATCTAATAATAAAATAGGAAACTCCCCTACTTCTTGCTCAATGACATAGAGTTCTGCTATTTTTAAAGTTAATATTGCTGTCCTATTTTGTCCCTGAGAACCATAAATTCCAATTTCTTTATCATTAATAAATACTTGAAAATCATCTCTATGGATACCTTTTGTTGTAAAACCTTTGATAATATCTAATTTTCTTCTTTGTTTTAGTAATTCTATATATTTTTCCTTTTGGTCACATTCTGTTAGATAATTTAAAGTTAATTCTTCATGATTTTCTGTTATTTTTGGATGAATTTGAGCTACTTGTTTTTTTATCTTCTCAATAAATTCTCTTCGATAAGAACTAATAACTTGCGCATATTCTGCCAATTTTTCATCCCATATTTCTAACATTTCTTCTGGCTTATGTTCTTCTTGTATTTGTCTTAAATATTGATTTCGTTGTTCTAAAGTTTTTAAATAATTATTTAAATTATGCACGTAATTTGGTCTAAGCTGGCCAATCATCATATCTAAAAAACGACGTCTTTCTGCCGGCCCATTTTTTAGTATTTGAATATCATCTGGAGTAAAAATAACTAAATTCAAATTTCCCATTAACTCACTTAACTTTTTTATTTTTACCCCATTCACTTCTATTTGTTTTTTAGACGCTATTTGTATTTTAATTTTTCCATCTCTATCTGATTTTTGATACAAAATCCCTACTTCTAAAAAGTCTTTTTGCAATTCTATCATTTCTTTTTCTTTAGAAGTACGAAAAGATTTTCCAAAACCTCCTAGAAAAACAGCTTCTAATATATTCGTTTTTCCTTGTGCATTATCCCCATAAAAAATATTAATATGTGGATTTAACGTTACTTCTTGCTCTGCATAATTGCGAAAATTCTTTAAATTTAATTTTTCTATATACATGATTTTTTTAATTGTAAAAAGAATTTATTTGTATCTTTCTTTCACAATTACTCCTTCATTCTAATTGGCAATACCATATAAATATAATCTCCATTTTCTTCTGTTGGTCTTACAATACATGGTGAAATACTGGTACCAAAATCAATGAAAACTTCTGGATCATCAATTGCACGTAAGGCATCTAAGAAATATTTTGGATTAAATCCTGCCTCTAAATTTTGTCCTTCTGTCTCCACAAACATTTCCTCTTTGGCATCACCAGTTTGATTTGTACAAGAAATTGTTACTTTTCCTATTTCAACATTTACTTTAACAGGATATTTTTTCTCTTTTTCTATACTAGATGCTGAAATTAAACTTACTCTCTCAAAACAATTTTGAAGTGAATTTTTATCTACCCTAATTCTAGTTTCCCAATTTTCAGGAATGACACTTGCATAATTTAAAAATTCTCCATCTAATAAACGAGTCACTATTTTACAATTTTCCATTTCGAACAGAGCTTGGTTCTTAGCAACACCAATTTTAATAGTATCAAATGAATCTGTCAAAATCTTATTAATTTCATTTAATGTTCTTCCTGGAATAACTGCTGAAAAATCATTTACTTCTGCTTCTAAATATTTACTTTTCCAAGCTAGTCTAAATCCATCTACAGCAACTACATTTAATTTATTATTTTTTATTTCAAATAAACATCCTGTAAATATTGGTCTATTCTCCTCTGTACTAACTGCAAAGATTGTTTTTCTAACCATCTCTTTTAAGCTATTTTGTTCCATTTGAATAGAATTCTCTATATCTATTTTAGGAAGTTCAGGAAATTCTTCTGGATTCATAGTTGCTAATTTATATAAAGAGCCTTCACACTCAATAACTAATAAATTATTTTCATTAATTGTAATATGAATTTCACTATCTGGAAGCCTACGAATAATTTCACTAAACATGATAGCATTTACTACTGTAGCTCCTTGTTCTTGTACTTCACATTCCATAATGTATTCTATTCCAATTTCTAAATCATAAGTAGTAAATTTAATTTGATTATCATTAGTTTGAATTAAGATTCCTTCTAATATAGGCATAGGTGTTTTAGAAGCAACCGCTTTTGTTACGGAATTAATAGCTTTAAGGATTATATCCTTGTCACAAATAATTTTCATTTTTGTTTTGTCTCCTTTTTTATATATTAAATAAATATAATTAGTAGTAGTAATAGTAAGTGTTGTGGATTTTGTGGAAAAGTATTTCAAATCCTTTTATCCGTAGTAAAATTTTTGGTGATAACTTTGTGGAAAACTTGAAAAGTTATTTACAGTTTCCAATTTAGATAGTGGAAAACAATTTATCAACATCTTATCAACAAGAAATTCACAGGTTGTTGTGGATATTCTTTGTAAAGCTTCCGTAAGGAAAGATTGAATTTGATTTCCAAAACACTCATTTTGGAGAACATAAATTTTAAAAAATCTTTCTTTTACTTGTCTTAGTTATCATTATCAGAAAATAGAGAGTTTTTCACAGTTTCCACAATTAATTTTGTATTAGCATTTTCTTTCATTTCCTTTTCTATTTTTTCACAAGCATGCATTACTGTTGAGTGGTCTCTTTTTCCAAATGCTTGTCCTATCTTTGGAAAAGAAATTTGTGCTATATTTTTGCATAGGTACATTGCAATCTGTCTTGGAAAAACAACATCGCTTGATCTTCTAGAACCTTTTAAGTCATCTAAAGTAACATCAAAATATTTAGAGACTACTTCTTGAATATATTCTATAGACAGAACTCTATTTTTATGTGAAACTACATCTGCAATAGCTTCCTCGGATAAAGCAATACTAAAAGGTTGATTTTTTAGTTTAGAAATTGCTACTAATTTATTTAAAACACCTTCTAATTCTCTAATATTAGTATCTATCTTAGTAGCAATATTAGATAAAATATCATTATCTATAATTAAACCATCTAGTTGCGCTTTTTTTTGCAAAATTGCCATACGAGTTTCATAGTCTGGATTTGAGATATCAGCAATTAGTCCCCATTCAAAGCGAGTTCTTAAACGGTCTTCTAATGGTTGAATATCCCTTGGAGGCCTATCACTAGAAAGAATGATTTGCTTTCCTGCTTCATGTAATGCATTAAAAGTATGAAAAAATTCTTCCTGATTTCTTTCTTTTCCAGCTAAGAATTGAATATCGTCAATTAGTAGAACATCAATATTGCGATATGTGTTACGAAAACTTTCCATTTGTCCTTCTTTAATGGAAGCAATTAAATGATTTGTGAATTTTTCAGATGTGACATACAGTACGTTAAAATTTCTATTTTGTTTTAAAATTTCGTTACCAATAGAATGCATTAAATGAGTTTTTCCAAGTCCTACTCCCCCATATAAAAATAAAGGATTATAAGCTGTACCAGGAGCTTCTGAAACTGCTAAAGCAGCAGCGTGTGCAAATCGATTATTTTCTCCTACTACAAAACTATCAAATGTATATTTGGAATTCAAATTAGATTTATTATAAAACATACCCATTGAACTAATTGTAGAATTCATTGGGCTAGTGTTTGTTGAAGTTTCTGAATTTTGTGAGGATTCCTCAGAAATGACAGAAATTGTGTAATCAATATTAGTTAAAAATGCAAAAGTATTTTGAATAAGTGGAATATATCTTCCTTCTATCATATTTTTGTGCACATCTGAAGCAACATGTAAAGTAATTCTATTATTTTCAATGGAATAAATTTCCAAAGGCACTATCCAAGTTTTGTAGGCAATATCAGTTACTTCAGGCTTTAATAATTCTTTTGCTTTGGTAAGTAGTTCTTCTATTTCTGCTCTTTGCATTTCTTTCATCCTTCCAGTAATTTTTATTTTTGAAATGATTATGTATACGTTATCCACAGATTTATCCACAATTGTGCATAAGTAAACTAAATAATCATTAAAAAATAAACAAAAAATCAAAAAAATTGACATAATATTTTAGAAAATTTGTGTCAAAAAACTAAAAAATATATCACAAAGATACCTTTTTGTAGTTATTTTCTAAATTTGAGTATTAGAAATTGCTGAAAAGCCGATTTCCCTATACTTGTATATCATATCAAAAACATAATCTATTCGTCAATACTATTAAAAAATTTCTTTTGAAATATTGACATAATTATAGATAAGGGTGTATAATAGTAAAGCTTATATAAGGTAAATTGTTTTGTGTAAATAGCAAAATAAAATATAAAGACAATAGGGAAAGTGGGAGGTGCTAAAATGAAAAGAACATATCAACCAAAAAAGAGACAAGAACAAAAAGAACATGGATTTATGAAAAGAATGCAAACAAAGTCTGGAAGAAATGTACTAAAAGCAAGACGTGCAAAAGGAAGAAAAAAATTAAGTGCTTAAAACATAGGGGTCACGTAAGAGAATGTGACCTTTTTTGTTATTGATTGAATTGAGTGATTTTAATGAAAAAGATGAAAACATTAAAAAAAAATTATGAATTTCAAAATGTTTTAAATAAGGGTAGATTTTACGTTGGAAGACAAATAACTATATATATTATGACAAGTAAGCAAGAGCTAAATAGTATAGGAATAGCAATTTCTAGTAAGGCATATCATGCAGTAAAAAGAAATGCAATAAAAAGAAAAATTAGAGAAAGCTATCGTTTGATTGCAAAAGATTTAAAACAGGGATATTGTATTGTTTTTCTATGGAATAAGAAAATACCAGTAAAGCAACTTGATTTTCATATAATTAGCCAAGACATGAAAACAATTTTTTCTAAGGCAGGAATGTTATAATGAGAAAAGCTTGTATTTGGTTATTAAAAAAATATCAGAAAAAAATTTCACCATTTTTTCAAATAAGGGGAATACACTGTAAATTTTATCCAAGTTGTTCTGAATATATGTTACAGGCAATTCAAAAGTATGGATGTGTAAAAGGTATAATCCTAGGGATAAAACGATTACTAAGATGTCATCCTTTTACAAAAGGTGGATATGATCCTTTAAATTAGAAGAAACTAGGAGGAACTTATGGGATTTATCTCAGAACTATTTGGTTACATATTAAATTGGTTATATGGATTAGTAAATAATTATGGTGTTGCAATTATTATTTTCTCTATTTTATTAAGAGTAATATTAATTCCAATTACCATCAAGCAACAGAAATCTATGAAAAAATCTGCTGTGCTCCAAGAAAAAATGGCAGAAATTCAAAAAAAATATAAAAATAATCCAGAGAAATTAAATCAGGAAACCATTGAATTATATCAAAGAGAGAAGATGAGTCCTTTTAGCGGATGTTTAACTTCTATTTTACAGTTAGTTATTATTCTAGCTGTATTTTGGTTAGTCAGCCAACCTCTTACATATATGAAACGTATAGACCCACAAATTATTGAAACATATACAAATGAGATGAGGGAAAGTGAATTCAATCCTAATAATAGTTATGTACAAATTAGTGTATTGGATTATGCTGAAACAAAATATCAGGAAATAGAAGAACAATTAAAACAAGAGAATGTAGAAAATAGGGAAGAGCTAGAGAAAAAAAGAGATGGATATAATCAGTTAAGACTTAATATGGAATTTCTAGGAATTGACCTAAGCAAAGTTCCAACACAAAGTTTAAATGATTGGAGAGTATATATTATTCCAGGACTATACGTAATAACTTCTTTTGTTTCTATTCGATTAACAATGATGACACAAAATAAGAAGAAAAAGAAAAAAGAAGAAATTGTCATGGAAAATGGAGAAGTAAAAGAAGAATCAGATCCAATGGAACAAATGCAAGCAATGAACAAAAGTATGACTTATATGATGCCAATCATGTCAGTTATGATTGCAGTTATTGCACCACTTGGTCTTGCTTTATATTGGCTTATGAGCAATATTTTAATGATTATAGAAAGATTAGTAATTAATAAAATTATGGAAAGCAAAGAAGAGAAAGACGAGGAGGAGAAGGCAAATGGCTAGAACAATTATTGCAGAAGGAAGAACTTCTACAGAGGCTATAGAAAAGGGATTAAATGAATTGGGAGTTTCAAAAGATAGAGTAGACATTAAAATATTAGAAAATGATGATAAGAGAAGCTTTTTTAGTATTTTAGCACCAAGAATAGTAAAAGTAGAAATGACATTAAAAGAGGGAGTAACACCTAAAAAAATAGAGAGTCATAAAACAGAAGGACATAGAGAAAATAACAAGAAAGCTGTGCAAGAAGAATATAAACCCCATACAGAAAAGCCAAAAGTTCATTTGAATTCAGAAGAATTAAAAATGGCTACTGAAAATTTAACAGGATTTTTAGATGACTTTGTTTCAAAAATAGCAGATATGCAATATAAAATTCATTCAGATGAAAATTATATTTATGTAGAAATGAGTGGAGTTGACTCTGGAACTTTTATTGGATATAGGGGAGAAACATTAAATGCTATGCAGATAATTTTAACAAGTATAGCGAATAGACATCTAGAGAATAAAGCACATATTGTTTTAGATATTGCAGGTTATCGTGAGAAAAGACAAAAAGCATTAGAAGAATTAGCAGATAAACTTTCCAAAACAGTTATTAGAACTGGAAAACAGCTTACTTTGGAACCAATGTCAGCATATGAAAGAAAGATAATTCATAATCGTTTACAAACAAGTGAGCAGGTAAAGACCTATAGTATTGGTGAAGAACCATATAGAAAAGTAGTAATTAGTAAAAAATAAATAAAATGCAAATGAACAAAAAATATAAAAAAATCGGAAGTCAAAGTTCGGATTTTAGCTAAACAAGAGGCTATTTCTAACTTTGGCTTATTTTATAGGAGATGATAAAGATGTCAACGATTGCAGCTATTGCAACAGCACCAGTTAATGGAGGGATAGGAATTATTCGTATGAGTGGGAAAGAGTGCTTTACAATATTAGAGAAAATATTCAAGCCATTAAAACCACAAAAAATAGAGGAAATTGCAGGATATACTATAAAATATGGACATATTATAAATATGGAAACAGGGGAGAATATAGATGAAGTATTAGTTTCTTATTTTAAAAATCCTAAGAGCTACACGACAGAAAATATGTGTGAAATTAATTCTCATGGAGGAACTATTATTGAACAAGATATCCTAAAACAATGTTTATTAGCAGGAGCAGAGCTTGCAGAGCCAGGAGAATTTACGAAAAGAGCATTTTTAAATGGAAGAATAGATTTATCTCAAGCAGAAGGTGTTATTGATTTGATTAATAGTAAGACTTCAGATGAAGCAAAAGCATCTTTTAAGCAATTAGAAGGTGGTTTATCTCAAAAAATTCAGAATATTCGTAAAGTACAATTAGATATTTTAGCTGATATAGAAGCATCAATAGACTATCCAGAATATGATGAGGTAGAAGATCTTACAACAGAAAAAATGAAAAAGGTATTAACCGAGATTAAAGAAAGATTAGTAAAGTTAGAAAACAGTTATAAAAATGGGAAAATTTTAAGAGAAGGAATTAATACGGTTATTGTTGGAAAACCAAATGCAGGTAAATCTTCATTATTAAATGCTATTTTAAATGAAGATAGAGCAATTGTTAGTAATATAGAAGGAACAACAAGAGACACAATAGAAGAATTTGTCACTGTTCATGGAATTCCCTTAAAATTAATTGATACAGCAGGCATTAGAAATGCGAAAGATGAGATTGAAGAAATGGGCGTCAAAAAAGCTCTTAAATTAATGAAAGAAGCAGATTTAATAATAGATATCATTGACAACACAAAAGAGCTAGAAAATGAAGATAAAGAGATTTTGACAATGTTAACAGAAAAAGTAGCAATAATACTACTTAACAAGATGGATGAAGGCGATTTGCATTTAGAGACAAGCGAAGAGATACAAAAAATAAATAAACCTGTTATTAAAATTTCAGCTAAAAATAAAGAAGGAATAGAAAAACTTTATCAAAAGATTATAGAATTATTTAAATTAAATGAAATTGAAATAGCACAGGGGAGCCTTATTACAAATATAAGACATAAAAATCACATACATAACGCAATAGAAGCAATTCAAGAAGCTGAGAATGTCTTAAAACAGGGAATGCCAATTGATTTAATATCTGTTCCAATAAAGCAATCTTTAGAAGAATTAAGTAGTATTACAGGTGAGAATGTTTCTGAAGATATTATTGCTGAAATTTTTTCAAAGTTTTGCTTAGGGAAATAAAATCAAGAAAACAAAAAGACAATAAAATATAGAAAAATTAAGAAAGAACACAAAAAAAAACAAAAAAGTGTCAAAAAGTTATACGAAACACGATTTCTTGTTTCATAAAAAACAAGAAAAGGTTTTGTCGAAACATAATAATAAGGAGAGAATGAAACGAAAATGAAATACGATGCAGGAAAATATGATGTAGCAGTTATTGGAGCAGGACATGCTGGATGTGAAGCAGCATTAGCAACAGCTAGATTGGGACTTCGTACATTACTTTTTTCTATTAGTTTAGAAGCTGTGGCAAATATGCCATGTAATCCCCATATTGGAGGAAGTTCTAAAGGACATCTGGTAATGGAAATCGATTGTCTTGGTGGAGAAATGGGAAAAAATATAGATAAAACCTATACTCAATTAAGAATGTTAAATACTTCAAAAGGACCAGCAGTATACTCATTAAGGGCACAAGCAGATAGAAAAAAATATCAAATGGAAATGAAACATACTTTAGAAAAGCAAGAAAATCTTTATTTAAAGCAAGCAGAAATAACAGATATTGGTATAGAAGATGGAAAAGTAAAATGGGTAGAGACTAATATTGGTGCAGTATATCAAGTGGATAATGTAATACTGGCTACAGGTACTTACTTAAAAGGAAAGATATATATAGGAGAAGTATCCTATGAAAGTGGACCAGACGGTGTATTCCCAGCAAATAAATTGTCAGATATTTTGACTAAGATAGGAATAGAACTAGTTAGGTTTAAGACTGGTACACCAGCTAGAATTAATAGAAACTCTATTGACTTTTCAAAAATGGAGATACAAAATGGAGATGAACATCCAACTGCATTTTCCTTTGAAGATAGTATTGTAGAAGATAAAGAACAATTGCCATGCTATTTAACTTATACAACAGAAGAAACACATGAAATCATTAGAAAAAACTTACATCGTTCTCCTTTATATGCGGGAGAAATTAAGGGAACTGGTCCTAGATATTGTCCTTCCATTGAAGATAAAGTAGTTCGCTTTGCAGATAAAGAGAGACATCAAATATTTGTGGAGCCAGTCGGAAGAGATACAGAAGAAATGTATATTCAAGGTATGAGTTCGTCTCTTCCAGAGGATGTACAAATTGCAATGTATCATACTATTCCTGGATTAGAAAAGGCTGAATTTACAAGACCAGCTTATGCAATAGAATATGATTGTATTGATCCTTCTGAATTAAAATTATCATTAGAACACAAAAAAATTAATGGAATGTTTTTTGCTGGACAAATTAATGGAACATCTGGATATGAAGAAGCTGCTGCACAGGGAATTATTGCAGGAATTAATGTAGCACAAAAAGCAAAGGGGAAAGAACCAGTTGTTTTAGATCGCTCGCAGGCATATATTGGAGTTTTAATAGATGATATTGTTACAAAAGGAACAAATGAGCCATATAGAATGATGACTTCAAGAGCTGAATATAGACTTTTATTAAGACAAGATAATAGTGATTTAAGACTAACTGAAATTGGGCATAAAGTGGGGCTTATTTCAGAAGAACGTTATCAAAAATTCCTAAAGAAGAAAACGGCTATAGAGAAAGAAATTGAAAGGCTAGAGAATAAAGTTGTTAAGCCAACAGATACTGTGAATCAGTTTTTAGAAAGATATCAATCATCTCCACTAACAACAGGTGCAAAATTAGCAGAGCTGCTACGCAGAACAGAGTTAAAATATGAAGAGTTAAAAGAGATTGATGAAGAAAGACCTGAAATACCAAAAGATGTAGCCGAAGAAGTGGAGATAGAGATAAAGTATAAAGGTTATATTAAATTGCAACAACAACAAGTAGAGAAGTTTAAAAAGTTGGAAAGAAAGTTATTACCACAAGATATTGATTATGAAGCAATTAAAGGGTTAAGAATAGAAGCAAGACAAAAGTTAAATAAGATAAAACCAAACTCAGTTGGACAGGCTTCAAGAATATCAGGTGTTTCACCAGCAGATATATCAGTTTTATTAATTTATTTAGAGCAGCAAAAAGGCCAATAGGAGGATAAAAGTGGAGGAAAAAGAATTTAAAGAGGAATTAGTTAAGAGAGCAAAACAGTTTGAAGTTAATTTGTCAGAAAAAGAGCAAAATCAGTTTTATCAATATATGAAGTTATTGTTAGAATGGAATGAAAAAATCAATTTAACAGCAATTACGGTTCCAGAAGAAGTTTTAACTAAGCATTTTATTGATAGCATTAGTATTGCGCCATATATTAAAGAGAATTCAAATATATTAGATGTTGGAACAGGAGCAGGATTTCCTGGTATTCCACTTAAAATTATATTATCACAAAATAGATTTACATTATTAGACTCTTTAAATAAGAGAATTAACTTTTTAAATGAGATAATTTCGGATTTAAAATTAGAAAAAATAATTGCTATTCATGGAAGGGCAGAAGAGTTTTGTAGAGAAGAGCAGAAAAGGGAAAGCTATGATGTGGTTACTTCTAGGGCAGTTGCAAAATTAAATGTATTATTAGAATACATGTTACCATTTGCTAAAGTAGACGGAAGGTGTATTTGTATGAAGGCTTCAGATATAGACGAAGAATTAAGAGATGCTAAAAAAGCAATAGAGATATTAGGAGGAGAAATAGAAAAGATAGAAACTATTACTTTAGAAAATACAGATATTCAGAGGAAGATAGTAGTTATTAAGAAAGTAAAAGAAACTCCAAAGAAATATCCCAGAAAAGCTGGAACACCAGTTAAGGAACCAATTCAATGAAGCATACATAAGTCAAACATTATAATAAATATGTTTGACTTTTTTATAACTTTTTTGTTAAATTACATTGACATATTAGAGATATTTTTATATCATTAATATGTTACATTTTTTGATGAAAATTAAAACAAAATAGGAATATAGAAAAATATAAAGTCAATGGAATACTAGAATAGCAAAGGATACAGCAAAAATGCAACGAGTTTACATAAAACGAAAGGAGAAGAAACATTGGGAAAAGTTATTGCAATAGCAAATCAAAAAGGTGGAGTAGGAAAGACAACAACAGCAATTAATTTTAGTACTTTACTTGCTAAAAGAGGAAAAAAGGTTTTACTAATAGATGCAGACCCACAAGGTAATGCAACTAGTGGAATTGGTATGGATAAAAATGTAGAACATTCTGTTTATGATTTAATTATTAATGACGAAGTTGACCCAAAAGACACAATTCAGAAGACTGAAATTAAAAATTTATCAATTTGTCCTTCTAATATTAATTTAGCAGGTGCAGAAGTAGAGCTTGTATCAATGATGTCTAGAGAATATAGGATGAAAGAAAAGTTAGATATGATAAAAGAAAAATATGATTATATTATTATTGATTGTCCACC
Organism: uncultured Clostridia bacterium; assembly: GCA_948934525.1. Classification (GTDB taxonomy): domain Bacteria; phylum Bacillota; class Clostridia; order TANB77; family CAG-508; genus CAG-273. The sequence goes on from CAQZSK010000001.1 coordinate 360,953, forward strand.
ATCACTAGGACTAATTACATTAAATTCTTTTACTGCAGCAGACAGTGTGTTGATACCAGTACAATGTGAATATTATGCATTAGAAGGTCTGGGACAACTTTTAAATACTGTACAGTTAGTTCAAAAACACTTAAATAAAGAATTTGAAGTGGAAGGTGCACTGCTTACTATGTATGATATTAGAACTAATTTATCTAATCAAGTAGTAAAAGAGGTTACAAAGTATTTTGGAGACAAAGTATATAAAACAGTTATTCCTAGAAATATAAAATTAAGTGAAGCACCAAGCTATGGAATGCCAATATCTGTTTATGATGCGAGGTCAAAAGGTGCTAAGAGCTATGATAAGTTTGTAAGAGAATTTTTAAAATGCAATGAAAGTGATAATTCAAGCAAAGGAAGGCATGCTGTGTAGGTGAACTTTAGAAGGAGGGATAAAAATGGCAGTTAAGAAAACAGGGTTAGGTAAAGGATTAGAGGCTTTATTTAGTGAAAATCAATTAACAAAAGAAGAAGAAAAGAAATTAAAAGAGGGAGAAGAAATTGTTCAAAGTATTAAGGTAATTGAAATAGAACCAAATAAGAATCAACCAAGAAGGAACTTTCCAACAGAGTCTATAGAAGAACTTGCAAAATCAGTTGAAAAATATGGTGTTATTCAACCAATTATTGTAACAAAACAAGATGGATATTATGAAATAGTAGCAGGAGAAAGAAGATGGAGAGCAGCTAAAAAGGCAGGTTTAAAAGAGATGCCTTGTATTGTAAGAGAGAATGATGTCCGTACAAATAAAGAAATAGCACTTATTGAAAATATTCAAAGAGAAGACTTAAATCCAATTGATAAAGCAAAGGGATTTAGACAACTATTAGATGATTATGGTATGACACAACAACAATTAGCAGATACAATAGGTTTAAATAGAAGTACAGTTACTAATGTTTTACGATTGTTAAATTTAGATGAGAGAGTAATGCAATTAGCAATAGAGGGCCAGATTTCAGAGAGTCATTGTAGGTCACTTCTTGCTTACACAGAGCCAGATAAGCAATATGAGATGGCACTTAGAATTATTGAAAAAGGTGAAAGTGTAAATGACCTTGAGAAAAGAGTACAAGATAAGAAAAAGGCTCCTAAAAAAGATGAGGCACGAAGAGAAGCCATTTGTAGGGATATAGAAGATAGCTTTCAAACTTTTTTTGGAACGAAAGTAAAGTTGAATGCAGGCAAAAGAAGTGGAAAGATTATTATTCAATATTCTACAAATGAAGAATTAGAAAGAATTTTAGGATTAATTAAGTAGTGATAGGTTTGAACAATTGAGGAAATTAATTAGTTAGCAAACTATTAGCAATAGTGTAAATTTCCAAAAATTCCTATTGACAAATATAGGCTAAATATGTTAATATAAATACTGTTACTTGGCTTAGGTAGCAGTAAATGCAGAGGTGGTCGAGTTGGTTTATGGCACCAGTCTTGAAAATTGGCGTAGGTTTGTAGCCTACCGTGGGTTCGAATCCCACCCTCTGCGCCAACTTTTTATATAATAATAAAATTAATATTTGGAGGCTTACCCAAGTGGTTGAAGGGGACAGTTTGCTAAACTGTTAGGGTTCGTAAGGGCCGCGAGGGTTCAAATCCCTCAGCTTCCGCCAAAATGTTTCTAAACCAGTGTTTAGAAACGTTTTTATTAGAGTAGAAAGAGCAATTAAAAAGCATTAAATAGATGGAAAAAAGATGAAAGAAATTTATAAATAGAATATGTGAATCCTTTAGAGGCAGTAGATTTAATCTATTGTCTTTTTTTTATTTTTTGGAGGGAGATAGTAAGTGATATCAAAATTAATATGAAAAGAAAAATAAGATATTTTTTGTATATATAATAGTAGAGATAAAAAACTGAAAATTAATATTAAATATTATTAATAATTTTGCTAAAATTATTAATTGTTTAGATTTGAAAAAATAATTTATTAATATAATAAAAAAATTAAATAACAATATTAAGTGAAAATAAAAAATAAATTTTAATAGAAAAATAATTTCAAGAAAGAAATAATGGTAGAAAAAAAATAGAATTTGTAAAAAAGGAAATTAAAAAAATCTTATTTTTATAAAATAAATAATTAGAAAGAAACTAATAATTTATTGAATAGATTTTATAAAATAATAAAATATTATTTTAATAAATAAGGTAATAAAAAAATAAATATAAAAGGTAATTATATAAGGGATAAATAGTAAAAAATAAAAATAATACAAAAGGAAATAAGACAATATGACAAGAAGTATTGAGAATAAAGAATAAAAATTTAAATAGGATGAATTAAAAAAATAAAAATATAAAAGGGTAGGGAAACAATAGAAATAGAGACAGTATAAAATTAACACAAATGACATATTGACAAAAAAAGAAGAGCAATTGAGATATGGGAAAAATAGAAAGATACCTGAGAGAATATAATAAATTGTGAAAATAGAGTAGTGAAATCATAAAAAAATATAAGAATATGATTAAGGAAGTGCTTCGGAAAACTATAAAATAGAAAAAATGGTAAGACGTGAGAAAAAGACAATGAAAGTAGACATAATACATAAGGAAGGTAGAAACTTTTACTTAAAAAGATAAGGCATTTAGAGGAGAAGATAAGTACATATTTTATGTGTTACTATTTGACAAAAGAACAAAAATGAGAAGAGGGAAATTGAAGAAAGACATGAAAGCGAAATGAGATAGGATAAAGGATGGAACAATAAAAAAATCATATAAAAAAAGAGATGTCAAAAAGTTATAATAAAAGAATAAGGGGATTTAAAAAGGGAAAAAATTATAATTAAAAAATATTTGAATTTAATAAATAAATATAAATAAAGTGGAAAATAAATAATAGCATAACAGCCATAAATAATATAAAAAATAAAAGATGAAAGAAAAAATAGAAATAAATAATGTAGATAAAAAAATTGGAAATGTAAAAAACAAAATGTATAAAAAATTTAAACAGTAAAAATAAAAAAAGGAAACATGAAATAAAGACAAAAATAAAATTGAAAAAATAAAAAGATAAAAAATCAAAAAATAAAATTAAGAAATTAGAATAAAAATTAAAAAATAAAAAGTAAAGTAAAAAATAAAAAAAGTAGAAAAAAGAAATTAATGAAAAAAGTAAAAAAATTTTTAGAAGAAAATTAAAAATGGAAAATAAAAAAATATAAAAGAGAAATAAATTATAAATAAAAAATTTATTTTGAAAATTAAAAATTAAAATAAAAAAATGAAATAAAAAATGAAATAAAAAAACTAAAAAGATAAAAGAATTTTTTGAAATAAAAATTAATAAAATGAAAAATAAAAAATATAGAAGGAAAAAGTAAATATAGAGAAAAGATAAAAAGAAAGAATTTGTTTAAAAATATAAAAATAAAACGGAATTTTCTAATAGTGTTTAACAAAAGAAAATAAATAAAAAAGAAGTAGAAAAATATAAAAAAGGATAAAGATAAAAGAGGAAAAGAGAAATAACAGATGTAAGATTTTTGGCAAGCAATGAAAAATGATTTACCTATTTAAGAAACCCAAAAAGGTAGAAGGATTTTTAGAGAGATATAAATGACAAAAAAGCAAGTTTGAAAAAGGCAAAAAAGCAAGTATAATATAAAGGAAATATAATAAGCTAAGTATTTTCTTATTAAAAAGTAAGGAAAACATATAATAGATAGATAAAAAAAGTTATGAAAGTATTGCGGAATAAGTAAAACAAGGAAAAAACTGAAAAAATTTATGGAACAGTTAATTGGTAGACATAAAGACGGAGTAACAAAGCATATTAGTTTGATAGTAAAGGAGTAAGAAGGTTTTACTTAAAACAACAATGACAATTTGACATTAGATTAAGAATGGAATGGTGGAAGAAATAGAAAGTAAAAGAATGGAAAAAATTAGAAGCTCGGAGTTGTTTTAAGATATGAAGAAGAAAGAGGAAAATATGATGGGAAAAGTAAAAAAATCCAGCTAATAATTTTAAAATTATTAGCTGAATTATGATTTAAATTTCATAAATATCAAAGATACTTATCTCATCAATTTTATTTAAATTATTTTTGATATAAGAAATTACTTCTAAAGGAGTTTGCCAATTTAATTTATATTGATTATTTTTAATTAATATTTTTGTTCCTTTTTTTAAGTGTTTTATTTTTTCAATTTGTCCAATTTCTCCTGGACTTCCTAAATTACCTTTTAAAAACATATCAAAATTTTTATTATATTTATTTAAAGCAATCATATAAATTGCAGCTTCAGAATCTAAAATATATATATTAATATTTTTATTTGATAAAATATAATTATTAACTGCATCAATTTTATTCTTTAATTGTTCAGAAATAGGAATATTTTTATAATGATTAATAGTATGTTTTTTTTCTGGATTATAAAAATATTTACTAAGCAATACAAATGATGTAATGATATAACAAAGTAAAGAAAGTGCTATTAAACTTTTTAATACTTCATATAAATATTTTATTATTACTTGTTCTTTTCTAAATTGATTTAAAGAAGAAGTAAAATGAAATAATAAATAAGCAAATAAGATTAATAATGGAGTGATTCCTATTAGAAAGTGTATATGGTCAGAAATAGGGTAAATAACAACTAAAGAAGCAAGAGTATATACATAAAACCCATATAAATCTTTTCGATTTTTTCTTATTAAATAAATAGCACTAATTAAAAGGAAAATAGGTAATCCAATACTTAATAATTTTATAGCAATATTTTGAGAACTAACTAAACTACTATAAGGAATAAAATTACTAAAAGTTTTTATTCCTAAAATAGTATAATCTATGAAATCGAAAATAGCATGATTGGATGCTAGATAAATTATTAAAAGTAAAATGGGTATTAAGATTCCCAATATTTTTATAAAACTGGTTTTAAAATAAGTTTTTAAGTTCATATCCCTTTTTAAATATAAAATAGGAAAAACAATACTTGCAAAACTAATAAATATACCAGTAGTTTGTTTTAACAAAATGCAGCTACCACAAATCAATCCAATTAAAAAATAATATTTAAGAGAGGGGCGATTATCATAATAGTGTTTTATCTCTGAATAAATTAAAATAAGTGTTAAAAATAATATAGCAAAATTATAATCGATGCAAATATATTCTTTTAATAATACAAAAAGTATAAATAAAAACGACAGACTATATAAAGTATTTACTTTTAAAATTTTTAAGATTTTATAAGTCATGAAAAAAATGCCAGAAGTTAAAAGAATAGCCAGTAACCTCATAACAATTAATTCATTGCCAAATAGCTTTAAAAATAATCCAGCAATTAGAGGAAGTAAGGGCGTTTGAACCATATTGAAATCTCGATAAGGAATCAAACCATCAGCTATATTTCTGGCAAAGTTATAATTCCAAATTTCATCCAGATTACTCAGATTTCTATATAAAATAACAGAAGAGATCATGAGTAAAATACCAATAAAAATAAAGAGATTTTGATAATGTGATTTCCAATATAATCTAATTTTTGAATACATAATAAGCTCCTAAATAAAAATAAAGCAAATAATAAATCATTTTTTTAAATATTTATTATTTGCTTCTTATATTAATCTATATTAATTTTTCTGTCAATAATATATTGAGGTCTTCCTTTTACTTCATCATAAATTCTTGCAATATATTCTCCTATCATCCAAAGTGAAATTAAAATGATACCACTTAAAAATGTCATAGTAACCATTAAAGAAGTCCAACCAGCAGTTAAATTATGCCAGTGAAAAACAAAAGATAAAATAGCATAAATTAAAACTAATGCAGAGATAACCATAGAAAGAATTCCAAGACCACCTACGATTTTTAATGGTTTTGTAGAAAAGCTAATAATTCCATCAGAAGCTAATTTCAACATTTTCTTTAAAGGATATTTTGTTTTACCAGCAAATCTTTCTTTTCTTTCATATTCAAAAGGTATTTGCTTAAATCCTACCCAGCTAAATAATCCTCTTAAAAATTTATTATGTTCAGGTAAGGAATTGATAACATCTACCACTTTTTTATCTACTAATCTAAAGTCACCAGTATCTTTAGGGATATCAACATCAGACAAAGCATTTAAAGTTTGATAAAACATTTTTGCTGTTAGTAATTTAAATTTAGATTCTCCATCACGTGTTTTTCGTTTTCCATAAATAACTTCGTGGCCTGATTCCCATAGTTTTAACATTTCTGGAATTAGTTCAGGTGGGTCTTGAAGATCTGCATCGATAATAACTATTGCATCTCCTGTAACTTCTTGAAGTCCAGCTGTTACTGCACATTGATGACCAAAATTACGAGCAAAAGAAACTATTTTTACTTGTTTGTCTTTTTCAGCGATTCCTTCTAATATTTCTAAGGTTTTGTCTTTACTACCATCGTTAATGAAAATGATTTCATAGGTATAATCTTGTAAAGAGGATAGAACTTTTGTAACTCTCTCATAGCATTCTGCTGCTACTTCTTCTTCATAGTACATTGGTATAACAAGTGATACTTTTTTCATACAAATACTCCTTTTTATTAATTCTACATTATTTGCCTTTACAAGCTAGAGCTATTGTATCACAAATATTTATGTTTGGCTAGCTCCATTTTTTTATTATCTTCCATATCATCTAATGCATATTTACAAGCTTGAATAACAAATCTTGAAAACGTTATATTCTCATTTTTTATTGCACCTTTTATTTTATCAATTAAGTCAACTGGAAAGCCAATTGTTTTATTTTCTGTTTCCTTTTTATATCGTTTTATTTGAAATGACATTTATTATACCTCCTAAGCTTATTTAATAGATTGTATTGCAAAAAAGAACAAAAATGAGCATTGCAAAATGATAAGATCTTTTCAAGTAATAATGATTTTAAGAAGAGAAAAGATATGAAAATTTCAAAGAAAAAAATTGAGCAAAAAAACAAGGGTATTATTCTGGTTGCTTTGGTAGTAACCATTGTAGTATTATTGATCTTAGCAGGAATAACAGTTACTTATGTAATAGGAGATAACAGTGTTTTTGAGAAAGCATCAGAGGCTAAATTGAAAACAAATATAGCACAATGGCAAGAAAGATTAGAAACAGCCAAAATGCCAGTTATGATAGAAGGATTGGGAACATTTAATCCAGATAAATATTTTAACTATATAGAAGAACAGGAGATTATAAATAATAAAACAAAAGATGTAATCGATAATGGAAATGGCACATATGAGGTAACAACAAAGCCAGACTATGTATTTGAAATAGAATTAATACCAGTTAAGGAAGAGCCAAAAGATATAAAAATAGAGTATTTAGGTCAAATGGGAAAATTACCACCAAAAATAAAAAGTATAACTGTAACAGGGAAAGCAGGAGCAAGTATAGATGTAGCAGTAGAAGTTGCAAGGTTAGATAATGGAAAATTAAGTTATTACTATAGGGAATCAAGTGATGATAATTCAAAAGAATATATAGAAGTAAAAAAAGAAGTAACAGACCTAACAGCAACCTTAACAGGGCTACAAGAAGGCAAGATATATGATATTAAAGTAGTGGTAAAGAATAAAAATGGAGAGCATAGTTTAGTAGCAAAAGAAGCAATTCAACAATTAGTGAAAACAATTGCATTAGATAAAACAAGTGTAACAATGGAAAAAAATAAGACTTTACAATTAAAAGCAACAGTATTGCCAGAAAATGCAGAGAATAAAAAATTGGAATGGAGTAGCAGTAATGAAGAAATAGCAATGGTAGATGAGAAGGGAGTAGTTACAACCAAAGAAAATGGGAATGTTATTATAAAAGTAAAATCAACAGATGGAGGAGAAGCAGAGGCAAATTGTAATGTGAAAGTAGCTGTATTAGCAACAAGTATTAGTTTGAATAAAACAACAGAAACAGTAGCGAAGGGAAGCATGAAAATATTAGTAGCGACAGTTCTCCCAGAAAATACGACGAATAAAACAGTAAAATGGGAAAGTAGCAATACAAATATAGCAACTGTAGATAGTAATGGAGTGGTTACAGGGAAGACAACAGGAAGTACGACAATAACAGCGACAACAACAGATGGGACTAACAAGTCAGCAAGCTGTACAGTAACAGTACCAGCAATAACAACCGCAATAGAATTAAATTCAGTAAGGGCGAGAATAGCAACAGGGTATACAAGATGGTTGACAGCAACAGCAATACCAAGCAATGCTAGCCAAGAGTTTGAATGGACAAGTAGTAATACCAATGTGGCAACAGTAGATAATAAAGGAAAGATAACAGCAAAAGCAATAGGGACAACTACCATAACAGTAAAAACAAAAGATGGAACAAACTTAAGTAAAACGTGTAGTGTAACAGTAGCAAGTGGAGTAGATATAACGACCTTAACCAGTATACAATCGAGTAATAGAGTGGCAAGAGATAATTATGGAAATTTAATCACAATACCAGGAGGGTTTAAGGTATTAACAAGCCAAGCAACAAATGTAACACAAGGAATTGTTATACAAGATAATGAAGGCAACGAATTTGTGTGGGTACCAATAGATTCAATATCAAAAGGCGCAAATGTAAGGGCAGATGATATAAGATTAGGAAGATATGATAATTTTACAACGAAAGATGTTAGTGGAAATTATGTGCCTAAACAAGATGCAGATAATTATACACAAATAGTGACAATAAACTCTTATTATCAAGAATTAACAAGCAATTCTGGAAATACAGCAGCAAAAAGTTTGAGTACATTTATTAGTAAAAGCAAAGTGAATGGTGGATATTATTTAGGGAGATTTGAAGCAAGTTACAAGAATAGTAGTCGCTGTTATAGTAAAAAATCAACATCAATAAGAAATAGGGATAGTACAACTTTAACAAGTGGAATGGTGTGGAATTTTATTATTCAGTCTGATGCAGCAACAATAGCAAGAAATTCATTTACAAGCAGTTATGTAGACAGTGATTTGGTAAACAGTTATAGTTGGGATACAGCAATTATATTTATTCAGAAGTATTCAGGGAATAGTAATTATGCAGATGAAAAAATCAAATTCAGTATAACAAATACAGGAGCAACTAATGATAAAGTATGTAATATTTATGAAATGGCTTCGAATTTTAATGAATGGAGTACAGAGTATAGCGTAAGTAATATATCAGGAACCCTACAGCCATGCGTTGAAAGAGGGGGGACAGGACTGGCAAGTGGATCTTATTCAAGCCGCCGTAGTAGTAGCCCGATTAACAGCAGTGACTGGACTAAATCTTTTCGAACACTTTTATATATAAAATAACACTAAATATTGATTTATATAAAAAATTTAAAATAAGCAAGGAATTCAACTTTTATTAGTTGAATTCCTTGCTTTCCTATTTCTTCGCTTCCTCTGTCTCTTCTAAAAATATCCCCGTAGCGGTTTTAATTGAGGTTTTAGAATTATGGGTATTCTTATTTTCTCGTTTCAAAGCCTTTCTTTCCTTTTGCTGTTTAGCTAAGTTATCTTTCGCAACAGTCATTAATAACTTAATTCTATTGGTTTGGTTAGCTTCACTAGCACCAGGATCATAATCAATAGGAGAAATATTGGCTTCTGGATATAAGCTACGAATGGTTTTAATAACACCTTTTCCTACAACATGGTTTGGCAAACAAGCAAATGGTTGTACACAAACAATATTAGGAATATCATGTTCAATATATTCTATCATTTCAGCTGTTAAGAACCAACCTTCGCCAGTTTGATTTCCAATTGATAATACATCTTTTACTTTAGTTTCTAATTCGAAAATATTACAAGGTAATAAATAACCTTTTTTAGAATTTTGAAGTGCTATAATTACATCTTTTTCTAAAATATCAATTAATTTAATGGCAGCTTTAAATAGCTTCGAGGACATTTTATTTGTCTTAATTAATTGATTAAAGGTAATTTTATGGGTAGCAATGAATTTTACAAATCCCATAAAATCAGGTAAGATAACTTCTGCGCCTTCCTCTTCTAATTTATCTGCTACAAAATTATTACCAAAAGGATGATACTTAATCAAAACTTCTCCAACAATACCAACTTTAGGCTTTTGAGTAGAGGTATCCAATTCTATTTTTTCAAAGTCATTTACAATTTCATAAATACTTGCTTTAAATTCTTTCAAAGTGGATTTTTCAATTAACTTTTTACACTTTATCATCCATTCATCAAAAAGTGCTTTTGTTTCTCCCTTATTTATTTCATAGACCCTATTTTTGGTCAGCATTTTTTGCAATAAATCTGCATAAACAACTACTTTTAATAATCTTTCAATTAAAGGAATGGTAAGCTTAAAGCCAGACATCTTTTCCATACCTACAACATTAAAGGAGATAACTGGTATATTTGAAAAGCCAGCATCCTTTAAGGCTTTACGAATAAATCCAATATAATTAGTAGCTCTACAGCCACCGCCAGTCTGTGACATAATTAAAGCAGTTTTATTCAAATCATATTTTCCAGATTCTAATGCTTCTATCATTTGACCTGTAGTTAAAATAGATGGATAGCAAGCATCATTATTTACATATTTTAAACCAGTTTCTACAGTATGAGGTGTACATTCTCTTAATAGTTCTACATGATAGCCAGATGCAGCAACTGCAGCTTCTATTAAATCAAAATGTATTGGTGCCATTTGTGGAATTAAAATGGTATAATCCTTTTTCATTTCCTTAGTAAAGATTTCTTTATGTTGCTCATAATTTCCAGCACCTTGTTTTAATTCTTGATTTGAAGCACGTTTCTTCATACTAGCAAGAAGTGAACGGATACGAATACGAACAGCTCCTAAATTATTAATTTCGTCTATTTTAATTAAGGTATACATCTTACCAAAACTACTTAGTATTTCTTCTACTTGGTCAGTAGTAACAGCATCAACACCACAACCAAAAGAATTTAATTGTACTAATTCCAAATTAGGGTTCTTTCCAACAAAATCAGCTGCTGCATAGAGTCTTGCATGATATACCCATTGATCTACTACACGAATAGGACGTTTTGCCTGTGATAAATTAGAAATAGAATCTTCTGTTAAAACACAAAGACCAAGGCTCGTAATTAAAGTATCAATACCATGATTTACTTCAGGGTCTGTATGATAAGGACGACCAGCTAAAACAATACCTTTGGCATCATTTTTTTCTATGTAATCTAAAACTTCTTGTCCTTTTTTATGGATATCTTTTTTAAAGTTTTGATATTCTACTTCAGCTTTTTGAGCAGCTTCAAACAATTCCTTCTTTGTAAAGTGGTATTCTTCAAATTCAGGTAATTCTAAAATTGCTTCTGCCAAAGTCTTTGGTTCGAAAGGTAAGAATGGATTTAAAAACTTAATATCTTTTTCTTTCAATTCTTCTATGTTATTTTTTAACACTTCAGAATAAGAAATAACGATAGGGCAATTATAGTGATTATCTGCCTTTTCATATTCTTTTCTAGAATATGGCATACAAGGGTAAAAGATTGTTTTTACACCTTGTTTAATTAGGCCAATAATGTGACCATGAGAAAGCTTTGCAGGGAAGCAGACCGATTCAGATGGCATACTTTCCATACCTTTTTCATAGGTTTTTCTATTACTTTTTTCTGATAAAACTACACGAAAGCCTAAATTAGTTAAGAAAGTAAACCAAAAAGGGTAATCTTCATACATATTCAAAACTCTAGGAATACCAATAGTTCCGCGAGGAGCGTCTTTGGCTTCCAAAGGAATATAACTAAATAATCTTTCATATTTATATTTCATAATATTTGGTAAGTCTTTATTTTCTCCTACATTACCAGCACCTTTTTCACAACGATTTCCAGAAATATATTGGGAACCATTGCTAAATTTATTAACGGTTAATAAACAGTGGTTTTCGCAACCATTACAACGAATATGTGAAATACTAATTTCTAATTTATCTAAGCTTTCTAAATCAGAAATTGTAGAAACATATTCCATATCAAGATTTGCCTCATATTGTTCTTTAGAAAGAAGTGCAACACCATAAGCACCCATTAATCCTGCAATATCAGGTCTTACTACATTTCTGCCAACAATTAATTCAAAACTGCGCAAAACAGCATCATTATAGAAAGTACCACCTTGTACAACTATATGAGCACCTAAACTTTTAACATCTCTTACTTTCATTACCTTCTGAATAGCATTTTTAATAACAGAATAAGAAAGGCCTGCTGAAATATCTCCAACACTATAACCTTCTTTTTGTGCTTGCTTGATTTTAGAGTTCATAAATACGGTACAACGAGAACCTAGATCTACTGGTCTTCTAGCTTCTAAAGCAGAGTTCACGAATTCCTCAATTGACAAGTTTAAACTCTTAGCAAAGGTTTCAATAAAAGAACCACAACCAGAAGAACAAGCTTCATTTAGCATAATATTATCAATAGCACCTTTTTTCATGCGAATATATTTCATATCTTGACCGCCAATGTCTACAATGCTTGTAACATTAGGCATAAATTGTTTCGCAGCAGTATAGTGGGCAATCGTTTCAATTTCATTTAAATCTACATTTAAAGCAGACTGAATTAATTTTTCTCCGTATCCTGTAACTCCGCTATAACGAATGATAGCCTTTTCAGGTTTTTCGCTATATAGTTTTTTTAGCATATTGATAACACTTTGTAAAGGATTTCCCTCATTACTACCATATAAAGAGTAGAGAAGTGTACCATCACGATCAATAACTACAAGTTTTGTTGTGGTAGAACCAGCATCAATACCTATGAAACAGTCTCCTTCATAAGATTTTAAATCACCTTTTTTGACTGTTTCTTTATCATGTCTTTCTTTAAATTCTTGGTATTCAGCATCAATAGAAAATAAAGGAGATAAAGGATGTGAAGTATCATCATGAGATATTTTTAACATCTCTATTTTTGCTCTCAATTTTTCTACTGTAATTGGATGGCTTGAATAAATAGAATCTAAAGCAGCACCTTTAGCAACCAATAGGTGGGCTTGTTCAGGTATAATGATTTGCTCTTCTGTTAAATGTAATGTTTCAATAAAACGATTACGAAGTTCTGATAAATAATTTAAAGGGCCTCCTAAAAAAGCAACATTACCACGAATTGGTCTTCCACAAGCTAAACCACTAATAGTTTGGTTTACAACTGCTTGAAAAATAGAGGCAGCAATATCTTCTTTTGCAGCACCTTCATTTAAAAGAGGTTGTACATCAGTTTTGGCAAAAACACCGCAACGAGAGGCAATAGGGTAAAGCATTTTATAATTTTTAGCAAGCCCATTAAGCCCTGTAGGGTCTGTATGTAATAAAGAAGCCATTTGGTCAATAAATGCACCTGTACCACCTGCACAAGTTCCATTCATACGCTGTTCAATAGATTTGTCAAAGTAAATAATTTTTGCATCTTCTCCACCAAGTTCAATTACAACATCTGTTTCAGGAATATATTTTTCAACACTGCGTTTGCAAGAAACTACCTCCTGAATAAAAGGTAGGTCTAAAAATTTAGCAGCACTCATTGCACCAGAACCTGTTAAAGCTATACTAAATTCGCAGTCTACATATTGAGAGGCCAAATTTTCTAATACTTTACATACTGTATTTTTCGTATCAGAAAAATGTCTTTGATAATCAGAATATAACTCATTTAAATTTTCATCCATAATAACGATTTTTACAGTGGTAGACCCTACATCTAAACCAACATGTAATAATTTGCTCATAAAAAAATTCGCGCTCCTTTTTATGTACTATTTATATGATAGATTTTACTTAGTATTCATCTTAAATTGATACCCTTTATTGTATACTTAGAATAGGCATTTGTCAATGTAAAATAGTGGGAGAATGGCTTGAAAAGTGCAAAATTAAGAAAGTATTAAAAGTTTTATAAAATGGAATAGTAAAGAAATGATAAATAAAGTTCTAAATAGATTTGGATAAGCATAGAAATGAAATGAATAGTACAAGTTAAAAGTTATTCTATTAGAATAACTAATAAAAAGAAAAGGAGAGAAAAACAGATGAATAGAAAAGTATTTTTAACAGTAATTGCCGTTTTGATAATAGGGATTGTAGGAGTAACTATTTATTTACTTACTAACAAAGGTACAGGTGTAAGTCAGAATGAAATTCAGCCGCAAGAAGAGGTAGCAGATAATACCATGAGACAGACAATTGTCACTCTATATTATCAAAATAAAGAAACAAAAGAATTGATGCCAGAGGGAAGAATGGTAGATAGCAAAACTTTATTAACAGACCCATATGCTACATTAATGGGATTATTAATAGAAGGACCTAAAAACGAAAAACTACAAAGTGTAATTCCAGAAGGAACAAGGGTAATAAAAGCAGAACTAAAAGGAGATATAGTATATTTAGATTTGTCAAAAGAATTTATTGATAATCATAAAGGTGGGCAAGAAATGGAAAATATGACTGTGTATGCAATTGTAAATACTTTAACACAGTTAAATGAAGTAAATAGTGTAAAAATCTTAATTAATGGAAGAGAAGATCAAGCATTTAAAGATAATAAAATAAACTTCAAAAATGCCTTTATTAGAATAGAAAAAGGAAAAGATACTACTACAAAAGAAACAAATAGTAATACACAAGCTAACCAAACTACGAATACAACAAACAATACTCAAAATAATAAAGTAGCAAATAATACTACTACTTAGTTATTTTCGTAAAATATGATAAAGTTTTAAGCCCTTACAAACATTTTTAAAGTCATGTAAAAAATGTTCTACTTCAAAAAGAGAATGTACAGCGTTCTCTTTTTTTTCTTTGAAATTAAACTTTTCTTTTTTAGGAGATTCTCCTCTATTAAGTTGTTCCATATTGTCACCTCATAATAGTATATGTTATAGAAAGCATTTTTGACAATGAATATTTGAAATATACATAAACCCATGATATAATAATAAAAAACAAAAAAGAGAGAAAGTATGGAATTAAAAGAAACTGAAAGAATAGATGATTTGGAACTAAATGGATTAAAAATTATTCAAGATAAAAGTGGATTTTGTTTTGGAATGGATAGTGTACTCTTATCAGATTTTGCTAAAGAAATTAAAAGAAATAGTGCTATATTAGATATGGGAACAGGTACAGGAATCTTAAGTATTTTATTATCTGCAAAAACACAGGATACTAAAATAACAGGGGTAGAAATACAACGACAAGTAGCGGAAATGGCAAGAAGAAGTGTACAATTAAATCATTTAGAAGAAAGAATTAGTATTGTTTGTGAAGATATAAAAAAGTTAAAAAAGAAATATGAAGTGGGAAGTTTTGATGCAATTGTAACAAATCCACCATACAAAAAAGTAGGAACAGGCAGAATTAACGAAAATGAAACAAAATTAATCTCACGTCATGAAATAGCAGCTAACTTAGAAGACTTTATTCAAATGGCTAGCTATCTATTAAAAGATCAAGGAAGTATTTATATAGTACATAGACCAGAAAGATTAGCAGATATTATGATAAGTTTAAGAAAATATAAGTTAGAACCAAAAGTAATGAAATTTATATATCCGAATCAAGAAAAGGAGCCAAATTTAATTTTAGTAAAAGCTACAAAAAATGCAAAGACATTTTTAAAGGTAGAAAAGCCAATTTATATTTATGATTTACAAGGCAATTATACAAAAGAAGTTTTAGAAATATATAATAAATAAAAGGAGAAAGCACATGAAAGGAACAATTTATCTAGTAGCAACTCCGATTGGAAATTTACAAGATATGACTTTTCGAGCAATTCAAATATTAAAACAGGTAGATTTGATTGCTGCTGAGGATACTAGACATACTTTACAATTATTAAACTATTTTGAAATTAACAAACCAATGGTAAGTTATCATAGACATAATGAAGAGATAAAAACAGAGGAGTTAATTAAGGATGTATTAGAAGGAAAAAATATTGCAATTGTAACAGATGCAGGGACTCCACGGAATATCAGATCCAGGAGAAGAAATTGTAAAAGCAGCTATAGAAAATAAAATTGAAATAGTACCAGTTCCAGGGGCTTGTGCTTTAATTAATAGTTTAATTGTTTCAGGTATTTCTACAAAAGAGTTTAGTTTTTATGGATTTTTGCCATTAAACAAGAAAAATAGGAAAGAAACTTTTAGTAAAATTGTAAAGGAAACAAAAACTGTTATTTTATATGAAGCACCACATAAGTTGCAAAAAACATTAGAGGATATATTGCAAATAATTGGAGATGTATCTGTTTGTGTTGTGAGAGAATTAACAAAAATTCATGAAGAAAAAATATATGGAAAAGTATCTGAGGTAAGAAAGCAATGTCAAGAGCCAAAGGGAGAGTTTGTAATTATTTTAGATTTAAATGCAAATGAGGATAAAGAAAAAATAGATTTTGAGCAAATGACATTACAAGAACATTATACTTTTTACCAAAAATTAGGATTAGATAAAAAAGAAATTATTAAACAAATAGCAAAAGATAGAAATGTCCCTAAAAATGAGATTTATCAGCAGTTTTTAAAATAATTAAAAATAAAAAATCACTAGTATCAAACTAGTGATTTTTCTATTTTAATACATTTCCTTTTAAAAATGTATATCTATTCTTCTGTTTTCATTCCTGCTAATTTTTCTAAGCATTTGTCACAAACTAATTTATCTTTGTATTCAGACAATTTCTTAGAACCTCCACAAAAGATACAATTAGGCTCGAATTTTTTTAATACAATGTTAGAACCATCTACGAATATTTCAATAGGGTCCTTTTCAGCAATACCAAATTTATTTCTTAATTCAATTGGAATTACTACTCTTCCTAATTCATCTACTCGTCTTATAATTCCTGTAGATTTCATATCATTTCCTCCTTAAAACAACAAAATTCGACAAACGCGATATAAATTATAATAACACACAAATGGCGGAAAAGCAATAAAAACTGTAAAAAATTAACAAAAATGGTAAAATCTGATATGAAAAAGGAGAAAAAATGTCGAAACTTCATGAAAATAAAATAGGTATAAAAACAAAAAAGAAAGAATAGGATGAAAGGACAGGGAGGAGATAAAATATGCTTAATATTATTTGGCCAATTTTTATAGCAATATCCTTTATATATGCATTAATAACAGGAAATGTAGAGAAAGTAAGCAATGGAATTTTTGAATCTGCTTCTTCAGCTGTAGAGTTGACATTGACATTTTTTGGTACTATTTGTTTATGGAATGGTGTAATAAAAATAGCAAAGGAAACTACATTAATGTCGAAACTTACTAAAATGCTACAGCCAGCTATTAAATTCCTATTTCCGGAACTAAAACATAATGAGAAAGCGAAAGAAGAAATTTCAATGAATGTAGTAGCAAATTTGTTAGGACTTGGAAATGCAGCTACTCCACTAGGACTAAAAGCAATGGAAACTATGCAAAAAGAAAATCCTAAAAAAGATACTTTAACTAATTCAATGGCAATGTTTATTGTATTAAATACAGCCTCTTTACAACTTATACCAACTAATGTAATTGCCATTCGAAGTTCATTAGGGGCAGTAGCACCAAGTGGTATTATTTTGCAAGTTTGGGGAGCTACTATCATAGCAGCAACAGTAGGAATTATAGCAACAAAACTTTTTATGAAAAAATTTTAGAAAATGAAAGGAGGCTTATATAGTAGAAAGCTATATAAGAAAATAAAATGAAAGTGGTGAATTATTTATCTGCAGCAGCTATACCAATTATTATTTTAATTATTTTGTTCTATGGAATAAAAGAGAAAAAGAAAGTTTTTGACTGTTTTTTAGAAGGAGCAACAGAGGGTGTAAAAATTGTAGTAGGACTATTTCCAACATTGATTGGAATATTCTTAGCGGTAGGTGCTCTTAGAACTTCAGGCATTTTAGATTTTATTATTGGTATTATCTCACCAGTAACAGACCTTTTTAAAATACCAAGTCAAATACTTCCATTAGCTATGCTAAGACCAATATCAGGAAGTGCATCAATGGGAGTAGCGGTAGATATTATGAAACAGCATGGAGTAGACACAACTTTAGGAATGATAACATCCGTTATTATGGGCTCAACGGAAACAACCTTTTATACAATTGCTATTTATACAGCTTGTGTAAAAGTAAAGAAAATTCGATTTGTGCTAGCAGCAGCGCTTCTTGCAGACTTAGCAGGAATGATTAGTTCTGTCATAATTTGTCAAATTATGTCGTGAAGTTTTTGTTGACAAATGAAAAAAATGGTAGTAAGATAAAAAACATAACAAGTTCAAGACATAATTTATAGACAGAGGGCAGAAAGGACAAGTTATGAAGTTTATTCAATTTATCAAATTATTTATGATATTAGAAGTATCATTTATTTCTATTTATTTTATTCTTAGAAATTTCATTTCTTATATATGTGCAAAACATATCTTGAAAAAAATTTCCGAATAATAATTTATGTTTTTATTTTTGTAGAGGAGAAATATTTTATATATTCCCTTAATATCACCCCTGATATGTTCAAAGAGATTTTGTCTTTTTAAGAAATAATTCGTGCCCCCGATTTTATTTAAGAAGAGATTAGTGTTTTCTTTTTTATTCTCCTCTACAATTCAATTATATATTATAAAACACAGGCTTTTTACCTGTGATAAGTTTCATTATTTTGAATTTTAAAACTACGAAATAATTGCTCTAATAAAAATACACGAATTAATTGATGTGGAAATGTCATTTTAGAGAAACAAACTAATTGATTAGCATGCTTTAATAATTCTTGTGACATACCTAAAGTACCACCAATTAAAAAAGTAATAGTAGAATTTTCACGGAGAGCAATATTAGATAACTTTTCAGAAAACTCTTCAGAAGTATATTGTTTTCCTTTTAAGTCTAAAGCAATTACATAGCTATTTTCTTTAATATGATTTAAAATGCAATTACTTTCTTTTTCAATTACTTTTCTTTTGTCTGCTTCAGAAAGAGGCGTAGGCAATTTTTCATCAGGTAATTCAATTATCTGGCAAAAACAATATTTAGATAGTCTTTTAGAATATTCTGAGATAGCAGATTTTAAATAATCCTCTTTCAATTTTCCAACACAAATAATTTCAATATGTAACATATTATCCCTCTATATTTACTACATTACTAGGAGCTAAACGGCTAGCAACACTTAATGAAAAATAATTTTCATTAAAATTAGTATTGCAAAGTTCATCAATAACTGTTTGATAAGCAAGTTCTGGGAAGTTATTTTCTTTACTTAGATGTCCAAGCATAACTTTATTCAATCCACTTTTTAGAAGGTAAGAAATAGTTTTTCCAGCCATTTCATTTGATAAATGGCCATTAGGTCCTGCAATTCTTTGTTTTAATGGATAAGGATATCTTGAACATTTTAAAATATTAGGATCATAATTTGCTTCTAATAAAATAAACTGACTTTCCTCTAAGTATTTAATAAGATTATAATCCATATGTCCTAGATCAGTAGCAATACTGATTTTTTGATTTCCATAAAACAAATTAAAACCACATGGATTAGCGGCATCATGTGGAATTGAAAAGGGAAGAATTTTTAAATCTCCAATGTCAAATTTTTCATTTGGCTTGAAAAAATTTTGATTTTCCAACTGAACTTTTTCAGCGACTTCTGGCATAGCATTCCAAGTTTCTTGATTAGCATAAATGGGAATATCAAATTTTTTAGCTAAAGTACCTAAACCTTTCACATGGTCAGAATGTTCATGTGTTACTAAAACTGCATCAATATCATGAAGATCTACTTCTAAATCATTTAAAGCAGTCTCAATTTTTTTAGTACTAACACCAGCATCAATTAAAACTTTGGCATTTGGTGTTTCAACAAATAGACTATTCCCACTACTACCACTATATAAACTACAAAATTTTAGCATGTTTATTTTTCCTTTACTTCTTTTGTTTCTTTAGAATTAAGTATCACACATAGTTTCATCAGGTTCAGAAACTCTTTGAATTTTTGCTCCTAAGTTTCTAAATTTTTCTTCTATATTTTCATATCCTCTATCAATATGCTGTAGGTTATACAAATGAGTTTCACCATTAGCAATTGTACCTGCAACAAGTAGTGCTGCACCTGCTCTTAAATCTGTTGCACAAACTTGAGAACCAACTAAACCTTTTACGCCTTCAAATACAGCTGTTTTTCCTTGTGGAGCAATCTTTGCACCCATCTTGTTTAATTCAGCAGTATATTGAAATCTAGAATCCCAAATGCTTTCGTTAATTGTGCTTGTACCATCTGCAACAGAAAGAACAACGCCCATTTGAGGTTGTAAATCTGTAGGAAAACCTGGATATGGAAGTGTTTTTACAATTGCTTTATTTGGTCTTTTGTTCATAAAAACACGAACGCTATCACCTAAATCTTCAACAGTTCCTCCAATTTCAACGATTTTGGCAGTAATACAATCTAAATGTTCTGGAATACAATTTTTAATTAAAATATCTCCTTTAGAAGCGACTGCTGCAAGCATAAAAGTGCCAGCTTCAATTTGATCTGGAACAACAGAATATGTAGTGTCTCCATGTAAACTTTTTACACCATTAATTTTAATTACATCTGTACCAGCACCACGGATATCAGCACCCATAGTATTTAAGAAGTTTGCAACATCAACAATATGAGGTTCTTTTGCAGCATTATCTATTGTTGTAGTTCCTTCCGCTAATACACTAGCAAGCATAACATTAATAGTTGCACCAACAGAGACAATATCCATATAAATAGAAGTACCTGTTAATTTCTTCACTTTAGCAGAAATTTTTCCTTGTGCAACATCTACTTTAGCGCCTAATGCTTCAAAACCTTTAATATGTTGATCAATTGGTCTTGCACCTAAGTTACATCCACCAGGAATACCAACTTCAGCAGCGCCACATCTTCCTAAAAGAGCACCTAATAAATAATAAGAAGCTCTAAATCTACTAGTCATATCTAAAGGTGCTTGTGTACATCCAATGTTTCTCGTATCAATTTCTATTTCATTATCCGAAAACCAAGTGATTTTTGCACCTAAGGTTTCTAGAATTTTACAATAAGTTCTTACATCACTGATGTTTGGCAAGTTTTCAATTTTACAAACACCATCTATCAACAAGGTTGCAGGAAGGATTGCTACTGCTGCATTTTTTGCACCACTGATGGTTACTTCTCCTTTTAATTTTGTTGGTCCTTGAATTACTAATTTATCCAAAATGAACAACCCCCATTTAAATTTCTTTTCATTTCAACAAGTTTATACCATAGTTTGTTCTTTTTGACAAGTAATTCCTGTGTAAAATTACTTATTTTGTCCAAGTCTTAAATTTTGGAAAAATTCAATTAACTTAAACTTAAAATGAATTTCATTATTATCTGTTTTACTAATTAAATCATATTCTTCATCATTTAGACTTTCTTGCATTTCTTTTTTAGAATCATCAGGAACAATACCTGTGCTAACATCTACAAAACAAAGAGGAGGGAACATGACACACCACCAGTTTTGACCTTTAGCTTCACCAATTTGTACTCTTAGGGCGTCATAGGTTCCAGCAGGTAGAGAAATATCTCCATAAGTTTTAGTAGGAAAATCACTATCACCAATTTGGATACTAACGGGATAAGAAAAGCCATTATTACAAATTACTTGTTCAGCTATTAATTTAAACTCTTCTTGATGTTCTTTAGCTAATGAAACTACTTCTTCTTTGGAAGAGCAGTCTTTAGCTAAAGTATTCATATAAGAAAGAAGTTCATCTCTTACTTTTAATTTTAAAGCTTGATCTTCTTTACTATCACTGTTAGCAATGACATGTAAACGAAATACACTATTAGCAATATCCGCCGACACAGCATTTACATAAGAAAGGGCAGATACAAATATAAATAAAGTTAATAACAATAATAATACAAAAAATCTTTTCATTTTTATCCTCCGTATTTTTAAATTTAATAGAATTATTGACTAAATTAAAAAAAATATACAGTATTGGAAAAAACTTTTTAATTTACCAAAGAAAATTCATACAAATTTGATAAAAAAATACCTTTTAAATGTCGAATAAACACGTACGATTTATTTGAAAAAAGCTTGACTTCCGTAAGTGATAAATGGTAAAATTTTCCAAGATGCAAAATAAAAATGAAGGGGTTGTTTCAAATGAAAAAAGAAAATCAAAGAGTCGAAAAACTATGTAGTTTTTATGTGAGTGATTGGCATTTTGCAACTATGCTTTTACCATATATTAACCACAAAATTGAGGAACAAATAAATGTGATAACACTCCTAGAAAACAATATACAAGAAAATATTGTAACATTAGTAAAAAAATTAAATTTAAAAAATGAAAAAGAAATTTTGGAAATTCGTTGGGAAGAGGTCAATTCTAAAAAATACGCAGATATAGAACAATTATTAGAATTAGAAGTAAATGGCACAAAACAAAATATTATCTTAATTAATGGATGTAGAGATTATATTGAAAAGAATAATCAAAATATAGAAGAATGGATAGAAAAAACAGGTGAAACAAATATAAAGGTAATTAACTTTTTTGAAGTAACAGAATTTAATCATCATATTGTAGAAATATTAAATTCACATGACAGAGTTTTAAATACTTCAGGAGAAAGAGAAATTACAGAAGTATTTGAAGGCTATACAAAACAAGAGACAAAACAAGCAGTAGGTAATGTGTAATACTTGAAATAATAGAGATAATTTAGTAAAATAAATGAGACATAGGGATTATGTTATGGTATCCCAGCTGCGCAGGCTGGCATGGCTCCAGCAACTCTAACTGGCTTAGTAATACCAGTTATGGTTTCTATCGTGGCGGCAATGGAGTATTCTCCTTCAACGGTAACAACAACTGGACTAGCAACAACAACTACGGTCGTGGAGTAGCGGTGGTGGGCACCGGACTCTAATATAGAAAATGAGAGGGGAAAATTTCAAGGAATTTTCCGAGTATATCTATATTATTAAAGAAACATGATTCCTTCCTAAATTGGTAAAATAAGAAAGAAAAACACATCACAAGTAATAAAAATGAACGTGATGTGTTTTTTATCTTATCAAGTCAATAAAAATTCATAAAAACATAATTGACGAAAAAGTGGATATGATATAAGATATAGATATTAATGACAATAAGAATAGGGACAGATTATTTTAAGAAAAGGAAGGTAATTTTATGGAAGAAAAATTATTAGCTGCAGAGCAAACTCTTCAAAAGTATGGACAAGAACACTTATTAAATTCTTTTAATTCCCTATCAAAAGAAAAACAAGCAGAGTTATTAGATGCAATTTTAACAACAGACTTTAAACAAATGCAAGAGCTTTATGAAACAACTAAAATAAAAACAAATTTTGAAAATGTAAAACTGGAGCCAATTGCACATGTAACGAAATCGGAATTGTCATCAGAAGAATTAGCAAAATATACTTCTTTAGGAGAAGATGCAATAAAAGCAGGAAAACTAGCAGTAGTTACAATGGCTGGAGGGCAAGGGACAAGGCTTGGGCATGATGGACCAAAAGGAACCTTTGATTTAGGATTAGACTCACATAAATCTATTTTTGAAATTTTATGTGATACAATGAAAGAAGCATGTGAAAAATATAAGGTTACAATTCCTTGGTATTTAATGACAAGTGATGCAAATAATGAAAGTACAATTCAATTTTGGAAAGACAATAATTATTTTGGATATCCAAAAGAGGCAATTAGTTTCTTTATTCAAGGAAAGTTACCAATGATTGATACAAATGGGAAAATTTTATTGGATGAAGATGGAACTATTAAACAAGCTGCAGATGGGCATGGTGGAATTTTTGAGGCAATGAGAAAAAATGGCGTACTTTATGATATGAAAGAAAAAGGAAT
Source organism: uncultured Clostridia bacterium (assembly GCA_948934525.1). Lineage (GTDB taxonomy): Bacteria > Bacillota > Clostridia > TANB77 > CAG-508 > CAG-273. The sequence goes on from CAQZSK010000001.1 coordinate 384,927, forward strand.
TGAATGGATATATATTGGTGGAGTAGATAATGTATTAGCAAAGATGGTAGACCCAGTTTTAACAGGATTAGCTATTAGCCAAAGAACTTTAATGGCAGGAAAGAGTGTTGTAAAGGCAAATCCACAAGAAAAAGTAGGTGTTTTCTGCAAAAAAGACAATAGACCAAATGTTATTGAATATACTGAGATATCAAAAGAATTAGCTGAAGCTGTAGATGAAAGAGGAGAACTTCTTTATGGAGAATCCCATATTCTATGTAATCAATTTCATTTATCAGCACTAGAAAAAATTAGCCAAAATAAATTACCATACCATGTTGCATTTAAAAAAGCAAGTTATTTAAGTGATAAAGGAGAAGTAATTAAGCCAACTGAGCCAAATGCTTATAAGTTTGAAGCATTCTTGTTTGATGCATTTTCAACAGTAGATAATATGAGTATTTTAAGAGTGAAAAGAGAAGATGAATTTGCACCAGTAAAAAATGCAAAAGGAGTAGATAGTCCTGAAACAGCCAGAGCATTATACAAAGCATTTTATCATATGAATTAAAGAAAGGATAAAGGAATGGAAGAATATAAAGTAAAATATGAGCAGTGGTTAAATGACCCAGCTATTTCTGAGGAAGATAAACAAGATTTAAGAAATATTGCAAATGATGAAAAAGAAATAGAAGATAGATTTTATAAAGACTTAGAATTTGGAACTGCAGGATTAAGAGGTATTATTGGTATTGGAACAAACAGAATGAACACATATACTGTTACAAAAGCAACACAAGGATTAGCTAATTATATTATAAAAAAAGGTGGACAAGACAGAGGTGTAGCAATTGCTTATGATTCAAGAAGGATGTCGCCAGAGTTTAGTGAACAAGCAGCACTTTGCTTAAATGCAAATGGAATTAAAACATATAGATTTGATACATTAAGACCAACACCAGAGTTATCTTTTGCAGTAAGAGAATTAGGGTGCATTGCAGGAATTGTTGTAACAGCAAGTCATAACCCTCCAGAATATAATGGGTATAAAGTATATTGGGAAGATGGAGCTCAAATTGTAGAGCCAACAGACAAAGAAATCATAGAAGAGGTAAACAAAGTAATAGATTTATCCACTATTAAAACAATGGAAAGAGCAGAAGCGGAAAGCCAAGAACTATACCATATAATAGGTAGTGAAATTGATAAAAGATATATAGAAGAACTAAAAAAATTAGTGGTAAATCAAAAAGCAATTGATGAAACACAAAAAGATATCAAAATTGTATATACACCACTTCATGGAACAGGGAATATTCCAGTTCAAACTATTTTAAAAGAATTAGGATTTGAAAACGTTTATGTGGTAAAAGAGCAAGAACAACCAGATGGCAATTTTCCAACAGTGGATTATCCAAATCCAGAAGATGCAAAAGCTTTTAAACTAGCTTTAGAACTAGCAAAAGAGAAAAATGCAGATATCATTTTAGCCAATGACCCAGATGCAGACAGACTAGGTGTATATGCTAAAAATCAAGCGACAGGTGAGTATGTTCAATTTAATGGTAATATGACAGGTAACCTAATTGCAGAATATATTTTATCTCAAAAACAAGCAAATGGAACATTACCAAGTAATGGAGCAGTTATTAAAACAATAGTATCTTCTAATCTAACAGATGCAATTGCTAAATCTTATAATGTTAAATTATTTTCTACTTTAACAGGATTTAAAAATATTGCAAAAATTATTCGTGGATTTGAAGAAAATAACAATGAATATGAATGTTTATATTCTTATGAAGAAAGTTATGGATGCATTATTGGAACACATGCAAGAGATAAAGATGGAATTGTAGCAGTTATGACACTATGCGAAGCAGCTTGCTATTACAAACAAAAAGGAATGACTTTATGGGATGCTATGCTTGCTATTTATGAAAAATATGGATATTACAAAGAAAAGCAATTTTCTATTACATTAAAAGGCGCAGAAGGTGCTGTTCAAATTAAACAAATGATGGAAGATATGAGAAATCATCCAGCTACAGAAATTGCAGGAGAAAAAGTAATTTCTTTTGGGGATTACCAAATACAAAATATTCATAATAATGAAACAGGAGAAGACAATAATACTAACTTACCAAAGTCAAATGTATTATATTTTGATTTAACCAATGACAGTTGGTGTTGTGTACGTCCATCAGGAACAGAACCTAAAATCAAGTTCTATATGGGAGTAAAAGGTACTAGCTTAGAAAATGCAGATAAAAAATTAGAAGAGTTAGAAATAGCAGTAAAAGAGTTTGCGAAATAGTTATTTTAATCCGTCACAATCATGTGACGGATTAGTTTATAAATAGGAAGATAATTTTTCTTATTCTTTCCAACCATTAATGTGAGCCCTCTTAATAGCACCGACCATATTACTACGTATGGTTGGTATTTTTTTCTCCCACTCTAATATCATATTTTTCATATCTTCTCTTTTAGAAATACCATCCATAGGGCAAACCTTAGGCATAACTTCTATGTTATTTCGTTTCACAAACTTTTTAATCTCCTTTTCAGGAGTATCTATTAAAGGTCTAATCAAAGTCATTTTGGAACGATCCATATAACTAATAGGAGCGAAAGTAGACAGATTTCCAGCATATAAAAAGTTTAATAAAAAGGTCTCTAAAGCGTCATCTTGATTATGACCTAAAGCGATCTTATTACATCCTTCTTGAATAGCAATAGAATTTAAAATTCCCCTACGCAAGTTAGCGCATAGAGAACAAGGATTTTTTTCTTGTCTTACGTCAAAAACAATTTCTTTGATATGTGATTGTTCTATGACAAGAGTAACCCCAATTTCTTCACATTTACTTTTCAAAAATTCTTGATTAAAGAACTCAAAACCAGGATCAATGCTGATAGCAAGTAATTCAAAATGAACAGGGTAAAATCTTTGTAATGCCTTTAGACTCATTAATAAGGCAAAAGAGTCTTTACCTCCTGAAAGACCAACTGCAATTTTATCTCCCTCTTCAATTAAATGATATGTTTCAATAGTTTTTCTTAAATAACTTAAAATACGTTGCATCTTTTTCTCCTTTTTGAAAATTATATCATAACAAGTCAAGGGTGGCACTTGCATAAAATGAAAAAGTATCGTATAATTTATATTGCATTTTATAATATATGTGTCTATAGCTCAGTTGGATAGAGCGCTCGCCTCCTAAGCGAGAGGTCGCAGGTTCAATTCCCGCTAGGCACACCAAGTTAAATAAGAAAGTAGGAATTATGCTAGAAACTGAAAAATACATGAAAGAAGCTCTAAAACAAGCAAAAAAAGCCTATGACAAAGAGGAAATTCCTGTAGGAGCAATTATTGTAAAGAATCATAAAATTATAGCAAGAGCATATAATGAAAAAGAGTACAAGCTAGATACTACAAAACATGCAGAAATTTTAGCAATTCAAAAAGCAAGTAAAAAGTTGAATTCTTGGAGACTAACAGACTGTGATATGTATGTTACTTTAGAGCCATGTAGTATGTGTGCAGGAGCATTGATACAGTCTAGAATTAGGAAATTATATATTGGAACAATGGATCCTAAAACAGGGGCTTGTGGTTCAGTATTAAATTTATTACAAGATTATCCATTTAATCATAAAATAGAGATAGAAACTGGAATTCTAGGACAAGAATGTGAGCAATTATTAAAACAGTTTTTTAAAGAGTTACGCCAAAAGAAGAAATAAAAGGAGTGGTATCGAAGCGGTCATAACGAGGTTGATTCGAAATCAATTAGGTGTTGCATAAGCGCCACGTGGGTTCGAATCCCACCCACTCCGCCAAATCATAAATACAAAAGAAAATAGAAACTAGGAGGAAAAAGTGATAACTGAAAAAAGAAAAGAAACCATTAAGCTTATAGTTGCAATAACAGTTTTAGTATTGTTACTTCTTTTTGTTGCAATCATGATGATTAAATATGAGGTAGAAGGCGAAACAAATATGCCATATAAACTTTCTAAAATCGTAGTGATTGGGACAGTAGAAGGTGTTGAAGCTGAAAAAGGTAAGCAAAAGTGGAATTTTGATATCTATCAAAATAATGATATATATTTTTATATAGACCAAAATAGTGAAAATATAAAAGAAGACGAATTAATTAAAAGTGTTAAGATTAGTAACATTCAAATAAAAAATACGCCTCAAAAAGGAGAAATAAAAACATATATGCCCAATAGCGAAGCTGGAAGGCTATATTCTTATGACAAGCAATTTTTGGTAGAAGAAAAACTAGAATATAAAGGAAGTGGTACAAGTAATGCTTCTAATCTTGAGATAGGAAGCAAAGGCGGGCCTGTTTTAATTCGATTTAGTAACAGTAATATTGGAAATTATACCTCAGATAAAGACAAAGAAATTATTCATAATAGTACTTTATTAAAAAAGATAAAAACAACAAATGAAGAAATAAAATTTGAAATGGGATGTGATTTTACAATAGAAACAACTAAAGCAAAATATCAAGCAGAAGTAACATTAGAATTGCCAACTGGAAATTTAGACGATGAAGAAAGTTGCTATTTAGAAAAAACAGATATGAAAGACATTATATTTAAGAGAGTAAAATAACAAAAAATTCTCTTGATAAACAAAATAAAAAAGTATATAATACAAAGGTATGAAGTTTTTTCATTTTAGCCATTGTATGGAGGGTAAAACCAACAGAGAGCCTATGAACCTTGTCAGGTCTGGAAGGAAGCAGCAATAAGTAGATACTCCTGTGTGGATTTTATTCTCCATAGAGTGGCTAACAAAAGCTCCATACCTTATATTGTATAATTAAAAGAGGTGAAAAAATGGCATATACTGCATTATACCGAAAATTTAGACCTTTAAAGTTTGAAGATATGGTAGGGCAAGAACATATTACAAGAACTATTAGAAATCAAATTATAGCAGGAAGAGTGGGACACGCCTATTTATTAAATGGTGGAAGGGGAACAGGAAAGACAACAACTGCTAAAATTTTAGCAAGAGCAGTAAATTGCCTAAATCCACAAGATGGAGAGCCTTGTAATGAATGTGAGATTTGTAAAGCAGCTATTTCACGGTTCTTTAACTGATATTGTAGAAATGGATGCAGCATCTAATAATAGTGTAGATGATATTAGAGCCATTCGCGATGAGGTAAACTTTTTACCTACTTTAGCCAAATATAGAGTATATATTATAGATGAGGTTCATATGTTATCAACAGGTGCTTTTAATGCATTGCTTAAAACATTAGAAGAGCCACCTTCACATGTTAAATTTATTTTAGCTACAACAGAACCGCAAAAATTGCCAGCTACCATCTTATCTAGGTGCCAACGCTTTGATTTCAAGAAAATTTCTAATAGTGATATTAGTAGAAGATTACAATATGTTTGTGATGAGAGTAAAATTGAAATTACAAAAGAGGCCTTAAATATTATTTCTATTTTAGCAGAAGGAGCTATGAGAGATGCATTAAGTATCTTAGAAAGATGTTTACAAGAAGGAAGCGAAAAAATAGATGAAGATTTAGTAAAAGATTTGGTAGGAATACCAAAATTGACTTTTATTTCTCAAATTATACAAGCAATTATAGAGAGTGATATAGAAAAAACAATTAAAGCAGTAGAAGTAGTTATACAAGAAGGAAAAGATTTAAATAATTTATTATGGGAGTTGATTAAATATACAAAAGACATTCTAGTATGGAAAACAACTCAGAAACTAGAGATATATAACCAAGAAGAATTAAAACAAATAGCAAACATATCAGAAAAAATATCAAAAGAGAGACTATTACAAATTATTTATATATTATCAGAATTAGAAAACGATATGAAATGGTCTTCACAGAAAGCTGTATTGTTTGAGGTGGCAATGATTAAACTGTGTCAACCAGTAATTGAAGGGGTAAAAGATATAAATACACCAAATAGTACAGGGATAGAAGAATTAAAAAGTAGGATAACCCAATTAGAAAGAAAAATAGCACAGGGCAATATTCAAGCAAGTAACACTCCAGAAAAGACGAAAAATACTAGTCAAAAAGAGAAAGAGCTAAAACCAGAACCGATTGATTTTAGCAAATTAAATATTGAACAATTAGAGTTTTGGCCAAAAATAATTAATCAACTGAAAGAAGACAGAAAAATGCTACTTGCTACTAACCTAATGGGAACAATAGCAACATTAGTCAATGAAATGACAGTAGGAATTGTATTTCAAAATGGACTCACTCCATTTGTAAAAGGTATTATGGAAAGACCTGAAAATATACAAGAAATAGAAAGACTTGTTTCCATGGAATGTGGAAAACCTATGAGAATTAAATTATTAGATAATCAAGATGACATTTTAAAGCAAAAAGCAAAAGAAGCGGAAGATCAAAATCCTATTAAAGATTTGGGTATTCCAGTAAATGAAATAGAAGAATAAAAAGGAGAGAAAAATTATGTCAAAAAAAGGTGGATTCCCAGGAATGGGTGGAGGATTTGGAGGAATGAATTTAGGCCAATTAATGAAAGAAGCTAAAAAGATGCAAGCAGACATGGAAAAGTCTCAGACAGAACTTGCAGCAAAAGAATTTGATGCAAGTGTCGGTGGAGGAGCAGTTTATGTAAAAGTATCTGGTAATAAAGAAATAAAGGAAATTACCATTAAAAAAGAAGCTGTTGATCCAGAGGATGTAGAAATGTTACAAGACTTAATTCTAAGTTGTGTGAATGAAGCTTTAAGAAAAGTAGATAGTGCACAAGCCCAAGAATTAGGAAAATATAATATACCAGGTATAATGTAAGAAAAGGAATAGTAAAATGAGTTATTATGCACCATCGATAGAAAAACTAATAGAAGCATTTGAAAAATTGCCTAGTATTGGAAATAAAACTGCAGCTAGGCTAGCTTTTCATATGCTAGATGCTACAGAAGAAGAAACAAATGAATTTGTACAAGCTATTTTAGAAGCAAAAAGTAACTTGAGATATTGTTCACAATGCTACAATATCACAGATACAGATCCTTGCCCAATATGTGGAAACCAAAATCGTGATCATACAGTCATCTGTATTGTAGAAGATGTTAGAGATGTTGTAGCAATGGAAAGAACGCATGAATTTAAAGGTGTTTATCATGTTTTACATGGTAGTATTTCTCCAATGAATGGAGTAGGACCAGATGATATAAAAATCAAAGAATTACTTTCAAGGTTAATGGGTGGTGAGGTAAAAGAAATTATTTTAGCAACTAATCCACGCGTAGAGGGAGAAGCAACAGCCATGTATATTTCAAAACTTGTGAAGCCATTGGGAATTAAAGTAACAAGAATTGCTCATGGTATCCCTGTGGGAGGAGATTTGGAATATACAGATGAAGTCACTCTAAGTAAAGCGCTAGAAGGTAGAAGAGAAATTTAGTGTCAGTTTGGGGACGTTCCTTTTTCTGACACTTTTGTCAGTTTGGGGACACACCTTAAACAAAAAAGCTGTAAAGGTATTAGATATATATTATTTTCTAATACTTTTACAGTTTTTAATTTAAGTATTGTTTAATAATAATTCACAAATAGTTTTTGTGGAATATTGCTTTGAAAACTTTTTGGTATTTTCTTTCATTTGTTCTAATTTATCAGAAGAGCTAAACAAATCAGTAAGTATCTTTTCTGGCAAATCATTCTTTTTGATCCAAAGCCCTACGCCATTAGAAACTAAAAATTCTGCATTTTCTTCTTCTTGACCAGGAATAGGATTGATAATTACCATTGGGAGAGTAGAGGCTAAACTTTCAGTGGTTGTAAGCCCGCCAGGTTTTGTCACAACTAGAGAAGAAATATGCATTAATTCTGGAACTTTATCTGTAAAACCTAATACACGAACCCTATCTTTAGCATTATTATCCTTAACTAATTGCTCAAAAGCCTCTCTCATTTTTTCATTTTTTCCTGCTACTGCTACAATTTGATAATCCGAAGCTTTTTGGATAAAAGATTTTAAGATCTGAGAAGTTCTCTCCTTTCCTAATCCAAATTCACCACCACCAAAAAAAAGAATTACTTTTTTATTTAAGTCTAGTTCAAACATTTCATAAATTTTCTTATTATCAAAATTTTCGAAGAATCTATCAGACATAGGAATTCCAGTCACAAAAATTTTATGTTCATCAACCCCATAGTTTACAATGGATTGCTTCATAGGTTCATTAGAAACAAAGAAGTATTCTGTATATTCATGTCCAATGAGCCATTGTTTATGCATTGCAAAGTCAGTCATAATAGTTGCTAAAGTACAATTTAACTTTCCTTTTCTTTTCAAATAGCTAACCATTTGACTACTAAAAGGATGAGTAGAAACAACTAAATCAGGTTGTTTTTCCTGTAATAAATGGTTTAATTTTCTAGCCATTAGTTTATTACTATCTTTACTAATCTTTGAAAGCAATCCTCTTTCAGAACCAGAATATACCTTTCCCCATAGCCTAGGAGCTTTTTTCGCCATTTCTCGGTAAGCACCTGTAGTAACCTTTTCAATTGGTTTATTAATATATTTCATACAATCTATCATTTCAGCTTCTACATCAGTGAAGTGTTCAGTTATGTATTTTAAAATGGATTTTGCAGCTGATAAGTGTCCACCACCATAAGAAGCGTAAAATATTAATATTTTTTTCATAAGTAGCATCTCCCCTTTTTACTTTTATTTTATCATAACAAAAAACATATGAAAAGTAAAAAGATTTGAATAATTTTACAAAATATGAACAAAATATCAATTATAAACAAATTTCTAACAAGGAGCTAATAATGAAAAATCAAATAATAAAGAATGTAATAATTAAAATTGGTTTGTGGATAGGATTAACTGTAATCACATTTTTAACTATATGGGGAATTTTAGAGTTAGCAGATCAAGAACAAGTTAAGGCCTCTAATAGTGGAAATACCTCAGATGTACAACTACTAGCAAGAGCTATTAATGGAGAAGCAAGGGGAGAACCATATGAAGGGCAAGTAGCTGTTGGAGCAGTTATTTTAAATCGTGTAAAAGACTCTAAATTTCCAAATACAATTGCAGGAGTTATTTATCAATCAGGGGCATTTACAGCAGTAGCAGATGGACAAATTAATGTACCAATAGAAGAAGGAGCTACAGTTGTAAAAGCAGCAAGAGATGCATTAAATGGCTGGGACCCAACTGATGGAGCAATTTATTATTTTAATCCAGCAACTGCAACTAATAAATGGATTTGGTCAAGACCATTAATTAAAACAATTGGTAAACACAGATTTTGTCGTTAAAAAATATAAATGAGAAAGGAATTAGGAGAGATGGGACAAAATAAATTAGTAGATTGGAAAAATCGATTAAAAGATAGACATATGCTTAGTGTAGTTGTTGTATTATTTGCAATTATTATTGCAATGGGAGTATGGATTTATAAAAAGCAAACAGATTATAGACAGGCTTCAGAAAATCAATATAATATGGCCTTTTTTGAATTAGTAGACTATGTACAAAATGTAGAAACTTACTTAGCTAAGTCTTTAATTTCTAGTACACCAGAACATGGAGCAGAAACATTAACTAATGTATGGAAAGAAGCAAATTTAGCACAAGTATATTTATCAAGACTTCCAATAGAAAGTGTAGAATTAGAAAAGACAGAAAAGTTTTTAAATCAAGTAAGTGATTATAGCTATTCACTTTCACGTAAAAATATTAATAATAAAAAATTAAGTCAAGAAGATTTGAATAATTTAAAACAACTACATGATTATAGTATAGAATTAGAAAATACGTTAAATCAATTATCAGCTGACATGAATGAGGGTAGAATTAGTTGGGGAGAATTAACTAAAAAAGGAACAATAGCTTTTGCACAAGAAGTAAGCAATATTTCAAAAAATAGTTTTACTAACCTAGAGGAAAATTTTCATGAATATTCAGGACTAATTTATGATGGAGCTTTTTCAGAGCATATTACAAAAAGAGAGAAAAAGGGATTAACTGGTGAAAATATAAATGAAGAAAAAGCAAAGGAAATAGCCAAAAAATTTGTGGGAGAAGATAAGGTACAAGAAATTACTTTGTCTGGTAAATCAGAAAATACAAATATGGTAACTTATGATTTTGCAGTCAAAGTAAATAATGAAAAAGAAGCAAACTTAAATATTTCTATTACAGAAAAAGGTGGACATATCGTATTTATGAATTATAATAGAAATATAGAAGCAGAAACTGTTAGTCAAGAAAGAGCAAATGAAATTGGGAAGAAGTATTTAGCAGATCGTGGATTCAAAGATATGAGAGAAACTTATTATTTAAAACAGGACGGAATTGTTACAATTAATTATGCATATGAACAAGATGAAGTAACCGTTTATCCAGATTTAATAAAAGTAAAAATAGCTTTAGATAATGGTGAAATTATGGGAGTTGAGACAAGTGGATATTTAAATAATCATGAAAAAAGAGATACTTCTAAAATTACAGTAACCAAAGAACAAGCCAAGAAAAATTTGAATAAAAATTTAGAGATTAAAAGTGAAAAATTAGCAATTATTCCAACTGAGTGGAAAAGTGAGGTATTGTGCTGGGAATTTAAAGGAAAAGTAGATGACACAGATTTTTTAGTGTATATTAACTGTGAAACAGGAAAAGAAGAAGATATATTAGTCATTGTTAATACACCAAATGGTACATTAACACATTAAAATTGGCAAAAATTTTAAAAATAATTTGAAAAAGAAAGAGCAAACTAATAATGTGAAATAAGAGTAACAAAAAGTAGAAAATACTTTCAATGTTAATCAAGTAAGAAAAGAAAATTTCACAAATTTAAAACTCTATTAGGAGGTAAATTCGATGTCAAAGAACAGCAAACTTATTTCCAATAAATTAAGAGAAGAAATCGCCAAAGAACTTGGTGTATATGATCAAGTAAAACAAGATGGCGGATGGGGAAATGTTCCATCAAAAACTTGTGGTAATATTGTTACAAAAGCAATAGAAATTGCTAATAGAACTGCTGAAAATAATTAGCAAGTAAGACAATATTTTAAGTATAAAAATTCCAGTGAAAATTCGCTGGAATTTTTGTATGTGCTTTTTTTCTAAATATTGTTGCAAGAAACTATTAAACTAGCATATAATTAGAAAGAAAAATAAAAACGAGGAGCTAGCCAATGGAATATAAAATTACAATAAAAGATTTAATAGAAAAATGTAATGGAAAATTAATACAAGGGAATGAGAATATAATAATAGAAAATCTATGCAGAGATACAAGAATTTTAAAACAGGGTGAAATCTACCTTGGATTTCAAGGTGAAAAATTTAATGGTAGTATATATTATGAAGAAGCTTTAGCAAAAGGAGCAAAGGCATGTGTTTTACAAGGAATAGAAATACCCAATAGAGTGTTAGAAAAGTATCCGAATGCTACTATTGTTTTGGTAGAAAATGTAGTAAAAGCAATGCAACAACTAGCAAGTTACAAACGAAGTTTATATCATATTCCAGTTATTGCAATTACTGGTAGTGTAGGAAAAACAAGTACAAAAGATATGATTGCAAGTGTTGTGGCACAAAAATATAAAGTATTAAAAACACAAGGAAATTATAATAATGAAATTGGATTGCCATTAACAGTACTAAGTTTAAAAGATGAAGAGATAATGGTACTAGAAATGGGAATGAACTCTTTTGGAGAAATAAGTATATTAACCAATATTGCCAAACCAGATATAGCGGTTATCACAAATATTGGGACAGCTCATATTGGAATGTTAGGTTCCAGAGAAAACATTTTAAAAGCAAAATTAGAAATTTTGGAAGGGTTAAACCAAAAAGGAACAGTTGTAATTAATTATGATAATGATTTATTACATAATTGGTATGAAAGTGAGAAAAATCATTATCAAATTCTTACTTATGGGTTACAAGAAGGAAGCAAGGTTCTAGGGAAAAATCCGATTTTGGAAGAAAACGGAAGTAAGTGTCAAGCAATTATTGAAAATCATACTTATGAAATTTGCATTCCAATAGGAGGAGAACATTTTGTATCTAACAGTTTGTGTGCTATAGCGGTAGCAAAAGCATTAGAAATTCCAATTGAAAAAGCCATAAAAGGAATTAAGGAATTTGAGCTTACTAAAAAAAGGATGGAGATAAAAAAGAGCAAGATTGGAGCAACAATTATAAATGACTGTTATAATGCAAACTATGACTCAATGAAAGCAGCATTGGATTATGTAGGAAAATTACCAAATAAACGAAAAGTTGCAGTATTAGGAGATATGCTAGAACTTGGTGAATATAGCAAAGATTTGCATCAAAAAGTAGGAAAAGAAATAGTAAAAAATAAAATTGATTTATTAATTTGTGTTGGTAAAGAAGTAAAATATATGATAGAACAAGCCAAAGAAGATGGAATGAAAAGTGAAAATATATTTTGGTATGAAAATAATGAGGAAGCAATTCATAAATTAAAGCAAGAGTTACAAGCAGAGGATGTTATATTATTAAAAGCTTCTAACAGCTTAAATTTTACACAAATTTGTGAAGCAATTATGTAAAAAGGAAAATAGAATGATTCTCTTTTTCAGATTTTTAAGGAGGAATAAATTATGAAAAAATTAGGGGTTATTTTTGGAGGCATGTCAACAGAACATGATGTGTCAATTGCATCAGGTACTTCAGTAATACAAAACTTAAATAAAGAAAAATATGAAATTTATCCAATTTATATTGACCAAAAAGGCATATGGTATGAGTATAGTAAACCAGTAAGTGAAATTCAAAGGCTAGCAGTGGGGGAGAAATTAACCAACCTTACTCCAATTCAAAATGTAATAGAGTACCTAAAAAAGATAGAAGTTGCCTTTCCAGTTTTACATGGATTATATGGAGAAGATGGAACAATTCAAGGAATGCTGGAGCTTTTAAAAATTCCTTATGTAGGTTGCCGCGTTTTGGGTTCGAGTATTTGTATGGATAAGGTATATACTAAAATAGTATTAGAAAAAGCAGGAATATCACAAGCTAAGTTTATTTATATTAAAGCAATTCAAAGTGAAAATCATACGATATTTAATTATATTAATGAACAATTCCAAGAAAAAGAAGTATCTATATCAGAAATTGCAAAAATAATAGAAGAGACAATTCACTTTCCAGTATTCGTAAAACCATCTAATTCAGGGTCATCAGTTGGAGTACATAAAGCCACAAATGAACTAGAATTAAAAGAGGCTTTATTAGATGCTATTCAATATGATACAAAAATTTTACTAGAAGAGGAAATTATAGGGCGAGAAATAGAATGTGCAGTATTAGGAAATGAAGAAGTAAAAGCAACTTGTGTAGGAGAAGTGTTATCAGCAGAGAACTTTTACACATTTGCTGCTAAATATCAAAATGCAGCATCACGTACAGTTATCCCAGCTGAAATACAAGAGGAAAAACTAAAAGAGATTCAAAAATTAGCAGTAAAGGCTTTTAAAGCAGTGGATGGAAAAGGGCTTTCACGTGTTGACTTTTTTATAAAAAAGGAAAATAATCAAGTATATCTTAATGAAATTAATACAATGCCAGGTTTTACACAAATTAGCATGTATCCTAAATTATGGGAGGCAAACGGTTTGAGTTATACACAATTATTAGATGAATTAATTAAATTAGCATATTAATATAAACACTCAGGGGGACACATCTTATCCTGATAGAAGTGATCAAAGGGAAAAATGTGTCCCCTTTAGAAAACTAAGAAAGGAAATAAAAATGGAAACAATAGAAAATATACAAGAAGAACTAAGGCAAACATTATCAGGAGAAAGATACAATCACTCTATAGGAGTAATGAAAAAGGCTGAAGAATTAGCAAAGCAATATGGAATAGATGTACACATAGCTGCTTTAACAGGATTAGCTCATGATATAGGAAAAGAAATACCAAATCAGGAGAAAATACAATATTGTAAAGAGCAGCAAATTGAAATTGATGAAGTAGAAATACGTAATGTAGGGTTACTTCATGCTAAGGTTGGCGCACATATTACTAAGAAATTCGGTTTTACAGAAGAAATGCAAAAAGCAATCTTATATCATACAACAGGTCATTTAGATATGGATTTATTAGCAAAGATAATCTTTATTGCAGATAAAATTGAAGAAAATAGAGACTATGATGGTGTTGAAGAATTAAGAAAATTAGCTATACAAGATATTGATCAATGCACATTAATAATTTTAGATAAGACCATTCAAAAAAATATTGACAAAGGAGTATTGATACATCCAGATGGAATTTTTGCTAGAAATCAGCTTTTAACACTAAAAAAATATTAAAAACCCTATTTCATTATGGAAACAAATGTGATATAATCTTAAACATTCTAAGTAAATAAAAGGCAAAAAGAAAATCAAAAATAATACAAAAGACGTAGAAGATAAAAAAGAACTACTAGGGGGAAACTATGATTTTCAAAGATTATTATAAAATATTAGGTATTAACAATTATAAGGCATCTGCAGAAGAAATTAAACAGGCTTATCGTGAGCAAGCAAAAAAATATCATCCTGATATTAATACTACAAATAAAATGGCAGAAGAGCGCTTTAAGGATATTAATGAAGCTTATAAGGTATTATCAGAAACAGCATCCCGTAGAAAATATGACAGAATGTGGTATAACAATATAGGAAAAAAGCAAAAAGTAAACTATGAAGAAAGCGCAAGAGGGACAGGCTCTATATTTAGTGACTTTTTTAATATGTTTTTTGGAGAAAGCCAAAACAAACCTGCAGGACAAAAAGAAGATAAAAAATGCAAGAAAGTTGCTATAAAAGGGGAAAATATCGAAACACAAATTAATATATCTATTCTTGAAGCTTTTTATGGTAGTGAGAAAAAGATATCTTTACGTACATTAAATGGAAAGATGAAAACCTTCACCATCAAAATTCCAGCAGGAATTCGTAACCATGAAAAAATTCGTTTAGTTGGACAAGGAAAATCTGGAGAGAATGGTGGAAGAGCTGGAGATTTATTAATTAGAGTACAAATAGAAAATGATGATAAATATAAATTGGAAGGAATTGATTTATATACTAATTTATATTTAACACCTTGGGAAGCTGCTTTGGGAACAAAAGTTACATTGAACTCTATTAATGAAGAAATTTCTTTACATGTACCACAAGGAATTCAAAGTGGAGAAACGATTCATTTGAAAGAAAAAGGATATCTAGATGGAAAAGGCGGAAGAGGAGAGTTAATTACCAATATTTGTATTATGGTACCAAAGACCATGACAGAGAAAGAACAAGAACTTTTCAAAGAACTAAAGGAAGTTTCAAACTATGACCCAAGAACTATTTATAATAAAATATAAAAGCAGTTTTATAAAACAACCAAAAGTTAACATAAATTCAAGCAAAAACGTTGACAGTTAGGCTGTTTTGTATTATAATTAAACTTAGTGATAGAAATGAAAACAAAAGACAAACTATGCATTGTACGAGGATTCATAGAAAAGGAGTGTAGAAGATGGACTCAATACAAGGAAAACACTTTAGTATTACTGATCCACAAGGAGTAAATACAGTAATATATCGAATTAATAAAACAGATAAAAGTTTATTAGACGAATATCCAAAATATACGGTGCAACGTCTGGAATATGCAGAAGAGTTAAAAGGAGATTTAAGAAAAAAAACCTTTTTTGTTGACGAACCTGAAAATGAGGAAGACTTAGTTATACTATCTTTTGGGCAAGATAAAGTAGTTGTAAATATGGGAATTTTAGCAGAAGACAAAGTGAAAATTGCTAAACGCCCAATTCCAATTAAATTTGATACTTTATATTCTGAAAAAGAGTCAGAATATAAAGAATTTAAATATACACCAGATTTGAAAAGGCCAATATCTATTATAGACCCAGAAACAACAGAAGAAGTCAAACCAGTTTTATACTTTGACGGAGAAACAAATGAAGTTAAAGGTAAATGCAAATTAAAACCATTTAAATCGTATTTTGCATTTGAAATTCGCGATAAGAAAGATGATGTCTAAGAGGAGGAGCTAGAGATATGAATAGTACAAATGTACCTTCAAGAGAAGATAATCCTACTATTGTGGTAGGACAAACAATTCCAACTGATAAAGGATTAGAGATGCCACCAAAAACTGCTAAGTGGGGAGTTTCTGAAAAAGAAGTGAAAGAGTCTGATAGACAAGGGGAAATTGTTATTTCTCAAGTTGGAAATGGTGAATTGCAAAAAGATGGAACTCTTAAAAGAGCTGATGGAACTAGTGCTAAAATGGTAAATCCAAATGCTTACCAAGCTGTAGTAAATGCTAAGAAACAAAAGGAAGAAATGAGACAAGAGGCAGATAAAAAAGTTCAATCAAGGATGGAAAGCAGATAAGACAAATGAAAAGGTGATTTGAAAGCTATGAATTATAAAGTTAAAAAAACATTAAAAGATAATAAAAAAAATATGATAGTGATAGGAGTATTATGGATTATATTAACCATAATACTCGTTTCGCCAATTGCATATTCCATTGTTAATTCAACTGACAATGGAATTTTTAATTTAAGCAAATTTTTAGGAGAAGTTTTTAATGACATTGTAAGCTTCAATACAATAACGAAAGTATTTGACACAGCATATATAGGAACCTTTTTTAAAACACTCTTATGGTTTAGTATTTTTTATGTTATTTGTACAACAATTGGGCTATTTCGTTCTAAACCAAAAAGTGAATATGCAGACATTGAACATGGATCTAGTGATTGGAGTGAAGGTGGAGAACAATATAAAGTATTAAGCAAACATAAGGGAATTTTATTAGCACAAGAAAACTATTTACCAGTAGATAAAAGAGGAAATGTCAATATATTAGTAGTCGGAGGCTCTGGTTCTGGTAAATCAGCATCTTATTCCATACCAAATGCTTTTCAAATGTTAGGATCTTATGTATTTACAGATCCTAAGGGAGAACTTTATGATAAAACGGCAGGATATTTAAAGAAAAATGGTTATGATATTAAAGTATTAAATTTAGTAAACCCTGCTAACAGCGATGGATACAATCCATTAATGCATATTGCTAGTGAACTAGACGTTGACGTTATTGCTAACACAATTGTAAAAGGGCAAAAAACAGAAAGTGGTTCAGACCCTTATTGGGATGATATGGCAGAAATGTTATTAAAAGCATTAATTTATTATTTAATAGCAACTAGACCAGAAGAGGAACAAAACTTAGCTAGCTGTTCAGAGTTAGTAAGAGCAGCAAATGCTAATGGAGGTAGTAACCTATTAACAGAATTAATTAATCAACTACCATATGACCATCCAGCTAGAATGTACTATAAATCAATTGAAATAGCACCAGAAAAAACTTATGGTTCTATTTTGAGCTCATTACAATCAAAACTTGGTAAATTCGACTCAAAAGAAATCGCAGAAGTAACTTCAACAGACACTATTAATTTCGAAGATATAGGTAGTAAGAAAACAGCAGTATATGTTATTTCATCAGATACACATACAGCATATGACTTTTTATTAACTATTTTCTTCTCACAGATGATACAACAATTATACAATTTTGCAGATGCTAATGGTGGAAGATTAAAAATGCCAACATATTTCATCTGTGATGAGTTTGCTAATATTGGTAAAATACCAGACTTTGATAAAAAGATCTCAACCAGTAGAAGTAGAGGAATTTCTTTTAGTGTTATTCTGCAAAACTTAGATCAATTAGAAGCAGTATATGAAAAATCATATGAAACAATCATGGGTAACTGTGATACACACGTATTCTTAGGAAGTAACTCATTTAAAACAGTAGAGTATTTCTCTAAAGCATTAGGAGAAAAGACAATTACAAGAGATAGTAGATCGATTAATAGAGACAAACAATATCATAGACAAGGTGTTAGTGATTCAGATCAAGTAATGGCAAGACCATTAATGACTCCAGATGAATTAAGAAGAATGGATAATGACGATTGTATTATTTATGAAAAAGGAATTAAGCCAGTAAAAGCTAAAAAGTACTATTATTTTGAAAGTCCAATGGCAAAAAAATTATCAGAATATACATTAAATCACTTAGATTTCAATATTGAAGAAAGAGGAAAATGGAGAAAATACAATCCATATAATCCTTATGTAGAAGATGATGATAAATCAAAAAAGGCAGATTTAAAAGTAGAATCTTTAGATGACTTATTTGAAGATGATGAACCTATAAAAGAAGATGAGAAACCTAAGAGTGAATTAACAATACAAAGCAATGCAGAAAATATAGTAGAAGACATAACACAAGATATGAAACAGAATCAAGAAGATACAGTAGCAAATGTAGAAGCACCTATATTACCACAGGAAGATGATGAAGTATTTTCTATTGATGTACAAAAAGAATTAGAAGCAAAATTTGATGAATTATTTGGACCATTAGATGATGAATAAAAATAAGGAAAGAGATGCAAAATGAAGGCATCTTTTTTCTTTGCTATAAAAGACATGATATATATTGACATGACTAAAAACAATATGTTTGTATAACATGAACAGAAAAGTAAAGAGAAAGAGGAAAAGATGAAGAATACAGAACTAGAAAATAGATGGTATAATACTTGTTGCTATGGTTGTAACCATCGTGATTTTACTCATATTGGCAGGGATAACCATAACCTATGTGTTAGGAGAAAACAGTATTTTCAAATTAGCACAAGAGGCAAAGAATAAAATAGAAGATGCCATTCAAAAGGAGCAAAATGAAATAGGAGAAATTGCAAATTTATTGAAAGAGGAATACAGTAATGGAACCAGTGGTGGAGAGATAAATCCACCAATACCAGATAAATTACAAAAAGGGGAATTGGTAAAGATAGATAAAGAGGAATATACAGATGGAAATGGAGACAAAGCACCCATTCCAGGAGGGTTTTGTGTTGTAGAAGATAGTAAAGATAATCCAATGGACAAAAATACAGTAACAAATGGGCTTGTAATATCGGATGTAGCAGGGGACGACTTAGATAATAGTAAACATGGTAATCAATTTGTATGGATACCTGTACCAGATTATAGTAAGTTTCATTTAATAGAGGGATATTCTAAAAATAATCTGCAGATATTCTTAAGTATAGATTCTAATCCAGCTAGAGAAGCAGGAGATACTTTAGCAGCTAGTTCACCAGGCAAGCCAAATGCAGCTAACAGTGTGTCAGGGACAACAGAGAGCATAGCAATGTATAAAAGTGTAAAAGATAACAAGGGATTCTATATTGGCCGTTTTGAGGCTGGTGTGGCAGGAACAACAGATTCTACAACAACTAATGATACAAATAAGCAAACACAAGATGGAAGCATTAAGCCAGTGAGTCAAAAAGGGGTAGGTGTATGGAACTTCATTCCTTGGGGTGGAACTTCATTAGTAGAGGCATCTGATGGTTTACAAGGAAATGATAATGCAAATGGAGCAGTAAAAGTGGCAAGAAGTATGTATCCAACGAGTGATACAATTCACAAAGTAACTAGTACTTTATGTTATAGTGTGCAATGGGATGCTGCACTCAATTTTATAGATTCCAATTATGAAAGTGGAAATGCAACAGGATATATCAAAGATAGTACAGGAAAAGGAAATTATACAGGAAGTATAGCAATGACTGGAAGTAACATAGGTTGTCAACAGAAGCATATCTATGATATGGCTGGAAATGTATTTGAATGGACTATGGAAGCATATAGTACTGATCGTCGAATCCTCCGTGGTGGAAATTATCTAATTAGTGGAAGTATAGGAACAGTTTCTTATCGAAATGTTCTTCAGCCAGACGATGTTTATGAATATGATGGCTTTCGCTTAGCATTATATTTGTAATCTTATTTCCCGAAAATTAAGTTGTGTATTTGAAGAAAGGCGAGATAAAGGCGATTTCTGAAATTACCACAAGATTATATACTTTAGTATGGAAATAAAATATAAGCATGAAAACTCTTATAGCACCTATTGACACTAGTTGATAGGTGTTATTGTTGTACTTAAAAGCATTGAAATAACAATAAGTCCAGAAGGAAGAAAAATAAATATGAGATTTAATAATATGTTGAAAATTTAAAAATAAAAAATAAGAAATGAGAAAATAGAAATATGCAAAATAATGGTACAAAAAATAAAATAAAAAAGTAGAACGAAATAGACGAAAGCAAAAAACAAAATTAAATTATAATAGAATAAAAGATGATAGACAAAAAGACAAACCATAAAACAAAAAATAGAAAAATAAAAACGGAAAATTAAGAATAGAAAATGAAATAAAAAATAAATGGTTATTTTATAAATGCAAAATAAAATAATGTATTTTAAAAAAGAAAAATTAATAAAATTAATAAAATAAAAAGATAAGTCAGAAAAATAAAATTACAAAATGATAGAAAAAAATAAAAAGGATAACAAACATAAAAATGAAAAATGAGTAAAAAAATGGAATAAATAATAAGTAAAATTAATAATAAAAAATAATCTAACAATAGAATGAGAAAAATAAAAAATAGAATAACGAATGTGAAAAAAGAAAGAACTAATTAATAAAGCAGATGGAAAAAAGAGGAAAATAAAAATGATATAAAAGACAAAATTAACATAATGTTTTGGGAATTAAAAGAGAATGCAACAAGGAAAAGAGAGAGAGGGAAAATAAAGATAAAAAAATTTACAATTAGACAATATTCTACAACAACATAAGTTGTTTTTAATGGAAGGTAAGAAGAGAGCAAAGATAGAAAATATCTAAAAAAATGTTTAAGAGTCTCAAAAAGATAGAAAAAATCTAAAGAAAAAGTTTGCAAAAGCTTTACGGTTAAAAGGAAAAATGTGAATAGGATCTAAAACAGAGCAATCCAGAGATTAATTTACATAATGAAAGAAAATTGCAGTGAAAAATGTCCAAATGAGAAGAATGAATACATGAAGTAGCATGCAAAAGAAAAGCATTATACAATAAGACAAGATTTTAGTGATTGAATATTATGTGAATAGGTGAAAAAAAGTGTGCTAAAATCATTTAAAAATCAGAAAGAAAATAGAATAAAAATATTGAGTAAGGAAAAAATGAAATAGAAAATTTAATCATAAAAATAATAAAATTTAAGTATAAGATAACAGATAAAATTATGTAGACTTGGTAAAAATGAAAATAAAAAATAGAATAAAATAATAAAGAATAAGAAAATAAAATGCAAATAATAAAATACAAAAAAGAAAGAAAAAAATAACAATGGAAAAAATGAAAAAAGATATCAAGGAAAGATAAAAAAATGTTTAACTAATTAAAAATAAAAAAGTAGAAGTAAAAAAATAAAGAAGATAATAATAAAACAAAAACGAAAAGTGAAAAGCAAAAAAGGAAATAGAAAAATTAAAAAATAAAAAATTGAAAGAGAAAAAAATAAAATAGAAAAATGAAACAAAAAATAAAATAGACAAAAAGACAAAGTGTAAAAAATAAAAAAGAAGAATAAAAAATAGAAAAAGAAAATTGAAATAAAAAATAAATGATAAAAATAAAACTGAAATAAGAAATAAAAAAATTTAAATAAGAAATAAAAAAATTTAAAAACATAGAATTAAAAAAAAGATGTGTAAATGAAAATAAGAAAAGAGAAATTAAAATAAAATAAAAAAGGAAAAAGAAAAAAAGAAACTACAAAATAAGAATAAAAAAGAAAAAGTACAAAATATTATTTTACAAAATTAAATTTTGAAAAGTAGAAAATATAAATTGAGAAAAATAGAAAATTAAAAAATCAAATAGTAGGAAAATAAAAATAAAGTTACAACCAAATAAAATAGAAAAGTAGAGATAAAGAAAAAAAGACAACAAGTAAGATAGTAGAAGATGGAGTGAGATGGAGGTAGGAATATGTAGAGTAAGAAATTAGAATAAAAATGACATTTAGACAAATATAAAAAAGAAAAAAGCAAATAGCAGATACTAGCTCACTAAGATATGCATGAAGCAAAGAAGAGAAGATAGAGAGAAAATATGTATAAAAGGAAGAAAAATGGAGAAAATTTGGCTTCAAAATACTTAAGGATATCAAGGAAAAGAGAAATTTATGCAGACAATTCAAAAAAGAAAGAAAAGGTTACATAAAACAATAAAATAAGATAAAAAGGGCTAACGAAAAATCTTCAGCTAGTATCCATAGTTAGAACGAATGATAAAATTAGACAATAAGACAAAATATAAATTAAAACGAATGTTTCTGAAAAAGGTTGACGAAAAAGAAAAAGTGAAGTAAAATAGAACAATAAAATTGGAAATAATAAAGGAGCCCAAAATGAAATTTATACATATAGCTGATATGCATTTTGATACCTCATTTACAAATTTAAGTTCTAAAAATAATTTTGGAAAAATGAGAAGATTAGAACAAAGAGAAATATTAAAAAAAATAATTCAGTATATTCAAGAAAATAAAATTCCATATTTATTTATTAGTGGAGATTTTTATGAACATGAATATATTAAAAAAAGTACTATTGAATATATTAATAATTTATTTCAAGAAATTCCGCAAACTCAAATTTTTATTGCACCAGGGAATCATGATCCATATTTAAAAAATTCTATGTATTATAATTTCGAGTGGAATGATAATGTAAAAATATTTACTTCAAAAATGGAAAAAGTGACAATGCCAGAGGCTGATATTTATGGAATAGGATTTGAAGATTTCTATCATTCTGGTATCGAATTAGAAAATATTATAATAGAAGATAAAAACAAAGTTAATATTTTTATAACACATGGAAGTATGAATGCAGGAGAGTCTCGGGTTGCAATATAATCCAATGAATAAAAATAAGTTAAAACAATTAGGTTTTGATTATATAGCACTTGGACATATTCATAAATTAGATTATAATTCAGAAGAGAATCAACGAATAGTATATCCTGGTTCTACTATTTCAATGGGATTTGATGAGCTAGGTAAACATGGCTTTATTGTAGGAGACATAACTAAAGAAGAATTTAAAATCGAATTTATTCCTATAGATAGTAAAGAATTTGTAGAATTAGAAATGGATATAACTGAGATAAATGATGTAGAAGAATTAATTCAAAGAATAAATGATTTATTATTAGATGAAAATAAATTCTATAAAATTATATTAATAGGAAAAAGAAAGTTTGAAATTGATATTTTAGAAATAATGAAATTCATTATAAAAGAGAATATCATTAAAATGAAAAATAAAACTCAGCCAGATTATGAAATTGAAAAGTTAATAAATGAAACAACATTAAAAGGAATTTTTATTAAACAATTATTAGAAGAAAAAGAAAGACAAAATTATACAAATGAAGAGATAAATAAAATATTAGAAATTGGATTATCAATTATGGATAAATAAAAAAATGGAATAGAAAATAAGGAGACATTTGTGAAAATAAAAGAGATAAAGATAAATTCTTATGGAACTTTAAAAGAGAAAGAAATTAATTTAGAAAATAATCTGAATATTATTTATGGAAAAAACGAAAGTGGAAAATCTACTTTGCTAAATTATATTAAAAATATTTTTTATGGAATTTCTAAAAATAAAAATGGAAAAGAAATATCAGATTATGAAAAATATAAACCATGGGTAGGAGAAGAATTTTCAGGAAAAATTAAATATGAATTAGATGATGGAACAAACTATGAAATCTATAGAGACTTCTCTAAGAAAAATGCTAGGTTATTTAATCACAATTTAGAGGATATTTCTAATCAATATAAAATTGACAAAAAGGATGGCATTCAATTTTTCTATGACCAAACGAATGTGGATGAAAAGATGTATCTTTCTACTATTATGACACCACAACAAGAGGTAGTGCTAGATCATACAACGCAAAATATATTAGTTCAAAAGATAGCAAACCTTGCGGGGACAGGAGAAGACAATGTGTCCTTCCAAAAGGCTATCGACAAATTGAATAAGAGGCTAGTAGAAGAGGTTGGGACCAATCGAACACAAGATAGACCCCTTAACTTGATACAAAGACGCATGAAAGAGATAGAGATTGTCTTAAAGGATGGAATGGAACAACTACAAAACAAATGCAATTTAGATGAGAATAGAGATGAAATTTTAGAAAAGATAGAAAAAGAAAAAAGTAAAAATAATGGATTAAGGAAACTAGTTACGTTAACACAAAAAAATCAAATAGAACAAGAAAAAAATGAACTAAAAAATCAATTACAAGATGAAAAAAGAAAAAAAATTGAAGATTTAAAAGAACAAAAGGAAAATTTAATAAGAAATAATGAATTAAATAGGAAAGTAAATTTACAAAAATCTAAAGAAGAAAATAAAGATGAATTAAATAAAAAGATAAAGATAAGCTATTCTATTTTTGGAATTATATTTATTTTATTAGTAGGAATAAATATTTTTAGTTTTAAATTTATTGCTAATAAAATAGTAAATTATATTTTGCTAACATTAATTCCAATACAATTTATTTTATTTTTTATAAATGTTAGAAAAAATGGTAAAGTAAAAAAAGAAATAAAAGAGCAATTTTTACAGGAAAAGTTAGAAGAGAAATTGCAAAATCAAAAATTAGAAGAACAAATTTTAATGATAGATAATCAAATTAATATATTAGAAAAAGAAATTCAAAAGCAAAAAGAAGACATCGAAGAAGCGAAGAGAATAATTGATAAGAATTTAATACAAGCAGTAGAAGAAATAAAAAGAGAAAATGAAAATTTAGATATGTTTTTGTCAATGTCTAATTTAAAAACTGAAGAGGAATTGCAAAAAGAGTTAAATGCTTCAGAGCAAAAAATAATAGATTATCGACTTAAACTGAATAGTTTAGAATATGAGGATAAAAATATATCTGAAAAAATAGAAGAAGTAGTATCATTAAAAGAAGAATATGACAATTTAAAAGATCAATTAAAAGTAGTCGGAGAGAAAAATAAATGTATTCAAGTTACTAAAGAATTGTTAGAAAGAGCATATGAACAAATGAAAAAGAGTATTACTCCTAAATTCACACAAAACTTATCAGAATTGATAAAGAAAATAACAAATCAAAAATATCAGAAGGTAAGCATTAATGAAGAAAAGGGGCTTGTTGTAGAACTAGAGAATGGAGAATATGTATCAGCTAGCTTATTAAGTATAGGTACAATAGATCAATTATATTTATCGTTAAGATTAGCTATGCTTGATGAGATATCACAAGAAAAAATGCCAATTGTTTTAGATGAAGCTTTTGCTTATTTTGATGAGGAGCGCTTGAAGAATAGTTTGCTATTTTTGTTAGAACAAGCAAAAGAACATCAAATCATATTATTTACTTGCACAAAAAGAGAAAAACAAATTTTAGATGAATTAAATTTATCTTATCATTGGATAGAAATTTAAAATAATGGAATATAGATATTTCATATGGATAGCTTGAATTTTAGCATAGAATAGGGTATAATAAACAAGTCAAATATTTTTGACTTGTTTATTATATAGACAGGAGAGATAAGAAAAAGGAGATTTTTATGTTTCAAAAATTAGAAGAAGTAGAAAAGCGCTATGAAGAAGTAACTCAAAAGATTAGTGACCCAGAAGTAATTAGTAGACAAGAAGAATGGAAAGCTTTAATGAAGGAACATGCAGAAATAGAACCAGTTGTATTAAAATATAGAGAATATAAAAAAGCAAATCAAGCAATAGATGATGCAAAAGCTTTATTAAATGACCCAGAAATGAAAGAATTAGCAGAGTTAGATATAGAGGAAAATAAAGAAAAGTTACCAAAATTAGAAGAAGAAATCAAAATTTTATTAATTCCAAAAGATCCAAATGATGACAAAAACGTTATTTGTGAAATTCGTGGAGGAGCAGGACGGAGAAGAAGCAGCTTTATTTGCAGGAACCTTATTTAGAATGTATTCTATGTATGCAGAAAAGAAACATTGGAAATTAGAAGTGTTAAACGAAAATGAAACAGGACTTGGTGGATATAAAGAAATTTCTTTCATGATTACAGGAAAAGGAGCCTATAGTAGATTGAAATTTGAAAGTGGTGTTCACCGTGTACAAAGAGTACCAGACACAGAGGCAAGTGGCAGAATCCATACTTCAACTGCAACAGTAGTAGTATTACCAGAAGTAGAAGACGTAGAAATTGAAATCAATCCAGCAGATATTAAAATGGAAGTATTTAGAGCATCAGGAGCAGGTGGACAACATATTAATAAAACTTCATCAGCAGTACGTTTAATTCATATTCCAACAGGAATGGTAGCAGAATGTCAAACAGAAAGATCACAGTTCCAAAATAGAGATTATGCAATGAGAATGTTACGTTCTAGACTATATGACCAAGAAAAAGAAAAACAAGATACCGAAGTAGCCAATGCTAGAAAAAGCCAAGTAGGAAGTGGAGATAGAAGTGAAAAGATTAGAACATATAACTATCCACAAGGCCGTATTACAGACCATAGAATTGGTTTGTCTATCTACCAAATGGAGAATTTTTTAAATGGGGATATAGATGAAATGGTAGATAGCTTAATTACTGCAGATACAGCAGAAAAGCTAAAAGGAAATGAAGACGAATAAGAAATGAAAAAGATTTTACTTTTTTAGTAAAATCTTTTTTCATATCTGTAATATTTAAAATTCATTTTACACTAATAAAATGAAAGGAGGAAAGGTTATGCAGGATATGGATCAAATCTATAGGAAATATTCAGAAGTAGTATATAAATATATATTCTGTTTAACACAAAATGAAGAAATATCGGAAGAGATTGTACAAGAGACATTTTTAGTGGCTGTAAAAAATATTAAACAATTTAGAGGAAATTGCAAAATAACTACTTGGCTATGTCAAATTGCAAAGTTTATTTGGTATAAAGAGATAAGGAAAAAGCATAAAGAGATACCATTAGAACAAATAGAAAATACTATTTTGATAGAAAATTCTATGGAAGACAATGTTTATGAGAATGAAGAAAAAATGATATTACTAAAAGAAATACAAAAATTGGATGAAGAAACCAAAAATGTAATGTATTTAAGAATTCTTGGAAATTTAGAATATAATGAAATTGCAGATATTATGAATAAAACGCCCAATTGGGCAAGAGTAACCTTTTTTCGAGGAAAAGAAAAAATAAAGGAGAGAAAACAAAATGAAAAAAGAATGTGAGATTGCACAAGACCTGTTATTTTGCTATTATGATGGAATAGCAAGTAATAGTTCAAAAGAATTAGTAGAAAACCATTTACAAATTTGTGAAGATTGTAGACAAGCTTTAATGGATATGAAAAAAGATAAAAATAAGCAAGATAGTCAGCAAGAAATTGATTATTTAGGAAAAATCAATCAAAAAATGAAGAGAAAGACAATCATAACCATAATAAGTCTAACAATTTTAACAATTTTTGTAATAGGTAATTTATACATATTATTTAGTTTTTATCAAAATGGATATCAAATTACGATTACATTAAAAGATGAGATATCTCAGGAGCAATTGGCAAATATAAAACAATTATTAGTTATGCAATGTGGTGAAGACAAAATAAGCTACTGCTCAAAAGAAGAAGCTTTAAATCAAGTAAAGGAGAAATTTAAAGGCAAAGAGGGCTTAATGAATTCTTATGCACAAGAAAATCCTTTTAAAGCAACGATAACCATAAAAGTAAAAGAGAAAGAAGAAAAAGAAATATTAAAATTACTAGAAAACCTAGAAGGAATTGGAAATATTACCACGAATACAGCAGATAACCCATATTTATGTTTTGTTAGCAATATGTTAAAAAATTAAGAGAAAATTTGTAACAAAATAGAAAGTCATACATCATATTACTAGAGGAGGTAAAAGTAATGCAGGATATGGAGCAAATTTATAAAGAATATTTTGAAATAGTCCATAAATATTTATTCTGTTTAACTCGCAATAGCCATATCTCTGAGGAGCTAACGCAGGAAACCTTTTACCGAGCAATGAAAAAAATTGATACTTATAGAGGAGAATGTAAAATATCAGTATGGCTATGCCAAATCGCAAAAAATTTATGGTATGACTATTGTAGAAAAAATAAAAAAATTGCTAATGAAGATGAGATATTAGAGATTTCCTCAGAAGATGCCACAGAAGAACAAGTGATAGCAAAAGAAGAAAAAATTTTACTGTATCAAAAAATGCAAAAGTTAGATAAAGAGGTAAGAGAGGTCATTTATTTACGCATTGCAGGAGAACTAAGTTTTAAGGAGATTGGAATTATCTTAAATAAAACAGAAAATTGGGCTAGAGTAACATTCTATCGAGGAAAGAATAGGTTGAAGGAGGTTGATTAATATGAATGAAAAGAAAGAATGTAAAATTGTTCAAGACTTATTACCAAACTATATTGAAAAGCTAACTAGTTTGCAGACAAACGAATACATAGAAGAACATATAGCAAACTGCAGTGAATGTAAAACAGTATTAGAAAATATGCAAAAAGAAATTCCTACAGATACGAAAGTAAACAATCAAAAAGAGGTTAAGTATATTAAAAAGTTTAGAAATAGGATGAGAACATTAAGCTTAATTTTACTGGCTATTTTCTTCATCTTTGCAATAGTAACAATAAGAAAAGCAATCATTATTTCAGACTTATCTAAAAAAGCAGAAGAAACAATGAAAAGTACAAACTATCATAAAACCACCTATACCTATGGGATGGGAAGAGCTTATAGAACAGAAGAATTTGTCTTAGGAGATAAGAAAAAAATAGTAACAACTATCTTATCAGAAGAAGGAACTATTGGCTGGCAAGAGTATCATAAAAAAATAACAGATATTGAAACAAGATATAATACTTATCGAGAGACATTGGGCAAAAAAACTGCAACATTAAATTTAGTTAGTTATAATTGGCAAGAAAATGGAGAACATAATCCATTATATACAGAAAATATCATCCATTTAATAATAAATGCGATATTTGCTAATGTGCAAAAAAAATCATTAGATGATACAGAATGTTATTTGATTACCAACTTTAAAGGACTTTATACGTATAGATATGAAGGTGGAATGTATGTAAATAAAGAAAATGGACTTGTCATCAGTAGTATAGAAAGTGAAGTAGATAATGGACAAGGAAGTAAAACGAAATATTCTGGTTGTGAAGTAGAGTATGAATTTGGTACAGTAACCGAAAAAGACTTTATAGAACCAGATATTAGTGAATATGAAATAGAAAAATAAAAAAGAAAATAAAACAAAAATAATGAATAAGAAAACTCCCTAAAAAATAAAATAGAAGAAAGCCATTCTATTTTAGAAAGGGAGTTTTATTTTGGATGAAATTATAAAAACTACATTAATAGGGTTATTTTTTGGTACTTTTGGAACCACAATAGGTGGTATTATTGGGATAAAATTCAAAAATACTTCTAACAAATTTTTAAGTTTTATTTTAGCATTTGCATCAGGACTTATGATAGCAATAGTTTGCTTTGACTTACTACCAGAAGCGTTTGGATTAACAAATTTACCAATAGCTTTTTTAGGAATCATTCTAGGAATTGCGTTAATGTTTTTTTGCGATATAGCAGTAGATAGAAAATTTAGTGGTAGAACAAGATTTAAAGGAAATAAAAATACGTTATTAAAAACAGGTATTATTGTTAGTATAGGATTAGCGCTACATAATTTCCCAGAAGGATTGGCAATTGGTTCTGGGTTTGGAGCATCACTAAAACTAGGTTTATCACTAGCAATTGCTATTTGTTTGCATGACATTCCAGAACGGTATTTCTATGGCAGTTCCAATGAAAAATGGGGGAATGAAGACAAGTAGAGTTATTTTTTATGTCGTACTATCAGGAATTACAACAGGAATAGGGGCCTTCTTTGGGGCATTAATTGGAGGAATTTCACAAAGTATTATTGCGATGTGTTTAGCGTTTGCAGGAGGTGCTATGATCTATATTGTATCAGGAGAACTAATTCCAGAAGCAAATAATTTATATCATGGTAGAATGACAGCATTAGGAAATATGTTAGGTTTATTAATTGGAATTTTTGCAATGTCAATATAGAAACCTCCCTATGAGTAAAACCCATAGAGGAGGCAAGAACAGAGATATACTTATAAAGGTTCAGCTAATTTTGCAAAAAAGTTAATTGTACGACAAAATTCCGCAAGGGAAAGGCTTCGTATGATAGGAGGTAATATCTCCTCTTCAGAAGGAGCCTTTACAATGGAAACCTGAAGTTGGTAGGGAGTGCTTTCATGAGTTTTGAAACCTGCCAAAAGTAACTCTACCCTATCAACGATTTGCATAGGCATGGATGAGATGTCTAGGTCGAATAAAATCTGCCGAGGATCTACATAGGTGCACTGAGCGCGAATTCTGTAATGATCCATAATCTGTTCCTTTCTTTTTTATGTGAGTATAATATACTCACAAAATAGAATAGCAGTTAGCTATCAAGTAAGAGTATACCATAGGTAACATAAAAATGCAACTAAAACAGTACAATGAAAGAAGTTTACACATTATGTAAAATATGATATAATTAGTTTTAGGAGGTAAATACTAATTGTATTTGTTTGTCAAAAGGCAAACAGCTTTTTCTCAATAACTCAAAATAAAAGATGGAGGCTGTAAGGTATGAAAAGAGTAATGGAAATTGTAGGACGGATTGTAAGATGGATTGTAGTACTAGGTACATTACTGGTGATTGCAATTGGGTTTGTTGAACTCAGAGAACGAATTATATGTCTTGATTCTCAACAAGTTTGGCAAGTATCTAAATTAGATGCTAAAATAGTTGATAGCAATACACGGGTAGGTCTATTGATGAATGATATTGATAACTTTCGTAAGAAAATAGAAGAATTGGAACAAAGATGTGATGAATTAGAGGATTTAATTTATTCTGATGTTACGAGGTCTACAATTACAGGAATCATAGACAGTAGCAAATTGGAAAAGGATGAGCTTTATCCAGAACGACACTTTGAAGGTAATATCACACTAAGCTGGGATAAGGTACCTAATGCTTCAGGGTATCAAATTGAATTTAGCCATCAGCCAGAGACAGAAGAAACTGACAGCGCGTATTTTTATCGTACAGGCGCGTTTTATTCCAATGATGAAGAGATTTCTCAGGGAATACAATTTCGTATTCGAGCATATGCATTGCAAGGAGACAAAAAGGTTTATGGGATATTTTCTGAGTGGAAGACAATAGAAATTGAGTGAAATGGAGAAAAAGTTTAATGGTATTACTAATTAGAAATGCTATTGCAAAAATCCCAGTGATATTCACTGGGATTTTTTGCGGGTTTACATAGAAACAAAAGTTTTAATAAAAAGCATTGACTTTCTTGTTTTATTATAGATATAATAAAAGTGTAACAAACATATCAAATACGAAAAGAGGAAAAGAAATGCAAGATTTAATTGAAGGTTTAAATGACAAACAAAAAGAAGCAGTTTTGACTACAGAAGGACCTTGCCTTGTTATTGCAGGAGCAGGAAGCGGAAAAACGAAAGTATTAACACATAAAATAGCATACTTACTTTCCGAAAAAAATGTAAAGCCATATAATATTTTAGCAATTACCTTTACTAATAAAGCAGCTAGTGAGATGAAACAAAGAGTAGAAGCAATTGTAGGAGATGCAGCAGGGGAAATGTGGATGGGAACCTTCCACTCTATCTGTGTACGCATTTTAAGAAGATTTATTGATAGGATAGGATTTGATACATCTTTTCTGATCTTTGATACTTCAGACCAAAGAACAGTAGTAAAAGAATGTTTAAAAACATTAAAAATAGATGATAAAATGTTTACAGATAGAAGTGTTTTAGCTGAAATAAGCAATGCAAAAAATGAAATGTTAACACCGAAAGCATATCAAACTAAATATGCAGGAGATTATCGAAGAGAAAAAATAGGACAAATTTACGAATTATATCAAAAAAGATTAAAAGAAAATAATGCTATTGATTTTGATGATATTATTAATGATACAATTGAAATCTTGTCAAATAATCCAGATGTATTACAATATTACACAGAAAAGTTTCACTATGCTTTAGTAGATGAATACCAAGATACTAACAAAGCACAATTTACATTAGTTACAATTTTAGCATCACGTTATGGAAATATCACTGTAGTAGGAGATAACGATCAAGGTATTTACAGTTTTAGAGGAGCAGATATTAGTAATATTTTGAATTTTGAAAAGGACTTTCCAGGAACTAAAATTATTAAATTAGAACAAAATTATCGTTGTACAGGAAACATTTTAAAAGCTGCCAATGCAGTTATTAAGCATAATGAAAATAAATATGAGAAAAAGTTATGGACTGAAAACGAAGAAGGAAGCCTTCCTTGCTTATATCAAGCAGAAGACGAGTATGATGAAGCAACTTATGTAGTTGGGCAGATAGAGCATTTAAAAACAGAGGAATATTTAAAACCAAAAGATTTTGTTATTCTATATCGTATGAATGCACAATCAAGAGCAGTGGAAGATATTTTAAGAAGAGAAAATATCCCATATAAAGTAGTGGGAGGAGTAAAGTTCTATGAGAGAAAAGAAATTAAAGATGTTATAGCATATTTGAGGTTAATACATAATCCTGCAGATAATCTTTCACTCAAACGAATTATTAATGAACCCAAAAGAGGGATTGGAAAAACTAGTTTAGATAATATACAACAAATTTCAGATGAGACAGGAAGCTCTATGTATGAAATTATTAAACATGCAGAAGAATATGGACTAAACAGGATTAAAGCAAATGCAGAAGAATTTATTAAAGTGATAGAAGAGCTAAGATTAAAAAGACAAGAACTTAGTATTTCTGAGTTAATTAAAGAAACACTAAATAGATCTGGCTATACAAAGGCTTTAGAAAATGAAAATACAATTGAAGCAGAAAGCAGAATTCAAAACTTAGAAGAGTTTTTGACAGTAGCAATTGAATTTGAAGAAGAATCAGCTGATAATAGCCTAGCAGAATTTTTAGAAAGTATCACATTATCTAGTGATATAGATGACTTAGAAGATGCAGATAATAGCGTAACATTAATGACATTACATAGTGCAAAAGGATTAGAATTTCCAGTAGTGTTCTTAGTTGGGATGGAAGAAGGAATCTTCCCTGGATATAAATCAATAGGAGAGCCAAAAGATTTAGAAGAAGAAAGAAGGCTATTTTATGTAGGAATTACCAGAGCAAAACAATTTTTACACTTAACTTGTGCGAAACATAGAACAATTTTTGGATCTACAAGTTATAATGCAATTTCAAGATTTATAAAAGAAATTCCAGCTGATTTATTAGATGGCAGTATTGAAAGTACAGAAGAAAAATTTGAAGACACAGGTTATAAGTGGGAATATGGCAAAACAGCAATAGGTGGAAATAGCAATTATGCAAGTGGTGGAAAAGTAACAACTTATAAGTTAGATACAGAAAAGGCACCAAAAGTGGCAGCCAGTTCTTATAACTATAGAACGGCAGAAAGTTTTTTAGATTCTTTAAAACAAAAACAAGCAAGTCATACAATAGACATTTCGCAATATCAAGAAGGACAACGTATCTATCACAAGAAATTTGGAGAAGGAATTATTCAAAAAATGGAAGAAGAAGGAGACGATTATAAATTAGATATTCAATTTGATAAATCAGGACATAAGCGATTAATGGCAAAATTTGCAGGACTACAGATTATTGAGTAAAGTGTTAGCTAGGGGATGTATGTTTCCCTGACGAAAGTAAAGCTTTTGTTAGGAAAACGTATGTCCTTTTTCTGGTGCTTGTTTGATGATTATTTAATTCTCACAGCAATTAATTGTATAAAACTAGAAAAAATGAGAATAATAACACTAAATATTTTTAGGAAAGGAAGTAAAAAACTTATGCCAAATTTAAATCAATTAGAATTACAACACTTAAGACATTTAATAGGAGCGCATGAAACTGCTTACCAAAAATTAAATACTTTTTCATCACAAGCTGTAGACCCACAGATTAAGCAAATGTTTGCAAAATCAGCACAAGATGCACTTAACACAAAACAAAAACTATTATCATTTTTAAATAATTAAGTAAAGGGAGGAAATTTTATGGACGAGAAAACAATGGTTAATGACATTTTAGGAAGTGTGAAGGCTGACTTAACTGCTTATCAAACTGCTATTTCAGAAGCAGAAAATATGCAATTAAGACAGACATTACAACAAATTAGAAATGGAGACGAAAGTTTCCAATATGAATTATTCAAAGTAGCACAAACAAAAGGATATTATCAACCAGCACAAAAAGCTACTATTACAGAAATTCAAACAGTTAAAACAGAACTAGAACAATAGAAGATGAAATGCTACGGATAAAAGGAAAAGCTAAGATTTAGAATAGAAAAATCAGATAAAATTTTAATAAGCACTTGCCAAATTTTTTAATTTGCGATAAAATAAGAACGTAAAATTAAAAAGGTAAGGAGTTGTTTAAAATTAATACTTTAAAAAAGTGCGCAATGTACTTTAGAACAACAATTAAATATACTTTCTTAGTTATTATTTCAATGTTTTTAATTATTACAGCAGTAGCAGTATTTTATAAGCCTACTTATGCCGTTTCCGTAAATGGAGAGGTAATTGGATATACTGAAAATAAAAGCAAATTACAAGCAAGAATTAATGATTATATGGAAGGGAATACAGAAGAAGATATTGCTTTTGCACAAATCGATTCTGTTCCAGAATATACCCTTTGCTTGTTAAAAAAAGATATTACTGCTAACGATGAAGAAATATATAGTAAAGTAACAGAAAACGGAACCAAATATTATAAATACTATGCTATTACAGACAATAAAAAAGAAAAAGCTTATGTAGAAACTTTTGAAGAAGCTGAAAAAGTAATAGCACAGCTAAAAAAGAAAAAGAGCCAAAACCAAAAAGATGTAGGGATTGTAGAAAAATATGATACAGAATTAAAGAAATTTACTTCAGTAGAAACTTGTGTATCAAAACTATATGAAGCCCCACCAAAAACTACTACTACTTATATGGCCTCTAATACAAATTATATGCAATCAGTTAATTCTGGAAATGTAACAGGCTCTTCTAGTAGAAAAGTAAACCTTGGAGTTGCCTTAATTAAACCAATATCAGGAATTATTACAACACGTTTTGGTAGTAGAGGATATGGTCATAGAGGGCTAGACGTAGCAGCACCTTCAGGTACACCAATTAAAGCTGCAGCAGGAGGAACAGTAACTACTGCAGGATGGAATAATTCTTATGGATATATGTTAATTGTATCACATGGAAATGGAGTGCAAACTGTATATGCACATTGCAGTCAATTAATAGCAACAAAAGGGCAATCTGTTGCACAAGGCCAAGTGATTGGAAAAGTAGGATCAACGGGAAATTCAACAGGACCACATCTACACTTTGAAATTAGAGTAAATGGTGTTTTACAAGATCCACAAAATTATATCTATTAATATAAAAAAACAGTTTAGATTAAATTCTAAACTGTTTTTTTATACTTTAGCTTATTAGTTTTGAACAATTAAATGAAATATTTTAAGCCAATTTCTAAAGCATTATGCGCCATAATTAAATTACCACATTCGGAAAGCTTACTAACATATACTTTGGAATTTGTTACATATTTTGCAAATTCTGTAATGCCAGCATAAAATTTTAGTTTATTTACTATTTCACTATGTATCCCATTCATCAATAAGTAATATTTTTGTTTGTATTCGTAAAGTAAAATATTATCTGCTATATTTGTGATATCATTTAGTAATTTACTTTCTTGTAAGAAGTAAAGAAACGCACAAAAATCATCAAAACTGAAAAAAGAATAGACTGCTTGTGTAGAAGAAGGATTTAAACTTTTTCTTTTAATAGAAAACTTCTTTTTAGGTAATTTTGTCTTTTCTTCTGGTATCTCCTTAGTAATGGTAAAAATAAAGCTAGTGTCAGCCATTGCTAGAGCTTCTATTTTTAGATTATAATTTTCTGGGTCAAATCCTGTTTCCTTTTTAGCTTGTTCTAACATGTCTAACAAGATATCCTGTGATTCAATGGAATTAGACATAAATACATGAAAATCAATTTCCTTCTCAGCTAAATCCTGAATACTTAAAGTAATACGTATTTTATTTTCACTTAGTTTTTCAAACTTCATTAGGTCGCCTCCAAATATATTTAATATTACTATTATTATACTATGTTTCTTCCATAAATGAAACCAACAATTTATGGAAAAAAATTTTACATTCAATCATACTATATCATACCAAAAATAAAAAGAAAATAGTTTTTGATAAAAAATAAAGTAATATCTTGAAAAAAAAGCCGTTTACATATATAATACACACTAGCATAAGAAAAACAAAAGAGGGAATACTAAGGAGGAAATATATGGCAATGAAAGAAAAAAACATATGGATTTTAATCTTATTTTTATTATGTGGAATAGTAGTAGGTGGTTTATTAGGTGAACTTGCTGCGAAAGTAGAATTCTTATCATGGCTTGCATATGGCGAAGAATTTGGATTATCTACACCAGTAGAATTAAATTTAAATGTAATTAAACTTACTTTTGGATTAATGCTTAAAATCAATATAGCAAGTATTATTGGAATTATTTTAGCAATTTTTATTTACAAAAAAGTGTAATAACTATATTCTAGAAAATTTTATATCAAAATAAATTTAATAGGGGGCAACTAAATGAGAAAGGATGGACTGAATTATGTCTATGAAAATGAAGGAACTCCCTATTTCAGAAAGACCTTATGAAAAACTAGAAATGTATGGAGCACATACATTATCAAATGCAGAGTTACTAGCGATTATAATAAAAAATGGAACCAAAGAAGAAAGCTCAGTTACCCTAGCACAAAAAATACTTTCATTAAGTAAAAAACAAAACTGTAAAGAAGATAATTTAAAATTCTTTCAGGAATTATCCATTGAAGAATTTATGCAGATTAAAGGAATTGGCAAAGTAAAAGCCATTCAATTAAAAGCAATTTGTGAGTTAGCAAAAAGGATTTCAAAACCAATTGAAAATATTAAAACAAAAATAAAAACACCACAAGATATTGTAAATTTGCTGATGGATGAATTAAAAGAAGAAAAAAGGGAAATAGTGAAAGTAGTTATTATGAATTCTCAAAATATTATCCTAAAAATACAAACGATATCACAAGGTGGAACTAGTAGTGTACAAGTAGATACAAAAGATATACTAATGGAAGCAGTTAAAATAGGAGCACCTAAGATTATTATGGTTCATAACCACCCAAGTGGAGAATCAACGCCAAGTAAAGCAGATATAGAATTTACAAAAAGACTAGAAAAGGCAGCAGAAGTATTAGGTATAGGGCTGTTAGATCATGTCATAATTGGGTATAATCAATATACAAGTATAAAATCCTATTTGATAGAAAAGAGAATATAATCTTAAAAATAAGAAAGGAAGAAAAATATGAAGTTGGCAGGATTTAGTTCAAAGGATATTGGAGTAGATTTAGGAACAGCTAATATTATTATTACAATAAAAGGCAAAGGAATTGTGTTAAATGAGCCTTCTGTAATAGCAATTGAAAAGGAAAGTAATTCTATATTAGCAACAGGTTCTGAAGCAAAAGAAATGCTAGGTAGAACACCGAAAGAAATTAATGCGATTAGGCCGTTACAAGATGGAGTTATAGCAGATTTTACAGGGACACAACTAATGCTAAAAAATATGTTACAAAAAGTGTGTCAGAGATATAATGCTCATAAACCAAGAGTAGTAGTTGGAGTACCATCAGGTATTACTGAGGTAGAAGAAAGAGCAGTAGAAGAATCTGTTATGCAAGCAGGAGCGAAGGAAGTATATCTAATAGAAGAACCAATGGCAGCAGCAATTGGAGCAAATTTAGAAGTATCTGAGCCAAATGGTAATATTATTGTTGATATTGGTGGAGGTACTACAGAAGTAGCA
Source organism: uncultured Clostridia bacterium (assembly GCA_948934525.1). Taxonomy (GTDB): domain Bacteria; phylum Bacillota; class Clostridia; order TANB77; family CAG-508; genus CAG-273. The sequence continues at coordinate 423,023 of CAQZSK010000001.1, forward strand.
GTTATTTCATTAGGTGGAATTGTAGTAAGTAACTCTTTAAGAGTAGCAGGAGATGAAATAGATGAAGACATTATGAATTATGCAAAACATAGATTAAATTTATCAATAGGAGAGACTACTGCAGAGGAAATCAAAAAGCAAATTGGATGTGCTATGCCACTAATGACAGAAACGACTATGCAAGTGAGAGGAAGAGATTTAATTACAGGATTACCACAAACACTTACCATTACTTCTACACAAATTTATGAAGCAATGAGAAGTTCTGTACAAAAAATAGTAGAGGTAGTAAAACAAACATTAGAGAAAACTCCACCAGAGCTTGCTGCAGATATTATGGAAAGAGGTATTATATTAGCAGGAGGAGGAGCACTTATTAAAGGAATTGACACATTACTTGCTCAAGAAACAGAAATGCCAGTTTATATAGCTGAAAATCCACTAGAATGTGTTGCAAGAGGTGCTGAGAAAACCTTAGAAGATTTAGAAAAATTAAGAGATGTTTTAATGAACTCCAAAAGGAAAAGATAAAATAAAAGGAGTGTTTTCATGTATCGAAATAAAAAAACAGGAATGATAGGAATTATTATTACCATTATTATCCTTATTCTAACTGTTATTTTGTCTAACATAGATATACAAAAAATGTCTTATTTAGAAAATATTTTAAATAGCTTAGTGATGCCTATACAAAATGGTTTAACCTATTTGAAAAATAAAATGGAAGGTAATGAGAGCTTTTTCACAGATATTAGCAAATTGCAAGAAGAGAATGAAGAACTAAAAAAGAAAAATAGTGAATTAGAGCAAACTTTAAGAGAATATGAAATTATCAAATCAGAAAATGAAACATTAAAAGAATATGTGAATTTAAAGGATAAATATCAAGACTATCAAACAATACCAGCATATATTATTCAAAAAGATATTACAAACTATAATCAAACTATTGTCATTAATGTAGGAGAAAAAGATGGTATAAAAGCGAATATGGCAGTTATTGCAGATCAGGGGTTAGTAGGACACGTTATTTCGACAACTCAAACTACTGCCAAAATACAAACTATTATAGATACAGCAAGTTCAGTAAGTTGTAATATTAGTTCTTCTAGAGAACCTATCATCGTTACAGGTACTTTAGAAAAAACTTCTAATTTAAAAGCAAGCTATATTCCAACAGATGCCACTATTTTAGAAAGTGACAAGGTAGAAACATCAGGAATAGGAGGAATTTATCCTAAAGGAATTCCTATTGGAACTATCAAGGAAATTGTTAGTACAAAAAATATTACAGACCGCTATGCTTATGTAGAAACAGCAGTAGATTTTAAAAAGCTAGAAACAGTTTTAGTCATTACTAAAAATTAGAATAAAGGAAGGAAAAAACTTGAAGAAATTCTTCTCTATAATTGGTTTAATTTTAACATTTTTTATTATTTATTTTTTGCAAGCCAATTTTTTCAACTGGTTTAATATAGCTGAAGTAAAACCAAACTTATTTATCGTATTTATTTTAGTAATAGGTCTTTTTATTGGTAATAAGCTAGGATTTATATTTGGGCTTATTTTTGGTATTTACATAGACTTATTAATTGGTAAAGCAGTAGGAATAACTGGAATAATGCTTGCAATTATAGGATTAGTAGGGGAATACCTAGACAAAAATTTTTCAAAAGATAGTAGAGTAACTTTAATTTTTATGGTAACAGGAAGTACAGTTATATATGAATTAGGACAGTATATTTTTCAAATGTTAAAATGGAATACTAATTTTGAAATACTTCCCTTTATCAAAATACTGATAATAGAAATAATTTTTAATATGGTATTAGTAATTATTCTATATCCATTAATACAAAAAGCAGGTAACTATTTAGAAAAGGTATTTAAAAATAAATCTATACTAACAAGGTATTTCTAATTTCTAAACTCATATTTTAAGGTAGGTGATAATTTGAAGGCAAAAGAAAATCACAATGGAAAAGTGAGATATAATATTTTAACAGTATTTGTTGTATTAGTAGGCATTATACTACTTGCGCAACTATTTAATCTTCAAATTATCCATGGAAAAGAATATTTAGAAACCTCTAATACAAGGTTGACCAGAGAATCTACTGTAAAAGCAGCAAGAGGAAATATTACAGATAGTACAGGAAATAAGCTAGTTACTACTAAAATGGGGTTTAGTCTAGAATTATACAAAACAAAAATTGATACACAAACACTTAATAATACAATTTTGAATTTAGTAAAATTATTGGAAAGCAATAAAGATACTTATATTGATAATTTACCAATTAGTGTAAAACCATACAAATTCAAACAAAAAACAGAAGACGAACAAAAAAAATGGAAAAAGGAAATGGGAATAGACGAAAATGCATCAGCAGAAGAAGCATTTCAGAAATTAAAAGAAAAATATGATATACAAGAAGAAAACATACAAAATGCTCATAAGATTATGGCAGTACGTTATGAAACAACAATAGAAGGTTTTAGTAATATAAAACCAATTACCATATCAAAAGATATTAGCAGAAAAAGTGCAAATCAAATAAAAGAACAGGGAGATAAATTTCCAGGTACATCTTTAGTAACAGAGCCAGTAATAGAATATCCCTATAAAAACTTAGCTTCTCATTTGCTAGGATATGTAGGAAAGATTAATTCAGAAGAATACAAAAATAATAAAGATATTTATCAAATGAATGACTTAATTGGTAGAGCAGGAATTCAGTATACTTTGGAAGAATATTTAAAGGGAAAAGATGGTATTAGACAAATTGATATGGCAGTAGATGGAACTATTACAGAAGAATATATTTCAAAAGAAGCGGTAGCAGGAAATAATGTAACTTTAACAATTGATGCCAATTTACAAAAAAAGGTAGAACAAGCACTACAAAAGAATATACAAAAAATTGCAAATGGGGAAATAGATGGTAAAAAGTATAATACTAAAGAAGGTGCAGCAGTAGTTATGAATGTTAAGACAGGAGAGGTACTGGCATTAGCAAGTTATCCAGATTATGAACCAGAATTATTTGCAAAAGGAATTAGTCAGGAAAAATTAAACGAATATGACAAAAGTCAAAATACTTATAATAGAGCTATTTCAAGTGTTTATGCACCAGGTTCTACTTTTAAGATGGCTGTTGCTACAGCAGCACTTGAAACAGGAGCATTTACTACTCAAACTCTAGTAACTGATAATGGCCCATATTCAAGAGGACATCATCCAGTATGTTGGATTTATACAGATAGACACTATGGACATGGTTCATTAAACATTAGCAATGCGATTAAACACTCTTGTAATATTTTCTTTTACGAAATAGGATATAGAATAGGAATTGACAAAATAGCAGAATACGCCTATAAATATGGACTAGGTAAAAAAACGGGGATAGAATTATCAGGAGAGTCAACTGGTATTGTAGCTTCTACAAAGTATAAAAAAGAAACATATAATGAAGAATGGCAATTAGGAGAAACTTTATCAGCAGCTATTGGACAAAGTTACAATAGTTACACTCCAATTCAAATGGCAAGATATATTTGTATGATAGCTAATGGAGGAAAATCAGTAGATGTATCTATCATTAAAGGAATTACAGATGCAGATGGAAATAACATATCAAAAAAAGAAATTGATCAAAAAGTAAATCAAAAATTAGGAATCGATGAGGAAAATACGAAAGTAGAAGACTTAAAATTAAAATCAGAAACAATAGAAGCTATTAAGAAAGGAATGAAAGGAGTTACAAGTGAAGTTGGAGGAACAGCTTATTATGTATTTTCTGACTTAGATATGGTTATTGCAGGAAAAACAGGATCTGCAGAAACCAAAGAAAAAAGCAAAGTAAATGGTTGGTATACAGGTTTTGCACCATATGATAATCCTGAAATTGCAGTAGTTGTATTTATTGAAAATGCGGGCTCAGGCGGAAATGTAGCGCCAACAGCAAAAGAAATTATGCAAGAATATTTTGGAATGAACTCTAAAAAAGTAGATGAAGATGTTACTGCTATTCCAAGTACGCAGGTTAACAATTAAATTAATTAATAAGAGGAGAAATAAAATGAAAAATGTAATTAGTATTCAAATTAAAAGAGGAAAGGTAATTTTAAATATAGAAGAAGAAGCAACTCATCAAGAGGTTTTAGAAGAATTAGAAATAAAAATGCCAGAACTAAAAAGTCTATATCAAGATGATCAAACACCTATCCTAGTAACAGGAAAAGCAATTAAGGTCAAAGAAAAGGAACAAATTAAAGCTGCCATTCAAGGTATATTAGATGTAGAAGTAGAATTTGATAGCCCAAAAATGTTAGGATTACATGGCATAAAAAAGGCATTTAGCAGAGATATTGCAACTTCCGAAACGCAATTTCATAAAGGTTCATTACGTTCAGGACAAAAAATAGAATTTGAAGGAAGTCTAGTCATTCTAGGAGATGTTAATGCTGGTGCTGAAATACTAGCAGGGGAAAATATTGTAGTACTTGGTATTTTGAGGGGAATGGCACATGCAGGGGCGAAAGGAAATAAAGAAGCTATTATTGCAGCAGCTTCTATTGAATCTCCACAAATACGAATTGCTAATATTGTAAAAGAAATTGAAAAAAGTGAGTTTGAAGAACAAATAAAAATATGTGCGTATGTTGACGAAAATGATGAAGTTATATTAGAATAGGGGGAAAAGAAAAGGAAGGAAAGATAGAAAATGAAAGAAAAAGGAATTACACTAGTTGCCCTTGTTGTAACCATTGTTGTGACTATCATTTTAGCAGGAATAACCATAGGGTATATAATGGGAGATTCCAGTGTTATAAAAGTAGCTCAAAATTCTGTAGAAGAAACAGATAATGCAATAAAACAAGAACAAGATGATTTACAAAATTTAGTTAATTTGTTACATGGGGAACAAGAACCTATTCCAGAAGATATCTTAGCTGATCCAACTAGAGATGGTAATGGAGATCTATCTGGAGATGGAATACCAGATTATTTACAATATAAAGTTAGTTATAATATTAGTAGTGGACAGAGTAATTTCCGAGAAACTGTAGTTACTAAGATTTTAAATGGTATCCCTTCAGAAAATGGAGTAGCAATGCTAGAAGAAGCACATATACCTTCTATTGCACCAAGCGCAGGATATGAAATTGGCAAATGGGAACCGAGTGACCCTAAAGTTGGTGCAATTGTATCAGGAAATATTACTTATTCTATGACATGCTCGAATAAGCCTATAGTAGTACCGCCATTACCATAATTAGAGAATAAAGTATCTAAACAAGTACAGTTTAACTCAGTAGTAATAAAACTAATGCAAAAAATAAATATTGGTCTTTTACTTCTTCTTTGTATAGAAAGAAAATAAGCCCAAGTAATAGAATATCATCATCATAAAGTTTTAAGCCAAATATATCAAAGAATTTTTCATCATCTGCTCGATCCTCTTGATGAAGAAAATTATTTAAAAAACTAAAGCCAGTAGGAGCTCTTTTTACAGAGCTCTTTTCTTTTGTAGAATTTTTTGAAGGCTCATACTTAGGTTCTTTAATAGTCTTTATACTAGAAACATGATTAGTGTTAATAGAATGGTTAGGAACAGAATAATGAACAGGTGAATAGTGAGAATATCTTCCAAAATGTGGAAAGCTAAAAAAGGGGTAGTTATACATCATTCTTTTTTTCACCACCTAAAGGATTTAGTACTTCGAAAACTTTTCCCATACTAAATAATTTAATATATTGATCGACTTTTTCTTTTCTGCTAGACTTTAAATAAGGCTTTAAAGACCTAAGCAAATTTGCTCTAGGGTCATTTTGCTGTTGATTCATAGAATCAATAATAGATTTCATTTTTAACATTGTTCCTAAATCAATGTTAGGAATGTCAAAAGAGTCATTGGAATTTCTAGTATTTTCATTCTGCGTAAAATTAGATGGATTTTCTTGAGAGGATGAGGAAGTATTTGCTTCACTTGAAAAATTACTCATAATGGATTTTATATTATCTGGTATCTCATTGTTCTTTAACATTTCACTCATTTTTTGAATCATTTCTGACATATCCTCACCCATAACAATTCTCTCCTTTCAAGCTACCTATTTTTTTTATTTAGCTCATTCATAATCTTAGCTTTATCTTCATTACTTAATACTTGACTAACTTTTGCTAATCCTTGTTCCAACTGCTTTTTATCCATTTTAGAAAGCATCTCCATTAATTTTCCCATGTCCATATTATTCATTTGGTTCATATAAAAACCTCCTTATTTTTTACTCATTATAATATATTCATTTTAAATTAATATGTGACACATTCAAGAAAAAAAAAATCTCACATTACATAATCTAATTATGTAATGTAGGGAAGAGAAAAAGTACTGCTTATATAAATCTGAAAAATAGTTGTAAAAATTGTAATGGAAATTTAATATTAGAGTTTAAAATAAATAGGCCGTAAAGAAATATTGAATATTTGACATTTTTAGTCGGTTTCTTCCATAGAAAACAGGAAAAAAATCAGTAAAATTATATGGTACAACTAGTACTGTAAATTATATTTATACTATAGAGAATAAATTAGGAGGTTATCATGAACCTAAGACAAAAGCTAATGGCAGTAATATTAACAGTAATGATGTTAACAAGCTATGTTGCAATATTAACAGATGCAGTAATTGCAGTAGGAAATA
>CAQZSK010000002.1:0-170653 GCA_948934525.1 uncultured Clostridia bacterium
ATAATACTGTAATAGGTGCAGGAAGTGTTGTAAATAAAGATATACCATCAAATGTTGTAGCAGTCGGAAATCCTTGTAAAGTAATAAAACAATTATAATAAAAACTTACAATTTATAAAGCAGAGAATATCTGCTTTTTTTGTGCGAATAAAAAAATTTTTTTGTTAAAATATTGACAACTGTTATATAGTGTTATATTATGCATATAACAGTTGAGGAGGAAATATGAAAATTATTATTAGCAATAGCAGTTCAATCCCTATTTATCAACAGATTAAGAATGCAATTATAGGTCAAATTATGAATGGAGAGCTACAAGAAGATGAAAAAATACCTTCTATTCGATCATTAGCACAGGATATAAGAATAAGTGTTATGACAATAAAAAAAGCTTATGATGAATTAGAACAAGAAGGATATATAATTACAAGGCAAGGAAAAGGTAGTCATGTAGCACCAAAAAATATAGAACTTGCAAAAGAACAGGCTCAAAAAGATATAGAAATGTATATAGAAAAAATTGTTGATATTTCTAATAGATTTGAGATAGATGAGAATGATGTGCTTGAATTGTTTAAAATACTTTATAGGGAGGAACTGTAATGGAAAATATTATAGAAATTAAAAATTTGAAAAAGAAATATGATGACAAATTTGAATTAGGCGAAATTGATATAAAAATACCCAAAGGAGTTATTGTAGGTCTTATTGGAGAAAATGGAGCAGGAAAAACAACTCTAATAAAATCAATGTTAAATATTATAAAGATTGATGGTGGAGAAATAAGAATATTTGGAAAAGACTATAAGAAAGAAGAAATAGCTATAAAAGAAGATGTAGGTGTAGTTTTAGATAATATGTTTTTTCCAGAATTATTAAATGCTAAAGACATAAATAATTCTATGAAAGATATATACAAAAATTGGGATAGTAAATTATATTTTTCTTATTTAAAAGAATTTAATTTACCAGATAACAAATCTCTAAAATCAATGTCAAAGGGAATGAGAAAGAAATTAGAAATTGCCACAGCTTTAGCTCATAAACCAAAATTATTAATATTAGATGAACCAACGAGTGGATTAGATCCAGTTGTAAGAAATGAAGTTTTAGATATATTTCTAAAATTTATAGAAGATGAAGAACATTCGATTATTTTATCAACACATATAACAAGTGATTTAGAGCATATAGCAGATGAGATTATATTTATTGATAAAGGAAAAAAAGTGTTACAAAAGTCAAGAGATGAAATAATTGATAACTATGGAATTTTAAAATGTGATATTGATTATTTTTCAAATATTGATAAAAAAGATATTATCGTATATAAGAAAACGAAATATGCTTATGAAATATTAGTTAGCAATAAAGAACAAGCAAGTAGAAAATATAATGGATGTGTAATAGACAGAATTACACTTGAAGATTTAATGGTATTAGTAATTAAGGGGGAAAAGGTATGTTTGGATTAATAAAAAAAGATTTCTTACTGATAAAAGCAAATCTAAGATCAATGATGATTGTATTTATAGTTTATTTAATATTAGCATTTCAAGGAACATTAGATGTTACATTTATAGTACCACTAATTGGAATAATGTTATTTATATCAACATTTAGTTATGATGATTTTAATAATTGGAACTCTTATGCAGTAACTTTGCCAAATGGGAGAAAAAATGTAGTCAGAGCCAAATACATAGCTTCTATAATTTTAACAGTTATTTTAGGAATAGGAGCTTTGGCTATAGGAATAGGAATTAGCTATACAAAAACAAATAGTATAAACTTAGATGAGATTATATCATCCTTAATGGGAACAATGCTATCAAGTGTTATTATAATCACTTTACTTTATCCAATAGTGTTCAAATTCGGAGCTACAAATGGGAGAATAATATTATTTGCAGTAGTATTTGGAATAGCAGGAATAGGAGCTTTTATTGCCCAATTTGTAGATATGACATTTATTATAAATATGATAAATAGATTAGATAGTTATGCACTCGTAGCAATTCCAATAATTTCTGTAATATTATTAGGTATCTCATATCTAATATCAAACAAAATATATCAAAGTAAAGAATTTTAGTTATAAACCTAATAAGTGAAAAAATGTTGTAATTTGTGTTATAATTATCTTGAGAAATTACAATTTAGGAGTGAGAATATGGTAGAGCAAAATATCAAAAGAGAATTTAATTGTGATATAGAAAGGCTATGGAATATTATTACTGACAATAATAATTATATTTGGAGAAGTGATTTGTCAAAAATTGAAATAATTGATGATAAACATTTTGTAGAATATGCTAAAAATAATTATCCTACTTATTTCACAATCACTTCAAAAGAGAAATTAAAAGAATATAAATTTGATATAGAAAATACTAACATTAAAGGTAAATGGATAGGAATATTTAAAAAGTTAGATAATGGAAATGTGTTATTGGATTTTACAGAGAAAATAGAAATCAATAATTTCATAATGAAGTTATTAGCAAAACCTTATTTGAAAAACCAACAAAAAAGATATATAAAAGATTTAGAAAAAGAATTGAATAAGTAATTGACAACTTACAACTTGAAAGTGAGATGAAATTATGAATAAAGAAGTAAAAAAAGTTATTGAAAAATTTAAAGGAGTAAAAAATATATTAAAAGATTTTCCTAATAAAGATGAAGCAATAGAATACCTTGTTAATGAAACAAAACTATCAAAAGAAGACTGTTCTACTGCATACGATATTATTATGAAAATTGAAGACTAAATTGTAATTTTATGACTATAAATTTTGAATGTTAATAAGCATTGCTTGTAGCAACGGGCTATTCTTTATATAATAGTTTATGAAGAAAGGAGTTGTTATAAAATGTTAAAAGAAAACATTAAATCAATAAGAAAATCGAAAGGGCTTTCACAAGAAGAGCTTGCTATTAAACTAAATGTGGTAAGACAAACTATTTCTAAATGGGAACAAGGATTATCGGTTCCTGATTCAGAAATGCTAGTTTCTATATCAGAGGTTCTTGAAACGCCAGTGAGCATTTTACTTGGAGAAAATATTTCAGAGACTAAAGTAGATGATTTGAAAGCAATTTCTGAAAAATTAGAAGTAATAAACTTACAACTATTACAAGGGAAGAAGGCAAGAAGAAAAATGCTTCATTGGATGTTAATTACATTATGTGCAATCATCATAATAATTTTCATCTCTTTAGTTTTATGTAATAGTCCTTATTTGAATTTGGATTATAATGATCCTGAAAGTGCGGTTTTAGGATTTGCTTTTCATTCGTTTGAATGGTTATTTATTAGAATAGCGCCAATACTTCTTATTGTATCAATTGTTGGGGCTGTACTAACACGAAAGAAAGTTTAAAATTGTTTGGGACATAAAATTTTAGGAAAAGAATTCATGTTATTATGGTAATGAATTAATTTATATATATTATACGGGGAAAACTACAAATTATTTCTTTTTTGGTGAAAGAGATTTTTATGACCTTTTTATATGGTTTGACGAAAATGATAGAGTAAAATTCACTAAAATAGACTTTCTTTTAGGAGGATAATTACAAATTTAGAGTTTGAAAATTAATAGAACCTTAATAATTTTGTATTATACCTTGTGATATAATCAAGTGAAAATAATTTACAAACCGGAGGATAATATGAAAAGTAAAGATGCATCTAAAAATTTAATGATAGTAGTCTGTGTAATATTAGTAACCATTGTACTTTTTTCAAATATAGCATGGTGTATATTTTATATGAAAGAAAAAAATAACTTGAGACACTCTATTATGCCAGTAACACAAGGCGATTATTATCAAGAACAATTAGCACTAGTAAATAATTATGAGCTATTAAAAAAAGAAATAGGCTCAACTGTTGAATATGAAGAAAAAGCAAAATATATAGCCTCAAATTTAGATAGAATATCTTATCAAGAAAATAATAAAGCGAAGAAAACAGTTCCTTTTATTAAGCAAAATCCCAATTATCCCAATGGCTGTGAATCAGTAAGTGCTGTTATGTTATTGCAAAGTTATGGAATTGACATAAAAGTAGATGAATTCATAAATAGATATTTAAAGAAAAATGTTATTTATTCAAAAGATGGTGATAGATATGGACCGGATCCAAGAATCACTTATGCAGGAGACCCAAGAAGTGAAACGATGGGATTTGGGGTATTTGAGTCTGGTATTAAATTAGCTATTGAAAAAGTATTATATGATAAAACAGAAGAAAAAATAAATTATAATGTTTATGGAAGTGATGATAAAAAAACTTTAGAATATCAAGTAGCCAATAAACTACCACTTGTTATATGGGCTACAACAAATTATGAGCCAGTTGGAGAAATGTGGACATGGAGAAGTTATGATAAAAAATATACCTATACTTATCCTAAAAATAGTCATACCATAGTTGTAACAGGTGTGGATCAAGAATACTACTATGTAAATGACCCTTTACAAGAGAAAGGGAATATTAAAGTTGAAAAGGGAAAATTAGAGAGGAGTTTTGATTCACTTGGAAGGCAAGTTGTAGGAATAGAAATATATGATATAACAGAATTACAAGGAGATATAGAAAATAGATGAATGGAAAGTGAGGTTTTTATGCAATTAATTAAATTAAGAAATGAAGACATAGGAATATTTAAAAAATATATGCAAGAATCATTTCAATTCGGCTATGAAACTATATATGGCAAAGATGAATCACAAGTATTACCAGAGAAAGATATTGATAAATCTTTAAATAACCCAAAGTGTCATTCTTATGAAATGATAGATGATAATAATGAAATTCTTGGAGGTGTTATTGTAGAAATAAATGATGATAATATTAATCATTTAGATTTTCTATTTGTTAGAGTTGGTATTCAAAGTAAAGGTATAGGACAAGTAATATGGAAAGAAATTGAAAATATTTATTCAAAAACTAAAATATGGAAAACTTGTACTCCATATTTTGATAAAAGAAATATTCACTTTTATGTAAATAAATTAAAATTTAAAATTGTAGAGTATTATAATGAAAAACATCCAGATCCAAATATGCCAGAAGATATATATATAGAAGATAATGGAATGTTTGAATTTGAAAAAGAAATGAGTAAATAGTAATAAGTAGGGCAAGTAATTCAGTTGAAAATTACTTGTCTTTTATGATATAATTTGAACATAGGAATTAGTAGGAGAGAGTAAAAAGATGAAAAACGAATATAAGAATGAATATAAAGTAGGTTATACAACTGTTGATAGTAATCTAAATTTGAGTTTGTTAGGATGTGCAACAATTATACAAGATATGGTAACAGAATTGTTTGAATATCTTGAAACAGATAATAGAAGAATAAAAGATGAAAATAACGCAGTATGGGTACTAACAAAATTAAAGATACATTTTGAAAAATATCCAATATGGAAGCAAAACATACAAGCCACATCTTTTATTACTAATAAATCTAAAATAAGAGTACAAAATAATACTAAAGTAGAAGATGAGACTGGAAGTATTTTGTTTGTAGCAAAACAGGAAAGTTGTCCTCTTGATTTAACATCAAGGAAAATAAGAAAAATAGAAACAATAAGATTTCCATTGGATTTAGAAATAAAAAAACCAATATTAGAAGAAGATTTTGAAAAACTTAATAATGATTTTAGACAAGAAAATATTGTAGGAACAAGAGAAGTTTACTATAGTGATACAGATTACTCAAAACACACCAATAATGTTAGTTATGTAAGATTTATAATGAATATGATAAATTCAGAAATTCTTAATAATAATATAATTACTGATTTTGAAATTAACTATATAAATGAAAGTAAGGAAGGTCAGTTATTAGATATTTATAGAAAAGATTATGAAGATAAAATAGATTTTTTAATAAAATTTGAAAAAACCGAATTAGTAAGAGCAAGAATTAAATTGAAGGAACTGTAATACAACTTAGTAAGTAGAAAAGGAGGAAGAAATTATGGAACCATTATTCAAAACAAAAACAAAGTGTACAGAGGAGCAATATAAGAAGTTTTATAAAGCTGTATTAAAGGCACAACACTTAAGAATTTCAATTTTAATCTTAGAACTCTCTTTTTTATTAGCATCAATATTATGGAGAAACCTTATTTGTCTGTTAGTAGTGATATTATTTCCAACATTCTTCTATATTTTTGCAGAAGTGGAAAGAAAAAAAGAATTTAATTCAAACAAAGCTATTCAAAATATGGAATCAGAGTTTGCATTTTATGAAGATTATTTTGAAGAGAAAACAGAATATGGGGAAGCAAAAGTTGAATATAAAATGCTACATAAAATAATAGAAACTAAAGATAATATGTATTTAATGATAGGAAAAAGTCAAGGATACATACTTATAAAAGAGAAAATGTCAAAAGAGTTAGTTGAGTTTATAAAAAATAAAGAGAAATATCTATAGTAAGTTGAAAGGAAAATTAACTTATGAATAAAAAAGTTATTGTTATTATAATTTGTGTTATGTTAGGACTGGTATTAGGAGTTGTATTATCTGTTAATAATGAATCAAATGATAGAGAAGATTTAGAAAGTTATTCACAGATATATGATGAAAATGGAAATGTAATGCAAGGTACACTTATTCAGAAAGAAGTAATAGAAACTATTTCAAATACTAAAATTCAGGGAATAGTGGAATCTAGTCATAATGAATATATTTATATATTTAATGGACAGCATTTTGGAGAGTATGGATTTGAAATGAAAGAATATACTAGAGCAAATATTGATAATAGAAAACAAGAATGTATAGATTATTACACATCTGAAAAATATGATACAAGTTATATTCAAGATGGCGATTTGATATTTTGTACTGGCGATTTAAAAAAGTATTCTACAGGAGATGATGACTTTGATACAAAAGATAATCCAATTATTGTTTTAAAAGAAAAAGACTATAACAATTTAAAAAGAAAAACTATAAGTAATGCAAAAACAGGAACAATAACAGTTGGAGAATATTATGATATTTCCAATGAAGTATATATAAAATATGATATTTCTGATAAGGAATATAAATTACCATTTGTATTAAAATTTAACATTGATAATGAAACAAAAATAGTAGGAAATTTAGAAAGAGAAAAAAAGATAAAAGTACAATATAAAGACCTAAATGCACCAATAAATGAATTAGAATTAAAAACAATAGAGGTTGTTGAAAAACAGTAAAGAAAATTGATATCTACAAAGGTGAAGGTAAGATGTCGGTATGACTATGTCAGATTGCTAAAAATTTATGGTATGTCAAAATAATGTAGAAAATTCACATAGAAAATATGTTGGATAAATTTTACTAAAATTGTTGACATATCAATTTTTATGTTATAAAATACAAACAATAGTTCTTAAGATGGAAAGATATGGATTGGAGAGATTTATTTGAAGAAAAACAAGGAAGATAGTCTTATTCGTTCGAGTGCAGCTGAATACTTAACATATATAGCAGCAACTGGAGACAATCCAGAGGCAATAGAAGTTAGATATGAAGATGAAAATATTTGGCTAACACAAAAGAGGTTGGCTACTGTTTATGGTATCGAATTAAATACCATAAATTATCATATAAAGAAAATATATGAAGATAAAGAATTAACCGAAGATTCAACTATTCGAAATTTTCGAATAGTTCAAAAAGAAGGAAATAGAGAAGTTTCAAGAAACATTGCTCATTATAATTTGCAAATGATAATTGCAATTGGATTTAAAGTTGATAATGAAAAAGCAATTCAGTTTAGAAAATGGGCTAATCAAATCATTAAGGATTATACTATAAAAGGTTGGGTAATGGATGATGAACGTTTGAAAAATGGAGGCTCAATTTTAACTGAAAAATATTTTGAAGAACAGTTAGAAAGAATAAGAGAAATAAGAATGTCAGAAAGAAAATTTTATCAAAAGATTACTGATATTTATGTTACCTCAATAGACTATGATAAAACTGCAAAATCAACAATTAGATTTTTTACTTCTGTTCAAAATAAATTACACTATGCTGTTTCAGGAAACACAGCAGCAGAAGTCATTTATAATGGAGCAAACCATAAAAAAGAAAATATGGGACTAACATCTTGGAATGGAGCACTAAGCAGCAAAATACATAAATATGATGTAGTTGTTGCAAAAAATTACTTATCAGAAACTGAAATTGGACAACTTGAAAGATTAGTTTCAGCATATTTAGATTTAGCAGAAATGCAAGCGATAAGACATATCCCAATGACAATGGCAGACTGGGAAGAACGATTAAATGGCTTCTTAACACTATGGGATCATAATATTTTGCAAGATAATGGAAAAATATCAGCTGAAATGGCAAAATTACATGCTGAAACAGAATTTGAAAAATATAGAGTCATACAAGATAAAAATTATATTTCAGACTTTGATGAATTATTAACTGAAACAAAAAGTCTAAATAACATCTAAGTGACAAATTACAAGTTTTAGAGGTGTTGAAATGAACAGAAAAATTGGGAAATATGGAGCATTACTAACAGGAATTTCTGTATTAGTATTTGCTCTATCAATGATAGTTAGTTTAATAAAAGAAAATAGTGGAGCATTTATAAGTTATTTTTCTTGTATATTTTTAGCAATAGGGTATATTATATTTACTTGTTCTTTGTATTCTATAAATAAGGATAACAATAAAAAAGTATTAGGTATTTTAGGTATTGCTTTTGGAATAATTTATGCTATTCTTATCTTTATTGTTTATTATGCACAATGCACAACAATTAACTTAAATACAAATTTAAGTAATGAAACTTTATCCATAATAGATTACAGTAAATTAGGAAGTTTATTTTTTAATTATGATTTATTGGGATATGGATTTATGGCATTATCAACATTCTTTTTAGCATTTTTAGTAGATACAACAAATAATAAAAATAAGATATTGCAAAAATTATTACTGGTACACGGAATATTTTTTCCTAGTTGTTTTATTGTTCCAATGTTTCCAATATTTAATGCAAATACAGGAAATGTTGTAGGAACAATTCTATTAGAAATATGGTGCGTTTATTTTTTGCCAATTTGTATATTAGGATATAAATATTTTAAGAATAATGAAGAAAGATAAATTACAATTTATAGAGAGGATAAAAAATGATTGATATTAAATTTATAGAAGAAGAAAATAGGGCAGTAGCCTATGATAATGAAATTGAAATTGGTGAATGTGAATTTGAAGAATTAGAGGATGCCTGGAACATAATTCATACTGCAATAGATCGAAAATATCAAGGACAAGGAATTGCAAAAGTATTAGTGCAATGTGTTATTGAAAATTCCCAAAAATGCAATAAAAATCTTATTGCAGAATGTTCTTATGCAAAAAGGATATTAGAAACAAATTGATAATTTATAAATAGCAATAGAAAGTAAAAAATATGTAGGAGAAGTTATGATTCATAAAGTAGAAAGAAATATTGTAATTGTGATAATTGCTATTATGCTTGTTATATTAGTATTTGGTATATTTCAATTAATACAAGAGAATAAAAGTCCTATTTGGAATGGATATTATAAATTAGAGGAGTATGGGACTGAAAACGGTTTTCAAGACTACACAGATTATTGTAAGTACCTTTATACTGAAAAAGATGATGAGAAATTTATCAATAGTAAACAATACCATGTAGTAGAAAATAATAGTATAGAGGATATTGCAGGTTATTTTGATAATTTTAAAAAGCAAATGGAGAATCAAAATAGGTTATTAGAATATGATTTTGATATTAGTTTAATCAGTAGTGGAGACTATGTTCATATAAAAGCTGATAAGGAAACTGATTTGAATTATTATAGTTATTCTATTTATTTTTATGATATAGAAACTCATATTTTGTACTATATCCACCATAACATATAGGAATAATTCAATGTGAAAACATTGATGTGATTTTAAAGAAAAATTTATTATTAAAAAAGAGTATAAAATTTAGAGGAGTACTATTTGCAAAAGTATTCCTTTTTTATATCTTGCGAATTATAAAATGGTATGCTATTATAATTAGGAATTATAGTCATTTACTTTAAATCGTGAGCAACTCTGCTCAAATTATCCAATCAAAATTTATATGAAAAGAAGGTGAAATATGCCTACAATTAGTATGTTTTATGGTATTCTTATTAGAATGTATTATGATGATCATCAACCACCACATTTTCATGCTTATTATAATCATAAGGAAGCAATATTTACTTTAGATGGGAAATTAATAAAAGGAGATTTTCCAAATAAGCAATTGAAATTAGTAGAAGCTTGGAGTATAATACATAAAGAAGAATTAGAAGCTAATTGGTTGTTATGCAAAAATTATGAAGAACTATTTAATATTCAACCATTATCTTAATAAGGGGACAAATATGAATAGAATAAAAGAAGTAAAAGCTTTGGAAAATTATCAAATATTAGTTACATTTGATAATGGAGAAAAAAGAATAAAAGATATGAAACCATATTTAGAAAAGGGAGTTTTTAAAAAACTAAAAGATCAAGAGTTTTTTAAGTCTGTAAAAGTAGCTTATGGAACTGTTACTTGGGGTGAAAACATTGACTTGTGTGCAGATAGCATATATGAAACAAGTTCTATTTATAATGGATAAATGACTATACTAACAGAAGTAACACAAAAAAGTTACTTCTGTTTATAAATGAAGGAGGCTACACTATGGCAACAACAAAAGAGTACAGAGATTTTATCTTAGAACAATTATCCTTATTAGATAACATTACTTGTAAAGCAATGATGGGAGAATATTTGTTATACTATAACACTATTTTATTTGGTGGAATATATGATAGTAGACTACTTGTTAAAATAGTAGAAAGTAATCAAAAGTACAATATGAAAGAAGAGATACCATATAAAGGGGCTAAACCAGTGTATATGATAGAAGATATTGACAATCGTGAACTGATAAAAGATATTGTAATCGATACTTGCAAAGACTTACCAATCAAAAAGAAAAAATAAATATGACGTATAGATGTCATATTTATATGATATAATCACATAGGGTGAGAAAATGCAAATTAATCGATTATTTGAAATTGTATATTTATTATTAGAAAAGGATACTATTACTGCAAAAGAGTTAGCACAACAGTTTGAAGTATCTGTTAGAACTATATATAGAGATATTGATATCCTAAGCACAGCAGGTATTCCAGTATATACTAACAAGGGAAAAGGTGGAGGAATTAGCTTATTAGAGAACTTTGTACTAGATAAATCGATTTTATCAGAAGAAGAGCAAAACCAGATTATATTTGCTTTGCAAAGTTTAGAGAAGCTAGACAAAAATAGCGAGAAAAAAGCTTTAGAGAAAATGAGTAGACTATTTCATAAACAATCTGAGAATTGGATAGAAATAGATTTTTCTAATTGGTCAAATGAGAATAATAAATTTGAAATGATGAAACAGGCTATCTTAAAAAAGCAGGTCATGGAATTTACCTACTTTAATTCTTATGGAGAAGAAACCAAAAGGCAAGTTGAACCATTACAAATATGGTTTAAAGATAAAGCCTGGTATATAAAAGCCTATTGTAGAGTGAAACAAGACTATAGGGTGTTTAAAATAGCAAGAATGAGGGAGATAAAAGTATTAGAGGAAGCATTTGAAAGAGAACTCCCACAAGAACATGAGAAAAAGCCTTATGAGATAAAATTCATATCCTTAGAGTTAGAGATATCTAAGGAGAAAGCATATAGAGTATATGATGAATTTGAGAAAGAGAATATAGAGAAAAAACAAGATGGCAATTTTATTATCCATGTAAAATATCCTGAAAATGATTGGGTATATGAATATATTTTATCCTTTGGAGAACATATTAAAGTAATAGCACCAGAGTATGCAAGAAATATTATAAAAGATAAAATACAAAAAATGATAAAAAGTTATTCATAATATGACATACTGTTGTCAATTATATTTCTATATAATAGATAACAGGAGGTAAGAATTATGAAATTTGAAATTGTAGAATTAGAAGAAAAAATAGTGGAAGGACTAGAAGTAAAGACAACAAATGAAAATGGGAAATCCATACAAGATATAGCAAATATGTGGCAAACATTTTTTATGCAAGGAATCTATGAGAAGATTGAAAATAAAGTTAATGGCAAAACAATTGGTCTATATACAGATTATGAAAAAGACTACACAAAGCCATATAATTTTGTAGTTTGCACAGAAGTGAGTGAAAACTCTAAGAATATGGAAAATAGAGTGGTAAAAGTAATTCCAAAAGGAAAATATGCAAAATTTGTAATTCAGGGTGATGTTCAAAATGCAGTAGGACAGGCTTGGCAAGAAATATGGAAGATGGACTTAAACAGAAAATATACTTGTGATTTTGAAGAATATCAAAACAATTCAGAGGATATGAAAAATCAAGAAATCCATATTTATATTGCTGTAGAAGATTAGAAAGAAGGGCATATGGAAAAGTTAGATTATAAAAAAGAATATAAAGATTTATATTTGCCAAAAGCAAAACCAATGCTAATAAAAGTACCGAGTATGAAATTTATTATGGTAAAAGGCAAAGGAGATCCTAATTGTGGAACAGGAGAATATCAAGATGCTCTTTCCCTATTATATGCTTTGTCATTTACAATAAAAATGAGTAAACTAGGCAAACATTCCATAGAAGGATATTTTGAATATGTTGTTCCGCCACTAGAAGGTTTTTGGTGGAATGAAGGAGCTAAAGCTGTAAACTATAGCGACAAAGAAAAGTTTGAATGGATATCCTTGATAAGACAGCCAGAATTTGTAACACAAGAAGTATTTGACTGGGCTTGTGAGGAAGTAAAAAACAAAAAAGGATTAGAGGTAAGCAAAGCAGAATTTATGGAACTAGAAGAAGGGTTATGTGTTCAAATGCTACATAAAGGTTCTTATAATGATGAGCCTAAAACAATAGTAGCAATAGAAGAATACATTCAAGATAATCAATTAAAAAACGACATTGGGAATAAATTAGAAAATGGAGTTATAAGAAGACATCATGAAATATACCTATCAGACCCTAGAAAGGCAAAAGTAGAAAATTTAAAAACAGTTATTAGAATACCAGTGGTAAGGGAGAAAAAATGAACGAATATATTAATTTAGATTTAGAAAACATTGAGAAAGAACATATCTGTTGTGCAATAGGAGACAAAAAACATCAAATGGGTGTGAATACGAAAAAGGAATGGTTAAAAGAGAGAATAAAAGAAGGACATGTTTTTAGAAAACTAAATGCAAAAGGTAAAGTTTTTATAGAATATGCATCTCTAGAAAAGGCATGGGTACCAATTGACGGAGAAAATTATATATATATTTATTGTCTATGGGTAGCAGGTTCATTTAAAGGAAATGGTTATGGAAAAGAGTTGTTAGAATATGCTATACAAGATAGTAAGGCTAAAGGAAAAAGCGGAATTTGTACAATAACTTCTAAAAAGAAAAAGCCATTTTTATCAGAAAAGAAGTTTTTTGAAAAGTATGGCTTTAAGGTAGTAGATAGTATAGGAGAATATGAATTACTAGCATTATCTTTCCAAGAACAACAACCTAAATTTACAGAAACAGCAAGAAAAATGAAAAGTGAAACAACAGATTTCACCATTTATTATAGCCCAGAGTGTCCATATACTTTAAACAGTATTAAAGAAATAGAGGAATATACCAAAGCTCAAAATATACCAGTTAAGATTATACAAGTAGACACTTTGGAAAAAGCAAAAAGTGTTCCATGTGTTTTTAATAATTGGGCTAATTTTAAAGATGGACAGTTTGTATCCAATACCTTGTTAAATAAGAATAGTTTTGAAAAGTTAATAAAGTAAAATTTAAAATTGATAATTATTTTTCTTTGTGCTATGATAGGCATAACATTTAGGAAGAATGATTATCTATTTTTTATGAGGACCATTTTATTGTGTTGTACAAAATGTGGTTATACGGAAATTTATAAAACTGCAACAGAGGCTGGAATGAATGTGCTAGACTTTTTAATGAATTAAAATAGTATAAGAGTAGTGGAAAGAACAAATAATAAGGGAAAGGAGATGAGAGCAGTGCAACTAATAACAGGATTAATGATACCATTTCTAGGAACGACGCTTCGGGTCAGCAATGGTATTTTTAATGAGAAACAAATTGAATAAAAAAGTAGAAAAAATTTTATTAGGATTTGCTTCAGGAGTAATGATAGCAGCGTCTATATGGTCTCTAATCATTCCATCTATAAAAATGGCGGAAGAACAAGGAAAAATAGCTTGGATTCCAGCAGCAATTGGTTTTCTATTGGGAGTAGTATTCTTATTAGTTCTAGATAGCTTAATTCCACATATGCACTTGGAAAGCAATAAGCCAGAAGGTGTGCAAACGAAATTAAAGAAAACAACAATGATGGTGTTAGCAGTAACACTGCATAATATACCAGAAGGAATGGCAGTAGGTGTTACATTTGCAGGAGCTTTAATGGGAAATACAGGAATAACAATGGCAGGAGCTTTAGCTTTAGCAATTGGAATTGCCATTCAAAACTTTCCAGAAGGAGCAATTATCTCAATGCCTTTAAAAAGTGAAGGTGTGTCAAAACCAAAAGCTTTTTTATATGGAGCTTTATCTGGAATTGTAGAGCCAATCAGTGCTCTTATTACAATCTTACTTACAAAGGCTATTGTACCAATACTTCCGTATTTGTTATCTTTTGCAGCAGGAGCAATGATATATGTAGTAGTAGAAGAATTAATACCAGAATCACAAGCAGGTGAACATTCTAATATTGGAACAATAGGAGTAGCAATAGGATTTGTAATTATGATGATTTTAGATGTGACACTTGGATAAAAAATGATTGATATTAAATTTATAAAAAAAAGAAAATAGGGTAGTGGCCTATAATAATAAAAAAATAGAAAAGGAAGGTGAGAAAAATGACATATCAAATAGTAGAAGATATTGCTATAGTAAATAGTGAAGAAATTGTGATAAAAGATGTTCAATCAGCAATAGACTTTATGATGACAGTAAAATATGAAACAAACTGTGAGAAAATAGCATTAAACAAAGAAGCAATTGTGGAAGATTTTTTTATACTAAGCAAAGGAATTGCAGGAGAAATATTGCAAAAGTTTATTAATTATCAAGTGAAGTTTGCCATATATGGAGATTTTTCAAAATATACAAGTAAGCCATTAAAAGATTTTATGTATGAAAGCAATCATGGAAAAGACATATTTTTTGTAGAGAATGAAGAACAAGCAATCGAAAAGCTAAAAGGTTAAAGGAGGACTAAATAATGGGCAAGTTTTCCAATAAAATGAAAAAGAAGTATCAAGAAACAAGTAAAAAGTCAATTGCAGTGTATTTGATATTAAGAATTCTAGTAGTTGCTAGTATGATATTCCAAGTAATATTAGGTAATTTTCAAAATGCAATCATGTGTATTGTAGCATTAATCTTATTTACAATACCAACGATTGTATCAGAAAAATTAAAAATAGGGATACCAAGTTTATTAGAAGCGATTATCTATCTTTTTATCTTTTCAACTACCATTTTAGGAGAAATTAACAACTTCTATGGATTAATTCCTTTTTGGGACACGATATTACATACCTTAAATGGATTTATATGTGCAGGAATAGGATTTTCTTTGGTAGACCTCTTAAATCAAAATAGTAAGAAAATTCATTTGTCACCAATATATGTAGTTTTGGTAGCTTTTTGCTTTTCTATGACAGTAGGGGTATTATGGGAGTTTTGCGAGTTTACAGCAGATAGTTTATTAAAAACAGATATGCAAAAAGATAGGATTGTACAAAGCATTTCAACAGTAAAACTAAATCCAAATGGTGAAAATCACCCAGTGAAAATAAAAGATATTGAAAAAACGCAAATTTATTCAAAGGATGGAAATATTACCACAATAGAAAATGGCTATTTAGATATTGGAATTGGTGATACAATGAAAGATTTATTTGTGAATTTTATAGGAGCAATTGTTTTTTGTACGATAGGATTTTTATATATTAAAAATAGAGAGAAGTATCAGTTTGCTAGGAACTTTGTTCCAGTGAAAGAATAAGGAGGAATTTATTATGGCAGAATGGAAATGTGTAAAATGCGGAAATACTGCATTTGAGAAAGACCAATTTCAAGCAACAGGAGGAAATTTTGCAAAATTATTTGATGTACAAAATAAGAAGTTTATTACTGTTAGTTGCACCAAATGTGGATATACAGAAATTTATAAAACAACGACAGATGCAGGAATGAATGTATTAGATTTTTTAATGAGTTAAGAAAAAGGGCATAATTGCAAAATATAGTTGATAGAAAAAACTTTATAATATTAGTACACTATCATTATAATAATCTAGAAGCATACTAATACTAAAGGATATTTTATATCATGAGTGGAAAGATAAAAATGCTAATGATCTAAAATAGCAAGTGTTGCTAAAGTATCTCCGAAGTTGAACAAAGAAAGTAGATAAAACACTTAGTTCTTCTGGTGTTTTATCTTTTGCAATAGTGCAAGCTAAAATAGAAATAAAAGTTACAAATTCACAATTTTGCATAATAAATACCTCAATATAGTATATGAATTTATTTCTATTTTGGTTATCATCTAAGAATAAGGATAGTGTCTTTTTTTATGACACTATTTTTCTTATTCTATCATAAAATTTAGTATAGATTTAAAATCTAGGGATAAATAAGGATTGCAGATAGGAGTATTTGCAATTCTTAAATGTTGTAAAAAATATAGAATATAATTTTGACAAAATTCTTCCAAAAAAATTGTAAAAAGTTGAAAAAATGGAAAAAATGTGGTAAAATGAAAGTTAGGAGAAAAATTATAAAATAATAATAAGGAGAGATAAAAATGAAAAAGTTATTAAAAGCAAAAACAATGTTTTTCATAGCCTTTTGTGTATTACTTCTAGTGGTTGCAGTATTTCTCTTTGAAAACACAAAAGTTAGTTATGGAGGGATAAAGCCATACAATGTACTTACTTATAATGGAAATAGTAAGGAAAGTGAAGAAGAAACAGGAATGGCTGTATCTGATAACAATAGTACAAAAGAAAGCGATGTAGTATTTTTGTCTGATATCCCATATAGTAAAGCACAAGTAGGCTGGGGAAATATTTCAGTAGACAAAACACAAGATAATAAATCACTTACCATGATGGTAAATGGTTCTACCATATTAATTAAAAAAGGAATTTGGGCACATGCTACTTCTACTGTAGAATATGACATTAGTAATTATAAAGATTATGCATATTTTACAGTATTTTACGGTCTAAATAGTACTGCAGGAAATAAAGGAAATGGTGTAAAATTCTATATTTATACTTCTGAAGATGGAAAGACATGGACTTTACGTACAGAGGAAAATCCTACAGCACTAAAAAGTTCTAATAGTGCAGTATATGCCAAAATAGATATTAAAGATGTTAATTATATTAGATTATATGCTCATGATAATGGTTCTAATGCAAGTGACCATGCAGTATGGGGAGACGCAAAACTTGTAAAAGAAAATTATAGTGAAAATGTTATGATGACAGTAGAAGAATTTGACGAAATGATAAGAAAAGCATATAAAAGAGGACCAGTTGAAGATGAATTAGTGCTTCCTCTTTTACAAAGGGATTTTATAAAAAGAGTAGGTCAATACCAACTTCGTATGTTTTTAGAAGAGGATCCTAAGAATCAAGAAACTTTAGAATGGTTTTTAAATAATGAAGAAGCATTACGTTTATGGACAATTGGTGGTACTCCAAATGGTACCTATTTAAGATCATTACAAGTATTAAGCCAGTTATATCAAACTTATAAAGAAGATTTAAACAATGAGAATATGACAGCAAATGGAACAAAATATAAAGATTTATATTTAAAAATGATGTTATCTTTATCTTTATCACATTCAACCAATGTTGGTTTATGGATTGGTGGAGGTAGCAAATTATCAGATGCTGTTACTAGATATGAAATTTATAAACAAATGCATTTAGATGGCAAATTAGGATCAAACGCCATGTTTGAGACCTATACTATCGAAGAAATGCGTGCGGTAATGTTTACCAATATTGATGATGAAGAAATATTATGGTTACGTGATTATTCTGAAAAGAAATTTTCAAATCTAGTAGATCGTTTTAACCCATTTAAATATATTAACTATACAAAAGGTTATGGTTATTATAGACCACAATATTATAGCCAAGAAAATTATGCGAAATGGGATGCAAAATATGAACTTTCTAAATACAATATTACTTATCAAGCAAGAACACCAAAGTTATGGATTGTATTTGAAGAAGGAGCAGTTTGTGGAGGGCTTTCTAAAACAGCAGCTAACCTTTACGGTGTATGGGGATATCCTGCTAAAGTAGTAGGTCAACCAGCACATGCAGCTTATATCTATTTATATAATGCAGGTAATGGAAAAAATGCTTGGCAATTAGCATACAGTGTTGCATCTACTGGTTGGGCAGATACTGATGGTGGTGGACGTATGCCAAATGGTTGGGGCGGCGGATGGTCTAGTGGTGCAGCCAAAAGAGGTTCTTACCACTTCTTATCACAAGAAGCCCAAAATGAATATGAGAAATATGAAAAAGCAGAGTTAATATTATTACAAGCAGATACATTTAAAGATGATAAAAGAAAATTAGAGCAAATTTATCGTGATGCTTTAAAAGAGGAAATTATCAATTTTGATGCTTGGGTTGGTATGATAAGTTTATATAATGCAGATGCTTCTAAAACTGACGAAGAGAGAATTGCTTTAGCAGAAGAAATTGCAGAAGCAATGACTTACCATCCATTGCCAATGTACGACTTGACTAAACTGATTGGTACAAAAATTACATCACCTGAATACAAAGGAAAAATGCTAATGATACAAGAGCAAACATTGCGTAAAGCTACAAAGGCAACAAGTGCAAATACTTTATACCATAAAGAAGTGCCAATTGTTGCTAATGCAATTTTAGGTGTAATTGATTCTAGAATTGCTACTTTCTCTTTTTCAGGTGCAAATGCTGGGAAAATAGTATTATCTAAACAATTACAAAGTGCGCAAGTAACTTGGAGTTATAGTTTAGATGGTGGTAATAATTGGAAAGAAGTTTATGAACATTCTATACAACTTACTAATGAAGAAATTGCATCAATAAATGCTAATGATGATATTAAAATTCGTATATCAGGATTACCATTAACTAATGAAAACATTTTCACTATTAATATTAACAAGGGAGTATTCCCAAGCGATACTGTTTCAATAGACGATTTAGAAAATTGTATTAATGGTACAACAGATCAAATGGAATGGACCTTAGATCCTAATTCTGGAGAGTGGACATCATTTGCAGATGGAAAACCAAATTTAAGAGGACATGTAGTTGTATACCTTAGATTAATTGCATCAGGAACAAATACAACAAGTGATCCTGTACATTATACATTTACTACTAATACATCTTCGGAATCACATCGATATATTTCTAGAACAGGTTTAAAGGTTACAGAAGTATCAGCTACAAGTGGAGGAAATAAAGACAATATACTTGATGGAGATATAAATACATCATGGCATGGAGCAACTAGTTCTGGTTTGGGAGGAGCATATAAGCCTTCATATGTAGTAATAGAACTAGATAAACCTAGATATGTAGCAGAAGTAGATTATGTTCCTGATGCAAGGGCAACAGGAACAGGAGGATATCCAACTGGAAAAGCTAGTAAACTAGAAATTTATGTAAGTATGGATGGTACAAATTGGGAGCTGGCAGCAGTTGGTAATAATTTAGGAAATAACAATAATTTGAAAAAGATAACTTTTGAAGAGGCGAAACAGGCAAAGTATGTAAAAATTCATTGCCCATCAGTTTATCAATCAGGGCTTCAACATTATTTTTCAATAGCTGTTATCAATTTATATGAAAATCCAACAGCTAGTGAAATACCTACTGCTGAGATTAGTTATAATATTACTAATAAAACTAATAAAGATGTTATAGCTGAGTTAGTAGATGAAAATAGACCAATTACTATTACTAATAATGGTGGAAGTAAAAAACATACATTTACAGAAAATGGTGAGTTCACATTTGAATTTGTTGATGAAGCTGGAAACAAAGGTAGTACAACAGCTAAAGTAGATTGGATTGATAAAACAGCACCAACAGCAGATGTTACTTACAGTACAACTGAAATAACAAATGAAGATGTAGTAGCAACACTATCATTTGATAAAGAAAATATAACAATACTTTCAAAAGATGTACAAATTGCTGAAAATCCGGTAGATGGAAGTAAAACAATAACATTTGAAAATAATGCATCTTATGAATTAGAATTTGCAGATGAATTAGGTAATGTAGGAACAAAAACAATTGCAGTTGATTGGATTGATAAAGAAGCTCCAACAGCTCAAATTGAGTATAGTACTGTACATTTAACAGATAAACCAGTTACAGTGACATTAAATCCAAATGAAGAAGTAACCATTTTAAATAATGAAGGTTCTGACACATACACATTTGATAAAAATGGAGAATTTACTTTCCGTTTTGTAGATAGAGCAGGTAATGAAGGTACTGAGACAGCTAGTGTTAATTGGATTACAAAAATGCCAAAATACACATTAACATACTCTACGAAGGAGTGGACAGACCAAGATGTTACTGTAACATTAGAATTAGAAGAAGGATACACAATCGTAAGTAATAATGGTAGCAACATTTATACATTTACAGAAAATGGTGAAGATGCTTTTGAATATATAGATTCAAATGGTCAAAGAGGTATGATACCTATTCGTGTAGACTGGATTGATAAAGAAGCTCCAACAGGAACTATTAAATATAGTATTTCTTCTAAAACAAATCAATCAGTTATTGCAACATTGGTTCCAAGTGAAGAAGTAACAGTTACTAATAATACAGGAAATGAAAATCCATTAAAATATGAATTTACAGAAAATGGAGAGTTTACCTTTGAATATGTTGATAGAGCAGGACATAGAGGAAGTACAACAGCTAAAGTAGATTGGATTGATAAAGTAAAACCACAAGCTACATTATCTTATGATATTACAGAAAACACAGGCTCAGATGTAACTGTAACTATAACATTTGATAAAGAAAATGTTACAATTACTAATAATGATGGTAAAAACACATATACATTTAATAGAAATGGAGAATTTACATTTGAATTTGTTGATGAAGCAGGAAATGCAAACTCTATAACAGCAGAAGTGACATGGATTGAGAAAAATGGTGAAATTACATCAGAAGAATATGAAATAACAGGTAATATCATTAGAAAAGTACCATTAAATCTTGAAGTAAATGAATTTATGAAGCATATACAAGCAGATCAAGAGGTAATTATTAAAGACAAAAATGATAACATTATAGAAGGAACAGCTAAGATAGGAACTGGCATGAAAGCATATGTAGGAGATAATGTATATACATTTATAGTAAGAGCAGATATTGATGGAAATGGTACTGTTAATTTAACAGACTTAGCTAAATTATGCTTACATTATATAGAAAAAGAGACTTTAGTAGGTGAATACCTAGAAGCAGCAGATATAGATAATAACAATAAAGTAACAATAACAGACTTAGCAAGAATGCAACTTTTACTAGTAGGAAAAAGTGAATAAATGAAATAAGGAGAGATGCAAAAGAATGAACAGAGTTAAAAAAATAAGCATAGTTTTTGTTATCATGATGTTAATCGTTTGTATGTTTATGAGTAAAACATATGCAGCACTTAATTGTAATGTAAATTTAAGCGCATCTAAAAATAAAGTAACGTATAAAGAGCAGTTTTCAGTTTATGTCGCAATATCTAATTTGCAAACTACAAAGGGAATTATTGCAATAGGAGCAGTTGTAAGCTATGATACAGATTCTTTAACTTTAGTGAGCATAGAAGGGCAAAATAAATGGTCAGATCCTTTTCACAATCCTTCAAATGGAAAGATTACTTCATTTAAAAATGAATTATCAACAAAAAATGAGAATGTGTTTAAAATAACATTTAAAGTAAATGAAAAAGGAAAAGCTAAAAAGAGTGCTTGGGTGAAGATAAGCAATTTTGAGATATCTGATGGCGAAGGAGAAAAAAATTGTGGAGGAAATTCTATTAATATTGCAATAGAAGAGAAAAATAGTGGAAGTTCAGGAAGTAACAACCAAGGAAGCAATAATACTCAAAAGCCAGGAAATACTACTAATAATACAAAACCAGGAAATAGTAATCAAAACACGCAAACAACAAAGCCAAACACAGAAACGACAAAACCATCAGGTAGTGGTTCTAACAATGTACAAGGTGGAAATGCAAAGAATGAAACAACAAACAATACTATCAATAATGTAGAGGAAAATAATGTTGTAGAAAATGATGTTACAAATAGTGAAAGCCAAATCAACAATGTACAAAATGCTTTTGAACCTAGTACAGAGGAAACAAAAGAAGATAAAAAAATGAGTAAAGGATTATTCTATACCATAAGTATTGTAAGTGTTATTGCAATTATTGGAATATTGTTTGCGATAACCAAATATTGGAAAATACATTAATACAAATTGATTGTTTTTATGTATGAATTGTTTAAGTCCTTCTTATATCATAGAAGGACTTTTCTTTACATATAAATTACTACATAAAATTTCAAAAGTATGATATCATAATTTCAAAATAAAATGAGGAGGAAAATAAGTTTATGAAAAAGAAAGTAATCATTTCTATTGTGATTTTTGCTCTACTATTAACAAGTGTAGTGTTTGCGAATTCATATGTGCAAGCACTTTCTAAAGAAGAAAGATTGCAAGTGAAAAAGGAAATATTAGAACAAAAAGTAGAAGAGAATAAAATTACTAAACAACAAGCAGACCAAATTTATGATAATATGGAAGAAAGAATGACAAATTGTGATAATGTTTGTGTACAGAATGAAGACTGCCCAGTATATCAACAAAATGGAGCTTGTGTTCAACAAAATCAATGTTTACAACAAAATAACAATTATATGAGAAACTGTGGAAGAGGACAAAACCATCATAACAGAATGTGTAACAGATAATAATTGTTAGTTATACCATAGAGATGGTTATTCTGGTGGATTAACACCATTACTGGATGAAGATGGCAAAGTCGTAGTTTCAAAAAATGTGTAATAAATAAAGGACAGATAATAAATGTTTGAAATTATCTGTCCTTTATTATATAGAAGAATTGCAAAATATACATTTCTATATTATAATTATTCTAAAATAAGAAAAGGTGAATGATATGAATAATTGGAAGAATACATTTACATTTATCATTGCTGTAATAGCAGCAGGATTCTATATAATAGGAGCAGTAGGAGCAGTTCTTACTACTCAAGAGCCCCCTGAGACTTATGCACTAAGTGCTGTTTTAGCATTCAGTTTTTTAGTGATAGGGATTATTCTTACTGTGATAGTAGTAAAAAGAAGAAAAGAGTATAAACATTATAAAAAGTATTTGGATTATATTACTGCCAAAAGAAAGATTAGTGTGGAAGAATTGGCTAAAATGATGCAAGAAAGACCAGAAGAGGTTATGAGAAATGTTTCTGCAATGATACAAATTAAATTGATAGATGGGTATATTAATGAACATAATGAAATTGTTTTAAGAGCTTATGAAATTATTGAAAATGACAATAAAAGAAAAAAAGCAATGCAGAATATGCAATCTATACCAATAAGATGTGAAGCTTGTGGAGCAATGAATGTTTATATAAATGGTGAAGAAAATAGATGTGAATATTGTAATTCTTATTTAAAAAAGAATTAATCTAGAATAGAGGCAGGTTTATAAGGAAGAAATAGTAAAAACTACTACACAAATTTGAAATAATGTGGTAAAATACTTTTGAATAGAAAAATAAAGGAGGAATTAACCATGTCAGGACATAGTAAATGGCATAATATTCAAGCAAAAAAAGGAAAAGCAGATGCTGCAAGAGGAAAGATATTTACAAAATTAGGTAGAGAATTATTAATTGCTGTAAAACAAGGTGGTGCTGACCCTGCTGGTAATTCAAAATTAAAAGATGTTATTGCAAAATGTAAAGCAAATAATATGCCTAATGATACAATTAACAATGCAATCAAAAAAGCTTCAGGAGAAGGTGACAACAAGAATTATGAGGAGATTGTATATGAAGGATATGGCACAAATGGTGTAGCAGTTATTGTAGAGGCAAGTACAGATAATAAAAATAGAACAGCTGCAGATGTACGTCATGCTTTTGATAAAGCAGGTGGAAATTTAGGAACAACAGGTTGCGTATCTTATTTATTTACTAAAAAAGGTGTTATTGTTATTGATAAAACTACAACAAGTTTAGCAGAAGATGATATGATGATGTTAGCTTTAGATAGTGGAGCAGAAGATTTTGAAGCATCTGATGAATGTTATGAAATCACTACTTCACAAGCTGATTTTTCAAAAGTAAGAGAAGCTTTAGAAGCACAAGGGCTAGAATTTTTAGAAGCAGAAGTACAAATGGTACCATCTACCTATATTGCTTTAAGTGAACAAGACGGAGAAAAAATGCAAAGATTAATTGACACATTAGAAGATTTAGATGATGTCATGAATGTGTACCATAATTGGGAAGAGTAATTAAGTTAGCTGTGCGAAGCGATAGCAAGCTACGGATAACTTATGCAATCGAGCAAAGCGAGATTGCAAACCTTGAAAAAATATAGAAAATAGTTCTAAAATAGAAAAACATAGCATATATATATTATATGACTATGTTTTTCTTTGCTCTAGAAACAAAAAATGACATAGAGATAAGTTATGTAATTCGTATTTTTATTATTTTATACAAAAGAGGTAAGCAATGGATGAAATATTAAACTTTTTTCCAGAAGAGATGCAACAAAAGATAAAACAGAATCTCTTAGAAAATTTAGAAGAGATTAGAATTAGAACCAATAAGCCTATTATTTTAAAAAATGGACAAGCAGAAAAACAAATTCCATTTTCCGTAACACCAGATACAGTATTGCAAATTCTGCAAAAAATTTGTGAAAACTCGATTTATTCTTACCAAAATCAAATTTGTAATGGATTTATTACATTAAAAGGAGGTCATCGTGTAGGAATTACAGGAAATGCTGTTATGAAAGAAGGACAAGTGATTAATTTAAGCTATATTAGCAGTCTAAATTTTAGGATTGCAAGGCAAGTATTTAATTGTAGTACACAAGCTTTAAACTATATTCTTAATCCATATTGTAACGATATTTATACTACTTTAATTGTATCACCACCAGGACTAGGAAAAACTACAATACTAAAAGATTTGATTAGAAGAATTAGCAATGGCATACCAGAAATGAATTTTAAAGGGTTGACGATTGGAGTAGTAGACGAGAGAGGAGAAATATCTGCTATGGATAAAGGGATTGCACAAAATGACATAGGAATTAGAACAGATGTCATAGAAAATATTTCTAAACCTTTAGGTATGAAAATGTTAGTGCGTTCTATGAGTCCTAAAATTATTGTAGCAGATGAAATTGGAAGTATGGAAGATATACAAGCTATTGAATATGCAGTTTGCTCAGGAGTAAGAGGTATTTTTACAGCACATGGAGCCAATATGGAAGAACTAAAACAAAACCCAATTTTAAGTCAATTACTTACCAAACAAATGATAGACAGAGTTCTATTGATAGATAACAACAGAAAAATACAACTTGGATATAGCAAACAAACTGCTAAACAAGTTGGTTAAGGAGGATATATATGATTTTTTTCAAGATTATTTTATTAATTTCCATTGTGGTAGCTAGTACCATACTAGGTATCCTATTTTCTAAAAAATATTCCAACCGTGAAAAAGAGTTAAAAGAAATGAAAAGTGCTTTAAATATATTTGCAACTAAAATCAAATTTACTTATGAGCCAATTCCTAATGTGTTTTTAGAAATTGCCAACAAAATAGAAGGAAATGTAGGAAAGATTTTTGCAAGAGCTTCTAATAGAATGAAGGAAGAAAGCGCAGGAGAAGCTTGGACAAATGCTTTTTCAGATGTACCAAATAATTTATCCAAAGAAGATACAACAATTCTATCTAATTTAGGAAGAATGTTAGGTCAAACAGATGTAGAGGGACAAATTAGTGAAATAGAAGTAGTAGTTCAATTTTTAAATACACAGCTAGAAAATGCCAAACAAGAGAAAATCAGAAATGAAAAGATGTATCGAACTTTAGGAATTGTAGGTGGTTTAACAATTGCCATTATATTAATTTAAACGATGTCAGGTTGGGGACGTTCCTTAAAACTGACAAAAGTGTCAGTATAGGGACATACCTTAAAAAATAGGGAGGAAAACATGGATATTAGTTTATTATTTAAAATAGCAGCAATAGGAATTTTAGTAGCGGTACTATATCAAGTGTTAGTAAGAGCAGGAAGAGAAGATCAAGCAATGATGACAACACTTGCAGGGTTAATTATTGTGTTAACATTAGTTATTAAAGAGATTAGTACTCTATTTACAAGTGTAAGGACGATGTTTGGTTTATAAGGTATATTGAGAGCTTAAAGTAAAATGTTATAAAGATAGGAGAAGCAATGGACATTATTAAAATAATTGGAATAGGACTAATTGCATTAATTATCATTATTATCGTAAAACAATATAGACCAGAGTTTACCATCTATGTTTCTTTAGCAGCAGGTGCTTTGATTCTATTAATGGTGATGGACAAGATAGGTGGTATCATAGACCTATTAACATCACTATCTAACAAAACAGCAATTAATAATGAATTTTTAGTATTACTCATTAAAATTACAGGAATTGCCTTTTTGACTGAATTTGCAGTAAGTATTTGCAAAGACTCAGGAGAAGTAGCCATTGCCAACAAAGTAGACTTAGGAGGAAAAGTCATTATCATTTCTATGTCCATCCCTATTATTGCAAGTCTATTAGAAACTATTTTAAAAATTTTACCATAACACAAAAGAAAGGAGAGAATGGAAATGAAAAAAAGATTTAAAATATTTTTAATTGTATTTCTTTTTGTATTTTTCATTTCTCCTATTAGTTATGCAGAGGAAGAAACAGCATCACAAGAAGAAATTTTATCTTCTCAAAAAGATAGTTTAAACATTTCTAGCTTTATCAAAGAGGCTCAAAAATATACCACAGATACTTTTGAAGATCTAGACTTAGGGAATTTATTTTCCTCAGCTGTCACAGGAAATATTGATAATGAGACACTCTTAAAAGCATTTTCCAAAATGATAGGGAAAGAAGTAGTCAGCTGTATCAACATTTTAGGAAGTATAGTTATCATTATTATTATACATAGCATATTAAAAAGTATTAGTGAAGGACTAGAAAATAAGTCCATATCACAAATTACTTATTATGTACAATACATATTAATTGTTACTTTAATCATGAAAAACTTTGCCGATATTTTAACTATGGTAAGGACAAGTATTGATAGCTTAGTAGGCTTTATGAACAGTTTAGTACCTTTACTGGTTACTCTAATGCTCACAACTGGAAATATTGCTTCTGCAGGAATTACAGAGCCCATTATTTTATTCATCATCACTTTTATTGGGAACTTTATTACCACAGTATTAATTCCTTTTATTTTAATAGCAAATGTATTAGGAATTGTATCTAAGGTATCTCCACGAGTACAGGTGGACAAACTATCTAAATTCTTCAACTCTTCTGTAGTGTGGGTATTAGGAATTGTGCTAACCATATTTGTAGGAGTTTTGTCAATAGAAGGAAGTTTAAGCAGCACAGTAGATGGAATTACTGCAAAAACTGCAAAAGCAGCAGTAACTAATTTTATACCAGTAGTAGGAAAAATTTTAGGAGATGCAGTAGATACAGTAATTGGCTGTAGTAATGTTCTAAAAAATGCAGTAGGAATAGTCGGAGTAATTGTCATTGTTTGTATTTGTATAGGACCAATTATCAGATTAGCAGTCCTGATGGCTCTGTACTACTTAGCAGGAGCAATTTGCCAACCCATTGCAGATGAAAAGATTGTAAAACTATTAGACCAAATGGGAGACACCTTCAAAATGTTATTAGCAATCATGTGTAGTGTATCAGTTATGCTGATTGTAGGAACAACATTGGTCATTAAAATAACAAATAGTGGACTTATGTATCGTTAGTGTCTGTCAGGTTGGGGACGTTCCTTTTTCTGACAAAAGTGTCATAGAGGGGACAGACCTTACTAAATTTATTAAAGGAGTGTCCCTAGCCTGACAAAAATGTCAGAAAAAGGAACGTCCCCAACCTGACAAGAAGGAGAAACTATGGAATGGATGAGTGGTTGGATCCAAGGTATTATTATTGCAGTAATTATTAGTACCATTATTGAAATGATTTTACCAGAAGGAACGAGCAAAAAGTATATTAAAGTAGTAATTGGTGTATATATTCTGTTTTCTATTGTATCTCCTGTAATTAGTAAGGTAACAGGAAATGAATTTAGAGTATCAGATATTTTAGACTTAGAAAAGTATATGGAAAAATCAAAAAATAGTAGTAACATGCAAAATCAATTGACAAACCAGAATCAAAATCAAATTAAAGATATTTATTTAAGTAGTATCAAAAGCGATATTAAGCAAAAGGTAGAAAACAAAGGTTATCAAGTACAAAGTTTAGATTTAGAAATAGAAAATGATGAACAATATACTTTGAAACAATTGAGATTACAAGTTTCAAAAGAGGTTGTAGAAACAAATAGTAATGTGAATAAAAATACAAATCAAATTGTAGAAAATGTTCAAGAAGTGAGTATTAAAATAGGGAATAATACACAAAATGAGAATAAATCACCAGTAAATACACAGAATAAGAAAAATACAATTTCTAGTCAAAATAGAAAAGAATTAAAAGATTATTTGAGTAGTGTATATGAAATAAGTACAAAAAATATTTTCATAAATGAGTAAAGGAGGACATATATATGCTAAAGGACAAGATTAAAAATTTTCTAACAAAAGAACAAGAGGGAGACAACAAAAAGAAAATTGAAAATTTAGCAGTATTTGTAGTAATATTAATTGTTACTTTAATTGCAATTAATTTGATATGGAATAGTGGTGGCAAAAAGAATCAAGATACTTCTGATGATCCAAATAAAAAGTTGGCAGGTATAGAAAATAATAGTTCTATTCAAACAAATGGAATAGCACAAGATACTTTGTCTATACAATTAGAGGAAATATTAGGAAAAATAGAAGGAGTAGGCAAGGTAAAAGTTCTAATTACATATTCACAAACTAATGAAACTATTCCAATGTATAATGAAGATACTTCACAAAAAGATACTGAGGAAAAGGACACAAGTGGGGGAACAAGAAAAGTGACTGAAACAGATAGCAAAAAAGAGATCATTTATCAGGAGAATAATGGACAGAAAATTCCCATTACAAAAAGTATTATAAGTCCTAAAATAGAAGGTGCTATTATTACTGCACAAGGAGCAGGAAATGCAGTAGTGAAAACCAATATTATACAAGCTGTAGAGGCAGTAACAGGAATTTCTTCTCATAAAATTCAAGTATTTTCTATGAGTGAATGAGATACATAAAAGATTTTACAAAAGAAAAGGATATTAAAAAGCTAAAGAAAGGAATTGTGAGAAAATGAAAAATCTAAATTTAAAGAAAAATCAGGTGGTTATTTTTGTAATAGCTTTGATGCTAGTAACAGCAGGATATTTGAATTTTAGTAATCAACAAAATTTATTACCAACTAGTAGCCTAGCGGATTCCGAACAAATGGCGGCTATTGGAGATGCAACATTGGTTAGTGCTAATCAAACAACTAAAAATTCGGTAGTAGATGGAATGAAAAATAATACAGTAAGTAATACGGTACAAAATAATAGTAATGTTCAAACAAACAGTAATGTACAAACAAGTGGAAATATACAAACAAACATGAATGAACAAACTAACAATCAAGTATCTGCAAGTCAAACAAATAATATTCCTCAAACAGATAATAGCTATTATACCCAATCTAAGTTGGATAGGGAAAAAATGTATTCTCAAATGTTAGAAAATTATCAAAAGATATTAGAGGCAGATAATTTAAGTGCAGAAGAGAAAACAACTGCACAAGAAGAAATCAAAAAAATCAATAATGAAAAAAATGCTATTATGATAGCAGAAAATTTAATTAAGACCAAAGGTTTTGAAGAGGTTCTTTTATTTGTGAATAATGGAAATGTTAGTGTTGTAGTAAGGGCAGAAAAACTAGATGAAAGTCAAATTGCACAAATTCAAAATATAGTGACAAGAGAGTTAAATGTAAAAGTAACAAAGATTAATGTAAGTATAAAATAGAATTAGCTACTTTAGTAACCATTGTAGTACTACTCATATTAGCAGGGATAACAATTACATATGTTATAGGAGACAATAGCATTTTTAAGGAAGCGCAAGAGGCTGTAAGTAAAACAAATCAAACTGCACAAGATGAGTTAGAAGGATTAAATAAAGTGGATAATTTTATCAAAAAGGAAACAAATAAGAAACCAATTATTAAAAGAATAGGTGTTGTTTCTAAAACGATTAATTCACTAACAATTGAAGCTATTGGAGCAGACGACGATAAAGATCAATTAAAATATAAATTATATATAGGAAATTCAAAAGAAAACTTAATATTACATAGTGAAGAAAAAGAAGGAACAAGCAATGTTTCAGTACAATGGGAAGTTTTAGGCCTACAAGAATATACAAAATATTATTATAAAGTAGAAGTAACTGATGGAATTGATATAGTAACTACTAACATAAAAGAAGTAATGACTAATAGAACAAACACAGCACCAACAGTTGCTAATTTAGAAATTGAATCAAAAACAACTAATAGTATGAAAATAAAAGCAAATGCCACTGATGCAGAAGATGATAAGTTGATATATACAATTTATTTTGGAGAAACTGCAGATAAGTTGACAAAACAAACAACGATAGAAGAACAAAACAAGGGAGAAGGAATAACTTTTACGAAAGCAGATTTAAAAGAATATACCCTATATTATTACAGAGTTGATGTGTCAGATGAATGGGATACAACAGAAGGCATGGGGCAAGAAGTAAGAACATATTGTTCAGGAAAAGGTGCTGTTTGTGAAGGAACAACAACTTGTACACATTGTAATGATGAGGGGGAGTGTACTAGGAGAGAAAAAAGTTTAACGACAATTACTGGATATGAGACATGTTCTAAAGATGGAAAAAGTAAGAAACATACAATAATAAAGCATTGGTGCTCTTGTAGAGGACAAGGAAAATATACACGGAGAAGAAATGAAGGATCCTAATGGAACTTGGCATTACAACCGCACATATCCTCAGATTTGTGGACTTTGCCAAGGAACCAAAAATGTTCCATGTTCACATGAAAAAACAGAACAACATGAAATATGTATTCATGATAAAGTAGGACAACATGATGACTAAAACCAATTAGAAAATTAACAAAACTCTATATGATTTAAAAACATATAGGGTTTTTATTTTTTTCTTGAACAAAGAAAAATTCTATGGTAAGATTAAGAAAAATAAAATATGAAAGATAAAATCTAATTTTATATCATACAATATAAGGAGTATGGAGGTAAGAATGAATTTAGCCAATAAATTAACTATTTTAAGAATTTTGTTAGTACCGATTATGGTAATTATTCCATTTTTTAATATTCAAGGTGAGGTATTAGGAATACCAATTACCTACTTGATTGTAGATGTTATTTTTATTATAGCAGCAATTACAGATAAATTAGATGGCTATATTGCCAGATCTAGAAATCAAATTACTACATTTGGAAAGTTCCTAGACCCAATTGCTGATAAAATAGTTGTAATCACAGCTATGGTAATGCTAGTAGAATGGGGACATTTACCTGCTTGGATTCCAATTGTTGTTATTTTGAGAGAATTTATTGTATCAGGATATCGTTTAGTGGCTGTCGAAAAGAGTGGAAATGTAATTGCAGCTAATATCTGGGGAAAACTAAAAACAGTAACACAAATGATTGGCCTTATTATTGCATTCCTAGATTCAAATCCTTATGGAGCGGTTTTGGGCGGTAGTTTAACTGGTTATGAGTTGGTTATCAATGTATTAGTTACTTTAATAATGAGTGTATCAGTTATAGCTACTGTATTTTCAGGTTGGGATTATGTAAAAGGTGGAAAAGACTTATTTAAAGGGTCTATTTAAAAGAAAAAGTGTGTGAATTCAAAAAGGAGAAGTTATGGATTTAGAACAAGCGAAAAAAAGAGCAGAGGAATTAAAACCGCTGTTAAGATATTATACACAAAAGTATTTT
This sequence comes from uncultured Clostridia bacterium, assembly GCA_948934525.1. GTDB lineage: Bacteria > Bacillota > Clostridia > TANB77 > CAG-508 > CAG-273. Next base: position 32,526 of record CAQZSK010000002.1, read on the forward strand.
GATGATGAACAAGTAGTTAGCGATTATGAATATGATATGCTAATGAAAGAATTGAAACAAATAGAAAAAGAGTATCCAGAATTAATTACGCCAGATTCTCCTACGCAAAAAGTGGGAGCAAGTATAAAAAAAGGCTTTGAAGAGGTAACTCATGAAGTACCTTTACAAAGTCTTCAAGATGTATTTTCTTTTGAAGAAGTAGAAGAATTCGAAGAAAAAATGGAAAAAATAGCTGAGGAAAATGGAAGGACAATAGAATATGTTGTAGAAACCAAAATAGATGGACTATCTTCAAGCATAGAATATCGTAATGGAAAATTATATAGAGGTGCTACTCGTGGAGATGGACAAGTAGGGGAAGATGTTACACACAATATTGAAACTATTAAAAATGTACCAAAGGAATTAAAAGAACCAATTTCTATTACTGTTCGTGGAGAGGTATTTATTGGTAAAAAAGACTTTGATAAAATGAATGAAGAAAGACTAATGGAAGAACAAGCACAATTTGCAAATGCTCGTAATGCAGCAGCAGGATCTTTAAGACAGCTAGATAGTAAAGTTACAGCAAGTCGCCCTTTAGATATCTATATTTTCAATGTACAAAAAAGTGATGACATTGATTTTATAACACACCAAGAGAGTTTATTATATTTAGAAAAATTAGGATTTCATGTAAATCCTGTTAAAACTTTATGCAAAACTAGACAGGAAGTAAGAAAAGCTATTGAAGAAATTGGACAAATGCGTGATGAACTAGATTTTGGAATAGATGGAGCAGTAGTAAAGGTAAATGACTTAGAGTTAAGAGAAAAGATAGGTAGTACTTACAAAACACCAAAGTGGGCGGTAGCATATAAATATCCGCCAGAGAAAAAAGAAACTTTGCTAAAAGATATTGTATGCCAAGTAGGAAGAACAGGTGCTATTACTCCAATGGCTATTTTAGAGCCTGTTTATGTGGCAGGTTCTAAAATCTCTAAAACAACACTTCATAATGAAGATTATATTAAGGAAAATGATATCCGTATTGGAGATAGGGTCATTATTCAAAAAGCAGGAGATGTTATTCCAGAAGTAGTAGGAGTAAATCTAGAAAAACGTGATGGCACAGAGATGATTTTCGAAATGCCAAAAGTATGCCCTGTGTGTGGAGCAGAAGCTGTTAGAGAAGAAGGAGAAGCAGTAGTTCGTTGTATTGGGATTGAATGTCCAGCAAAATTATATAGAAGTATTATTCATTTTGCTTCTAAAGATGCAATGGATATTGATGGATTAGGAGAATCTATTATAGCTGAATTGATTGAGAGAAATTTAATTCATAATATAGCAGATATCTATAAACTAACTTTTGAAGATATTGCTTCTTTAAAAAAGAATGGGAAAAAGTTTGCCCAAAATTTGATGGATGCTATTGAGGAAAGTAAGCATAGAGAGTTATATCGTTTGATTAATTCATTAGGAATTCGACATGTAGGAGTAAAATTAGCAAAGAGCTTAACAAAATATTATAGAACAATGGAACAGTTAATGAATTCTTCTTATGAAGAGTTAAGATTGATTGAAGATGTAGGAGAAATTACAGCACAAACAATATATGAATTCTTTAGACAAGAGCAAACAAAAGACTTAATTGATAAATTGAAAAATGCTGGTGTGAATATGGAAGTTTGGGAAGAAACAGTAAAAGATAATCGATTTGCAGGTAAAACTTTCGTATTAACAGGTTCTTTAGAACATTATTCAAGAGAGCAAGCAAGTGAAATAATTGAGAAATTAGGTGGAAAGACATCTTCTTCTGTTTCTAAAAAAACAGATTATGTATTAGCAGGTGAAGAAGCAGGAAGTAAACTAAAAAAGGCACAAGAATTAGGAATAACAGTTATTAGTGAAGAAGAATTTGATGTAATGATAAAATAGAAGGAGTATTATGGAAGGTTATACTTTTGAGAAAATGTGGTTGGATTTGAAAAATGGTTATCAAATATATTACACATATGTGGGAAATCGATATGTGCTATTTAAAACAGCAGAGAATTGTTATACGCAGAAATTATTATCAGCCGATAAAAAAAGTCCTCATCCTAGACAATTAATGTTAACACTAAAACGAGTAAAGGAAATGTTTCCACATATGGAAGATGTGGAATATAAAGTGGGAATGTATGATGAATATAATACATAATTTTGACTTTCATAGGAAAATATGTTATAATATAAAAAGCACAGACCTTATTAAAAAATTTGGAGGTTCGAGAAAACATGGCAAGAAGAACAGGAAGAGATTTCTTTGTGCGAGTGCTTAACCAAAAAGAAGTGAAAACTGTTGAAGGTATCCTTAAGCCATATGGACTTGGGTATAACGGTGGCAGCTTCACCAGAGACGAAGAAAATGGTGATGTTTTTCATGTTGGAATCGACATGAGAGGCAAAGGTACTTGCAATGAATCAGGGTTAATGCAAGTACTTAAAGCAGCCCTGAAAGCTAAGCGGCTCATTTTGACGAAAAGTCGCTAATGACATGAGTCGAACAAACCAAATAGCAACAGCCTCTAACTAGGGGCAAGGAACATCCACTCTTTGTTTTTAAAGAGTGGATGTTTTTGTTTTGACTTTTGAAAATAGTTACATTAGGATAATTGCAATTTATCCTTAATTACTAACCTCCAACATTAATCCCCTTTATTGCAACGCGATAAAGGGGTTTTAGAAAAAAATTAAATTATATTATTCGGTTGCACATTAACAGTTTGATAATTTGTATAAGTTACCATTCCAGGTTTGGATTTGGCGAGCTTTTTTACATATTTAACTAGGGTGTAATCAACAGGTACATTGGAGGATTGTTTTGCTTTACTATAATAAGCGCTAATAGATGCTACTCGATTAATGGTTTCTTGAGAAGGCTCTTTTTGATTTACTACTAGAATAACATGGCTACCTTGAATATCTTTTACATGAAACCAAAGATCATTTTCTTTGGCTACTTTCAAAGTAAGATAATCATTTTCTTGATTGTTTTTTCCAACTAAGACAGTAAATCCATCTATTTGATAAGAAAGAAAATCACTCTGCTTTTTATTTTGTATTTTTTTATTCTGAGAAGACTTAGGTCTGATCTGAAAAGCTTTTGAACCTTGTTTTACAGGGGTCTTTCTAGCAAATAAATTATTATCTTCCATTTCTTGATAAATACGGTCTAAATCAGCAGTTGTTTTGGCAATTTGTAATTCGTATACAATACTTTCTAAATAATCAATTTCTTTTTCTAATTCTTCTTTTTGAATAGTTACAATAGAAATTGTATTTTTCAATTTATGATATTTTTTAAAATATTTCTTTGCATTATCACTAGGAGAGAGTGAAATATCTAAAGGAATATCAACTAGTTCATTTTGTTGATAGTAATTTTCCAAAACAATGTGGTCAGTATGAGTAGTTGTTAATTGGTATAAATTTGTAGTTAATAATTCACCATATAATTGATAATCTTCTGTCTTAGAACATTCTTGAATTTTTTTATTAATCTCGTCAGATTTTTTAGCAATTTTTTTTAATTTTTTCATAATAAAGTTTAACAAACTATTACGATATTGTGTAAATTCTTCTAGAAGTTCCTTTTGAGAATAATAGTCATCCAAAAAGAAGTTAATAAACAAAGAAGAACTTGGTTCAAGGGGAACCAAGACATAGTCTTTGTCAAAAGTAATACAGCTAACTTGATGATTTTGAATTTTAACAAGTAAATTCTGTAAATAAGAAAGTAATTGTGTATAATTTTCAAGGGTCAATTCATCTTTTATGCTCAATTGACCAATGGAATAATTTAACAAGGTTTTGCTAGTTCCACAAAACTGTTCTAAGAAGTAATTAGAAAGAGAAATGTCTTTTATTTCATTAGGAAATGATTGAGAGTTAGTAATATCTAATTTGTTAAGTTCAGGAAATTGATAAGTAGTATTTGGCAAAATATTACGAAGAGAACCTGAAAATGTAGTTAAATGTTTTAAGCTATCAATGATATTTCCATTTTGATTTACTAAAATAATATTGCTATGTTTTCCCATTAGTTCAAATATAAGGCGATATGTGACTAAATCATTTAATTCATTGTATCCTTCCAATTCTAAGGTAGCAATTCTTTCTAAACCTAACATAGATATGTTTTTTATTTTAAATCCAATTAAATATTTCCTAAGAAGCATACAAAAGCTAGGTGCAGAAAGGGGATTAGGCTTAGAGGTTGTAGTTAAATGTAACGAGTATAAAGAAGAAATGTTACAACTTAAAGCATAATTTGTTCCACCAGAATAAATTCCAAGAATGATTTCATCTGGAAGTGGTTGATATATTTTTGTTATTTTTCCATTTAATAAGCAAGAAGTTAATTCTTGAATGACTGCTTTTAAAGTAAAACCATCAAATGCCATATTTACAGCTCCTTTTTACTATAGAATAACAAAATCATATCATATTATGCAGAATTTATCAAATTTTAAGTAATTCTATTGACAGAAAAGAAACTACTCGATTATAATACAAATAATATGGCTACACAGGCATAGGAGGTAACTAAATCTAATGAGTATGACAGACATTTTTTATTCTTCGGACTATGATTTTTCTCAAATGACAGATGAAGACTTAATAGAATTAATTAGGTCTGACAATAAACTTGCTTTAGAACACTTGATAAATCGTTATAAAGATCTTGTAAACATTAAAGTAAGCAAATACTACATTATTGGAGCAGAAAGAGAAGATATTGTTCAAGAGGGATTAATAGGACTATATAAAGCAATCAAATCTTATCAGGTAGATAAACAAAATTCTTTTAAAAGCTTTGCGGGAATTTGTATTGAAAGACAACTCATTACAGCAATCAAAACGTCTAATAGGCAAAAGCATATGCCTCTTAATTCATATATATCTTTAAACAAAGATGCTTATGAAAATGATGATGAAAGTAATAATACAGATTTAGTAGGTGTGTTGGATGCAAATATTATAGAAGACCCACTTGACATGATTACAAAAAAAGAGTATTATCAAATAGTTGAAAATACAATTGACAAATCTTTAAGTACTTTCGAGAAGAAAGTGTTAAATTGTTATATGCAAGGAGAAAGTTATATTGAAATTGCACAAAGATTGGAAGCACCAGTAAAGTCTATTGATAATGCAATACAGAGAATTAGAAAGAAGGCAATCAAGGAAATGCCAAATGAATAGAATAATATGTCAAGAAACGTATTTCTTGACAAGAAATGCTTCTATAGCTCAGTAGGTAGAGCGCAGCCATGGTAAGGCTGAGGTCGCCGGTTCGATTCCGGCTGGAAGCTCCATTTTAGCTAAGTTTTAGGAAAGTGTAATGAGTACTTAATATAGAAATTAGTTATGCAAATTCACAAATTCTTAGAATTTGTGAATTTACGTTCTTTAGACTTGAAAAAAGTAAAAGGAGTATTTGTAATGGAGAAACTTAAGAAAATAAAATTGAGTAACCAATTGAAATGGATGATATTAGTAGGAGTTATGCTTCTTATTTTTGCTGTACTTGGAATATGGCGTATTATGGATTATACAAAAATAGTATCAGCAAAGGCTAAAACAGATAATAATGTTGAAAATAATATATCAGAAGAAGTGATAGAACAAGCTAATCTGGTGGATACTTCAAAGTTATCTCTAGAAGAGCTTAAAAAGCTAAATGAAGAAGAACAAAAAAAGGCAGAGGAAAAGAAAAAGCAAGAAGAAAAGAATGATAACAAAAATACAGCTAATAAGCCAACAAAACCAATTCAAAATAAATATTATATTAAAGTAAATTATGGAGCACAAGTTGTTACTATATATACTTATGATAAGAATGGTAAATATACAGTACCAGTAAAAGCATTTGTGTGTTCTACAGGCGATGCAACACCAACTTCGGGTGTTTATAGAATGAGTTGGAAGGCTACTTGGGGTAAATTATTTGGTAATGTTTGGGGACAATATTGTACTCAAATTGTAGGAGATATTTTATTTCATTCAGTACCATATAAACAAAATAGAAAAGATACTTTGGTAAGTGCTTATTATGATAGATTAGGAACGAAGGCTTCGATGGGATGCATTCGTTTAACTACAATAGATGCTTTATGGATTTTTAGTAATTGTCCAAGTGGAACACAAGTAGAGTTTTATTCAAGTTCTAATCCAGGACCATTAGGAAAACCTACTGCAAGAAAAATATCCAATGCACCAGGAAAGTTGAAAAATTGGGATCCAACAGACCCAGATAAAAATAATCCATGGAGAAATTATAAACCAAATCAAAATGATAATAAAAAGCCAAATACAACTGATAACACAAATAACAATACAACTAATAATGCACAGACAAACACAGATACAGGTAACGCAAATAATGAAACAACAAAGCCAGACATTCCAGAAGAACCAGTTAATCCAGTAGAACCAGAGAAACCAATAGAACCAGAAACACCAACAACACCAGTAGAACCAGAAATACCTGAGAATCAAACAAATTCTGAAACAGTAGAAATTTAAAAATTAAAGGAGGATTCTAAAGTATGAAGATGGGAATTGTAGGTCTTCCAAATGTAGGGAAGAGTACGCTATTTAATGCGATTACAAAAGCAGGTGCCGAATGTGCAAATTATCCATTTTGTACAATAGAGCCAAATGTAGGAGTAGTAGCAGTTCCAGATGAAAGATTAGATAATTTAGCTAAAATCTACCATCCACAGAAAATTACTCCAGCAGTAATTGAATTTGTAGATATTGCTGGGCTAGTAAAAGGAGCTAGCCATGGAGAAGGACTAGGAAATAAATTTTTATCCCATATACGTGAAGTAGATAGTATTGTAGAAGTTGTTAGATGCTTTGAAGATACTAATATTGTTCATGTGGACGGAAGTATTAACCCAATTAGAGATATTGAAACAATTAATTTAGAATTGGTTTTTGCAGATCTTGAAACAGTGGAAAAAAGAATTGATAATGCCAAAAAGAAATTGAAAGCAGATAAAAAAGCACAAGTAGAAGTTGACAGCTTTGAAAAAATAAAACAAGCATTAGATAATGGAAAACCAGCAAGATCAGTAGACTTAAATGAGGAAGAACTAGCATATGTGAAAGACGCATTTTTATTAACAATGAAGCCAATTTTATATGTTACTAATATTTCAGAAGGACAACTAGAAAATGCTTTTGAAGATGAAAATGTAAAAAAGGTAGTGGAATATGCAAAACAAGAAAAAGCAGAAGTAATTCCACTTTGCATTAAAATAGAAGAAGAATTAGCAACTTTAGAAGGTGAAGAGGAAAAAGAAATGTTAGAAGCTTTAGGACTACAAGAATCTGGGCTAGATAAAGTAATTAAAGCAAGTTATGATTTGCTAGGATTAATGTCTTTTTTAACAGCAGGAGAGCCAGAAGTAAGGGCTTGGACAATTAGAAAAGGAACTAAAGCGCCACAAGCTGCAGGAAAGATTCATACAGATATTGAAAGAGGATTTATCAGAGCTGAGATTGTTTCTTATGATGATTTAGTAAGAGAAGGAGCAATGGTAGCTGTAAAAGAAAAAGGGTTGGTACGTTCAGAGGGAAAAGAATATATTATGCAAGATGGAGATGTTGTATTGTTTAGATTTAATGTTTAATAAAAAATGAAATTTTGTCGAAAAAATTGCAAAAAGTACTTGACTATTTTTTTAAGTAAGTATATCATTAAAGCGATAAAAAAATGTCAGTATATTTTTTAAAAAAATACAAATACTACTGATAGAAATTTCTAAAGAAAAAAGGAGAATAAAAGATGATGAAGAATAAGAAATTAATGGTTGTATGTGTTTTAGCAATTGCATTTTTATTAGTATTGGGAAGTTTTAATTTTATAAAAGCTACAGATGACATAGGAGATTTACCAATTATTGATACTGATAATAAACCAAATGACCAAACACAAACAAATGCACCAACAAATACACCAGCACCAATTACTGGGAATAATACCACGAATAATGGAACAAGTGGAAACACTTTACCACAAACTGGTGTAGCAGGAGATACAGCATTATTTGTATTCATTGGTGTTTGTATAGCTTCAGCCGCATATGCATATTTTAGAATTAAGAAATATAATGTTCGTTAATAAGAAAAATGGAAAGAATGTTAATAGAAATAATTAACATTCTTTTTCATTTAGTTATTTTTCCTTGAATAACCAATCTCTTATTTTGATTAGAATTATCACAAGTAAGTAAAGTTACCATTTTTTCATTATTAACATTTTGACTAGTACATGACAAGTCATCTGCTACGACCTCAAACTTTTGAGTAATTTTATAGCTCTTTTTCTGACCAGATAAGTCGTAAATTTCAATTTTATCTCCAATATTTAATTCATTTAATCTTCCAAAAAAACGATTATCCATATAATTATGGCCAGCAATACATAAATTTCCAGTCTTATTAGGCATTGGGCCACTAAAACGGCAAAGGGAAATTCTAAGAAGTTCATCATTACTTTCTGATAAGATAGGATAATTTAAATTAATTTTATCAATCTTAATCATACCAATTACAAAAGGATTTTGAATTAAACTGTCACTCCCTAGTTCTGATATTTCATAAGATGAATTGTCTGAATAAAGTGTAGTTAAATGATATTTATTTAAAAGTTCTTTTGATATTTTTTCTTTTTGATGATATTGGTAAAAATTTCCTAAGAGAAATAAAAGAGAGATAACAGCAATAATAACTGATATGATAAAAAGAAGTTTATATTTTTTCTTTTCTTCTTCATAAGGTATTTCAGCAATTTCATCACTAAATTCAATTTGAATATTTTTCATTTTTTCATCCTTATTATAATTATTTTCTATATAGTTTGGATATAATTTTTAAAAATATACTTTAAAAAGTATTGAGATTAATGTTATATACATTGACATTTTGTATTATATATTGATAGAATAAAATAAGTAATATAGATACAAAAGAATTAAAAAGAAACAAAGGGGGAAAAGAATATGGGAGAAAAAAAGGCAGCAGCTGGAATAACACTAGTAGCTTTGGTGGTAACCATTGTGGTATTACTTATTTTATCAGGAATAACAATTATGTATGTATCAGGAGAGAATAGTATTATTAAAAAGGCACAAGAAGCCAGAAACAATACAGAACAAGCAATTCAAAGGGAACAAGATGAAATAGGAGAATTAGCTAATTTGTTAAATAAAGAATATGGTGGAGGACAAGGCTCAGATACAGAAGGACCGATACCAGAAGTACCAGTTGAAGAAATTAGATCTGATTGGGAAAAAATTAATAAGATAGCAAAGGCAATAGCAAGTGATAGCACAATTACGTATGAAGCAACTCAAGCAAAGGTAACCGTGGAAGGAAAGAGTTATACAATTAAAGTAGGAGATATATTTGAAGTACAATATAATGGAGAAGCAAAAAGAGTAAGAGTGCTAGGTTTTAATCATGATAGATTAGTAAATAAAGCAATTTACGGAGGGCAACACTCAAATGCAGGAATTAGCTTTGAATTTTATGATTTTATGTTAGGAACTACACCTAATAAAATAAATACAAGCGCTACTAATACTGAAGGTTGGGCAGTAACTCAGATGAGAAAAGATTTAAATGGATATACAACAGATGATGTAGTACAAAATATAGAAGTAGGAGGACAAGGAGCAAATCTGAGTAATCAACAATATATTAAACAGGTAGTGAAGAACTATATTACAACATACAATATAGGTGGTACAAGTTCATCTAATGACTATTTGTGGTTATTATCATGTAGTGAGGTATGGAATAGTGGATATTCCGAAAAAGCGCATGGATATGCAGTAACAAAAGAGGGACATCAATATCAGTATTATAGGGGAATTAATCCAACATGGAATGAGGAAAATACAAACTTTATTAAAAAGCCAAATGATTCTGGAACTGCTCGTGATTGGTGGCTTCGTTCGCCAGGTTACAGTGGAGCGGGAGGATTTTGCTATGCTGGTACTAATGGTAAATGCGGCATAGAAGCTGCTACATTACGTATGTATGTTGCACCAGGCTTTTGTGTCTAATATTTGGTAATATAAAAGATACTAGAATAAAAGTATCAATTGAAATTGTAAAGTGTCTGTCAATTAAGTTGATAGGCACTTTTGTATGAATATATTTTAGAGAGAATTTTAAATGGGAAATATTGAGAAAATTTAAAAAAAGAGATGTCAAAATCAATAATGTATGATAAAATAAATGCAAATAAAAAAAGGAGAGTGTATAAATTGCCAGAGTTAAAATATAAGAGAGTTTTGTTGAAACTAAGTGGAGAGGCATTAGCAGGTGAAGCAAAGCATGGAATTGATAGTAAAACAGTAGGCGAAATTTGTGACCAAATTAAAGGAATTGTACAAATGGGAGCAGAAGTTGCTATTGTAGTTGGTGGAGGAAATTTCTGGAGAGGTAGAAATGGCAAAGAAATGGAGAGGACAACTTCAGATTATATGGGAATGCTTGCTACTTCTATGAATGGGTTAGCATTACAAGATGCATTAGAGACAAGAGGAATTTATTCTAGATTACAAACAGCCATAGAAATGAGAGAAATAGCAGAACCATTTATTCAAAGAAAAGCGGTCAAACATTTACAAAAAGGTAGAGTTGTTATATTTGCCTGTGGAACAGGTCATCCATATTTTACAACAGATACAACAGCCGCTTTAAGAGCAGCAGAAATTGGTGCTGAAGCTATTTTGGTTGGAAAAACAATTGATGCAGTTTATTCTGATGATCCTAAGATTAATCCAAATGCAGAGAGATATGATCATATTACCTATTTAGATATTTTATCTAAAAATTTAAAGGTGATGGATTCTACGGCAATATCTTTATGTAGAGATAATCAAATTCCACTTATTGTATTTGGAATTGCAGATCCAGAAAACATGGTGAAAGCCATTAAAGGAGAAAAAGTGGGAACTTTAGTAAAAGACTAGAATTTTTAATTTATATAAATGAAGGAGATTAAAACAATGAATCAAGTATTTGAAGAGAAAATGAAGAAAACAATTAGTGTATTTCAAGAAAATTTAGCAGAAGTAAGAGCGGGACGTGCAAATCCAGCAATCTTAAATAAAATTTCAGTAGATTATTATGGAGTACCAACTCCAATTAGTCAGGTAGCAGGTATTTCTGTACCAGAAGCTAGAATGATATTAATTCAGCCATGGGATATTAATTTATTAAAAGAGATTGAGAAAGAAATTTTAAAATCTGATATTGGAATTAATCCAAATAATGATGGAAAAGTCATAAGATTAAACTTTCCTGAATTAAATGAAGAGAGAAGAAAAGAATTAGTAAAAGATATCAGGAAAACTGCAGAAGAAGCAAAAGTAGCTATTCGTTCTATTAGAAGGGATGCTATTGATGAAGCAAAAGAAATGCAAAAGAAATCAGAAATCACAGAAGATGAATTAAAAAATGAAGAAGATCAAATTCAAAAATTAACAGATAAAAATATAGAAGAAATAGATAACCTTTTAGCAGCAAAAGAAAAAGAAATCATGACAGTTTAAATTACCCAGCGGGGACAGAGCTTATCCCTAGCGGAAAGACTAAGGGGAAAACTCTGTCCCCGATAGAGAAGGAGAACGAAATGGAAGAAATAATGCCAAAACATATTGCTATCATTATGGATGGAAATCGTAGATGGGCAAAAGAGCGAAACATAGAAACAAGAATGGGACATAAAGAAGGAGCAGAGACGCTAAAGAAAATAGCAAAATATGCAAATAAAATTGGAATAAACTATTTAACTGTATATGCTTTTTCAACAGAAAATTGGAAAAGAACAAAAGAAGAAGTAGGTGCTTTAATGGGATTACTTCAAATGTATGTTGCTGATTTTCTCAATGATAAAGAACTAGAAAATATCAAAATTAATGTATTAGGAGATATTTCAAAATTAGAAACAGGTCTTCAAAAAAGTATTCAAAAAGCAATTGATAGGACAAAAGATTATACAGGAATGACATTAAATGTTGCTTTTAATTATGGTGGAAGAGATGAAATTACCAAAGCTGTACAGAAAATAGCAGAAAAGGTACAAAAAAATGAACTTTCAATTAATGAGATTGATGAACAATGTGTGGCTAATAGTTTATATACTCATGGGCAGTTAGAACCAGATTTATTAATTAGGACTGGAGGAGAGCAAAGAATCAGCAATTTCTTACTTTGGCAATTAGCATATACAGAATTTTTATTTATCGATAAGTATTGGCCTGATTTTTCCAAAAAGGACTTAGATGAAGCAATAGAAATTTTTGAAAAAAGAAATCGTAAATTTGGTGGAAAATAAGAAAGAGTAGTAAATTCTAAAGGATAAAATCATAAGGAAGGAATTACAAAAATATGAATATAAAAAGATTTATATCAGGAATGGTTTTATTTCCAATCGTAGCAGTTATCATTATCTTAGGTAATGAATATGTAGTAGATATAGCAGTATCATTTGTTGCAATGATGAGTTTACATGAATTTTATAAGGCTTTTCGTACAAGTGGAAAAGCAAAACCAATTGAATGGATGGGATATTTTGCAGCAGCTCTTATTTGTATTATTCATATCGTACCTATGTATATGGTTTTAAGAACAATTGGAATACTATTGCCAATTTCAATGTTAGTACTTTTTGCTTATGTAATTGCAACTAATGGGAAAACTACTATTCAAGATATTGCTATTACCTTTTTTGGAATTTTTTATGTAGTTGTTTTTCTACTATTTATTCCAGTAATTCGAGAAGATTTAAAAGAAGGAAAAATATTAATCTGGTTTGTATTCTTCAGTGCATGGGGGACAGATATCTTTGCTTACTTAATAGGAAAGAATTTTGGAAAACACCACTTTACAGAAATTAGTCCAAATAAAACAATTGAAGGTTGTATTGGTGGAACATTAGGTGGCGTTATTGCAGTAATAATCTATGGTTTAGTATGTAACTTTGTATTCCATACACAAATGAATTATATTTTATTGGTTTTAGTAGGAGTGCTATTAAGTTTGAGTGGACAATTAGGAGATTTAGCAGCATCAGCAGTAAAAAGATATACAGAAGTTAAAGATTTTAGTAATTTAATACCAGGACATGGTGGAATGATGGACAGGATTGATAGTATTATATTTATTGCGCCATTTGCTTACTTTTTGCTGCCAATGTTAATAAGATAAAAGATAGAGAATATAAATGTACAAAAGAGAAAAAATAGAAAGTATATTACCAAAAAAGTAATATACTTTTCAATTAGCTAGATTTTAACTAAAGGAGAAGAGTTTTGATTTCTATTTTGATAACCATATTGAAGATAATTTTTATATTAGGATTTTTAGTATTAATTCATGAAGGTGGCCATTTTTTAGTGGCAAAATTATGCAAAATAAGAGTAAATGAATTTGCCATAGGTTTTGGTCCAACTATTTGGAGAAAACAAGGGAAAGAAACGAAGTATGCTTTACGTTTAATTCCAATTGGTGGATTTGTAAGTATGGTAGGAGAGGAGGAACGTTCTGACGAAGAAGGTTCTTTTAGTAAAGCTAGCATTCCTAAGAGAATTGCAGTAGTAGCTGCAGGAGGATTAGTTAATATTGTTTTTGCATTATTGGTGTATTTTACATTAACAGTAAGTGTAGGAAATAACATAGCACCAATTATAGATTATCCAATGGAGGATTCAAAGGCACAAACAGCAGGAATACAAGCAGGAGATAAAATTAAGAAAGTAAATGGTAAGACGATTCATTACAAAAAAGATTTAGATGAAATATTACAAAAATGTAATGGTGAAAATTTAACTGTTGTTATAGAAAGAAATGGAAAAGAGCAAACCTATACTTTTTCACCAAAAGAAGAAAAATATAATTATACAGGAATAGCTATTTCAGCTTCAGGTGGGACAAATACAAAAATTGCAGCTATTTCTAATAAAAGTCCAGCGAAAGAACAAGGGCTAGAAGTAAATGATGTAATCTTAAAGATTAATGATGTAGAGGTAAAAGATAACGCACAAAAACTGGTAGAAGAAATTAATAAAACGCAAGGACAAGAAATAAAATTTACAATAGAAAGAGGAAATGAAACAAAAGAAATTTTAGTAACACCAGAAGTAAAGGCGGATTATTACTTAGGAGTTTACCTACAAAAAGCAGAAAATAACTTAGGAAATAACTTATATTATGCTTGGTGGGAAACAGGAGATTTTGCTTTTTCAATTATAGAAAATCTAAAATTATTATTTACAGGAAATGTTTCAATTGATCAAATGATGGGACCAGTTGGAATTGGAGAAGTAGTGGCACAAACAAATGGATTTGTAGATTTTATCTATATTTTAGCTTTAGTGTCTATTTCTTTAGGATTTACAAACCTTTTACCTTTCCCACCATTAGATGGAGGAAAGATAGTGATATTACTGATTGAAGCAATTAGAAGAAAACCAATGAAAGAAAAAACAGAAATAGCGATTCAATCTATGGGATTTATACTATTAATTGGTTTGTCTATTTATGTGACATACAATGATATTCTACGTATATTTTGATCTTTAATTAACTCAAAAAACAAAAATAAAAAAATGGGGAAGTACAATGGAAGAAAAGCTAAAAACAGTTAAAGAAGTATTTAAAGATTACAATTTCAATAGCTTCGCATTAAGCGAAGCTACCGTTGGTTGTGTGAATATTTATAAAAAGTCCAACACTTTAGAACTAAAACTACAAGCAACTTCTTCTATTTTAATCAAAGATCTAACAGACTTTGAAAAATACTTAGAAAAACGTTTTAATTTCAAAAACATTGATATTAAAATAGAACAATCAAAGGAGATAGAAGAAGACAAGGATACTCAAGAAAATAGTAATCAAAATGATATAGATACTAAAATACAAACTCAGTGGCAAGATATTGTAGAGTACATGGCATATAAACATCCTCTTACCAAAGCATTACTAAAAAATAGTAGCATACAGATTGAAAACAATAGAATTATTGTTGTTATGGCAATGAAGGGAAAAAATGTATTAGAGGCAAGAAGTTTTGATAAAATATTAGCACAAAAATTGCAAGACTTATATCATAAAAATTATGTGGTAGTTTTCCAAGAAGAAATTACGCAAGAAATGTTAGAGAAATATCAAGAACATGCAAGAGAACTAGAAAAGCAAGCTATTTTATTATCACAAAAAGAAGCTTTAGAACAAGCACAAGAAAAGCAAGAAGCAAAAGCAAAGAAAGCACAAACTCAAGAAATGCCACCAGTAGGAACTGATGGAGTACCACCAATTGATGCAGGAGCACCTTGGGAAGCACCTCCACCTCCAGAAGAACCAGAAGAAGTCTCTCCAATGATTCATGGAAGAAGTATGAAACTAAAAGGAGACTTAGCAAAAATTGCTGATTTATCAGTAGATAGTGGAAATGTCTTATTAGATGGTGAAATTATGAGACATGACGAAAGTCCTAGCAGTAGAGAGTTAAAGTCAGGCAAGTTTTTAGTCATGTTTGATTTATATGATGGTACTAGTACCATTACTTGCAAAGCCTTTATAGAAGCAGATAAATTTGATGGTGTGATGAAAAGACTAAAAGGGGCTAAAGGTGTAAAAGTAGATGGAACTGCACAGTTTGATCCGTTTTCAAAAGAATTAGGGGTGATTTCTAACACCATTATTGAATCAACAGGATTGAAAAAAGAATCTAGAAAAGATGAAGCACCAGTCAAAAGGGTAGAACTACATATGCACACTCAAATGAGCCAAATGGATGGGATGACAGCCTGCAAAGATTTATTAAAACGTGCAGTCAAATGGGGTATGAAATCTATTGCTATTACAGACCATGGAGTTGTACAAGCCTTTCCTGATGCACATAAATATTTAGAAAAAGACCACCCAGATCTAAAAGTAATTTATGGTGTAGAAGCATATTTAGCACCAGATGAAGCATCCTGTGTATCTTTCTCAAAAGGTCAAAATCTAGAAGATGCCACTTATTGCGTACTAGACTTGGAAACAACAGGGCTATCTTTTAGAACAGAGAAGATTACAGAAATAGGAATTATGAAGGTAAAAAATCATGAAGTAATTGATGAATTTTGTACCTTTGTTAATCCTGAAAAACCAATTCCACAAAGAGTAGTAGAAGTAACAAATATTACAGATGATATGGTGAAAAATGCTCCAACGATAGAAGAAGTTTTACCAAAAGTATTAGAATTTGTAGAAGATAGTGTTTTAGTAGCACATAATGCAGATTTTGATATTGGATTTTTGAAACATAATTGTACAGAATTAGGACTTCAATTAGGAAATACTTATTTAGATACATTACGTTTAGCAAAATCATTATTTCCAGAGTATAAGAAATATAAGCTAGGACTAATTGCAGATAATTTAGGAATTAAAGTAGAAGTAGCACATAGAGCTTTAGATGATGTAGATACAACTGTTAAAGTGTTTAATGTCATGTTAGGAATGTTAAAAGAAAAAGGTATTGTTACTTTAGATGATATGGATAAATTAAGTGGTAAAACAGATTATAAATCACTTTCTACTTATCATGCTATTATTCTAGCCAAAGATTATGTTGGACTTAAGAATTTATATAAATTAGTATCTACTTCACATTTAGACTATTTCTATAAAAAGCCACGTATTTTAAAATCTATCTACAAAAAGCATTCAGAAGGTCTTATTATGGGAAGTGCTTGTGAAGCAGGAGAACTATACAGAGCCATTATTGCAGGCAAAGCAGATGAGGAGTTAGAAGAAATAGCTTCAGATTATGACTATTTAGAAATTCAACCAATTGGAAACAATATGTTTATGGTTCGTAATGAAACAGTAGCAGGAATAGAAGAATTACAAGATATCAACCGTAAAATAGTAGCTATCCGGAGAAAAACTACAAAAGCCAGTAGTAGCTACTTGTGATGTACATTTTATGGATCCACAAGATGAAATCTATCGTAGAATTTTAATGGCAGGGCAAGGTTATGATGACGCTGATGAACAAGCACCTCTTTATTTACGTACCACAGAAGAAATGTTAAAAGAATTTGAATATTTAGGAGAAGAGAAAGCTTACGAAGTGGTTGTAACCAACACAAACAAAATTGCAGATATGTGTGAAAAGATAAGCCCAATTTCACCTGAAAAATGCCCACCATATATTGAAGGTTGTGAAGAAACGATTAAAGAGATAGCTTATAGTAAGGCACATGAACTATATGGTGACCCTCTACCAGAATTAGTACAAGCAAGATTAGATAAAGAATTAAACTCCATTATATCTAATGGGTTCTCTGTAATGTACATTATTGCACAAAAACTAGTATGGAAATCGAATGAAGATGGCTATATTGTAGGGTCTAGAGGTTCTGTAGGTTCTTCTTTTGTAGCGAATATGACAGGTATTACAGAAGTAAATTCACTTCCACCACATTATAGATGTCCAAACTGTAAATACTCAGATTTTACAGATTATGGAGTAAAGAATGGATTTGACTTAGCAGATAAAGATTGTCCAAATTGTGGTCATAAATTAACCAAAGATGGTATGGATATTCCATTTGAAACATTCTTAGGATTTGATGGAGATAAAGAACCTGATATTGACTTAAACTTCTCAGGAGAATATCAAGCAAAAGCACATAAATATACAGAGGTTATCTTTGGAAAAGGAACTACTTTCAAGGCAGGTACAGTTGGTACAGTAGCAGATAAAACCGCTTTTGGATATGTGAAAAAGTATTATGAGGAAAGAGGAGTTCCTGTTAGTAACGCAGAAGTGCTAAGAGTATCGCAAGGTTGTACAGGAATTAAAAGAACAACAGGACAACACCCAGGAGGAATTATCGTAGTACCAAAAGGAAGAGAAATCTACGAATTTACACCAATACAACATCCAGCAGATGATCCAAACTCTGATATTGTAACAACACACTTTGACTACCACTCTATTGATCAAAACTTATTAAAACTAGATATTCTAGGACACGATGATCCGACTATGATTAGAATGTTGTTTGACATTACAGGAATAGATCCAACTAAAGTACCATTAGATGATAAAGAGACTATGTCAATTTTTAAGTCAACAGAAGCTTTAGGAGTAACACCTGAACAAATCCATTCAGAAGTAGGAAGCTATGGTATTCCTGAATTTGGAACGAAATTCGTAAGAGGAATGTTAGTAGATACTAAGCCAACTACTTTTGGTGAATTAATCAGTATATCAGGTCTATCTCATGGTACAGATGTATGGCTTAACAATGGTCAAGAGTTAGTAAATTCAGGAATTGTAACCTTAAGTGAAGCAATTGGTTGTAGAGATGATATTATGATTTACTTAATTAAACAAGGATTACCACCTAAAAAAGCATTCAAAATTATGGAGTTTGTACGTAAGGGAAAAGCCTCAAAGGATCCAGAAAAATGGCAGGAATTTGAGGCGGATATGAGAGAATACAACATACCAGAATGGTATATTGGCTCTTGTAAGAAAATTAAGTACATGTTTCCAAAAGCCCATGCAGCAGCATATGTAACAAATGCTTTCCGTATTGCATGGTTTAAGGTACATAGACCAGCAGCATACTATACAGCATATTTTACAATTCGTGCAGATGAATTTGATAGTGATATTATGTGTTATGGTGTAGAGAAAGTAAAAAATAAAATGAAAGAAATTGATTTACAAGGAAATAGTGCAACAACCAAGGATAAGAATATGTATGCAATTCTAGAATTAGTTTTAGAAATGTATGAAAGAGGAATTACTTTCTTACCAATTGACCTATATGAAAGTCATGCAACAAAATTCAAAATGGAATCAGATACTGAGATTAGACCACCACTAAATAGTGTGCCAGGTTTAGGAACAGTTGCAGCAGAGGGAATTGATGAAGCTAAAAAAGATGGAAAATTCATGTCTATTGATGATATGAAAATTCGTTCTAAGATAGGAAAGTCAGTCATAGAGTTATTAGATAAAGTAGGCTGCCTAAAGGGAATGAGCCAAAGCAACCAAATGAGTTTGTTTGGGTGAGATTACGAGCATCAAACTAATTGTTGTAGGCTTTGACTATGCAAAGTCTACAACAATAGTTTATGCATATTCAGAAACTCGCTGTTTCTGCCACTGGCAGCGCTCGTTTCCTCATCAGACTGGGGACATACCTTGAAAAGAAGAGAAAGGAATTAAAAAATGAAATTAGAAGAGATTTTTACAATACAAAATATTATCATATACTTGGTAGCTATTAATTTAATTACATTTTTTGTCATGTGGTTAGATAAAAGAAAGGCTAAAAAAGGCAGATGGAGAATACCAGAAAATACATTATTACTTTTTGTGCTATTAGGTGGCGGAATAGGCGGTATTGTAGGAATGTACGTACTTCATCATAAAACACAAAAAGCAAAATTTGTAATAGGTTTTCCAGCTATTTTAATTTGTGAAATCTTAATTGCCATTTTGCTATTTTGGAAATAGAAGAAATAATATGTTACCATAAAAAATAGAAAATAATCTGAAAAAGTTATCCACAGAAAATAGGTGCTTATTTCTAGTTGTTCACAAAGTTATCCACAATTTCCACAGGTTATACACAAAAATTTTTGTAAACCGAGTGTAACAATTATGTAATACATATTGCCAAAATGTAATTGTTTTGTAACGAAAATGTAATAAAAACAACGAAGAAATGTCAAAATAGAAGAAAAAATGTCATAAAAGGGTGAATTTTGTGAACAATGAATGATAAAAATGTTACAGAATGATTACAAATACTAAAATGAAGAATTCTAGAAATCCACAGAGAATAAAAGGAAAGTTGGGGATAAAAAACAAAACTGTGGATAACATTGACAAAATATGAAAAGAAAGATAAAATAACAAAAGTTATAAAAGGAAGAGGCGATTAATTATGTCAGATTTAACAATGGAAAAGCTTGTCAATTTATGCAAAGCTAGAGGATATGTATATCCAGGCTCAGAAATCTATGGAGGATTAGCAAATTCATGGGATTATGGACCTTTAGGAGTAGAATTAAAAAAGAATATTAAAGATGCTTGGTGGAAAAAGTTTATTGCACAAAATAAATATAATGTAGGAATAGATGCAGCTATTATGATGAATCCACAAGTTTGGGTAACTACGGGACATGTAGGTGGATTTAGTGACCCTCTAATTGATTGTAAAGCTTGTAAAACAAGACATAGAGCTGATAAACTAATTGAAGAATGGGGCTTTCAAAATGGAAAGGATATATCAGGATTAGATGGTTGGACAAATGAACAATTAGTGGATTATATAAAAGAAAATAATATTGTATGTCCTAACTGTGGTAAATTAGATTTTACAGATATTAGAAAATTTAATCTAATGTTTAAAACATTTATGGGAGTAACAGAAGATGCTACTTCTCAAGTTTATTTAAGACCTGAAACAGCACAAGGAATGTTTGTAGATTTTAAAAATGTTTTAAGAACAACTAGAAGAAGAATGCCTATGGGAATTGGTCAAATGGGTAAATCTTTTAGAAATGAAATTACACCAGGTAACTTTATCTTCAGAACAAGAGAATTTGAACAAATGGAATTAGAATTCTTCTGCAAACCAGGAACAGATTTAGAATGGTATGAATATTGGAAAAACTTCTGTAAAGAATGGCTTTTAAATTTAGGAGTAAAAGAAGAGAATTTAAGATTAAGAGAACATAGCAAAGAAGAATTGTCTTTTTATAGTAAAGGAACAACTGATATTGAGTTCTTATTCCCATTTGGTTGGGGAGAACTTTGGGGAATAGCAGATAGAACAGATTATGATTTGACAAGACATATGGAAGCTTCAAAACAAGATTTAACTTACTTAGATCCAGAAACTAATGAAAAGTATGTACCATATTGTGTCGAGCCAGCAGTTGGTGTGGATAGAATTTTCTTGGCAATGTTATGCAATAGTTATGAAGAGCAAGAAATAGCAGAAGGAGATACTAGGATTGTTTTACATTTACATCCAGCAATAGCACCATATAAGGTTGCTGTACTTCCACTTTCTAAAAAACTAAGTGAAAAAGCAGAAGAAGTATATGAAACTTTATCACAAGAATTTATGTGTGATTATGATGAAGCAGGAAGTATTGGAAAACGTTATAGAAGAGAAGATGAAATAGGAACGCCATATTGTGTTACAATTGATTTTGATACTTTAGAAGATGAAAGTGTAACAGTTCGTGACAGAGATACTATGGAACAAGTAAGACTTAAAATTGATGAATTAATACCTTGGCTTGCAGAAAAAATGAAATTTTAGTATTTAAGAGGCTTTAAATGGCAAGAAGAACGAAAGATACTAATCGAAAAAGGGGAAAAGGGACATCTTTTATGAAGAATGTCCTTGTTCTCATGTTCTCTCAAATTATGGTAAAGATACTAGGATTTATTTATAAATTAGTTATTACCAATTTTGAAGGATTTGGAGATACGGGACTTGGATACTATTCAGCTGGCTATCAAGTGTATTCTTTATTATTAGCTTTATCTTCGATAGGAATTCCTAATGTTGTTTCTAAATTAGTTTCAGAAAGGGTAGCAATTGAGGATAATAAAGGAGCACAACGTATTTTTAAAATATGTATGACTTTTTTTACGGTTGTAGGACTTGTACTTTCTATTATTTTATACTTTGGAGCAGAAACCATTGCAAAGGTAGTATTTAATGTACCAGATACAAAATATGTTATGCAAGTATTAGCACCAGCAGTTGTATTTGTAGCAGCATCAGCAGTATTTAGAGGCTATTTTGCAGGCTTGAATGACATGAAACCAACTAGCTATTCTCAGATTTTAGAGCAATTTTTAAATTGTATATTGTCTATTACTTTTGTTTATGCACTTATTGGAAAAGAGCCATATATTATGGCAGCAGGAGGTAACTTATCTACTACTTGTGCTATTGTACTTACTTTTATTTATTTAATTGCTTATTATAAGAGAAAGAAAATTAAAGTAAAAAGGAGACAGGTTTCTCCAGAGGCACGTAAAACAACAGGTCAGTTATTAAAAACAATTTTAGTAATGTCAATTCCAATTACTTTTAGTTCTGTGATATCTATTATTAGTCCTTTGATTGATAGTACAACAGTTAGTAGGTGTATTCAAAGTGCATTTGCCAGTAGTTACCCTATTAAAGAAGAACTAGAAGCTTTTGCAATGAGTATGACTGGAATTTTATCAAAAGTAGATACACTAACTGCTTTGCCGATTGCAATTAATATTGCATTTTCAACAGCTTTAGTGCCAGTAATATCCACTTCTTTGGCTAAAAGGGATTATAAAACCGCGTCCAAAAGAATGACTTTTTCACTATTTTCATCCATATTAATCATTATTCCTTGTGCTTGTGGTTTTATTGCTTTAGCACAACCAATTCTAGACTTGATTTATCCAACAGCTTCAGATGGGGCAAGTGTAATGATCCTGTGTTCTATCTCTATGATATTTGTGGCCTTAAATCAAACAATTAATGGTGGATTATATGGAGTAAATAAAAGCTATATCCCTGCAATAGCAATTGTTTTTTCTGTATTTATAAAAGTAGGACTAAATATTACTTTAATTAGTAATCCAGATATAGGAATTAACGGTTCAGGAATCAGTTCAATAGTAGCACAAAGTTTTGTGTTTTTTATTTGTATTGTAGCGCTTCATAAGAACCTAAGATTGAAATTTGAGTTTGGTAGAATGATAGTAAGTCCAATCGCAGCAGGTTTACTAATGGGAGGCTCAGTTTATTTAATTAATATGTGGCTAAGTGGAATAATGAGTAATTCTATTAGTACTATTCTTTCTATTATTTGTGGTGGTATAATTTATGTATTAGCATTATTCTTAGGTAAAATTCTACAAAAAGAAGATATTTTAATGATACCTTTTGGAACAAGACTCTATCCTTTATTAGTAAAATTAAGGATTTACAGAGATGATGAGAGTGAAGAAGAATTGGCAGTAGAAGGACCAGAAATAGAAGAAATATCAGAAAAAATGGTAAAAGACATAGAAACACAAAGAATTGAAATAGAGCCAATGGAAAATTTGCAGTCAGAATTAATGACTTCAGAAAAAGATAGAAAATATGATGATTCACAAAGAAGTGAAAGAGAAATTAAGCCACAAGATCAATGGGAACAAGAGGATGATAATTTCTTATTTAACTTGGATTTGAAAGAACAAATTCAAAGGCAAGTTCAGGAACAAGGAATACCAGACTTTGAAAAGGAAGTTACCTTAATTTTTGATAGATCAAATAAATTTGAACAAAAAGTCCGTTTACTATTTGAAGATGAAATTTTAGAGACACCAAGAGAAAAAAGAAAGAAAGTTCCAAAGAAAAAGAAATCAGTAAGTCATAAAGAAAAGAAAATAAAGGATAATGGAAGAAAAGGCAAACATAGTAAATAGTAATTAAATGAATACGTAAAAATATGATATTAAAAGAAAGGAGTACTCAAATATGAGTACTCTTTTTGTTCTTGGAAAAGTTCAAAATATTAAGAGAATAAAATTTTTAATTAGACTTTACTTTTTAAATGATTATAGATATAATAGGAACAGTTTAGGGTAAAATATAACTCTATAAACTAAAGTATATTATTTTAAATAATATAAACAATTTTAAAGGAGGTTCTTTATGAGTCAAAAGTATGTTTACTTATTCAAAGAAGGAAACGCAAATATGCGTGAACTTTTAGGTGGAAAAGGAGCTAATTTAGCAGAAATGACTAATTTAGGTTTACCAATTCCACAAGGTTTTACAGTAACAACAGAAGCTTGTACAAGATATTATGAAGATGGAGAAAAAATTGCAAAGGAAATCGAAGATGAAATTTTTGCGGCATTAGCCAAGCTAGAAGAAATAACAGGTAAAAAATTTGGTAATGTAGAAAATCCATTATTAGTATCAGTACGTTCAGGAGCAAGAGCTTCAATGCCAGGTATGATGGATACTATCTTAAACTTGGGACTAAATGAAGAAGTTGCAACAAGTATGGCACAGAAAAATGAAAGATTTGCTTATGATAGCTACAGAAGATTTATTCAAATGTTTAGTGATGTTGTTATGGAAATACCAAAACCACTATTTGAAAAAGAAATAGATGCTATGAAAGAAAAAAGAGGAGTAAAACAAGATACAGAATTGACAGCAGAAGATTTAAAAGAATTAGTAACAATCTTTAAAGGAATCTACTTAAAGGAACATGGAAGTGAATTTCCAAGTAATCCAACAGAACAATTAAAAGAAGCTGTGAAGGCAGTATTCCGTTCATGGAATAACCCAAGAGCTATCACATATAGAAGATTAAATGATATCCCAGGAAGCTGGGGAACAGCCGTTAATGTTCAAGAAATGGTTTTCGGAAACATGGGAGATGACTGTGGAACTGGTGTTGCATTTACACGTAACCCAGCAACAGGAGAAAAGGCATTATTTGGTGAATATTTAATGAATGCACAAGGTGAAGACGTTGTTGCAGGTATTAGAACACCACAACCAATTGCTACATTAGAACAAACTAATGCAGCAGCATATAATGACTTTGTAAAATATGCTAACCTATTAGAAAATCACTACAGAGATATGCAAGATATGGAATTTACTATTGAAAAAGGAAAGTTATTTTTCCTACAAACAAGAAATGGTAAAAGAACTGCAAATGCTGCACTTAGAATAGCTGTAGAATTAGTAAATGAAGGAATGATAACAGAAAAAGAAGCTGTTTTAAGAGTAGAGCCAAACCAATTAGACCAATTATTACATCCAAACTTTGATCAAGCTAAATTAAAAGCTGCTAAGCCAGTTGCAAAAGGACTTGCTGCTTCACCAGGTGCTGCAACAGGTAAAGTTGTATTCACAGCTGATAGAGCAGTTGAATTACATGAAAAAGGAGAAAAAGACTTAATTTTAGTAAGACTTGAAACATCTCCTGAAGATATCGATGGAATGAATGTATGTCATGGTATTTTAACGGTTCGTGGTGGTATGACATCACACGCAGCTGTTGTTGCTCGTGGTATGGGAACATGTTGCGTAGCTGGTTGCGGAGAGTTAGTAGTAAATGAAGAAGAAGGAAACTTCAAAGATCCACAAGGAAATATATATCATGAAGGAGATTATATTTCATTAGATGGTTCAACAGGAAATGTATATGGAGAAAAGATTGATACAGTAGAGGCTCAAGTATCAGGAGATTTTGCTAAATTAATGGGATGGGCAGATCAATATCGTCAAATGGAAGTTAGAACAAATGCTGATACTCCAAAAGATGCAGAAGTTGCATATAATTTTGGGGCACAAGGTATTGGATTATGCCGTACAGAGCATATGTTCTTTGCTCCAGAAAGAATCGCAGCTATTCGTGAAATGATTGTTTCTAAAACAGCAGAACAAAGAGAAAAAGCTTTAGCTAAAATTCTTCCAATGCAACAAGGCGACTTTGAAGGCTTATTCAAAGCTATGAAAGGATATCCTGTAACAATTCGTCTATTAGATCCACCACTACATGAATTCTTACCTCATACAGACGAAGAAATTGAAAGCTTAGCAAAAGAAATGGGAATGAAATTCCAAGAATTAAAAGATATAGTAGTAAGTCTACATGAATTTAACCCAATGATGGGACATAGAGGATGTCGTCTAGATGTTACTTACCCAGAAATTGGAGCAATGCAAACAAGAGCAATTATTAGAGCAGCTATTAATGTAAATAAAGAAGGAATGAATGTTGTTCCAGAAATTATGATTCCATTAGTAGGAGAAATAAAAGAATTAAAATATGTTAAAGATATCATTGTAAAAGCAGCTGATGAAGAAATTGCAAATGCTGGTGCTACATTGAAATATGAAGTGGGAACAATGATTGAAATTCCTAGAGCAGCATTAACAGCTGATGAAATTGCAAAAGAAGCTGAATTCTTCTCATTTGGTACAAATGATTTAACACAATTAACATTTGGATTTAGCCGTGATGATGCAGGAAAATTCTTAGGTTCTTACTATGAAAAGAAAATTTACGAATCAGATCCATTTGCTAAATTAGACCAAACTGGTGTTGGAAAATTAGTTGAAATGGCTGTCAAAATGGGTAAAGCTACAAGACCTGATATTCATTTAGGAATTTGTGGAGAGCATGGTGGAAACCCACCTACAGTTGAGTTCTGCCATAATGTTGGTTTAACTTATGTATCTTGCTCACCATTCAGAGTTCCAATTGCAAGATTAGCAGCAGCTCAAGCAGCTATCAAACAACCTAGATAAATATAGCTTATATTAAAAAACTGGAGTGTTATGAATAACGCTCTAGTTTTTTATATTTAAAATTACTTTTTAATTTCCAATAAAAACTCCAAAGAATAGTTGTAATTTTTCAATTTATTGGTATAATAAGAAAGGATTAATATATTGAGAAGAAACTAAGGAGGATATATATGATTAAAAAAGTGGCAATTTTAGCAAATGGTGGAGATGTATCAGGATTTAATGCTGTTATTAGAGCTATTATTAAAACAGCAGAAAATAATAATGTAGAATGTTATGGATTTATTGAAGGATATAAAGGACTATTAGAAAATAATTATGTACAACTATGTACTAATGCAACAGGCAATGCAATTGGTATTCTACCAAAGGGTGGATCTATTATAGGTTCATCTACTAACTCAAACGTTTTCAATTACCCAGTAGAAGAAAATGGAGAAATAGTTTATAAAGATTTATCAGATCAATGTGTTAAAAACATTAAAGAAGATGGTATTGACTGCTTATTTACCTTAGGTGGAGATGGAACACAAAAATCAGCAAGAGATTTAGCACTAAAAGGTATCAATGTAATAGGAGTTCCAAAAACAATTGATAATGATGTTGCATGTACAGAAATTACTTTTGGATATAATACAGCTGTATCAGTTGCAGCAGACGCATTGGACAGGCTTCACACTACTGGTGCAACTCATCATAGAATTATGGTATTAGAAGTTATGGGAAGATATGCAGGATGGATAGCATTAGAATCAGCTATTGCAGGAGGGGCAGATGTAGCATTAATACCAGAAATTCCATATGATATTAATAAGGCTGCACAAAAAATTATTAATCGTAAAAATAGAGGAAAAGAATTTAGTGTTGTTGTTGTTGCAGAAGGAGCAAAGCCAATGGGTGGAGACATTAGCATAAAGACAGTTAGAAATAATGGAAAAGGCGTTGATAATAATAAACTAGGTGGTGCAGGTGAAAAAGTAGCACAAGCATTACAGGAACTAACAGGATTAGAAGCTAGATGTACAGTTTTAGGATATATGCAAAGAGGTGGAACTCCTACAGCATTTGATAGAGTGCTTTCTACTAAATATGGAGCAATGGCAATGGAATTGGCATTACAAGAAAAATTTAATGTATTAACAGTCATAAAAGACGGCAGATTAAATTATGTTCCATTAGAAGATGTAGTTGGAAATAACAAAGAAATAGGAGCCGTTTCAGGAAATACTCCTGAGAGCAATATAAGACAAGTTAATATGGAACATGATCTAGTTAAGACTGCAAGACATATAGGAATTAACTTAGGGGACTAAAGTATAAAAAGGAGCGATAATATGATAGACTTTAAACAGAAAATAGCGCAGCAAATTAGTAAAGTAGCAAATTTACCAGAAGAAGAAATTTATGGATACATTGAAGTACCAACAGATGAAAAAATGGGGGATTTTGCTTTTCCTTGTTTTAAATTAGCAAAAGAGTTAAAAAAAGCACCTCAAATGATTGCTCAGGATCTAAAAGAGCAAATGACTTTTGAAGAAGGGCTAATAAAAGAAATTAATGTAGTGAGTGGATATTTAAATTTTACAATCCAGAGTCAATCAATTGCAGAAATAGTACTAAAAGAAATTAATGAGAAAAAAGAGCACTATGGGGAAAGTACTATGGGACAAGGAAAGAATATTGTAATTGATTATTCAGCTCCAAATATTGCAAAACCTTTTCATATAGGGCATTTACGTTCTACTGTAATAGGAGGAGCCCTATATAAAATACATAAAGCTTTAGGCTATCATTGTATAGGTATAAACCATTTAGGAGATTATGGAACACAATTTGGCAAACTAATTGAGGGCTACAAGTTATGGGGAGAAGAATATAATATTGAAGAGGATCCAATTAATGAATTAACGAAAATATATATTAGAATTAATAATTTGTGTAAAGAAGATGAAAGTGTTCTAGAAGCTTGCAGAGATAATTTTAAAAAGCTTGAAGAGGGAGACAAATATTGTACAGACTTATGGACAAAATTTAGAGAGCTAAGCTTGAAAGAATTTCAGAGAGTTTATGATATGCTGCAAATAGATTTCGATTCTTGGAATGGAGAAGCTTTTTATGCTGATAAGATGCAAGAGGTTGTTGATATTTTGCAACAAAAGAATTTGTTAGTTCCTTCTGAAGGAGCAATGGTAGTAGATTTGAGCCAAAAAGATATGCCTCCTTGTATTATTGAAAAAACAAATGGTTCTACTACATATGCAACTCGTGATTTAGCAGCAATTCTATATCGTGCAAGAACATATGATTTTACAAAAGCACTTTATGTTACATCTTATGAACAGATTCTACATTTTAGACAAATCTTTGAGACCGCTAAAAATTTGAATTTGTCAGAAAAATATGCAAATGGATTGGTTCATGTACCTTTTGGAATGGTACAATTAAAAACAGGTAAGATGTCAACTAGAGAAGGAAATATTATTAAGCTAGAAGAGTTATTAAATGAAGCTATTTCAAGAGTAGAAGAAATTATGAAAGAAAAAAATCCTGATTTAGAAAATAGAGAAGAAATTGCGAAGAAGATTGGTATTGGAGCAGTTATTTTTAATGATTTATATAATAGTAGAATTAAAGATGAAATTTTTGATTGGGATACTATGCTAAATTTCAATGGAGAAACAGGCCCATATATGCAATATATTTATGTAAGAACCAAGAGTCTTTTAGAAAAAGCTGGATATATTCCAAATATTCAAGAAATAGATTTTAGTAAATTGAGTGATGAAGCTTCTATGAAAGTAGTAAAGCAAATATATAATTTTGGAGACAGCTTGAAACAAGCAGCTGAAAAATATGAACCATATATTATAGCAAGATATTTAATTGGATTAGCACAAGCATTTAGCAGTTTTTATAATGCGAATAAGATTCTTGGAGAAGAAAAGGTAATACAAGATGCAAGACTATATTTAACATATGCAACAGGAATTGTTTTGAAAATTGGAGCAGAGCTACTCGGCATTCAAATGCCCGATAGAATGTAAAAAAATTTTAAAAAAATATATCCAAATTAAAAACATTGTGATAGAATTAGAAATATGATATAGCAAAAAGTATAATTGCGAAAAGGAGAGAATATGAGAAAGTATTTTGGAACAGATGGAATTAGAAGAATTGCAAACACAGAGCTTTCACCAGAGTTAGTTTATCGTGTTGCAAAGGCAGGTGCCTATGCTTTAGCAAAACATAGTGACCATATACCTACTATTTTAATTGGAAGGGATACTAGAATTTCAGGTACTTTAATTGAAAGTGCTATGACAGCAGGATTTTTGAGCTATGGAGCAAATGTAAAAAGTTTAGGAGTAATTCCAACTCCAGGAGTTGCATATTTAACAAAAAAATTAAAAGCTGATGCTAGTGTTGTTATTTCAGCATCACATAATACCTTCGAGTTTAATGGGGTAAAATATTTTAGTAATAAAGGAATGAAAATTCCAGACGAGATTGAAGAAGAAATAGAAGAAATGATGGATTCTGAAAAACTTAGTGATTTTACAGCAGTTAATGAAAAAATTGGAACAGCAGAGGTAAGAACAGATCTTTTAGATGAATATGTATATTTTTTTAGAAAAAACTTTGAAGAAGAATTTGAAGAATATGATAGAGATGATTTTGTAGTAGCAATAGATACTGCTAATGGTGCTACATCAGTTGTTGCTGATAAAGTGTTTACAGCATTAGGAATTAGACATTATATTATGAATGATACGCCAAATGGTGTTAATATCAATGAGAATTGTGGTTCGACACACTTAGATACGCTAAAAAAATATGTAGTAGAACATAAGTGTAATTTAGGAATTGCTTATGATGGTGATGGTGATAGATGTTTAGCTGTCGATGAAAATGGAAATGAAATTGATGGAGATATATTATTGGCTATTATTTCCAATTATATGAAAGAAAAAGGAACTTTAAAAAATAATGCAATAGTTGCGACTGTTATGAGCAATCTAGGTTTGAAGAAATATGCAGAATCAAATGGATTAGATTGTATTCAAACCAAAGTAGGAGATAGATATGTATTAGAAGAAATGCTTAAGAACGGCTATAATATTGGAGGGGAACAATCTGGACACGTTATCTTTTTAGACTACAATCCAACAGGAGATGGTATATTAACTTCTCTAATGTTAATCAGAGTAATGCTAGAAAAGAAAAAGTCTGCTTCTGAACTATGCAAAATTATTAATATCTATCCACAAGTATTAATTAATGCCAAAGTATGTAATAGTAAAAAAGAAGATTATAAAAATGATTTAGATATTAAAAATGCAATACAGAGCTTGGAAAACGAATTCTCTGGAAATGGCAGAGTATTAATTAGACCGTCAGGAACAGAACCTTTAATTCGTGTTATGATAGAAGGAGAAGACAAAATTTATATGCAAAAGAAAGCAGAAGAGTTAGTTCATCTAATTGAAAAGAAGTTAGGTAACTAATAAAATGAATACATAAGGAAAAAAGAAAATTTAAAATTATGAAGGAAAACAAAGGAGGAAATGGAACAATGCCAGTTATTAATTTTACAAACCCAACACTCATTTTATTAGGAGTAATATTATTTTTATTAGTATTATACTTGGGAAGAGAGGTTAAAAAAGCTTGGGTTATAGGAATCATGCTTTTTGTGTTCCTAGGTTTATTAATCGGACATGCAGTTGAGTTTGCTACTTTTGCAAGTAAGGGTGGGGAACTTTATGAAACATTGCTTATTTGTTCAACCGTAGATTTAATATTTATCTTTTTATCTTTTATTTCTTATTTGTGGGTAGATGATATAGAGACCAAATTAGGAAAAAAGAAGAGTATTGACAATAGCTTAGAATGGTTTTGGAATAAAGTTTAGTCAAAAAAGAAAGAAGGGGAAGCTATGCCAAAATTTTATTTAACAACACCAATATATTACCCAAGTGGAAAATTTCATATTGGAACAGCTTATACAACTGTATTAGCAGATACAATCAAAAGATATAAGCAAGCTAGAGGGTACGATGTATATATGCTTACTGGTACAGATGAACATGGACAAAAAATTCAGAAGGTAGCAGAAACAAAAGGGAAGACTCCACAAGAACATGTAGATGAAATGGCAAATGAAGCTAAAAAATTATGGGAGTTAATGGAAATACAATATGATGATTTTATTCGTACTACAGAACCAAGACATGAAAAGATAGTAGAAGAAATTTTTGATAGATTAATGGAACAAGGTGATATTTATAAGTCTGAATATGAAGGTTGGTATTGTATGCCTTGTGAAACTTATTTTACAGAAACCCAATTAGTAGATGGAAAATGTCCAGACTGTGGTAGAGAAGTTAAAAAGATGAAGGAAGAATCCTATTTCTTCAATATGAAAAAATATGCAGATAGATTAATTAAGTTTTATCAGGAAAATCCAAATTTCATTTTACCAGAGTCCAGAAAAAATGAACTATTCAATAATTTTCTAAAACCAGGACTAGAAGACTTGTGTGTAAGTAGAACAAGTTTTGATTGGGGAGTAAAAGTACGTAAAGATCCAAAACATGTTATTTATGTATGGCTAGACGCTTTAACAAACTATATTACAGCATTAGGATATTTATCAGATGATGATAGTTTAATGCAAAAAAATTGGCCAGCAGATGTGCAAATTGTTGGAAAAGATATTATTCGTTTCCATGGACTTTATTGGCCTATCTTTTTAATGGCGTTAGATTTGCCATTACCAAAGCAAATTTATGCACATGGATTTATTATGATGAAGGATGGAAAAATGTCTAAGTCAAAGGGAAATGTTATCTATCCAGAGCCGTTAATTGAACGCTATGGATTAGATGCATTAAAATATTTCTTATTGAGAGAAATGCCTTATGGACAAGATGGAACTTTTTCACCAGAAGGTTTTGTAGAAAGATTTAACTATGATTTATGCAATGACTTAGGAAACTTATTAAACAGAACAATCGGAATGATAAATAAATACTTTGGTGGAAAAATTGAAGAATATATAAATCCACAAACAACTATTAGAGAAAATGTTAATTTATCAAGTTTAAATAAAGAAATCGAGAAGTTTTCAGATGGTATTATTCATGAAGTAGAGAATTTGTTAGATACATACCATATAGCAAATGCAATTACACAAACATGGGAATTAGTATCTAGAACTAACAAATATATTGATGAAACAGCACCTTGGGTATTATTTAAAGAAGAAAAATTAAATGAACTAAAATCAGTAATGTATCATTTAATAGAAAATTTAAGAAGAATTGCAATTTTAATTGCACCATATATGGGACATACATCTGATAAGATATTAGAACACTTAAACATTCCACAAGAACTACAAACTTGGGATAGTTTATCAGAGTATGATAAATTAAAAGATATTATAGTAACAGAAAAACCAGAAGTATTATTTGCAAGATTAGATGCAGAAGTTGAAATAGAGGCAATTAAAGAAATGATGAAATAACTAAGGAGTAATAATATGGGAAAAATATTTGTAATAGATGGAACAGATGGAAGTGGTAAACAAACGCAATTTGAAAGACTAAAAAGTAGATTAACAGAAGAAGGAATAGATTACAAAACAGTTAGTTTTCCAAATTATGATAGTCCATCTTCATCACTGGTTAAAATGTATTTATCAGGAGATTTTGGAGAGAATGCAAAAGAAGTTAGCCCATATATTGCTTCTACCTTTTATGCAGCAGACAGATATGCAACATATACTACACAATATAAAGAATATTATGAAAATGGTGGCATTATATTAGCAGATAGGTATACTACTGCTAATATGGTACATCAAGCAGGGAAAATACAAGAGGAAAAAGAAAGAGAAAAATTTTTAAATTGGTTATGGGATTTGGAATTTAAATTATATGGTTTACCAGTGCCAGCAGAAGTATTTTTCCTAAAGATGCCACCAGAAAAGGCATTAGAGTTAATAAAAAATAGAGAGAATAAATTTACGCATAGTGCACAAAAAGATATTCATGAAAGAGATGAAGGGCATATTACAGATAGTTTTAATGCAGCTTGTAGTGTAGCACAAAAGTACAAGTGGTATACGGTAGAGTGCATCAAAGATAAAAAAGTAAGGACAATAGAAGACATTCATGAAGAAATTTATCAAGAGATTAAAAAGCATATATAAGAGATGATAAAGTTTTTTATCCTCTCTTTTTTGTAGCCAAATCTGGAAAGTTTTCATAATATATACAAAAAATAATTGTGAGGATATATTATGAAAGAGATAAAAATCAATATAATAGAAAAAGAGTTATATTACCAAGGAGAAGTAATTGTAAGATATAAAATTGAATATCCAGAGATAATTAATTCTCATTATAAAGAAGGAATGAGAATTTTTAATCAAGAAAATAGAAAGATAGCTTTAGAACGTAAAGAATATGCAGAAGAAGAACTTTATGAACAAGCTAAACAAACATATGAATTCAATAAGAAAAATAGTTATCCAATTATGATTTATGAGTTAATAAGGGAATGTAATATTACTTATAATCGAGAACAATTGCTTAGCTTATATTGTGATGAATATATTTTTGAAGGTGGAGCACATGGAAATACTTTACGAAAATCACAAAATTGGAATTTAGAACTTGTAAAAGAAATACCACTACAAGCATTTTCAAAAGGAAATCCATATTATCTTGTTAATATTTTAAAACAAATAAATAATCAAATAACAAAACAAATAGAAGATGGAACAGGGGCATATTTTCCAGAATATTGTCAATTAGTATTAGAAACATTTAATATAGAAAACTATTATTTAATTCAAAAAGGAATAGTTATCTTCTTTCAACAATATGATATTGCACCATATGCCAGTGGAATACATACATTCTTAGTAAAATAAGAAAGAAAAAGAAGGAAAATAGAAAGTAGAATAGAAATAATAAATAGGGATAAAAATAATGGAGTAAAGAATAGGAGAAATGATATGGAATATTTAAAGAAAATATTGAAAAAAACAGGGTGGAGCTCAATTATAACATCTACCATATTTGCTATTATTGGTATTATTTTAATTGTTAAACCAGAAACAACAATCACAATTATTACTACTATTTTAGGAATTTCATTAATAGCCATAGGGGGATATAAAGTATTTGAATATCTCAGAAACAAAGGGCAATATGATTCTTATAGCTATGATCTGGCTTATGGAATTATAGCAATTATATTAGGAATTGTAGTTATGGCTTATTGGCAAGAAATAGGAACTATTTTTAGAATTCTAATAGGATTATGGATTATCTATAGTAGTGTAATTAGAGTAACATTATCATTACAATTAAGGAGTGCTAAATCCAAGGTATGGATTTATAGTTTAGTAATTGCCCTTATTATGCTTACTTGTGGTATTTATACGATTAGTAATGCAGGTACTGTTGTAATAGCTGTAGGTATTGTTATTTTGATTTATTCTATTTTAGACATTATAGAAGGAATTATATTCTTGAATAATTTAAAAAAGATTGCATAGCAATAATAACTCATAAAAATAGGTTCTTTTCATATATTACATTAAATGAAAAGAGCCTATTTTTTGTCAATTATAAAATAAATTTTTTTCTCTTATTATTTTCTTTGTTTCTTCATATCCTCTTTTGAAAAAATAATCTATTTTACTAGTATCTAAAAGTGGTGTGTTGACAGCATTTATTTTTAACAAATAGTCTGCACCTTCTAATTCATAATTAGAAAGTTCTTGCTCCATTAATTCTATAGAGTCACTAATTACATCAATAATGTTCTTATTTTCTTTACATTTCAATTTTTTAGGGAAAACAATACTAATTACCTTATCTACTCCATTTTCTTTTAATTCTTTCCAAGGTACATTTTCTCGAATACCTCCATCCACTAATTTGTGATTTTGATAATCACATGGTGAGAAAACTCCGAGGAAAGCTACAACTAGCCCTTACTACTTTTGCAATAGATGCATCTGATATGTATCTTACTTTGTTAGAATAATTTTGCCTTGTTTCTTTATTGGGTTTTAACATAGAAGTAAAGAGATATACTGTTCCATCATCTAAGTCTACACTTGAAATAATAAGATTTTTAGGAATATCTTTTATATTACAAATATTTTTTTCTAAACATGCTTTTTCGATTATTTTTTCTATTGCTTTTCCACTATTTAATCCATCTATTACGATTTGTCTTTTAAAAAGTAGTCCTGCAATAAGTTTTAGAATATGGTTCCATTCTACATATTTTATTTTTTTGGCATATTTCTTAAAGAGTAAATATATTTCGTCAGCAGTATATCCACTTGCATACAAAGTTGCAACAATACTTCCAGAAGATGCTCCTGAAATATAGTCAAATTGTATATTTTCTTCTTCAAATGCTTTTAATGCACCTATATGTGCAGCACCTTTTATTCCTCCACCGAGCTAAACACAATCCTATTTTCATAGTTATTCCTTCTTTCATAAAATATTATATGAGTACACAGATATAAATGTAACAAAAATAAACTTATTTCATATAATATAGCAAATGAAAGGAGTTTATTTTATGGATTATGAAATTATGATGAACGGAAATGTAAAAATTGGTACATATGCTCCAGATTTTGAGGCAGAGACAACAATGGGAAAGATAGAATTAAATCAATATAAAGGAAAATGGGTAATTTTGTTTTCTCATCCAGGAGATTTTACTCCAGTTTGTACGACTGAGATAATCGCTTTTGCAAAAGCAAATCCGTATTTTGAAAGATTAAATACTTGTTTAATAGGACTAAGCGTGGACAGTAATCCATCACATGAAGCAAGTCAAAACTTACCAACAAATACAAAGAGACCAAAGTATTTAATTTTAATGTAATAAAAAAATGGAAGATAATAACAGCAATCATCTGCGAAAAAATATAATAAAATTATGGAAGTTGCATACAAAAGTGTAGTAAAAAGGCACTTTAATTGTAGGCAACTTGCCTGTTTTTGCAAGTATTCAAGTTGCCTACTTTGATGGTACTGAAATTACTGGTATATAAGCAAAAGTTCAAATTAGGGGGTGGGGTGTTTAAAGGGAAGAAACGACTTAAAAGAAAAACTGTAAAAATAGGGTGTATCATATACGATGGTAAAAGCTGGAAATACAAAAATTATGAAAATGAATTTAAGCAAATGTTTCAAAATAGTAGAAAAGAAAAAAAGAATATGATATACTTGTAGTAATTTAAGGAAAACAATACTAAATCAGATTAAATAGGTAAAAAGAGGTGCTTATGGAAAAGTTAAATATAGAAAACATAAAGCAAATGGTTAAAAATGGAAAGATAAGATGGACTAATCATGTTATAGTCAGATTATTTCAAAGAAATATAACTCAAGAAGATATTGAAAATGCTCTTTTAAATGGAGAAATAATAGAAGAATATGAAGGTGATTATCCATATCCAAGTTGCCTAGTATATGGAATAAACTTAAATAATGAAGTTTTACATATAGTATGTGGAGTAAAAGAAACAGAATTATGGATAATTACAGCATATTATCCAGATAATATAAAATGGAAAGAAGATTTGAAAACAAGAAAGGAGATTAAATAATATGAATTGTTTTATGTGTAAAGGAGATTTAGAAAATAAAAATACAACATTTATGGTTGAACTAGACAATTGCATTATTATTATTAAAAATGTGCCATCTCAAGTATGTAAGCAATGTGGTGAAGTATCATATAGTAACGAAGTTGCAAAACAATTAGAAAAGTTAGTAAATTCAGTAAGAAATGCAATTACAGAAATTACAGTTATTAATTATACTGAGAAGGTTGCATAAATAGGTGAAAAGCTTATGTATACTGTAAATGGAATTATTGTATGGGAGAATGGCTCTATAGATATAGCACCAGATACAGTATATAAAAATAGTTATGAATATGAACAAATAGCAATATAGAAACACATTTATACTATGAATCGTCAGCTTATGTATATGAAATGTTAAAAGAGGAATTGCGTGATTAGGAGAAAATTTATACATATAGCACTAAATACAGTATATCAAAATAGTTATGAGCATGAATAAAAAGCAATTTAGTTGAAAGATAATATAAAGATTATAAGAATAAGTATTTGATTGTCTTGCAAAAATATTAAATGTAAATGGAGTAATATATGATGTCAACTAATGCCAAAAGATTAATTGTTATAAACACAATTAGAAAGATTATCGATATTTTTTTGGGTCCATTTTTAACAGCATATTTTTTTAGAATATCGACAGATAGTATAACAATGGTATCACTATATAACATCTTTTCTTATATAGTGATTATGCTTATTTCTTTTATAGTAGGAATTATTATAAAAAATAAATACGAACTTAAAATTTTTAAATTTGGAATGATAACTAAATTTATACAACTAATAGTGTTAGTTGTATTAGGAAGTAAAGTAGTGGATTATATTTGGATAATAGGAATAATATCAGGGCTTTCCACAATAACATGGTCGTTTCCACTTAATGTATTTTCAGCTACTATTGTTACAAATCAAGAGAAAAAAGAGTTTGTCGTATATAAAACAATGTTTACCAATATAGTAAAAGTGCTTATACCTGTTTTATTTGGTTCATTAATATCAGTAGAAAGTTTCGAAAAAACTGCAATCATAGTACTAATACTTAGCTTTATACAAATAATAATATCTTCCAAGTTAAAGTATGGAAATAAGAAAGAAGAGCAGAAATTTAATTTAATAGAGGAATATAAAAAATTAAAAAACAATAAAAAGGTAAAGGAATTATTTAAAACCGAGTTCTTTCAGGGATTAACATATGAAGGCGCATTAGATACAGCCATTACTTTAATAATAATAATAGCATTTCAAAAAGATTTTAGTTTGGGAATAATAACTTCAATTATATCAATATTGTCAATTTTTAGTGCTTATATTTGTAAAAAAGTTGTTAATCCTAAAAGAATACAGCTTATGATAGCTATATCATGTATATTTCCATTAATAAGTACAATTATTTTATTAGTAATAACCAATAAATACACAATAGTTGGATACAGTATTATATATACTTTATTTATACAAATTATTTCCATAGTAAAAGATATTAATACTTTGAAATTAACAAACAGTGAAGTTGTAAATGATTCAAATAGAGTAGAAACATATGTATTATTAGAGGTTGTGCTAGGATTAGGCAGAATAATCAGTTATATTTTATTGTTAATAGTAGGAATGCTAGGAAATTTTTATTTATTAGAAATATTAATTATTATTTTGACTTTAGGGATTTGCTTTATGGGAAAGCATTTAATAAAAATGAATACATATACACTATAAATAGAAAAATTAAAAATATAGGGGGTACAAATTACGTTTTAGTGAGCAAATAAGTGAGGGAGTATAACTCTTTCGCTTATTTTTATTGAAAATACTTTTCACAGGTCATTTTTTGATAACTGCTTAAATAGTATTTTTCTAAGGGAGGCTCGCAAATTGGAAGAGAAAGAAAAGATATTTTGCATATTTAATAATGAAAAGGAAGATTTTCATTCACAAATAGAGAAGACTTTTAGAGAATATCTAAAAGATGCAATAAAAGAGAATAAGGCTATTGAAATGCATAGTAAACAAGTATATAATGACCTAGCAGATGATTGCTGAAACAAAAGGAGCGTGAAAATATGATTTTTAGCAATCGGAAATTTCATAGGTAAGATTTTTAAAGTAGGAATCTATATACGTCTATCTCGTGAAGATGGAGATAAGTTAGAAAGTGAAAGTGTACAAAATCAAAGAGATATCTTGCAAAGATATGTTAAAGAAAATGAATACATATTAATTGATGAGTATGTAGATGATGGAGTATCACGGCACAACCTTTGAAAGACCAGCATTTCAGAAGATGATTGCTGATATAGAAGAAAAGAAGATTAATATGGTCATTACAAAAGACCTTTCAAGGCTTGGTAGAGATTATATCAAAACAGGCTATTACATAGAAAACTACTTTCCAGAAAATAGTATTCGTTATGTTTCTATATTAGATGGAATAGATACTTATTTAGACAGCACTAATAATGATGTAACACCGTTTAAAGCCATTATTAATGATATGTATGCAAAAGATATCTCCAAAAAGATTAAAGGGGTTTTAAAGGAAAAAGAGTTAAAAGGA
Source organism: uncultured Clostridia bacterium (assembly GCA_948934525.1). Taxonomy (GTDB): domain Bacteria; phylum Bacillota; class Clostridia; order TANB77; family CAG-508; genus CAG-273. The sequence continues at coordinate 72,178 of CAQZSK010000002.1, forward strand.
GAGTACTTAGGAAGTTATGCACCATTTGGATACAAAAAAAGCAAAGAGCAGAAAAACAAACTTGAAATAGACACAAATACTGCATACATTGTAGAAAGAATTTTTGAGTTATATGCAGAAGGAAATGGCTTTCAAAAAATAGCAACTATATTAGATAATGAAAAGGTAACAACACCAAGCAAGTATTTAGGCATGGGACATCAAAGAGAAAATTGGAGTCCAAAAACAATAAGAGCAATACTGGTAAATGAAGCATACATTGGAAATACAGTTCAAAATAAATGCACTTCTATATCTTACAAAATAAAAAAGAAAAGAAAGAAAAGCCCTGAAGAATATATAAGAGTTGAAAATACACACCAGGCAATTGTGTCAAAAGAGTTATTTTATAAAGTACAAGAAATGATAAAAAGCAAAAAGAGTGTATCTTTACCTAAGCATGATTTTTTATTAAAAGGCTTATTATTTTGCCATAACTGTGGAAGAAAGTTAAGAGTATGTTACAGAGGCAATAAAACTAAAATAGGTTATATAGATTGCAGTTTAGCAAGGGGAAAAGAGCGAAAGTGCAGAACTTGCAATTACAACTACAATAAGTTTGAAGAAAAAGTGTTAAAAATTGTCAGACAAATATGCAATACATATGTAGATAAAAACGAACTGAAGAAGATATATGAAAAATACAAAGACAATTATGAGGTTTTAATTGAAAAAGAAAAACAGCAATTAAATAATATTTCGAACAAGATAGCTCAGGTATCAAAGAAAATAGATAAAATCTATTTAGACAGTGTAAATGGTTTGATTTCAAATGATGACTACTTTAAATATTCAAAGGGATTTATAGAAGAAAGAGAACGACTAAAAAAGGAAAAAGAAAGTGTACAAAGTAAAATAAATATTTTAAAAGTGAAGAAGCAAAGCCATAGAAAAGACGAAGAAGTAGAAAGTTTGATTAATGAGTTTCTAAAAATGGAAAATACAAGTAAAAAAGTTTTATATGAACTAATAGACAGAATAGAATTAGACGAATACAAAAATATTTATATCTATTTTAATTTTTCAGAATTAAATATAGTAAGTGAAGAACTAGGCAAAGAATATATTATACAAAGAGCATAAAAGTAATATAATTTTTTTATATTCTAGGAAATTACAACAAATTGTTTTAACAATTTGTTGTAATTGACGTAGAAGATAATTATTGCGATTGTTACAAATTCTTAAAGCTTCGTTTTTTAGAATTTGTTAACATCGCTTTTTTACATAGTGTTGGTAAAATTAGAAGTGCCTCACATTTAGCATGGCTATACGATATTTATTGCAAAACAGGAATTAGAGTTCCATTCCCAATTATTAGTGATAGAAATGGGCAAATTGCTAGAAAATATGGAATGATTTCTAATGATGTAAGTAATACAGAAACAGTTAGAAATGTCTTCATCATTGATGATAAAGGAATTATAAGATTAATTTTAGTTTATCCAATGAATGTAGGAAGATCCATTCCAGAGATTTTAAGAGCCTTAACTGCTTTACAAGTAGCCGATAGCAATAAACTTTCCATGCCAGCAAACTGGATACCTTGTGAACCAGGAATTCTACCAGTTCCGAAAACTTTTGCAGAATTAGAAGCAAGAAGAAGAGAAATGGAGAAAAATCAAAATGGAATGAGTTGGTATTTAGGGTTTCAAAATGTGAAAGACTGTACAGTATTAGATAATAGTTGCGAATGCGAGAGAATAGAAGAAAAGAAAAAATAAAAAGTGTATAAGATGCAAAAGTAGCTAAAATGGTTAGAAAATAAAAAAATAGAATGAAAATTTTAAATAAAACTTGAAGAAATAGCCATACTAATAATATTGAAAAATATTAAAGGAGGCTATTTTTATGGAAAAAAATCAAAAAATCAATTGTACAGTAACAAGCTGTAAATATAATGATAAGCAATATCAAGAATGTAAACTAGAACAAATTATTGTAACGCCAATTATTGGTTGTGAAACTAAAGAGCCAGATGAATCGATGTGTAGTAGCTATAAACATGAAAATTAAAGAAAAAGGAGCTCTTTTACAGAGCTCCTTCTATAGCTTGGAATTTAAAAGCTATTATTGGAATTTTGTGGTCATCGTTTTTAAAAGATGATATGGCGAAACACGGAAGAAAAACTCTTCATTAGCAATGCCAACATCTTTGGTAGAAATCTCTTTCAAAACTCGTTTGGCAAAAGCTTCTTTTACATGGGGTTCACCATGATTTACGAGCACAAGGTTCAGATTTTCGAATTGTTTCAAAAAATGAATTAATTCATCTGCTTTGGCATGTGCTGAAAATTCAGAAGTAAATTCTACCTGCGCTCGTTTGGTTACTAAGATGCCTCCAACCCGTACAATATCTCCCATATTAGCAGAGTGTAGAGAATGCCCTAAAGTACCCTCTGCAGTATAGCCTGTAAAATGAATTAAAGAGTTAGACTGTCTAATAAAGGTAGAAATATACTGAGGAGCAGGGCCATAAGAACCCATTCCAGAGGTTGTTAAAATGATTTTTCGATCAGAGTCTGTTAATACAGAATCTCGAATTCCAGTATCTACAAACTGTAGACCAGAAGGCAAAAACTCAAGCATTTCCTGTTTAATCCCCAAAGAGCCATTTTGATAAAGCCGAGTATATTGATGTGCAAGCTTTCCATCAAAGAAGATAGGAACTGAACAATCAAGCTTTCCTTGATTTTGCAATACCTTTAAAAAATATAAGATCTCTTGGGAACGCCCAAGCGAAAATACTGGTACTACAACAGATGCATTGCTTTTGAACAAAGCAGAAAGGATATTTTTCTCAAAGCATGGAACTACTTGAGTTGAGTCCATAGTGCCATACGTGGCTTCTTGCATAATGTTCAAAGGCATTTCTAGAACCCTTTTAGGAAGTGGAGGAATATCAAAAAACATATTATGACTGTTATAGTCGCCAGTAAAAAGCCAATTGATATTCTGTTCACCAGGGTAAGAAATTTCAACCAATATGAGTGATGCACCAATTAGATGACCATTGTAAAAGAAAGTTACTTTAATATGGTCGTCTAAAGCAGTAGTTTTTTCAAAAGGGATTGCTTTCACAAGATTCAACGTTTGATAGACATCGACATCTCTATAGAGATCAGGCTGATGCTTTCTTTTTGCGGTATCTTTCAAAACACGATAACTGTCAAAGAGAGCCAAATTCAAGAGAGGCTTAGCAGAAGGTGTAACATAGATTTGGTTTCTAAAACCATTTTTGACCAGTAAGGGCAATCTACCTATATGGTCAACATGAGTATGCGTGACAAGAACGAATTGAATAGAGCTTTCATTAAAAGGAAAAGAATAATTGTTAGAATCATTTTCCTCTTCACGTCCTTGAAAAAGTCCACAATCGACGATGAACCGTGTGGTTGTGCCATCTGGATATTTTACAATACACAAATGACAGGAACCGGTTACAGAACTGTTCAGCGTTTGAACATCCATGTAAAACCGATTTTTTGAACCCATAAAATTCCCTCCTTAAAAGGTTACGTTAGCAAAATTTGCTAACTGATTTATAAAAAATAGCAGATTGCTATTAAAATTATTGTATCATCAACTAAAGATTATGTCAATTTAAAAATAGATTTTAATTAATATTGACTTTTAAACTAATTAGCAATAGAATAAGAGAAAATAGTGAAGGAGGATAAAATTATGCCATTAGTAACAACTAAAGAGATGTTTGAAAAATCTATGGAAGAGCATTTTGCCATAGGAGCATTTAATGTTAACAATATGGAAATTATACAAGGGATTGTAGATGCGGCAGCAGCAGAGAATTCACCGGTTATTTTACAAGTATCTTCAAGTGCAATTAAATATGCAAGAGTAGGGTATTTAAGAAAAATGATAGAAGCAGCATTAGAAGAATATGACATACCAATTGCTTTACATTTAGACCATGGACCGGATTTTGAAACTTGCAAAATGTGTATTGATAATGGATTTTCTTCTGTCATGATAGATGGTTCTAAGTATGATTTTGAAGAAAATGTTGCTTTAACAAAAAAAGTAGTGGAATATGCCCATAGTAAGGGCGTTGTAGTAGAGGCTGAATTAGGAAAATTAGCAGGAATAGAAGATGATGTTAATGTTGCAGCTCAAGATGCGATGTATACAGACCCAGATCAAGCAAAAGAATTTGTAGAAAGGACAGGATGCGATTCTTTAGCAATTGCAATTGGAACAAGCCATGGCGCATACAAATTTAAAGGGGATGCAAAGTTAAGATTTGATATTTTACAAAAAATAAGAGAAAAATTACCTAATACCCCAATTGTATTACATGGAGCATCAACTGTTATTCCAGAACTAGTAGAAATGTGCAATCAATATGGAGCAAATATACCTGGAGCTAAAGGTGTACCTGATGAAATGTTACATCAAGCAAGTTTAGAGGGGGTTTCTAAAATTAATGTAGATACTGATTTGCGTTTAGCTATGACAGCAGCCATTAGAAAAGCTTTTGCAGAGGACCCATCTGTATTTGATCCTAGAAAATATATGTTACCAGCAAGAGATTTAATTCAAAAAACAGTACAACATAAGATTAAAAATGTATTTGGCTCAAGTAATAAAGCTTAAGGTTCAAAATATTCTTAAATGTAATAAAATGTCAATTAAGGCCAAACCTTGAGAAAAAAACAGTTTACTATTTTTAGCAAACTGTTTTTTGTTTACACTTTTCCAAATTGTTGTCTTAATCTTCGCTCAGCATCTTTTTTGGCAATATCTTCGCGCTTATCATATAATTTTTTACCTTTACCAATTCCTAATTCTATTTTTACAAAGTTGCCAGAAAAATATAAGCTCATAGGAATTAGAGTATAACCTTGCTGCTTAATTAATCCAATTAGTCTATGTATTTCTCGTTTATTCAATAATAGTTTTCGATCACGTAAAGGATCTTTATTAAAAATATTTCCTTGTTCATAAGGAGAGATATGCATACTGTATACATAAGCTTCTCCATTTTTTATGATAGCATAACTATCTTTTAAATTTACTTTTCCGATTACGAATAGACTTAATTTCTGTTCCAGTTAAAACAATTCCTGCTTCTAATGTGTCTGTAATTGTATAATTATGTTTTGCCACAGGATTGGTAGCAATTATTTTTTTATTCATATATGTAAACTCCTTTTATAATTGTTTTTTATGTTTAAAATTAATTTATGTATTTAGTCTTAATAATATCTGTAAGGTACTGCTATTATTAAGACTATTAATTTGTTAAGAAAAATTATAATTAAAAATAATCAATAGATAAACTATTCTTATTCATCATCACCATCATCATGAGTATAAGTAGTGATGTTATTTTGCTTTGCATAATACATAACTAATGCAACAATAATAATACCAGCAATAGCTAAAACCATCCAAGTCCATACATTGTTTGATACATTACCAAATAGACCAGTGTTACCTGCATCAGTAGATGTTCTTGTAGCTGTGTAACCACCATTATTTCCATCTATAGTACCAGTTGTTCTCATATTATCATTTTGGTTATTATCACGATTCATACCATTTTCTATACCATTAGTTACATTTTTAGCACCATTTCCAATGGCATTTACGCCACCTTTAATTCCATTCGCAATACCTTTGCCAGCATCTTCAACCACATTTTCTGTACCACCAACAAAATTTCTAATACCATTTACAGCATTATCCATACCATTAGCAGCAGAAGTGTAAGAAACAAATGCAAAAGATAAAACGGCTAAAAGAATGGCTGTTATAAAACATTTCTTTTTCATATGATGAAATCCTCCTTTTATCAAAATTTGAGTTAAAAAACGGCTCATTATTATTATTCATTTTTAAAAATAAAATATTCTGATAAAAAGTGGAAAACAGATTGAAGAAAAAAACTGTTAAATTTTTAAAAATTTAACAGTTTTAAACTTATTTTAATCGAATCATAATTGCAATTGCTAATAAGATAAGAATAACACCAACCGTTATTAATAAAATATTAATGATATTAGTTGCAGATAAACCTGAACTAGAGGAACTATTAGGAGTTGGTGCTAAAGTTTGCATATCATCTAATGGATTATCTAACGAATTATCTTCAGTATTATCTTGTATATTATCATTATCAACAGTATTAGTATCAGTAGTATTTTCATCGCTTGGGGCATTAGGATCAACATTATTAACTACTTGATTGCTATCTGTACCAGGTAAATTTAAATTAATGTTAGCAGCAGATGAACAGATTGTACAAAGACTAAATATAACTAATAAAACTAAAAATATTTTTAATGATTTTTTTGTCATTCCAAAAAATCCTCCTTTATCTATTGTTACCATATAATCATACACAATTCATGAAAAAAAGTCCAGACATTTTTGAAAAATTTTAGCAAAATTGATTGAGGAAATAGACTAATTATTGAAAAAAATTTAGAATTGTGTTACTATAAAAACGATAAAAAGATATATAGAAGGGAGAATAAAATGGAATATAGAAGATTTAATAACACAATTGTAGCAAGAATAGATAAAGGAGAAGAAATACTTGAAAAAATTAAAGAAATTGCATTAAAAGAAAACATAACTTTAGCTAATATTAATGCATTAGGTGCAACAAATGATTTTACAGTTGGAGTATTTAAAGTAGATGAGAAGAAATACTATGCTAATGAGTTTAAAGGAAATTTTGAAATTGTTTCTTTAACAGGAACTATCAATACTATGAATGATGAGTTTTATACTCACATTCATATGAGTGCAGGAAATGATAAAGGAGAAGTATTTGGAGGACATCTAAACAGAGCAATTGTTAGTGCAACTTGTGAAATGGTAATCCATATTATTTCAGGAAAAGTAGATAGATACTTTGATGAAGAAATAGGACTAAATTTATTTCAGTTTTAATTAGAAAGAAGAAAAGATGTACTATATTTATATGTTAAGATGTGAAGATAACTCCATTTATACTGGAATTACAAATGATATCAAAAGAAGATGGGAAGAACATCGCTGTAAAGATGAAAAAGGAGCCAAATATACAAAAGGCCATTCAGTGTTGAGAATAGAAACAATATGGACTACAGAAGATAGAGCTTTAGCCTCTAAATTAGAATATCATATCAAAAAATTAACAAAAGAACAAAAAGAAAAGTTGATAATTACAAAAGATCTAGCTAGATTTTTAAGTAAGAAAATTGAATGTGAAAAATATCAAAATATGGAGAATAAGATATGATACAAAAAGACATTATTTATGGAAACATAGAATTAGAAGGAATTTACGAAGAAATTGTTAATTCAGAAGATTTTTTAAGACTAAAAGATATTACACAAACAGCGATGAGCACAATTCAATATCCAGAATTATTACAAGAAACACGCTATGAACATAGTATAGGTGTATATTATTTGATGAGTAGAACACTAAATAACTTAGAAAGGAAGTTAAGTGCTTATGGGCTTCATATTTCTAAAGAAGAAAAGGCAATGGCAAAACTAGCGGCATTACTCCATGATATTGGACATGGAGCACATTCTCATTTGCTAGAGCAGATTACTGGTGTATCTCATGAACAAAGAGGAATTGATATTATCAAAGATCCTTCTATGCAAATTCATCAAATTATTGTAAAACAATATGGGGAAGAATTTGTTGAAAAATTAGTGGAATTTATGGAATGCATTTATGGTAATGGAGAAATTATAGAAGGAGCTGAATCAAGAAAAGATAATACTGTACCATTAAAGGCATTGCTAGCTTCTCTCATTTCTCATAATATTGATTTAGATAGAATAGATTATCTGCTAAGAGAATCAACTTATACAGGACTTGGAACATTAACAAATTATCAAGACTTAACAGATAGTTTTGAATGTATTTTAGCAGGAAGTCAAATTGTTTTAGGAATTCCTAGAGAAAAGCAACATTTGTTAGAAGCAAATATCTTAGAAAGAACTAGAAATTATAGAGAAATTTATTATTGTGATATAGATTTTTTGGGAAACCATGCCTTTGAAGAATTACTATTAGAATTAAGAAAACATCCAGAAGAAGTGCCAGATGAAATTCCAGAAGCAATTAAAAAGTTTTTGACTCAAGAAAAAGCAAGTCTTACAAATCAAGAGTATATGCAATTAACGAATGGACCTTTAGATAGGGCAATTGAATTAATAGAAAGAAAAACTCAAAATGAAAAAATAAGATATTTATGTCATTATAGAGAAAATGCAAAAAATGCTTACCAAGTTTTGTATAATAGCAGAAGTGAAAAGTACATTAGAGATTTATTAAAAAGAATTATTCCTGATTTTCCAGAAGATTCACATTGCATTTTTTCAGATACAAAAATGATTAAACCATATAAAAAAACAAAATTTGGAAGTACCAACATTGTTACTAAGGCAGGAATTCAAAATTTTGAAGATTTACCACATAGTGTTAATTTAGAACCTATACAAAGAGCTATAATAGCAATTAACCCGCAATTGTTACGATTAGAATTAGGGATATCAGAGCAAGAGTTTCAAGCCAAGTATTTGGATATGTTGAATGATGTTATTACAAATCAATTAAAACCAGTACAAGAATTTGAATTGAAATATATTCTTGCAGGCGAAAAAATTTTGGCAGGAGATATTTTGGAAAAACTACAAGAAAAGTATATGATAATAGATAGTGCTATTTATACTTCCACAGATAGTTATTATGATTGCTTAGAAGATTTCTCTCTTTTAGAAAAAGGACAGACTTTACGTATTAGACATGGCGCAACACATTATCAGGGACAATTAACAAGGGGCTATAAAAGTAAGAGAATTACTTATAAAACTTATGAAGAAGATGAAGAAACTATTTATACAAGTAGAAAAAAGCAAGAGGAAATAGGAAGTAGTTTGGAATTACAAGATTATACAGAATTTTTAAATTCTATTGGAATATCAAAAGAACTTTCTCAAACTTTAATAGTAAACGGTTATAGAAATTTATTTACCATTATGGTAAATGGACAACCAATTGATATTTCACTTAATGTAGCGACATATCAAAATTGCATTTATGAAATGCCAGGAGAAATTAGAACAATTGAAATTAGACCTAGAGACAATCAAATAGTGGGAAGAATTTTACTTTTGCAGATAAAAAAAGAGTTAGAACAGGCCTTCCCTAATTTAAGAAAGTGCATTTCAAATGCCAATATTTATGAAATTGGTATGGTAGACTCTTATGATAAATATAAAAAAGGATACATCATTAGTGAAGAGGCAGAAGACTTTGAGAAAGAGCATCTAGAAGCAGCTAAAAAGTTTGCAAGTATTGCAGAAGATTTAAAAAGAAAAAGAAGAATGATATATGTAACTAATACACCAACAGTAGAAGAATTTATTGGACAAAATTATCCTCAAATTCCAGAGGAGTGTGAATTATAAATAGCAAAATAATTCTTAAAAAAATTTCAAAAAACTATTCTTAAGAGAATATATGACTTTATTTGAACAAGGGAAATCTACAGTTATGGCTAGGAAGGCATTATTAGAAGAACAAAGAATAAAATTACTAGAAAAACAGAAAAATATTAATACAACAATAGAAAAATTAAATTATAAAATAGCCTTATATGAAGAAATCGAAAGTGGAAAAAGAAAAGATTTTACAGAAGAAGTGTAAAAAGAGAGGAAGGTTTTTTATGAAAAAATCAAAAGTTTACTTTACAAAGGAAATTACTCCTGAAAGTGTTGTAAAAATGTATGAAACATTAGGAATAGAACTATCAGGAAAAGTAGCAGTTAAATTACATTCTGGTGAGAAAGGAAATCAAAATTATTTAAGACCTGAATTTGTTAAAGCAATTGTAGAAAGAGTAAAGGGAACGGTTGTGGAGTGTAATACTGCTTATGACGGAGCAAGAAATACAACTGAAAGACATGTGAAATTAATGGAAGAACATGGTTGGAATAAATATTTTACAGTAGATATTATGGATGGAGAGGGTCCAGATAAGGTACTAGAAATTCCAAATGGAAAAGTGATTCAAAAAGATTATGTAGGAAAAAACATTGATAATTATGATTCTATGCTTGTGCTATCTCATTTTAAAGGTCATCCAATGGGAGGATATGGTGGAGCACTAAAACAATTATCAATAGGTGTTGCTTCAGGTCATGGAAAAAGTTATATTCATTGTGTAGGAAATGAGCATGGAACTTTTGAAGAGATGTTTCATGTTGATCAAAATAAATTTTTGGAAGCAATGGCAGATTCAGCATCAGCAGTTGCAAAATATTTCGAAAATAGAATTGCATATATTAATGTTATGTGTAATATGTCAGTAGATTGCGATTGTTGTGCAGTTGCGGAAGATCCTTGCATGAAGGATATTGGTATTTTAGCGAGTTTAGATCCAATTGCAATTGACCAAGCTTGCATTGATTTAGTATATAATTCAGATGATTCTGGAAAAGAGCATTTTATAGAGAGAGTAGAAAGACAAAATGGAGTTCATACCATAGAAGCGGCAGCTGAGCTTGGATTTGGTTCAAGAGAATATGAGTTGATTCATATAGATTAGGAGGAATTTAGAATGATAGAAAAAGTAGAAAGTATTAAAAAGTCAAATCGTTTGGTAGAAATCTTATCAAGCAGAAAAGCAAAATATATTATTGGAACTATTTTATTAAGTGGGATTGGTGTGGCACTTCCTAGAATATTCCACGTTTTAGCAGGAACAAATGCAGGAGCTACTTTTTTACCTATGCATCTTGCAGTGCTTATTGCAGCCCTTACTTTTGGCATTACTTCAGCAACTGTTGTAGCAGGAAGTAGTGTAATATTTAGCTATTTATTAACAGGTATGCCAAGTTTAGCAAGACTTCCCTATATGCTAATAGAACTAGTCATTTATGCTGTTTTATTAAGTTTGTTTAATAAGAAATTCAATTCTTATTTATCTCTAATAGCAACTATTATTTTAGGTAGAGTAATATATAGTGGAATATTATTGGCAGCAACTAATATATTTGGATTACCTACTTATGGAATTTCAGTAATACAAAGTATTATAACAGGAATTTCAGGAATTGTTATCCAATTATTAGCAGTTCCTTTTATAGCTAAAATAATGAACGAAAGGTTGAAGCTAAGAAATGACTAATCTAGAAGTAGTAAAAGAAAGGCTATATAGTGCTAATGCAAGTTTAGTTGTTTTATATACTAATGGAGAATATAAAGAATATTTTCAAGATAGAATAAAAGATATTAAGGAAATATTACAAAACGATAAAAATGCATTGAAGGGAGCAACAATAGCTGATAAAGTAATTGGAAAAGTGGCAGGAAGTATTTTAACTGTTGCAGGAGTAAAAGAAATCTATGCAGATGTTATGAGTAAGTATGCTATTCCTGTTTTAGAAAACAATGGTGTTAGATACGAGTATAAAAATTTGGTAGAATATGTACAGAATAACGATAAAACTGGAATGTGCCCAATGGAAAATAAATACAAAGAAGAAGTGAATATTGATAAGATTTTTAATGAAATGATTGAAGGTGGAGAATAATTCTGCCTTCTTTTTTGTATAAATATTATGAAAGCTCTTTTCTATGATGGATTTGAAAAATTTATAGGTGGTGATAAAGAATTTTATTATTGTGATATAGCATATAATCTAAAATCGAGTAGGAGAGTTTTTTCCCTACTCGATTTTAGATGGAATCTCATATATAATATGATGTTCATCATTTTTGATAGAAGGAGAGTCATATTCTAAGTATAAATCTTTTATATTGGTAAGATAGCTATTATAACGAAAAACAATATTAGTAGCATCTTCTGGTATTTTATCTGGTAAGAAAGAATATTCAGAGAAATAATGATATTTAACAAATTCATATCGATTAGGATTAGTATAAGTATAAAAATCTGTTGTGCCAAAGTTCATTATTTCAAAAGCAAATTGAAGAATAAGAAATATAGGAAATATTAATAGTGAATATAAAACAATTGATTCACCTCTCTTGAAATTTTTAAAAAAAGCTAAAAACATAAACAATATAAAAAGTATATTCATAATAAATAAAAAAGTATTATCAATAGCATTAATTAGTAGATAAAAGTACAAAAGTTTATGTATTTTTATAATAATAAAAATAGAAATACTAATAAACAAGCAAATAAAATTAATTGACAATTTATTAGAAGAATGAATGTTGCTCAAATAATATATCACTGCTATTATTAGAGGAACAGCTCTTATTATTACATCTTTAATTGTATTTATGTTAAATGAAGCACAATAAAATGTAAGAAATGAATAATGTATATTATAAGCTAAAAGTAATGTAATCAAAAAGATAAAAAGTACTTTGCGGGATTTATTCATATAATTTGTTCTCCTTATATTAATTTTGTAAAATTATATCACAATATTAAAAAAAAATATATACTTTTCTGTTGCTCTATGATAAAATTTTACCTATAAGAAACAGAAGTATAAAATTTATGAGAAAAAAGGAGGATTTTAGTAATGAAAAGTAAGAATGTTACTAGAAAAAAGATTCTATTTATTGTATTGGGAGTAATTTTATTTATAGGAATATCATGCTTTTATAGTGTAATTAGTAATTCTGCCACAGAGAAATATGATTCTAATAATGAAAATGGAGAAATATGTAACGACATAGTGAAAATAAACAAATCAACAATTGTATATGAAAAACCATCAGTTATATATAATGAAATAACAACACTAGGGTTTAATAGTATAGTAAGAAGAATAAACAAGGGAGTAAATGAAATAAATGGACATGTTTGGGATAAGATTGTATTAAGTAATGGACAAGAAGGCTACATATTTTCGGAAAATTTAGTAACAGCAGAGGAAAGTGAATATTCAAATATTTCATTTGAGTGTAAAGATATAAAATATAATGTGTATTTTACTACTAAAACATTCAATCCAGAAAATTATCCATATTATGCTATAACGGAACTAGAAAGTAAGTCACAAATGATAATTTACTATGGTAAGAAACGAGTAACAACTAGTGGATATGGGGAAGATACAACACGACAACTGGCTATTATGAATGCAGCGTATAGTATTACAGTAGAAAAAAACGGACGAGTAACAATTCAGTATGAAAACAAAAATGTTTTCTTTTTCGTAGAAAAAGCAGCAGCACCTTCTAATTATGCAGTATGCATAGCCTCAAATCATGATATTTTCAGTAAAGATTTGAATAAAAAAGTTTTTTCAAAAAATTCAGGATATGAATATGATGCAAGTCATGAAAATGAGAAGAGTTGTAATGAAATAGTAAAAGTAAACAAATCAACAATTGTATATGAAAAGCCATCAGTTATATATAATGAAAAAGTAACATTAGTAGAAAAGAGTATAGTAAGAAGAATAAATAAAGGTATAAATGAAATAAATGGACATGTTTGGGATAAAATAATATTGGCAAATGGCAAAGAAGGCTATGTATCTTCAGATAATTTAGAAGTATCAAACCAAAATGAATACTCTAAAGTATCTTTTGAATATAATGCTTTTGGAGTATATGCACGTAAATATGAAGTATATATTCCTACTTTAAGTTATGATATAAATATACAAGATTATCCACATTATATTATAGTATTAGATAACAGTTCCAAGATAAAAATTTGTTACAGTGCAACAGAATTCGGCGTTACAACACAAGACGAAAATTATCGTATTGGTAATCAAGACTATGTTTTAATGATTGACATAGAAAATAGCGGAAGAATATTGGTGAAAAAGAACATTGATCTTGCAAGTTCGGAAAATTCTATATTGATAAAAAAAGAGGATTTTCAACATAATTGCATAGCAACAAATCAAGATATTTATTATAATGATGATAAAATCTTTGTCCCATGTATTTATGACGAAAGTGGAATATGTTATAAAGTTAATACTAATTGGGAGAATATATTAACATCAGAAAACATTAATGAAGCTATAAGACAAGAAGAGGAAATGTATAATACTATGAGTTTTGGGGAACATATTATAGCAGATCCGAGATTAACAGCAGTGAAATTAGCTTGTTTAAGTGGACTATATATATATGAAGCAAAGTATCCAAATGCTGCTACAGCTCTAAGATATTATTTGACAAGTGGAAACGATGGAAAAACTGACAAAACTTATCAATATGAAGAAGATGTCTATAATGAAGGGCATACTATGAGAAGAATATCATTAAAAGATGCTTTGGAAGAAAGCAATTCAATGAAGAAAAAATTAGAAAATAATATTAAAAATAATATAAAGATAGCTGAGCAGTTAGAAATATCAGAGCCAGTAACTTTTGTTAATATTATTGAAGATTCTGGAGAGGCAATAGAAGGTGATTGGAAGGCAACAATGCATTTTTATAGAATAAAAATGCATTGTACAGTCATTAAAGTAGAAAATAGGTATCAAATGAATATGAAATATGGGATAGTAGATTATTATGATTGGGATAATAAACCTGTTGATGAGTATGAAACTTTATTTAATACAAAAGTAGAAGTTGATGATAAGATTTTCACAATACTTCCACAAGATTTATTTTTGATGCATCGAGCAGGTATGGCAAGAAATTATACGAATTATGGGGATACCAACTATAAAATAACTTGGAATAAAGGGGCAATAAATCAATATAAGATTGAGGAAATTATAAATTAAAAGTCATAAAAGAGGTATAAATTATGTTGAAAAATAAAAAAAATATAGGAATAATTATTTTAACTATAATAGTAATAATATTAATTATTGTGTTAATATATAAAACAATAATAAAAAATAACAATAAACCTAAAATTGCTAATACTCAAAATATATTAGAGAATAAATTGAATGGTGGAAGTATATATTCAGATGAGCAAATAAAGACTGGTATAGATGAATTGAACAAAATAATGAAAAAAAAGACTAATAAAAATAGGGTGAGTGTTAATGGAGAAAAAATTACTGAAAGGGAAATAGCTTTTGTGGATTTTCAATATAATAATTCAATTATCAACAATAGTGGAGAAAAAATTAACGCAGAAGAACAGATAATTAAAGAATATTTAATCGAACAAGATGCAAAAAAAGAAGGAATTACTTTAAATGAAGAAGAAATCGAAAAAATTGAAAAGAAAATAAAAAAGCAGGCACAAAAAGGTAGTGAAGAGATAGAAGCAATATTAAAAGCAGTTAGTATGAATTATGATGAATTTATTGAATTCTACATAAAAAGAATGAAAAGATTAGAAGTACAAACGAAATGGTCTCTCTATATAGCTGAGGCTATTAAAAGTGGTGAATTGAATACAGACAATAGTGAATTTAATGCTAAATGCAAAAGGTGTAAAAAATATGCAGAAGATAAAGAAAAAGCGCCTCAAGCAGTGAATTTGATACTTGAACTGATAGAAGAATATAAAGAATTATTGAAACAAAAAGCAAAAATAGAATATATCAATTAGGAAAAAAGAGATAGTTTCTAAAGTGAATACACCCAAAATGTTAGATAGAATTTCAACATTTAAAGGTGTATTTTTATATTTTATGCACTTATGGCTCACAGTAAAACTAAATCTTAGTAGCATCATCTGGAATTTTATCTGTTAAATAAGAGAATTCTTTATCAGAAAAATAACGATGCCTTACTAATTCATATCTGTCTGGATTGGTATAGTAAGAGACTAGCCAGACATGGAAAAGATAACCAAAAGAAAAAATAATTGTAAAATTATAATAACACAAATTACTGGTATAAAATCTCCAAAATGACTGGGCTCTTCTGAAAAATTATCAAGAAAAGCTAATATTAAAAATAATATATGCGAAAAAATTATAATTAATGGATAATTTTCCTATATGGTAAGTTACAATAAAGTAATATATAAGAAATATTACTAAAAGGATAATAGACTTTATAACATTTTGCGTTGCTTCAGAAAATGTATAGCAGCAATAAGAATTAATTGTTAAAATTATATTGAAACTTAATAAGAACAAAATAAAAATAACTAAAAATGCTTTTTGTGCTTTTCCATAACCTTTTTCATTTTCCTTGTTATAATTTTACAAAATTATAATTATGACAAACTGAAAAAAATTTGACTATTACATAAACTTTTGTAATATGCTATTTGTAGGTTAATAACTATCCCCCAGTTATACTGGGGGATAGCTATGATTTTGATAAAATGCAAAAGAATTGGTAATATCCAATTATAATAAGTCCTTTAATAAAAATTTATTTAGGAATTATTCCTACCGCTCCATTAAGAGAAAGGATAATTCGGGGGTTAGTATGTAGAGACATAGCAAGAAAGGACTTTAGCACATTTGAGTTTTCTAATAATACTCTTCATTTGATTTATTTGTGTAATCAATAAGCAAACAGGAAAGGTGGCTGTAATATAGCTACCTTTCCAATTTTTTTATAAATATGGAAAAAACTATTTCAAACAAAACAAAGATTTGATATAATATCAAAAATGAAAAGGAGAAACAATATGCTAAAGCTAGTAAAATTAGAAAGGAAATATCAAGAACAGCTAATAGAAATGATGGAAGAATGGGAAAATTCTATTTAATGTATCCAATTTGGAAGACAGTGTCTGCCAAATCAAGTTGGTCTCATTATTTAGAATTATTAAAAGTTGATGAAGAAGAAAAAAGAAACTTTTATTTACAAGAAACCATAAATTCACAGTGGAGTGTAAGAGAATTACAAAGACAAAAGAATTCTTTATTATATGAGAGAATAGCTTTATCTAAAGATAAAGAAAAAGTATTAGAATTAGCACAAAAAGGTCAAGTATTAAGAGAAGGAAAAGATTTGGTAAAAGATCCATTTGTGTTAGAATTTTTAGATATTAAAGAAAATACAAAATACCTAGAATCAGATTTAGAAAAGAATATATTAGAACATTTAAAAGAGTTTTTACTAGAGTTAGGAAAAGGATTTATGTTTGTTGGAAGTCAAGTTAGAATTACAATGGAAGAAGACCACTTTTATCCAGACTTAGTCTTCTACAATAGATTACTTAAATGTTTTGTAATTATTGATTTGAAAATTGGAAAGATAACACATCAAGATATTGGACAAATTCAAATGTATGTGAACTATTATGATAGAGAAGTGAAAAATGTTGATGAGAACAAGACAGTAGGAATATTGCTTAGTACTGAGAAAAATGAAACAGTCGTAAAATATACTTTACCAGAAGATAACTCAAGTATATTTGCATCAGAATATAGATTACATTTACCAACGGAAGAAGAACTAATTGAAGCAGTTGAAGAAGAAAAGAAGAATTTAGAATTAAATGGAGAATAGATACTATGAATAACAGAAATGTATTTTTAATTCATGGATATAATGGAATACCTAAAATTTATGCATGGCTAGAAAAAGAACTTAGGAAAATGGGATATAATGTTATCATTCCTGAATTTGAACCAAGAGAAGGTGTTATATATGAACAATGGAAAAAGACATTATATTAGTTTAGCAGGTTTTTCAAAATACTTTGAATGGGAAAATAAAGAAGACTTGAATAGAGCTTGTAAAGAGTTTTTAGTAAGCAGAAATGAATTAGAAAACTTTAAAAATAGATGTAACAAAAAATATTCAATATATAGCAATGACGATCATATTGTACCATTTGATCTATTACAATATTATCCAAAAGACATAAATGCAATTCCAATATTAATAGAAAACATTGGACATATGGGAAAGAAAAGTGGACTAGAAGAAATTCCAAAAGTAATAGAAATTATAAAAGAAAATGGGTAAGATAAATAGAAAATGTAAAAATAGGAGCGGAATTATGTTTAAAATACATTCAGATTATCAGCCAACAGGCGACCAACCAAAAGCAATTGAATACCTATCAAAAGGAATACAAGAAGGTAAGAAGTTTCAGACACTGTTGGGAGTTACAGGCTCACGGAAAAACTTTTACCATGGCAAATATTATCCAAAAAGTGCAAAAACCAACCCTTGTTTTAGCACATAACAAGACACTAGCTGGACAACTTTATAGTGAATTTAAAGAATTTTTCCCAGAGAATAATGTAGAGTATTTTGTGTCATACTACGATTATTATCAACCAGAAGCATACATTCCGCAATCTGATACTTATATCGAAAAGGATTCTTCTGTCAATGATGAAATTGATAAACTTCGTCACTCTGCAACAGCTGCTCTATTTGAAACAAGAGATGTTATTATTGTTGCTTCTGTTTCGTGTATTTATGGTTTAGGAGATCCTGAAGACTATCAAGAACTAAGTATTTCTATTAGACCAGGTATGCAAATAGAAAGAAATGGGATGTTAAAAAAGCTGGTTAATATGCAATATACAAGAAGTGAACTAGAATTTAAAAGAGGAACTTTTAGAGCAAAAGGAGATATTGTAGAAATTTATCCAGCAGATGAAAGCGAAACTGCTATTAGAGTAGAATTTTGGGGAGAAGAAATAGAAAAGATATCAGAAATTAATCCCTTAACAGGAAAAGTAATGGGAATAAGGCAACATGTTATGATATTTCCTAATTCTCACTATGCAACAACTTCAGAAAAAATGAAAAAAGCAATTGTAACAATCGAACAAGAAATGCAAGAAAGAGTAAAATATTTCAAAGAAAATAACAAATTAATTGAGGCACAAAGAATTGAAGAAAGAACCAATTTTGATATAGAAATGATGCAAGAAACTGGTTTCTGTCAAGGTATTGAAAATTATTCAAGACATATTAGTGGTAGAGAACCTCGGAAGTAGACCATATACATTATTTGACTATTTTCCGAAAGATTTCTTGTTACTTATTGATGAGTCACATGCAACAGTCCCACAGGTAAGAGCAATGTATAATGGAGATAGAGCCAGAAAAGAATCATTAGTAAATTACGGCTTTCGTCTACCATCTGCTTTTGACAATAGACCTTTGAAGTTTGAAGAATTTGAAAAACTAGTCAATCAAGTTGTTTTTGTAAGTGCAACACCAGCAGATTATGAAAAAGAGCATAGTAAAGATAATGTGGTAGAACAGATTATTCGTCCTACTGGTTTGCTAGACCCTAAAATTGAAGTAAAACCAGTAACTAATCAAATAGATGATTTAATTGAGCAAATTCGTGAAAGAGTAGAGAAGAAAGAAAGGGTATTAGTAACTACTTTAACTAAGAAAATGGCAGAAGATTTAACTACTTACTTAGCAGGAATTGATATCAAAGTAAGATATATGCATTCTGATATTAAAGCTTTAGAAAGAATGGAAATTATACGTGATTTGAGATTAGGAGAGTTTGATGTATTAGTAGGTATCAACTTATTAAGAGAAGGACTAGACATTCCAGAGGTTTCACTAGTTGCTATTTTAGATGCGGACAAAGAGGGATTCTTGCGTTCAGAGCGTTCACTTATTCAGACAATTGGACGTGCAGCTAGAAATACAGACGGAAAAGTAATTATGTATGCTGATGAATTAACAGAAAGTATGGAAAAGGCAATTACAGAAACAAATCGTAGAAGGAAAATTCAACAGGAATATAATGAGAAAAATGGAATTACTCCACAGACTATTCAAAAGGCAATACGTGATACCATTAAGGCTAGCTTTGTAGCTGATATTCAAGAAGAATATCAGCTAGATAAAGAAGCGGATACGAAAGAAATTATTAATAAATTAACAGATGAAATGCTTAAATATGCACAAGAAATGGAATTTGAGAAAGCGGCAGAAATTCGTGACAAGATAAAAGAATTAGAAAGAATGCTATAGAGGATCTAAAGAATTTGAAATAAAATAGAAACCAGCCCTGAGAAAATTTCTTAGGGCTGGTTTTAAAGGAAACTGCGCTGTTAGAGTCTTTTACAATAAAAGCTCAGGGTGAATCTTGGCAGCTTGTTGCAGTAACTCATAGGCATAAGTGCCTTCGATGGTGTTCTTCCATGAAATCAAACAGCGAGACTGTTCAGGATAATCGGGAACAGTACCTATCCGCTGAACTGAGAAACCATCTTTGAGAAGTGCCAATTCTTGTTTGGGATACAGATTGCGTTGGGTATCAGCATACCCATCAGCAGCGTACTCGTACAAAATGTCGTGCAGTGTTGGCTTGTCCATAAAATGGAGCCCTCCTTTAAATTTTTCAATGCTTTAGTCACTATTATAATAGCGACAATAAAAAGACATTGCAATAAGTATTATATCACAAAAATAATATCATTGCAAGAAAAGTAATAGGAATTATTGACAAAAACGAACTATTGTTTTATAATATAAAAGGTTAAAGAATATTACATAAAATAGAATACAGGGGGCAATTATGCAAAATAGTATTATCATTAAAGGTGCAAAAGAACACAATTTAAAAGATATCAATTTAGAGATTCCAAGAGATAAATTAGTGGTTATTACAGGACTTTCAGGTTCTCGGTAAATCATCTCTTGCTTTTGATACTTTATATGCAGAGGGACAAAGAAGATATGTAGAAAGTTTATCGTCTTATGCAAGACAATTCTTAGGATTAATGGAAAAGCCAGAAGTAGAATCTATTGAAGGGCTTTCACCAGCTATCTCTATTGATCAAAAGACTACTTCTAGAAATCCTCGTTCAACAGTAGGAACAGTGACAGAAATTTATGACTATATTCGTTTGTTATATGCACGTATTGGTGTACCACATTGTCCGAATTGTGGCAGGAAGATTGAAAAACAAACAATTGACCAAATTATTGACCAAGTAATGTCAATGAAAGAAGATACAAGAATACAAGTATTAGCACCAGTAGTACGTGGAAGAAAAGGAGAATATACTAAATTATTACAAGACTTTCAAAAAGAAGGTTTTGTTCGTGTACGTATTGATGGTGAAACTTATGAATTATCAGATGATATTACAATTGACAGAAAGAAAAAGCACAATATTGATTTAGTAGTAGATAGGCTAGTTATTAAACCAGATATTAGAACAAGATTAACAGAATCAGTAGAAATTGCGTTAAAGTATGCAAACAATCTTGTTACAGTAGATATACCAAATGAGAAAGAAATCTTATTTAGTCAGAACTATGCTTGTCCAGATTGTGGAATTAGTATAGAAGAATTGACACCAAGAATGTTTTCTTTTAACAATCCTTTTGGTGCTTGCCCAACCTGTACAGGTATTGGCTATTTAATGATAATGGATGAAAACTTAATTATTCCAGATAAGAATAAAACACTTTATGATGGTGTAAAAGCCTTTGGTTCTAGCACGATGAAAAAAGGTGATACTATGGCTAAAATGTATTTTGAAAGTATTGCCAAACATTATGATGTAGAAATTAAAGATGTGCCAATCAAAAAATTACCAAGATGGTTTTTAGAAAAAATCCTATATGGTACAGGTGATGAAGTGATTGATTTTGAGTATTCTTCAGCAGCAGGTACTAGAAAGTTTAGTACACCATTTGAGGGAGTTTTGCCAACACTAGACAGAAGATATCATGAAACAAAGTCACAAGGCATGAGAGATTTCTATGAATTTTATATGAGTGAAAAACCTTGTTATGACTGCCATGGTGCAAGATTAAAAAAAGAAAGTTTATCTGTTAAAGTAGGAGAGAAAAATATTAATGAATTAACAGATATGTCTATTGATAAAATTAAAGACTTTTTAAATAGTTTGGAGTTAAATAACAAAGATAAAATGATAGCAGACCAAATTTTAAAAGAATTAAATAAACGTTTACAATTTTTAATTGATGTTGGACTAGATTATTTAACATTATCTAGGAGTGCAGGAAGTTTATCAGGAGGAGAAGCACAACGTATTCGTTTAGCAACACAAATTGGTTCTGGATTAACAGGTGTACTATACATTTTAGATGAACCAAGTATTGGTTTACATCAAAGAGATAATGACAAGCTAATTGCGACATTGAAAAAATTAAGAGATTTAGGAAATACGGTTTTAGTAGTAGAACATGATGAAGATACTATGTATGCAGCAGACCAAATTATTGATATAGGTCCTGGACCAGGTGTTCATGGTGGAAAAGTAATTGCACAAGGAACTGCAGAAGAAATAAAATTGATAGAAGGTTCTATTACAGGACAGTACTTAAGTGGTAAAAAGCAAATTATAGTACCAAAAAAGAGAAGAAAATCAAATGGAAAAGCCATTGAAGTAAAAGGTGCAACAGAACACAATTTAAAAAATGTTAATGTCAAATTTCCATTGGGGCAATTTGTATGTGTAACAGGTGTTTCAGGTTCAGGAAAAAGTACATTAGTCAATGAGATTTTATATAGAACTGCTGCAAAAGAAATTTATGGTTCTAATGAAAGACCAGGACAATGTAAAGAAATTAAAGGATTAGAGAATATTGATAAAATTATTAATATAGATCAATCTCCAATTGGTAGAACACCACGTTCTAATCCAGCTACCTATACAGGTGTATTTGATATGATACGTGATATCTTCTCTAGTACAGAAGAAGCTAAACTTCGAGGATATGATAAAGGGAGATTTAGTTTCAATGTAACAGGAGGAAGGTGTGAAGCTTGTAGTGGAGATGGTGTACTAAAAATTGAAATGCATTTCTTACCAGATATCTATGTGCCTTGTGAAGTATGTAAAGGAAAAAGATATAACAGGGAAACATTAGAGGTGAAGTATAAAGGAAAAACAATTGCAGATGTACTAGATATGACAGTAGAAGAAGCCTTAAGCTTTTTTGAAAACATTCCAAGGATTAAGACTAAAATTCAAACTTTATATGATGTAGGACTTGGATACATTAAATTAGGACAACCTTCTACAACCTTATCAGGAGGAGAAGCACAACGTGTAAAACTTGCAACAGAATTATCTAAAAAGGCAACAGGCAAAACTTTATATATTTTAGATGAACCAACAACTGGTCTTCATATTGCAGATGTTCATAAGTTAGTAGATATCTTACAAAGATTAGTAGATACTGGAAACAGCATTATTGTAATTGAACATAATTTGGATTTAATAAAAACAGCTGATTATATTATTGACTTAGGACCAGAAGGTGGGGAAAAAGGAGGACAAATTATTAGTGTTGGTTCTCCTGAACAGATTGTTAAAAATGAACAAAGTTACACTGGTAAATTTTTAAAGAAGTATATAGAAAAATAAGTAAAAACTAATTTAAAATAAATAATAATCTCTATAACAATAAATGTGTTATAGAGATTATTATTATATATATGTAATTAGCAAAAGATGCAAAAGTAAATGGACATTCACGGAGAAAAACAAAAACATAACTTTAAAAAGCTTTCTCGAAAAAACGAGATTTATATTATAAAAACAAAAGAAAGGGATATCAAAAGTTTCAACCTAGCAGGTTAAAGTAAGTTATGAATGTCCATTTATTTTTGCACCTTTTACTTTAAAAGGAAACAAAAGTAAATACTAACTATTTGCAGTTATTATTGTTATTACTTCTTTCATTCTTATTATTGTTTTGATTATTCTTGTTGTTGTTATTGTTTCTGTTTTGTTTATTTTGATTTTCTGACATAAAAACACCTCCATTTCTTTTTAGTAATATTATTTTGTACAAAAAATTGAAAATTTATTCAAAAAAGAATATAATTATATTAACTTGTAAAAATTTTGTAAATTTATAAAACTATATAAACAATAATCAATATAATGTGATCAATAAATAGAAAGGATAAAAATATGCAACAAGAACCAAAGATAGAGAGAAAGAAGATAGTAAGAAGAGTTATATTAGTACTATTAATTATTCTCTTAATTATTTTAATAAAACGAATTATTTTTAGAAAAATAGAAAATGAGCAAGAACTAGTAAGTAGTAGTCAAGCCAATATATTAAGTAAAAATGAGAATAAAACAATAGATAAAATAACAGTAGTTATGGAAAATGAAGAAGTAGAAATAGAAGGCCAAAAGGAAGAAGAGAAAAAAGAAGTTGAATTAGATTGGAATTTGCTATTAGTTAATACAAATAATAAGATACCAGAAGGTTATAATACTGAGTTAGAAAGTATTGACCAATACAGAAGCTTTGATAAAAGAGCGATTCAGTATTTAATGCAAATGATAAGTGCAGCTAGATATGTTGGTATTTCAAATATTTGGATACAATCTGCTTATAGAACACCTGAAGATCAACAAATCTTATTTGAAAATCAAGTACAAGCCTATATGTATCAAGGATATAATGAAAAAACTGCTAGAGAATTGACAGAAAAAATTATTAATAAGCCTTGGCATAGTGAACACAATTTGGGACTAGCTGTGGATTTTAACTATGTTAATAGGGAATTTGAAAATACCACTGCTTTCCAATGGCTGCAAGAAAATGCACAAGATTATGGCTTTGTTTTGAGATATGCAGAAGAAAAAGAAGATATTACAAAAGTAAGCTATGAACCTTGGCATTGGAGATATGTAGGAATAGAACATGCTAAGAAAATGAAAAGCCAAAATTTATGTTTAGAAGAATATATTAAACAAATAACAAAATAGAATATTTAGAAAGATATTAAAAAAAACAAAGGAGTATAGTATAATGCTATATAAATATGTTTGAAAGGATACAAAGAATGAAAAACTTAGTAATAGGAATTGAAGGTTATGTTGGCTCAGGAAAAACTGCAATATGTAAAGAATTATTAAATAAAGTACCAAATAGTATTTTATTGCAAGGAGGAAATTTATATCGTGGTATTGCATATGCTTTACTTTCTACAGGTATTAACTTAGAAGAGTTGAAGCAAAATATGAAACAAATAGATATTAAGCAGATTATGGAAAAGTTGAAAATCCAGATTACAATAGAAAATAGAGATACAGTAATTTATATGGACGGAAAGAAGATAGAGGAGGAGCTTTTACAATCGGCAGAGTCTTCTTTGGCTGTTTCTGAGATTAGTAATGTAGCAGATAATCAAAACTTTTACTTGTTTGGAAGAAAGATTATTGAACAATTTAGAGAGCAATTCAATGTAATTGTTTCAGGAAGGGATTTAATGAAAATCTACCCAGATTTAGATTATCATTTTTTGGTAACAGCTTCCTTAGATGAACGTGTTAGAAGAAAATGCATAAAATATAACAATACAATCAGTCAAGAAGAAGTAAAACAAAATATTATAAAAAGGGATAAAGTACAAGAACAATCAGGTTATTACCAGCAATATGAAAACACTATTTTAGTAGATGTGACTGACTGTGAAACAATAGAAGACTCTGCAAAAGAAGTATTAAGGCATATAAAGGAGGTATAAGCTTTTGGAATATCGAAATGAGAAATTAGAAGAATTTGAACAATATATAACAGGAAAAAAAGTAGCAATAATAGGGCTAGGAATTAGCAATATTCCATTATTAGACTATTTTTATCAGTTACATTGTAAGGTTAGTGTTTTTGATAAAAGAGAGGAGGAAAAACTAGACAAACAAGCAGTAGAGAAAATTCAAAATTATGCATTCGAGCTATATATAGGAAAAGATGCTATGAAACATTTAACAGGTTTTGATATTATTTTTCGTTCTCCAAGTTGTAGACCAGATACACCAGAAATCGAAAAGGAATTGGAGAGAGGAACAATCTTAACTTCTGAAATAGAAATGTTAATGCAGACCTGTCCTGGTACTGTAATTGGAATTACAGGAAGTGATGGAAAAACTACTACTACTAATTTAATTTATCATATTTTAAAGGAAAAAGGCTATCATTGTTATTTAGGGGGGAATATTGGTATACCACTATTTACAAAAGTACACGAGATGAAGCCAGAAGATATAGTAGTATTAGAACTTAGCAGTTTTCAATTAATGGATATGCAAATAAGCCCTCATATTAGTGTTATAACTAATGTGTCTCCAAACCACTTGGATATTCATAAATCTTATGAGGAATATATTGAAGCTAAAAAGAATATTTTTGCTTATCAAAATGAAAATGATATTTTAGTTATTAATTATGATAATACGATTACAAGAGATTTTAAGATGGAAGCTAAAGGAAAGGTAGTTTACTTTAGCAGAAAACAAAAATTAGAAGATGGTGTAATTTGTGATAGTGGGATTATCAAATCTTGTGAAGAAAAAGTAAGAAGACATATCTTAAATACAAAAGATATTTTACTTAGAGGAGTACATAATCATGAAAATATATGTGCAGCAGTTGCTGCAACTGCTAGTTTAGTAGAACCTGAGATTCAGCTTGAGGCAATAAAGGAATTTAAAGGTGTAGAACATAGATTAGAATTTATTAGAGAATTAAATGAAGTAAAATGGTATAATGACTCCATTGGAACTTCTCCAACTAGGACGATTGCAGGCTTAAACTCTTTTTCGGAAAAAATTGTACTGATTGCAGGAGGATATGACAAACACTTAGACTACACTCCTATTGCAAAACCAATTGTAGCAAATGTAAGTAAATTAATTTTAATGGGTGCGACTGCTCCAAAAATAGAAGAGGCGGTTACGCAAGAACTAGAAATGCAAGGAAAAGAATTACCAATTTATCATTGCAGTACTTTACAAGAGACCGTAGAAAAAGCTTATGAAATAGCAAATAGTGATGAAATTGTTCTGTTTTCTCCAGCTAGTGCAAGCTTCGATATGTTTAAGAATTTCGAGGAAAGAGGAGAACTGTTTAAGAACTTAGTAAATCAGTTATAATAGTAACCATTTATTAAGATAACACATATGATACAGTAAATGAAAAGGAGGTATCATATGTATTATCAAAATTATGAAGACTATATGCGTCAAGTGTTAGGATATCCAATCAATGATCCTAATATTTATGAAACATATGATTATAGAAATGAGCAAATGTATCAAGATACATATTCTACGATAAATCAGACAGTATCTACTTTGTCTGAAGAAGAAATAGGAAAATGTTATCCAGATATTTATCATTTAGTATATCCCATGGTTTGTAAAGTATGTGAAACAAACACACAACCAATTACAAGAGAATTAGTAGAGAAAATGACCGATGAAGTGTATATGGCAATTGAAGACACAACTACTACTGTAAATATTAGAGTAGATACTCCAAAGGCAGTAGAAAATCGTTCTACTAATGTAAATAAAAATAGTAGTGAGGAAACCAGAAATGCAAAATCTAAAAGTGAAAAAAGCAGTAAAAGTATAGTATCTAATTCTGAAAACAGAGAAAGTGTTATACCAACTGCTGAAACAAGACATTCTAATTTTAACTTAAGGGATTTAATTAAAATCTTAATCTTAAATCGAATATTTGGAAATAGACCACGTCCACCAAGACCACCTCGCCCACCATTTCCAGGAGGCTCGGGTAGACCGCCTTTTCCTGGAGGAAGACCACCAATGGGACCAGGGGGCAGGCCACCAATGATACAACCAAGAGAATACCCAGATTTTTTAGAATTTTAAAAAATTAACAAAAAATGGAAAGATATGCAAAAACATATTGCATATCTTTCTTCTTTTGAGGAAAAATAAGAATAGATTGCTTAAAAAATGAAACTCATATTAGTTTTTGAAAATATTGCAGTCATTATTTTCTATGTTAATTACATAAATTGATAAAACAATTTATTGTAATTTTTAGAAAATAAAATGGAAAGGTAGGTAAGAGTATGAAGGTAAAAGATTGTATGTGTAATGAAGTATGTTGTGCAACACCAGCAAGTACAGTACAAGAATGTGCTACAATGATGTGTAATAAACATATTGGGTGTGTTCCAGTATGTGATAATTCTCAAAATGTAGTAGGTTTAATTACAGATCGTGATATTATTTTGAGATGTGTTGCTTGTAATAAGGATCCAAAAAATACACCAATTAGTGAAGTAATGACTTGTAACCCTTGTTGTTGTGGTCCAGAAGCTGATGTTACAGAGGCTGAAAAGTTAATGTCAGAAAATCAAGTAAAAAGAATACCAGTTGTAGAAAATAATAGAATAGTTGGTATTTTAACATTAGGAGATTTAGCAGCAAATACTGGCGTAGATGATAAAGGTGTAGATAATACTTTAAATAATATTTGTAGATGTAATGAGAAAAATGCAGAATAATCTTATCTAGCAATTATAAAATTATATTTAATAATTTTGACCATAATACTATATCAAAATTATAGTATTATGGTTATATTTTTTGTAATTTGTTGATACAATAATTGACATACTTAGCATAACTTTATATAATTAGCACATAATAGAAACAGGAGGAAATCTTCGATATGATTATTGATATGAACTATTGGGGAAGAGTTCTAAAAAATATTCTTGTATTAGCTTTAACTGTGCTAGGTGTTTATTTAGGATTTAAGTTAGCTATATTTTATATGCCTTTTTTAGTTGCTTTCATTATTGCTTTAATGTTAGAACCTTGTATACGATTTATTATGAAAAAAACAAAATTGAAGAGAAAAGCAAGTTCTATTTTAGTTTTTATTATAGCAATTATCATTATTGTAGGATTATTAACTTGGGCAGGTGTAACCATAGTATCAGAAGCTTCTAATTTGCTCACAAGCTTAAATGAATATTTCGAAAAAGGATATACTTTAGTACAAGATATGCTTTCAAAAATTGATTTTAGCAGATTACAAATACCAGAAAATATTATGAATACCATACAAGAATCTGCTATGGAATTTTTAGGAACACTGACGGAATGGGCAAAAAATGCATTAACAAGAGCAATTAATTTTTTAACGTCAATACCAACTATTGGTGTTTATACTGTAGTAACTCTATTGTCTTTGTATTTTATGTGTGTAGATAAAGTGTATATGATAGATCAATTAGAACATCACATGCCCCAAACTTGGGTAAAGAAGATAGGTGTTCATTTAAAAGAATTAGTAAAATCTTTAGGAGGATACTTAAAGGCAGAACTTACTTTAGTACTTATTTCATTTGTGATTTCTGTTATTGGATTATATATTTTCCATTTTGCAGGCTTAAATGTAGAATATCCTTTATTAATGGCTCTAATTATTGGATTTGTAGATTTATTGCCAATTTTTGGTTCTGGAACATTTATGATACCTTGGGCAGTTATTTCTGCTTGTACAGGTGATTTTACTCTAGCAATTGCTATTTTAGTATTATGGGCAATTATGTCTGTAGTAAGACAAATGATCGAACCTAAAATAGTAAGTCGGCCATATTGGTATTCATCCAATTTTTACATTAATTGCTATGTACACAGGTTTTAAGTTTATAGGCGTATTAGGAATGATTATAGGGCCAATTTTATTAATCGTTTTGAAAAATATATTTGCTACCTTTATAGATAAAGGGGTATTTAAGTCTATCTTTGAAAGATAACTTTAAAGAAGAATAGAGAAACAAAGTAACAGGAGAAGAAAAAATGGAACTAACAACCACATATATTATTTCACAAACATTTGCAATATTAATGTATCTATTACTAGGCTCAACATATTACTTAAAAAATAGAAAAACTGTGCTAATCATTAATATTTTAGCAATGATAGCACAGGCAATTTCTTTTCTTTGTCTAAAAGCATATACTGGATTAGCAATGGATATAGTTGCAATTATTCGTAATATTGTTTTTGTGATAGACGAAAAGAAGAATGGAAAGACAGAACAAAATGCCAAAAAAGATATTATTATCTTAGCTTTATTATATGTTATTACCATATTATTGAGTGCATTTACTTATAACGGTCTTCCTAGCTTATTTTCTGTATTAGGAACTTTTTTATATACTTACTCAGTATGGCAGAAAAACAACAATATATATAAATTACTTGGAATTCCAACTAGTATGTCATGGATAGCATATAATATCTATATTAAATCTATTTTTGGAATAATTTTAGAAAGTATAGTACTCATTTGCTCTGGAATAGGCTATATCCTATCTAAAAGGAAGAAAATAGCCTAATAAACGGAGGTAGAAGTAGTAACAAAGGAGTCATCAGGAGGATATACATATTCTTCAGATGGCTTTTCTATTTTTCTCATACTTTCAATCTGAATAATTGGAATATCACCATGATAATTTCCTTTTGTAATTTTTCCTTCAATTTCTACCCAAGTATTGTCGTCATATTTAGCAGCTTCTTGAAATTCACATAAAAATCCAACAACCACAGTTTGAAAGTCAGAAGAAATAACCATATTTCTACCTAATACAAATTGCGTTTGATTAAAATCTATTACACGATAAACAAAGCCTGAAAATCTAATTTTTTGATTAACATATAGGTCAGTATTATCATGAACAGCTTTTAAAACATTAGTATAATTATTAACATTTAATTCTTGCACTTCATCTGTTTTAACACTATCATTAGTCTTAAAAAAATTATCTCCCAAAATACGATAGCAAACTACAGCAGTAATAATAAGAATAACGACAAATAGAATACCTAAGAAGATTTTTCCTAGTTTATTCCCATCTACTTTTAAATTACAAATAAACATAAATTTCCATCCTTTAAATTTTATTTAATAAATAAGTATTCAGAGTTTGGTCAATTATGACTATAATAAATACTCAAAATCTTAGTATAACTCTTGCGATTTTTTTGTAAAAGTGATATAGTAACAAAGAGAATTTAACGTTAGGAAGGAAGAAAACAATGGGATTATTTAAAACGTATAGTGAAAAGGAAATAAAAAGAGTAAAGCCAATTGTAGAGAAGATTAACAGTTTAGAAGATGAATTTCAAAAGTTAACGGATGAGGAGTTACGTGGTAAAACAGCAGAATTTAAAAAGCAATTAGAAGAAGGCAAGACCTTAGATGAAATCTTACCAGAAGCATTTGCTACTGTTAGAGAAGCCTCAAAAAGAGTATTAGGAATGAGACATTTTGATGTACAATTAATCGGTGGTATTATTCTTCATCAAGGAAGAATTGCTGAAATGAGAACAGGTGAAGGTAAAACTTTAGTTGCTACATTACCTGTGTATTTGAATGCATTAACAGGTAAAGGTGTACATGTTATTACTGTTAACGATTACTTAGCAAAAAGAGATAGTGAATGGATGGGGAAAGTATATAAGTTTTTAGGATTAACAGTAGGACTAGTTATTGCAGGAATGGAACCAGAAGCTAAAAGAGAAGCTTATCATGCAGATGTTACTTATGGTACAAACAATGAATTTGGTTTTGACTACTTAAGAGATAATATGGTTATATATAAAGAGCAACTTGTACAAAGAGAACTAAATTATGCTATTGTTGACGAAATCGATAGTATTTTAATTGATGAGGCTCGTACTCCACTTATTATTTCTGGTCGTGGTACGCAATCATCTGATTTATATAAAAAAGCTGATAACTTTGTTAGAAGATTAACTCCAAAAGTAATTGTAGAAGAAGATTTGAAAGATGAAGAACAAGCAGAAGATAATGAAAATTATGACTATATTGTTGACTTAAAAGCGAAATCAGCTTCTTTAACACAAAAAGGTATTGAGAAAGCTGAAAGAGAATTTAACTTAGAGAACTTTAATGATATTGAAAACTCAGAATTAGTACATAATGTTAACCAAGCTTTAAGAGCACATGGCATTATGAAGAAAGATATTGACTACATTGTAAAAGATGGAGAAGTACTAATTGTAGATGAGTTTACTGGCCGTATTATGTATGGAAGAAGATATAACAATGGTTTACATCAAGCAATTGAAGCAAAAGAGCATGTTAAAATAGCAGATGAATCTAAAACACTTGCTACAATTACATTCCAAAATTATTTTAGAATGTATGGAAAATTATCTGGTATGACTGGTACTGCTATGACAGAAGAATCAGAATTTGAAGAAATCTATCACTTAGATGTTATTGATATACCAACTAATAAGCCATTAATTCGTGATGATCATTCAGATATTATCTATAAAAATGAAGCTGCTAAATTTAGAGCAGTTATTCAAGATATTAAGGAGAGTCATGAAAAAGGACAACCAGTACTAGTTGGTACAGTTTCCATTGAAAAATCTGAGAAGTTAAGTAATTTATTGAAAAAAGAGGGAATTCCTCATGAAGTATTGAATGCTAAATTCCATGAAAAAGAAGCAGAAATCATTGCACAAGCTGGTAAATATGGAGCAGTTACAATTGCAACCAATATGGCTGGTCGTGGTACTGATATTATGCTTGGAGGTAATAGTGAATATCTAGCTAAACAAGAAATGAGAAGACAAAGATATACAGAAGAACAACTAGAACAAGCAACTGCCTTTAATGAAACTCAAGACCAAAATATTTTAGAAGCTAGAAAGAAATTTAAAGAATTAGAAGAAAAGTTTAATAAAGAAATTAAAGAAGAAAAAGAAAAAGTACTTGCAGCTGGCGGATTAAAAATTATTGGTACAGAAAGACACGAATCAAGAAGAATTGATAATCAGCTTCGTGGACGTAGTGGACGT
The DNA here is from genome assembly GCA_948934525.1 of uncultured Clostridia bacterium. GTDB lineage: Bacteria > Bacillota > Clostridia > TANB77 > CAG-508 > CAG-273. The sequence continues at coordinate 104,681 of CAQZSK010000002.1, forward strand.
CAAGGAGATCCAGGAGAATCTAGATTCTATATTTCTTTAGATGATGATTTAATGAAAATCTTTGGTGGAGATGCAATTACTAGAGTGTATAACACGTTAGGTGCAGATGAAGATATGCCATTAGAGTCTAAACTACTTTCTAACGCAGTAGAATCAGCTCAAAAGAAAGTAGAAGGTCAAAACTTTAGTGTTCGTAAAAATGTATTACAATATGATGATGTTATGAATGTTCAAAGAGGAACTATTTATGAGCAAAGAAGAAGAGTTCTTGATGGAGAAGATTTAAATACCAATGTATTAAATATGATAGATAGTTTAGTAGAAGAAACAGCTATGGAATATCTTTCAGAAGTAGCAGACTTTAACTTAGATGCTTTTATGCAAGAAATTGCTATAAACTTTGGTATTACAGAGTTAGAGTCTACTAAAAAAGAAAAAGTGGAACTAAATGAAGTGACTAAAGAGCTAAAAGAAAAAGCACATGCAATCTATGAACAAAAAGAACAAGAAATAGGTTCAGACAACATGAGAGAACTTGAAAGAGTTATTATGTTAAAAATTGTTGATGATAGATGGATGGATCATATTGAAGCAATGGATGAACTTAAAAATGGTATTGGTCTTCGTGCTTATGGTCAAAAAGACCCTGTTGTTCAATACAGAATGGAAGGGGCTGACATGTTTGACCAAATGAATTTAGATATTCAGACAGATGTTATTAAATTCTTAATGAATGCTAGAAAAAGAGAAGAAAACTTACAAAGAACAACTTCTGTAAAGATTACAGGAGAAGGATTTGAAGATACATTAAGAGATTTAGACACACAAGCGCCTAGAAAATCTGGTGGAAATATGACAGTTATCAATACTGCACCAAATGTAGGAAGAAATGACCCTTGCCCATGTGGAAGTGGTAAAAAGTACAAGAACTGTTGCGGAAAGTAGTATATTATAATAAAATGCTGACGGAAGTAAAACGCAACTGTCAGCATTTTGCCATTATAAACTTTGAATTACTGATAGTTTTAATTAGGAGAGAAATATGTAATCATTTTATATGTGAAGCAGAAGGAGAACCAATATTAGAAACTGCTGAGTCAAGAAATATTAGATGGATAGCAATTGAAGAATTATCAGAATTATTGAAAAATAATAGAAGCAAATTTTTTATTATGAATGTAAATGCTTTAGAGAAATATTTAAAATTGAACAACTCGTAATATGGCACAACCAAAAAGAGGAGGTGATCATTCAATCACCTTCTCTTGCTAGGGAAAAGTTGTGGTTTTGATTAGTCGATGCCTTGTTCGTTGATGAGACTCATAGCGTCTTGATAACTCATCAATCCTCGACCACTGTTTACAACAAGAAATTTGTTTTCTGTAGGGTGACCGATGGCTAGGATTTCTGATTCAAACTTGTTGCGATCAATTTCAGTAAACTTGATAATCAAGCGAAAAGATTTGCCACACAAGTGAGATTGCCACTGTGTCCCGCATATTCCGACCATCTCATTAATGATCTGAAGCTCGGCTATGTCCTTTGAGTTCAGAAAAGAAAAAGACAAACCAGTTGACATGAAGCAACTATGTTCAGTACCTTTAAAGATAAGGTAGAAATTCATATCGCGCAGGGCACAATCGGTCAGTGCTATTGTAGAGAGTGTTAAGGTTATCATGTTGTAAAGCCTCCTAGTAATTTTGAAATGCACGTTTGTGCTTATTAAATAATATTATAGCACATTTTACATAATGTGTCAACATTCGTTTAGAAACCATATAAAGGGGTGAAAATAGTAATGATAGAACTTGAAGAAAATAGTAGAAAATTACAGGATTTAAAAGATAGATTACTAAAGATAGGTGATTCACTTTGACATAGTGAATAAAGAAGAAGAATTAAAACTTCTAGAAGAAAAAACCATAAATAATGACTTTTGGAATAATGCAGAAAATAGTTCTAAAGTATTAAAGGAAATTAATGGTTTAAAATCTAAAATAGAAGGCTTCAAAAAAATGCAAAATGAATTGAATAATATTTTAGAAATGAGTGAACTATTACAAATAGAACCAGATGAGGAAATGGCTAAAGAGGTTTTAAAATCTACTTTGCTAGTTGAAAAAGAAATCGAAAAGATAGAAATTACTACCTTATTATCTGGTAAATATGATAATAACAATGCGATTATAACTATTCATCCAGGAGCAGGAGGAACAGAAGCACAGGATTGGGCAGAAATGCTATATCGTATGTATAGTAGATGGTCAAATGCACACAATTATGAATTAAAAGAATTAGACTATTTAGAAGGTGATGAAGCTGGCTTAAAAAGTGTTACCTTTTCTGTTAATGGGGAATATGCCTATGGATATTTGAAAGGTGAAATGGGAGTACATCGTTTAGTTAGAATTTCTCCTTTTGATGCAGGTGGAAGAAGGCATACTTCATTTGCTTCTATTGAAGTATTACCAGAAATTACAGATGATATTGAATTAGATATTAATCCAGATGATATTAAAATGGATGTGTATAGAGCATCTGGAGCAGGAGGACAACATGTTAATAAAACTTCTTCTGCAGTAAGATTAACACATGTTCCAACAGGTATTGTTGTAGCTTGTCAAACAGAACGTTCTCAGTTTCAAAATAAAGATACTGCAATGAAAATGTTAAAATCAAAATTATTAAATTTAAAAGAAAAAGAACAAAAAGATACAATTGATGAATTGAAAGGTATTCAAATGGATATTGCTTGGGGAAGTCAAATTCGTTCCTATGTATTTTGTCCATATACTTTAGTAAAAGATCATAGAACAAACCATGAAGTAGGAAATGTACAGTCTGTTATGGATGGAGAATTAGATGGATTTATTGATTCCTATTTAAAATGGAATGTGCAAAAGTAAATAATTAGAACAAAAAATAGATAAAAAGAATATGATATACAAGTCAAATTTAGAATTAAATTGGCTTGTATTTTTTTTAATAAGGACTCTGATTTTATGAAAGTAGTTAAATTTGGAGGAAGTTCACTTGCTAATGATGAAAATTTAAGAAAAGCTGCACAAAAGATAATTCAATTTTTGAAGGAAGGACAAAAAGTTGTAGCTATTTTATCAGCACAAGGAAAAACAACAGACACATTATTAGAAGATGCCAAAAAATTAAGCAATCATCCAAATAAAAGAGAATTGGATATGCTAATATCTGTAGGAGAGCAAATATCTATTAGTAAATTTGCTATTCTTCTAAATGAAATGGGCTATAGAACTATTTCATTAACAGGAGAACAAGCAGGTATTATAACAGATGAAAATCATACAAAAGCTAAAATACAAGAAATTTATACAGATAGAATTGAGAAAGAGTTAGAAGTAAATGATATTGTTGTTATTGCGGGATTTCAGGGGGTAGATAGAGATGGCAATATTACTACTTTAGGTAGAAATGGATCCGATACAAGTGCAATTGCAATAACAGCAGCTTTAGATCAAAGAGAATGTTATATTTTTACAGATATAGATGGTATTTATGATAAAGATCCTAATCAATATTTGGATGCAAAAAAATTAAATATCATATCATATGAAGAGATGAATAAACTTGCACAAAGTGGGGCAAAAGTATTACATGATAGATGTGTAAAAATAGCTCAAAAGTATAATATTAAAATTATTGTCCAATCTACATTTAGTGATAATGAAGGTTCTGTTGTGCAAAAATAATTATGTCAGATGGACAAAATATAAAGAAAATAGTTCTAAATAAGACAAGGCCTGAATATAATAAGATTAGACTTATTTTTGAAGGAGTGGTACAAATGCCAATAGATGAAAGAAAAACTATGTCAAGCATGACAAATGTAATTCAAAATATTATTTTGGAAAACAGAGAAAAATTAAATATCTCAGGAGTCTTAGATGTTCTGAGTTTTGATGATCAAATAGTTATTTTAGAAACGGAGTTAGGATTATTAACAGTTAAAGGAGAAAATTTAAGGATTAATAAATTAAGTCTTGACACATCTGAAGTTACTGTAGATGGAGAAATCTATCAACTAGCATATAGTGAGAAGGAAAACATGGAAAAAGGTGGAAGTTTCTTAAATAAAATATTCAAATAGTATTAAGATTCATATAGCAAAAGGAGGGAAGAGGAATGCAAGAAGTTTATAACCAACTATTTTGCTTAGTTATATTTAGTATAACTGGAATTTTGATAGGAGTACTATTCGATATATTTAGAATATTGAGGAAAAGTTTTCATACAGTAGATTGGATAACCTATATGCAAGATATCTTATTTTGGATACTAGCTGGTGGTCTTATGTTATTTTCCATTTTTACTTTTAATAATGGCGAAATTAGAAGTTACGTATTTATTGGGATTCTAATAGGTATTATTATCTATATGTTAGCAATTAGTAGATTTTTTATAAAATCTTCTGTAACAGTTATTGAATTTTTAAAGAAAATTCTTTCATATCCTATTCATTTAATACAAAAGATTATAAAAATAATAATTATGAATCCCATCTTATTTACAATAAAAAAAGGAAAAGGAATTGCTAAATCTACACATAAAAAATTACATAATTTTACAAAAAAAGACAAAAAGCCTAGAAAAGCAAATAAAAAATTTAAAGAAAAAGAAGGAATTTTACAAAAAATGTAGAAAAAATAAATAAGGTATGTTATAATCATATCATAAATTTGATTAAGGGATGCACAGATGAAAAATACCAAAAATAAAAGTTTATTAAAAAAAGTTTTGTTTATAGGAATTATTATATATGTTGTTTATACATTTTTTGCACAGCAAAAAATGTTAAATGTATATCAAGCTGATCAAAAGCGCTATAGTCAACAAATTGCAGAAGCTCAAGAGCAACAAGAAGAGTTAAAAACAACAAAAGAGAATATTAACTCAAAAGAGTATGTTGAAGAAGTAGCAAGAGAGAAGTTAGATATGTATCTACCAAATGAAAGAGTATATATTGATATTAGTAAGTAAAATAGAGGAGGCATTTTAATTGCCTCTTTGTCTAGTATATGTTAAGTTATTTTTTATCTATTTAAATCATTAATTTATATCTATTATTTCCAAGTAAAACATAAGTTATAAAATTTTATATAAATCAAGAAAAATAGTATTATGCATATAATACTTAAATAGGGGGCAAATATGGATTTTGAAAATTGTACATTGGTAGAATTACGACAAATTGCAAAAGAAAAAGGAGTAAAAAATACTTCAAAAATGAAGAAAGAAGAATTAATACAAGAATTATCTAGTTTAGAAAATGAAAAGGAAAGAAATACAGGAGATATACAAGAGACAGAAGAGGCTAATTATGTGGAAAATAGTAAAGACTTAACATCTAACGTTGACACAGAAGGTGGATATAAAGTAACAAATGCTGATGATCAAATTGTAGAAGGCATTTTAGAAGTATTACCTGATGGATATGGTTTCTTACGAGGAGAAAACTATTTATCTACACCAAAAGATGTTTATGTTTCTCCTGTCCAAATTAGAAGATTTAGGTTGGACAAGGGTGATAAGATAAAAGGTATTTCTAGACTTCCAAAAGAGGGAGAAAAGTTTCCAGCACTTATTTATGTAGGAGAAGTAAATGGAGAAGCACCTGAAAAAGCTTATAGACGAACAAAATTTGATGATTTAATTCCAATATATCCAAATGAAAGAATTCGTTTGGAAACAGTTCCTATAGAATATGCTATGAGAATAATTGACCTAATGTCGCCAATTGGAAAAGGGCAAAGAGGAATGATTGTTGCACCTCCAAAGGTTGGTAAAACTACTCTTCTTAAAAAAATAGCAAATAGTATTACTACTAATAATCCAGAAGTAGAATTGATTGTTTTATTAATAGATGAACGTCCAGAAGAAGTAACTGATATGAGAAGAAGTATTAAGGGAGATGTTATTTATTCTACTTTTGATGAATTACCTGAACACCATGTAAAAGTAGCAGAAATGGTATTAGAAAGAGCAAAAAGGTTAACTGAACAAAAGAAGGATGTTGTTATATTATTGGATAGTATTACTCGTTTAGCAAGAGCTTATAACTTAGTTATTCCATCTTCTGGTAGAACATTATCAGGTGGTTTAGATCCTAGTGCCTTACATAAACCTAAGAAATTCTTTGGAGCAGCAAGAAATATTGAAAATGGGGGAAGCCTAACCATTTTAGCTACAGCATTAATAGAAACAGGTAGCAGAATGGATGATGTCATTTTTGAAGAATTCAAGGGAACAGGCAACATGGAAGTTCACTTAGATAGAAAATTATCTGAAAAGAGAATTTTTCCTGCAATTGATATTAACAAATCTGGTACTAGACGTGAAGAATTATTATTAGATCAAAAAGAATTAGAGACAGTATTTGCTTTAAGAAAAGCAATGTCAACAATGTCTGTTGCTGATATAACTGAGGAGCTAATTACTGAAATCATGACAACTAAAACAAATCAAGAATTTTTAGAAAAAATGGCATTATTTTTGAAGAATGTGAAATAATATCATATTCAATAAGTTATAGAATTTAAATAAGGGGAAGAGCCTAGTAATAGGCTCTAAGCCTATAATTTATATAAGTATAATTGCGCAAAATGTAAGTTGAGTGATTAAAATTTAATTTTACAATTACTGTAAAAAGTTGTCGAAAAAGTGATGACTTTTATTTTTTTTGTATTTCTTTATTTAATATAAAAAAATAGTTTATGTATATTGTTACTGAATATAGTTTGTTTTTATATTTGTTTCTTTGTTTTGTTATTCTTGCAATAAAAAAATAACAGATAAAATGTATTTCTTGAAAATAATATACATAATATCTGTTATATTTTATTTTTTTGTAATTTTTTTATTGGTCTATTTGACAATACTGTCGATAGTGTGCTATTATGTTTATAAAAAAGGAGAAAAAAATGTCTAGAAATTATCGAAAAGAAGCTGAGTGGCAGAAACAAAAATATAAAAGAATTGAGTTGAGAGTAGATAAAAAATTAGGTGAAGAATTTATTGATTTGTTAGAAAGCAAAGGGATTTCAAGAAATGATTGGGGTACAGAACAGATAAAAAGATTTTTGAAAAATAATAAGAAAAATGCTTGACATACTGTCGACAGTATGGTATAATATTATTAATAAAAGAGATAAGACTAGAGCAAATGCCTAGCACTCTGTAGGAGAAAGATTATGAAAGAATTAAATAAAGAAGAATTAGTAAAAAAAGCTTTTGCTGGATATGTTGAATATGCAGACAATGAAAATAAGGTAGTTGTTGATTTGAATGGGTTTGATGAAGAAATAAAAGAATATTTATTAAGTAAACATATTGATGATGAAGATTATGTTTATTATGATGACGAAGAATATGATGACTTAGGAATTGAATTGAATAAATTATTAGTAAAAGTGTTTAAAGATAACGGTTATGTCGTTTATAGTTCTGGGGATATTTATGCTGAGGATGGAAAGTTTATAACAGTCTCTTCAGATACCAATATTGCAATTAAAGAAGAATTAGTATAGATTATATAATTCCTTTTAATATATTAGAACTTTAGTTTTAAACAAAAAATTATTGTTAAATGAAAGTTTTAAAGACAATTAAATAAATATGTAAATAAAAAATAAAATTATATTAATGTATAGAATGACGGTTAACTGCGCCCCTGTGTATTTGCATACACTAAAATGGGGGCTCAACTAACCGTCTTTTTTTTGAGATGGCTCTGCTCCCAACAAGGGGTGCAAAACCATCTCTGTTATATAATATGCTATTACTAGTTATTATATGCTATTAATTTAATTATCTTAGATTAAATGGTCTAGATTAAGTTCTAAGTAGGTTCTTTATTAAATAATTATCTAATTATATTTTTTCTTATTTTGCGTGATAAAACGACGCAACGTTTTAGTGAAAAGCCTCGCTGGCGTTTGAAGTGGTTTTATATGTCTCTATCTTTTTATATCTTCTTGTAATATTATTTCTAATTTTTCTATATTGTAAGTATTGTTTGCTTCTATTCTATGTAGTGGAATATTTACTTTTTGAAATAAATTGTCTTTAAAATTATCTATTTGTTTTGCTTTTTTTGTATTGTGTGTGTAGTCATCTAATTCTATGCAAGAAACTATTTTACAATTTTTGTTGTTTACTATTGTAAAATCAACACTTCTTGATTTGATTCTATTTCTGTCTGTAGTATTGTTGTCAGATACCTGTATAATTTTTTCTAGGTCAACTTGCGTAAATATTGTTAGTTGTAATTTGTCTGTTACTTTTTTTAGTTCTCTATAAAATATTAATTCTGTTTGTGTCATAATATAGTGTTTGGTTGTGTACTTTGATAAATTTATGTTTTTTTGATTTGAAATAGTAGGTTGTTCTATTGTTTGATTATTTTTATTTATTATGGTTTTGTCTATTACTAATATGATAATTACAAATATTATTCCTATGATTAAAAATTGCATTTCTTATTTCTCCTTTATAAATTCTTTTCTATTAGTTCTTTCTAATATGTAATCTGTACTGGTGTTGTAAAAATCTGCTAATTTGATTAGACAGTCTAATGGAATATCTCTTTGTCCACTTTCATATCTAGCATATTGTTGTTGTTTCATTTTTAGTATATTAGCTATATTTGTTTGTTTTAGGTCTTTGTCTTCTCTTAATTCTCTTAATCTTTTTAAGAACATAAAAATTTTCTCCTTTCCTATTGACATTTTAACCGAATGGTTGTAAGATATAAAAAGTAACAACTATATGGTTGTTAAAATTTACTATTAGGAAGTGTACTGACCTGACGGTATTATTTCCTTTTAGTAGATTATTAGTCAGGAGGTACATATGAATAAAGAAAAATATAAAACTAATTGTTTTGGCTATTGTATCACACGAAGTGGAGGTATTAAATGTTCTGCTTTGTTGAAGATAGATTGTCAGAATTGTAAGTTTTTTAAAAGTAGAAGTGATTATATTAAGAATGTATTACCATTACAGTATAAAGAAGTCAGGGGGTGTATAACATAAGTGATTTCAGCGTTGAAGAGAAAATGGATTTGTTATATTGTCTAAATGAGAGAAAAAATAATATTATTGTTAAAATACAATTCTTTAATGAGATGGTTAAAGGAAGAAGTTCTTATAGTTTAGAGATACTTAAGAGTTGTTTGTTGTCTTGTGAAAAAGACTTAGATAGTGTTAATTTATTAATATTAAAAGTACAAAATTTATTATAGTCAGGGGGTTTTTGTTTGGAAGTTAATTTTGATTCTTTAAGTGATAAAGAAAAGGTAAGTGTAGTTTCTGTCTTGATAGTTTTTAGAGATTCTGTTAGAGATGATATTGAAAAAATAGAAGATTCAAAAAATATTTTAAAAGATATTAATTTAATTTTAGAGAAAGTAATAGTTGGGGGGGGAAATTTAGATGAGGTGTAGTAATGAAGTTGTATTTAAAGGAATTGATGAGAGAGCAGGGGGAGTATTTAAGAATGACAAAGGGCAAGAAATAAAATACGATAAGGCTTTTTTTGTTCGTTTTGATGAAGAAGTTGAAGGGGAGTACCAGGAAAGAAAAGTAAAATTTTCAGGAAGTGATTCTGGTTTATATTCTAGATTTAAGTCATTAAAATCATATGATAGGATTAATCTTGTTTTTGATATTATATTGGGAAATAATTCTTGTAAGGCTACTGTTGTTGATTTTGTACAATTACCAAAGAAAAATTAGTATATTATTTTAAATAATATAAATACAAAGGAAAAAGGAGGAAAAGCTAATGGAAAATACTGTTTCTGTAGTTGAAACAATTAAACCATTGACAGATGCTCTTACTGCCTCTATCACTCCAGCGCAAATTGTTGCTATTATTGCTGGTGTAGTTGGTGTAGGTATGGGATTTGTCTTAATGTGGTTTGGAGTACGTAAAGGTATTTCTATTTTCAAAAAGGCTGTTATGAAAGGTAAAATTTCTGCCTAGTTTTAAAAATACAAAAGATAAAGTAATTTTATATTTATTGTCAGGGTGTTGCGGGGGGAGTTTATCTTCTCGCTTTTTATTATTTATGTAAGAGGTATTTATGTGGAATATTGTGAGAATTATAAAAATGAATATGAGAAAGTTAGCGTTTTTTCTGAAAAAGGCAAGTCAGTTTTTGAATTTCACTTCCAAAAACTTGCTAAGAATTATCATGATTATCTTGCTGCTTATTTTGTTGTTGAAGGTGGTGTTTTAAAAGATGAGTTTAGATTTGTCAATGCTGGAAGGTTCTTTAAATCCTAAGAATATTTTTGAAATTTTAAAATATAGGGCCAATTTTACAAAAAATCATCCAGATTATTTTGACCCAGAGCGGTCTTTTGGTTTTTTGTGGTTCTCAAGGTTCTGGAAAAACGCTTTCAGCTGTTCAGTATATAAAAAAACTTTGTATAGAGTATCCTCGTGCAATACTTGTTACTAATACGAAAATAAATGGGCTTCCAGCGCACACTGCTGTTGTGCCATATGAGCGGAATTGAGAGTTTGACTAAGTACGAAAATGGAGAATTTGGCGTTATTTATTTTATAGATGAAATACACTTAGAATTTAATTCTTTGGAAAGTAAAAATGTACCAATTGAGGTCATGATTGAAGTTAGTCAACAACGTAAACAAAGAAAGCATATCATAGGGACTTCGCAAGTTTATATGAGAATGGCTAAGGCTTTGAGGGAGCAAATTAAGAATGTTGTTATATGTAAGAATGTTCTTGGTTGTTTACAAATAAATAGACTTGTAAATGGTGAAACGGCTAGGGAAGTTGACGGAGAATTAAAATTTGATACTACAAAACTGTTCTTGTGGTTTCATAGTCCAGATTTATATAATTCGTATGATACGTATGCAAAAATGAAAAGATATCGAGATGAGTGGAAGGGAGTACCAGGACAAAAATTGTATGGTGATAAAGACTGATTTAAAAGCTTTAAAAAAAGCTATTGAAAATGTACGTAAGATTAAAAAGAAAGGTGTGGTTTGATTTTGGATTATTCTGTTATTTTTGGTGTTGTTGGTGACGTTTTAAAGACTGCATTACCAATTCGGTATTGTTTTTATTTTGAGTGAAAGAGTTGTGCAATTGTTCTTTTATTTTGCATTTCCTAAAATGTTTAAGTAGGAGGTTTTTTTGATGGATTATAGTTATATTTTAACACAAATATCTAATAACCAATTAGATATTTTAAGTAAAATGGATATGTTTCAAAAAGGAATTGATACTCTCGTTTTGCTTTTTGCTATATTTTTTCTTTATCTTTTCTTACGAAATTTATTAAAAAGCTAGGGGGTATTTATGAAAAATAAAATTTTAATTTCGTTAATATTTTTGATTTGTATTTTTTTAATACCTTCTTTTTGTGCTGCTTCATTTGATTTTAATTTTGATGGTAAAGATTATAGTTTGCCAGATTTTCTTCATTTTGATGATTTTTTTATTGTTAAATATGATTTCGGAATAGATATTATATCATTCGAAAGTTTTGTTGATTGCTATGTAAAAAAGTCGTCTTCTTCTGATGGTTATGATTTTTTGTACAAAACTTCTGCTTTTTATTGGAGTCGTTTGTATAATGGTAATAGTAGTTATAATATTTTGCACAATGGTGAGATTAAAAAAGGTGGTATTCTTAGTACTGGTGGTGGAACTTTTATTTATTCTACTTTTGATATGCGAACTGAAGAAGGGGATATTATTTTTGATTCTAGTACAAAAATTAAATTTAATTTAACTGTTGAACCGACTGAAAAAACTACTAATGTTCCAGTTGTTATTCATACTGATTATTATTCACTAGAAGATTTTTCAGATATTTTAGTACAATATTCTTATGATAATAAGGTATATGAAACTTGTAAGTGGAGAAGGCTTACGGATAGTGAAAGTGTATATGATGGAATGTATCAATTTTATTTAGAAGTATATAGTAATGATACATATTATTTTAAGTTTAGTAGTTTGAGGGATGACACTGAAGAATATTCTACGGTTGTTGTTAGGAATATAATCTATACTCAAGATAATCCTCGGAGATTATATTGATGGAAAATTTGACCCAACACCATTTTTGCGGCTATGAATATGTTTCAGATAGTGAAATATATATTACAACCCAAAAATTCTTTCTTCATGAGCTGATTGATTTACAGTGTTATTATGCAAAAGATATCGAAGAAAAAGACATAGATGATATGTCTAAATGGACTAAAGTTGATACTAGAATATTTAAAGATGAGTTGACTGGAGAAGACACTTATCAGTTTTATTTTAGTGTCAAAAATGATGAATTCGATGGAGATGGTACTTACTATGTTAAGTTTTATAATGTCTTTCTTGATAAATGGACTATTTCTAGTATTAAGATAAATTTTAATGATATCTTAGCTATCGATGGTTCTTGGCTTTTTAAATATGTAAAGTTTTTTAGGGAACGTTTTGGTTTTTTAGTATACCCATTTGATTTAGCTATTAATGTGTTAAATAGAGTGAAAAATATTAAGTTTGATGAACCTTGCTTTGATATTCCTGATTTGAAAGAGCCCTTCACAAACCAAAAACTTATTTCTGCAACTCATTTTAGTTTTAATGATTTGTTAGAGAATGAGGTTTTTAATAATATTCATAATATTTATTTAATTGTTGTTGACGTTATTATTGTTTTTGCTCTAGTTAATTTACTGAAAAATAAAATTATGGGGGTAGTTGAAAAATGATAGATATTTTTGCTAATGTTTTTGATACGCTTATGGATTGGTTATATCATATAGTACAACTTGCTTTTAGTTGGATTAATATTCCAGCTTTTCCAGCTGGATTAGCTGGGTCTATTGATAGTTTTTTAGAGTTAGTATTTGATAATTTGAGTTTGTTAGGTTTTTTTATAAGGCCATCGACAATAAAATTAGTAGTTCCTGTTTTATTAATTGTTGTTAATTTTGAGTTGATATATAAGCTAGTTATGTGGATTATTAGAAAATTGCCGTTTGTTTCAATACAGTAGTTGCTCCAGGAATATTAGTGAACATATGCTAAGTAGCTCTTCTTTGATATGCGGGGGTTGCGATTAGCCGCCCGTATGGGCGGCATCGCAAGAGGGGGATAGTCCCCCTAAACAACAAAGGAAAAAATGGAATACCGTTTCTATCTAACAAGCGGTATTCCTTGCTGAATATAGCAATTAAAAAACTGAAAAAAATCGTTGAAAACGTTGTTGGAGTAAGTAATGAGTCAGGTTACTTTTTGATTATGCGTTTTTTCAATTTCTTTATATAAATTAACTTTGGAGGTTTTCTTATGAAATTGGAAGATTTGTATCATATAAAAGCAAAAGAAAAAGACAATATAATGTATTCTATAGATATGTTAAGACTAAAAACTTATATTTCGTATTCTAAATTTAGTGAAATAGAATTTCGTTTTCAGACTTGTTGGAGGGATTACGTTAAGAAGAATTTTGGTTCTTCGCAAATACAGAATTTCTTTTATAATTATGTAATTGAGACGAAAGATGGTAATAGTTTTTGGTTTGGATTTTTGCATAATTCTGAAAATAGAAGATTTGAGCAAAAGAAAAAAGAAGTTTTTACAGATGATGTTTATAATTTTACTATAGAATTCAATCCAAATAAGTTAAAGGATTTTTTTATACTGTATTACTTTTTTAATTTGTCAGAAGATTGGTATCTTGTAAGTTATGATTTAGCATTTGATATTAAAGTTAATATTTTAGATTTAATTTGGGATTTGTCTGGGAAACGTCTTGAACAGATAGATAATAGGGGACTTGATAAGAAAACTATTTATGTAGGAAAAGGGGATGGGCGTGTAAAGATTTATAATAAGAAAGAAGAAAGTAAGCTTGAAATAACAGGAAGTTTAACTAGAATAGAAATGAGTAGAAGTGGAAATAATTTTGAGATTCGTAAAATTAAGATTTGGAAGTATGACGAGTTGTTTCCACATATATATTTAAATAACTATGTTTATAGTTTGTCTGATTATCGAGATAAAACTTTGTTAGCAATATTGTATGCTGTTCAAAATGGCTATCCATTGCGTGATTTGACACGATATATGCGAGATAAGATAAAAAATCTTCTTGAAGGGGGATATATGATAAAATTTGATAATAGAACAGTGGAAGAACTTTTATTTTCAATAATTACTTATTATTTTGCTAATTCGAAGGTAAAATGGTGGTAATATGGATATTTTTGATTTTGAATTAAAAAGAGTTCGCTTTTATGGAAAAAGTTCTGCTGATAGAAGGTCTGCTGTTGATATTCCAGCAATCTATCTTCAGAAGATGAAAATAGATGAGGAAGATTGTTATGTAAAAGTTACTTTTAATCATAAAACTAATCAAATTATTATAGAAAAGAGGAAAAACAGAATTGATTTTTAATGTTTTAAAAGTGATATTAATATTTATTTTTGTTGTTATTATTATTTCAATGAATGAATAAGAGAGGTGTAAGGCCTCGCGTATGAAAAATACTTTTTTCAGAAAGGATTATTTTATGGATTTTACAAAAAGTGAAATTAGAACTATTCTGAGAGCTTTTATAATTTATGAAAAGAGTTTGCCTAGAGGTTTAAGAAGTAAAGGATTTTTTATAGATGGTATTACTTGTAAAGAAGATATTATGAATATGATTCATATAAAGTCTAAACTTAATATTGCAAGTAGATAAGGGGAAGAGCCTATTACTAGGCTCTAAGCCTATAATTTATATAAGTACAATTGCGCAAAATGTAAGTTTTGCGCAATAAGGAGTGGGAATAAATTATCCTTCTTTGTTGTAATATCTTCTCTAATATTATTTAATCTATTCCAGGAATTGAATACATTTCTCTTAATATTCTTCATTAGTATCATGTCATTTTATTATTACTCTTTCTAATTTCCCTTTTAAGCCATTTTAATATTTTAGACATATAATTTGTTTTCTAAAAATTTGCAAGTTTTTAAAATTGAAATTTTATTGCTATATATTTTATATAAATTGTAGAATTTTTTCATAAATGTTAAAATTTCAAAATCGAGTCATTTTGGAAACATATAACTTGTTGTCTAAAAAATAAAAATGGCTTAAAATCGATTTTAGAGCTTCGATTTTAAGCAAAAAATTCATTTGCTATAATATTATAAGCTTACAGCCATAATTGTTTAAAGTTTTTATAATTGCTAATATAAAGTTGTAAATAATGTTAAATTTTGATTACAATTAAATATATTATATAAAAATAAAAATTAATTAATCAAATTCATAAAATTTATATTTTCAAATTTTTATAAAATATAAAATTTTATTTTTTATAAATTACTTTATTGAGATATTTAAATTATGTTTTTAATTTAAATGTATAAATTTTAAATTAAAGTACATAAGTAACAAATGTTCGTTTTTTAAAATTACACCTCTCGCCTACCTTAGAACTTTTTGACAAATTTTAATTTTTCTCCTCATATACTTTGGTAATATATTGATTTTAAATGCTATTATGATATAATATCTGTAGCTAAAATAGAAATATATGCAAAGGAGAAAGCATTTGTTATGATAGATAGAAAGGATAATCCCTCATTTCTTAATTCATTTTTAGACTATTTAACTGTTATTTTAAATAAGTCTCCTAATACTGTGAAAGAATATAATTATGATTTAGCACATTTTCTAAAGTATTTAATGAGTCATTATGAATTGTCTCAAGAAGAAGACATTAAGAATATTAATATAAAAGAAATGTCATTTGATGTATTAAAGAGAGTAACACTAGATGATATCCATTCTTTCTTATTTTATCTAACAAATACTTTTCATAGTAAAGCTGCTACTCGTGCCAGAAAAGCTGCTAGTATTCGTGTGTTTTTTAACTATTTAACACAAAAAGAAAAATTATTAGAAGTTAATCCAGCACAGGGATTAGAAACACCTAAAATAGATAAAAGATTGCCAAAATACTTGTCTTTGGAAGAAAGTCAAAAACTTTTAGAGGTAACTAAAACCCAATCAGATGAAAACAAGGAAAGAGACTTTGCTATTATTATCCTCTTCTTAAATTGTGGAATGCGTTTGTCTGAATTAGTGGGCATTAATATTAAGGATATAAACTTTTATGATGGCAAAATGACTGTTATTGGTAAAGGTAATAAAGAAAGAACTATTTATTTGAATGAATATTGTATTAATGCTATAAAAGAGTATTTAGCTGTAAGACCTCATGATGGTGTGAAATATACTTCTAAAGATGCTCTGTTTTTAAGTAAGCGCAAAGAACGCATTAGTAATAGAATGGTACAAGAAATTGTAAAAAGAGAGCTTGGACGAGCTGGATTGGATATGAATAAATACTCTGTCCATAAATTAAGACATACAGCAGCTACTTTAATGTATCAGATACGGAAAAGTAGATATTAGAGCTTTACAAGTTTTGCTTGGACATGAAAGTATCTCTACTACAGAAATTTATACTCATGTAGATAATATTCAAGTACGAGATGCTGTCAATAGTATCTCAGAAGAATTAAATGGAAAGATATAATAAAGGTACCTTAAAGAACAGGTACCTTTATTGTTTGCCCAATTTGAAGTTCAGAATTATTTAATTGATTTACCTTTTTTATTTCTTTTATAATATCACGTACATCTTTCTCAATATAATATGGATTATTTTCTTGTTGATTACTAGCAATAGACCACAAGGTATCACCTTGTGAAACTGATATAGTTTCATAATTTGGTTGCTTTCCATCATTATGAGATAATGTAGCTTTTGGGAAAAGCAATACAATAGCTATTATAATTCCTATTAAAATACAGATACTTCTTACAAATTTTTTCATATTTACAATTTTCATTTTTTTCATAAAACATTCCTTCTTTCTTTTTTTACTGCTTACATTTATGCGAACATTTATTTCTTAATATGTTTATATTATAATCAAACAAAAGTTCTTTGTCAATAGTTTTTTTCAAAAAAATGTTTGTATTTTTTTGCGTGTCTTCTAAAAGTATTGAAACTGCTATAGAATACAAATATAAAAAATACATCTCGAAATATATTTCGAGATGTATTTTTATATAAATAACAATTCTATTTTACAATTTCAGCAGTATCTCTAGCAATCATTAATTCCTCGTTAGTTGGTACTACAAATACTTTTACTTTAGAATCTGGTGTTGAAATTTCAACCTCTTTTCCCCTACAATTGTTCTTCTCTTTGTCTATTTTAATTCCTAAGAATGATAAAGAGTTACAAATTTCTTCTCTAACTTCTATACCATTTTCTCCAACACCACCAGCAAATGTGATAACATCTACTCCATCCATTTGTGCAGCAAATCTTCCGATATAACCAATTACTTGATAAACGAAAGTATCAATAGCAAGTTTAGCTCTTTCATTTCCCTCAGCAGCTGCTTTTTCAATATCTCTATCATCAAAACTAATTCCAGAAACACCTAACTTACCAGATTTTTTGTTTAAAATTGTGTCAATTTCATCTGGTGTTAAGTTTTCTTTTTTCATTAAGAAAGGAATAATTGATGGATCAATGTCTCCTGATCTACTTCCCATAGGGATACCTGCTAAAGGTGTAAATCCCATAGAAGTATCAACAGACTTACCTCCCTTTACAGCACATAAACTTCCACCTTGTCCTAAGTGACAAGTAATGATTTTTAAATCTTCTGCTGGTTTATTCATAAGTTCAGCTACTCTTTTTGCTACAAATCTGTGAGAAGTTCCATGGAAACCATATTTTCTAATACTGTATTTTTCATAATATTCATATGGAAGTGCATATAAATAAGCTTTTTTAGGTAATGTTTGATGGAAAGCAGTATCAAATACAGCAACCATAGGAATATCACCCATAACTTCTCTACAAGCTTCAATTCCTTTAATTTGCGCTGGCATATGTAAAGGTCCTAAAGGAATACATTCTTTCATAATATCTACTACTTCATCTGTAATTAATACAGAATCACTTAATTTTTCTCCACCATGTAGAATTCTATGACCAATTGCATCAATTTCTTTTAAATCTTTAATTACACCATATTCTGGATGTGTTAATTGATCTAATACTAATTTCATTCCTTCTTCATGAGTTTTTACAACTTGTTCAATTTTGTGTTTTTCCCCGTTTACTGTGTGTGTTAAGAATGAATCAGGTAATCCTATTTTTTCTAAATATCCTTTTGCCATTAATTCTTCATTTTCCATATCTATTAATTGATATTTAACAGAAGAACTTCCACAGTTTACTACTAAAACTTTCATTTTAAATCTCCCTTCAATTTAATTAAATATATTTAACAGAACTTAAATTCTGTTTGAAACAAATTAATTCATATCTTGTGCTTGAACACAAGTAATCGCAATAACACCAGCAATATCATCACTATTACAGCCTCTTGATAAATCATTAACTGGTTTTGCAATTCCTTGACAAAGAGGACCATAAGCATTTGCTTTTGCTAATCTTTGTACTAATTTATATCCAATATTTCCAGCATTTAAATCTGGGAATATTAAAGTATTTGCTCTTCCTGCAACATTACTTTCAGGAGCTTTAGATTTTGCTACTTCTGGAACAAGTGCTGCATCTAATTGTAACTCTCCATCACAAATTAAATTTGGTTCTTTTTCTTTTAATAATTTGGTAGCTTCTACTACTTTTTCTGTTAAATCAGAGTGGGCGCTACCATATGTAGAATAAGAAAGCATTGCTACTTTCGATTCTTTTCCTGTTAATTGATGAAAGCTTTTACTAGAAGAAATTGCGATTTCTGATAAGTCATCAGAAGATGGATTTTCTACTAATCCACAATCTCCAAATACAAAAACTCCATTTTCACCATACTCACAATTAGGAACTTCCATTAAGAAAAATGCTGAAACTAGTTTAGTTCCTGAAGCAGTTTTTAAAATTTGTAGAGCTGGTCTTAAAGTATTGGCTGTAGAGTGACATGCTCCAGATACCAATCCATCTGCATGTCCTTGTTTCATCATCATCATGCCAAAATAAATTGGTTCTAATAATAATTCTTTTGCTTGTTCAATGGTCATTCCTTTCGCTTTTCTTAATTCATAAAAAGTATTTACATATTCTTCATATTTTTCAGAAGTTTTTGGATTAATGATTTGAGCACCTGTTAAATCAATATTATTTTTACTTGCTCTTTGTGTAACTTCTACTTCATCTCCAATTAAAATGATATTAGCATATTTTTCTTTTAGTGCTTTAGATGCCCCTTCAAGAACTCTAATGTCTTCACTTTCTGGAAGAATAATTGTTTTTATTTCTTTTTTTGCTTTTTCTTTAATTCCATCTATAAATGCCATTTTTTTCTCCTCTTTTCTTATAATTTTATCGTTATTATTATATAAGGAATTGTTCAAAAATACAAGTATATCTGGTAAAATATTGCAAAATAAAGGAAAAAGAACTCTAGGGAGTTCTTTAAAACATAGAATTATTATATAAATTATAATATTGATTGCTATTAGCCATTGAGTTAGAAATAGTAACAAATTTGATAGAATAAATATCAGCATATATTGTTGTATTACTTTCTAATGATCTTAGAAGAATATAGCTTGCACCTACATCTTCTAAAATTCCAATTCTATCTACTAAATTGTTAGTTCCTATTAAAAATTCTACCCTTACTAGCTTTCCAATTTGTTGTCTTAAAAAAGCTGGTGTATATATGTTATTGGTCATTATCTCTGGCGAATTTGCATTTGTAACCACATGATTACTCATTTGTCTTTGGTCTTGTAATTGATTTTCTTCCATATGAATCATTCCTTTATGATATATTTAGGTTTTAAGATATACCTATAAACTCTAAGTGTCAGAATAAGAAGCAGTTGGCCTATAAAAACAGTGTTCACCTAATCTAGTATGAAACGTTCCTGAACCATTAGAAGGAAAAGTTCCACTACAAGTTGGTTTAAATGGATTTAGATACCATAGACATTCTCCTATTTCATTAAGTCTATTTCCTGATATTGCCCAATCTGCAATATTATAATGTACTTCTGTTGGTGTCATATTATAAATATTTTGTGGATTATATTGATTATAAATACTTTCTCTTGCACAATCAAATTGACCTGGCTGAAAGATAATATTTCGGATGCTTCCTCCTTGAGATATCCTAGAATATTCACCTGTTGGAACATTCACTCTGTTCATAATAACAGAAGCTACTGCTTTCATTCCGATTTTCTCCCTCCCCACCTGCCTCACATTGAACAATTCTTGCAATAAGTTCTCTATCTGAATATGCCATAAATAATCCCCCTACCTTTAGTTTATGAAATAATAAAGGTAAGGGTGAAAAATAAAAATTTTTAAAATATATTTCCTTTTTTGGTTTTATACGTTATAATTGTTTTATAAATGCGAATATGCTGGAACTGGCAGACAGGCACGTTTGAGGGGCGTGTGCTAAATTAGCATGTGGGTTCAAGTCCCACTATTCGCACCAAAAAAGGAAGTAGCATATTTGTTACTTCCTTTAATTTTTCATTTTCCTACTGATATATTTCCACAATCACATTCTATTTTTAACGTAATATCAGAATTTCGATTACTTCCATTTACTGTACTATTTCCTAGATCTACTTTAGCTTCTACATAGATATCATTTATCTCTCCTATTGTAACATTTCCTAAATCAGCCTTAATAAAAGAGTTTTCTTCAATAGCTAATTTATTAATCTTTACATTTCCAGAATCAACTGAAATGTTACATTTATTCAAAATCTCATCTACTTTTACACCACCCAAATTACATTGAATATTAGCATTTCTAACCTTTTCTACTTCTACATTTCCTGCATCACAGTCAACTTCTAATGTAGCATTCTCAAAGTTTCCCAATTCACAATTTCCATAATTATTTTTTATTGTAATTTCATGTTGATAATTAGTTGGAACATATACAACAATATCATTTTTGAAACTCCCAAAAAGCCAGATAAATCTATGTCTTTCTTTATAGTCAATAGAAAGCTTATTATAGTTTAAATTGATATTAACATCATCTGAATT
This sequence comes from uncultured Clostridia bacterium, assembly GCA_948934525.1. Lineage (GTDB taxonomy): Bacteria > Bacillota > Clostridia > TANB77 > CAG-508 > CAG-273. The sequence goes on from CAQZSK010000002.1 coordinate 125,828, forward strand.
ATCTCCATATATAATTACTTCAATAGTATCATTAGAGCTTTCTTTAAAAATAATATCTCCTGCAACCTGTGTAATATCAATATCTTGTATATCATTTGCTGAAAATGTTTCATTATAAATGATATTTTTGCTTTTCACTCCGAAACTTATCATATCATATTCTCCCCCACATAAATATCTTACCAAAAACATAACTAATCCAAAAATAATAATAGAAAGTAAAATAATTAGAAAAATAATTCCTGTTTTATTCCTCATTTTCTTCCTCCTTTAACATAAAAATAAGTCTAATTACTTGACAGATCAAACCATCTATAACAAAAATAATCCAAGTAATATGCCAAGCTAAAGTGATAAAACTAACGATAAAATAAATGGCTATACAAATAGAACTAATAATACCATTAATTTGTCTTTGAATTGAATCTTGTCTTTTTTCTGCCTTTGTTTTCTCAAACTTTGGTATAGACATATAGTTTTTAATAATACGAGCAGTTGCCCAACCAATTAGTAATAAGAATACAGAACTTGCTATAATAGGATTAGCATGTTGAACCACAATAGCAATCATAACGAAAGCTACTGCAGCAATATAAATAAATATGGAACCACTTACTACTTTCGCTGATCTTTCTTTTACTTCTTGTCTAGTAAGAACTTTTTCTTCCTTTTTTTCTTCTTTTTCCTCTGGCTTTTTGCCAGTTAATAATTCCTCTACCCCAATTTCAAACAATTCGCATAAAGGCATAATCTTATCAAAATCTGGAGTACTTTGATTTGTTTCCCATTTAGAAACTGTTTGCCTTGTTACATTTAGCTTTTCTGCCATGTCATCTTGCGTTAAATTTTTTGCTTTTCTTAATTCAAATAATCTTTCTCCTAAATTCATTTTTATTTGCTCCTTTCTATGGTCAAAATTATACTCTATTTTCTAAGTTGCTTTCTATCAATTTAAGTTGGAAATTTGTCAACTGATTTTAACATTATAGTATTTTCAAGGCTTTCAAGCTTTGGAGATCAGAGAAAAAGTCGAAATTTTTATTTCGACTTTTTTATATTATTCGATGCTATACCCATGTAAAGAAGGAGTGCTATAAGATACTTCTCCTTTATCATTAACTGTAAATAAAATTGAAATTGGGAAAATTCCTCCCATTTCCACAGCATATATATCATAAACAAATACATATTCTCCGTTTTTCTAATTTACCATATAACTTTTCCCAATTAAATTTCTTTCCATTAATGCAACAATGTTCCTCATCTGTCATATTCGGTAAATTATAAATCAACTCCTCTTCAGTATCTTTATAAGAAATATTCGATATCTTTTTTATCTCCTGAAGTATATATTCAGGTCCTGTTCCGAGTATATCCAGCAATTGAATTTTGGGTATCCTCTCCTATCTTTTGCCCTACTCCTGTATAATCTGGATTTTTTACCTTTTGCTCAATCTTATAATAACTGTAATAGTCATATGGTAATTCATTGTTATCTACTATTGTGAATGTAATACTAGTAGGTGTAAATTCATTCACTGTAACTTTAACATTATCTTTTGAACTATAAACATATTGTAATGTTCTCTTCGATATTTCCTTATCACTCTTCTCTTTGAGAATTTTTATTTTTTTCACATTTCTTAATTGAGAAGGGTATGTTTCCATAATAGAGCCATCAAAAGAAATGCAGACTTCTTGTCCTTGTTTAAATCCAATATCTCCTTTTTCTGTAAAATCTACTCTACATAGTCCTACTCTACCTATTCCATCTACTAATAGTCCATCATCATCAACTTTCACTACAACTGCTCTTAATGTTGTTTTTTGCATATAATCTAGCCCAAATATTGTAACACCAAGTATAATAAAAACAATTAGTATCATTACTATAACTTTTCTACTTTTTTTCATAAGTTTTCCTCCTATTTAAAGTCAATTATATCACTCTATATAAAAATAATCTATCTTTTGGATATAAATGATTGTCAACTATTGTATTTTAGTATATAATTTTGAGATAAAAGATTTTAATTTAGGGGGATGTTATTAATGAAAGAACAATTCATAGCACTTTTAAAAACAGTTCAAAGAGATGGAATGGATAAATTAATCAATTATTTGGAAACGACAGACTTCTATAAAGCACCTGCAAGTACGAGATTTCATGGGAATCATGAAGGTGGTTTATTAGAACATAGTCTTAATGTATATGAAATGTTAAAAGAAAAATTATCTCATAAGCCATATTCTGATGTGATACAAGTATCTGAGGAAACTATTATTTTAATCACTTTATTACATGATATCTGTAAGACTAATTTCTATACGGTAGATTTTCGTAATAAGAAAAATGAAGATGGTATGTGGGTAAAAGAGCCATACTATACTATTAATGATACAATTCCTTATGGTCATGGAGAAAAATCAGTAATGATGATTAGCAAATTTATTGATTTAACAATGGAAGAAATGTATGCTATTCGTTGGCACATGGGATTTACAGAACCAAAAGAATTATATAATACAATAAGTAGTGTGTATGAAAAATTTCCTTTAGCCCTAGCATTACATGAAGCTGACTTAGAAGCTACTTATTTAAAAGAAAGCCGTAATAAATAATATGAAGTTAGTATATCAAGTACCAGAAGAAATAATATATCAAACTGTAAAAGAAGTCTTGAAGGTAGAATTCTCTATATCTGATAGACTTCTCTTAAAATTGAAAAAATTGCAAAGAATAAAATTGAATGGAAAAATAGTTTATGTACATCATCCTATTCAAAAAGGAGATATGATCGAATGTGATTTGGAAGATGAAGAAGATAATTCTAATATTATTCCTACTCCTCTTTCCCTTTCTATTCTTTATGAAGATGAAGGATATTTAGTAATTGATAAACCTTCTGGAATACCAGTTCATCCTTCTTGTGACCATTATACTGATAGCTTATCTAACAGAGTGAGATATTATTTTGATCAAATTGGACTAAAGAAAAAAATACGACCTGTTAATCGATTAGATAAAGATACTTCTGGTTTAGTTCTCTTTGCTAAAAACGAATATATTCAGGAATGCTTGGTAAAACAAATGAAAATAAAAGAATTTGTGAAAAAATATATTGCTGTAGCAAATGGTCATTTAGAGGAAATGCAAGGAACTATCAATGCACCTATTAGTAGAAAGGAAAATAGTATTATTGAAAGATGTGTTAATTTAAAAGGAGAAACTGCAATTACACATTATCGAGTTTTAAATCAAGAACAAACAGAAGAATTATTTCAAAACAATAGGTGTACTAAAAATGACTTCGATATTGTGGAATGTACTTTGGAAACAGGAAGAACCCATCAAATTCGTGTACATCTTGCTTATATTGGTCATCCGCTTTTAGGTGATACACTATATGGTACTTCTTCTCCTCTTATTGATAGACAAGCCTTACATTGCTATTATATGAGGTTTATCCATCCAATAACTAAACAGGAGGTAGTTTATAAAAGCAATTTGCCAGAGGATTTTAAATTCATCTTACGATAAGAAAAAAGATAGGTATTCCCTATCTTTTCTTCATATCAGTAGTAAATCTATAAGCCGGGTTCTGTCTAGGATAGTCATTTATCTAGTACTTACATTACTGTAAGCCTCAAGCCACCAAATTAGAAGATGGCGAGTAGCCTTAACCTTCTGTCTCGGTGTTGCTCCAGATGGGGTTTACATTGACCTGATATGTCACCATATCAGCGGTAGGCTCTTACCCTACCTTTTCATCCTTACCTAAAATAGGCGGTTATTTTCTGTTGCACTTTCCTTAAGGTTTCCCTCACTGGACGTTATCCAGCATCCTTACTCTATGGAGCCCGGACTTTCCTCGTACGCTGTCTTTCGACTATGCTATACGCGACTATCCAACTTACTACCTTTCTATTATACCTTATTTTTTAAGAAAAAGCAATCATTACTTTACTGTAAATTTGTTTCATCATACATAACATATCCTGTCGTATCAGGTCTTTGAACGTCATTATCTGTTACGATATCAAATTGGTAATGACATTCATTGAAGGAGTCATTTTGATATAAAATTTCTTTTACCATGATTCCTGTTTCTTTTTCCATAATTTCGTCTACACCTTTACGCTTGATTACATAACATTCTCTATTATCTATTTGTATGGTTTCTATTTTGACAGAAAAAGCATCCTTCAAACAAGCAAATACATTCTCATGAGCATAACCAGCAAGTCCTGCAATAATAGGAATCATCTTTTCGTCATATTGTACCTTTTGATTCTTCGTTTCCATTAAATGAAGTTCATCATTTCCTTGTTTGTAATAAGTCATTTTAGACTGTTGTCCCACTTCTGTTCCCATAATAGTAATAGACAAACTTTTCCCATCTTTAACATAGGTACTAGTTTCCGAAAAAAAACCATCGTTATAATAAAACCTTCTTGCATAATAATTATCAGAGTGTACCTGACTATATTCTTGCCATTTATTAGATAAAGAATACAAAATAAAGGTCTTTCGATATATTGAAAACGTAAAGCAAAGAAGAAGAACTAAAATAATAATTTTTAAAACTTTTAATTGTTTATGAAATTTTTTAAGATATTTCACTTCTTTTTCTTCAGTTGTAGATTTAGCATTTAAGTTTTCTGTCATAGAAGAATAAATTTTTTGACATTCTTCACAAGTTTTTAAATGATTTTCTATGTAGTCATTAGTTTCTTTTGTGGTTACTTTTTCGATAAAGTTCGGTAACAAATCTTGAACAATTTTACATTCTTTTTTCTCATTCATTTCCATCAACCTCCTTTAATTTTTGCTTTCCTCTATAAAAATTAACTCTTGCCCATATTTCACTTCTTCCCTTTATTTCTCCTATCTGTTTAAATGTCAAATTAGAAAATAGCTTAAGATAAAATATTTCTCTTACTCCTTCATCTAATTTCTGAATTTTAGCATATAGTTGTTCTAAGTCTTGTTTTCTTAAAAAGTCTTCTTCTATGTTATACAGAACATTTATATCATCTTCTATTTCTACAAAAGATATTTTCTTTATTTTCTTTATTTTCTTTAATTCGTTAAACCATAAATTTTTAGCAATTTCGCAAAGCCATACAGAAATTTTGCATTTTCCTTGGAAATTATTAATATTTTTAATTGCCTTGCAAAAAGTTTCTTGTGTTAGATCTTCTGCGATTTCTTTGTTATGTGTTAAACAAATTAAATACTTATATACAATTTTGGAATATTCATTATATATTTGCTCTATATCCATTTTTTACTCCTTTGTATATATGACAATTTATCTTCAAAATCGTTACACTTTATTATATCATAAAAGAAAAAAGCACTATAGCAAGTGCTTCTTTCTTAAAGAATATCCATTTTTCCCATTAAATTTTGATACTGTATAAAGAAGATTTCCTTATCTTGTAAAGTAATTGCTTTGTTTAATTCATTTACTAGAATATAGCATTGATTTACTAATGTTTGATTTTGAAAATTTTGATCCACACTATTTAATAAACTAGTAAATTGTGTAATTGCTCCAGATAATTGCTTTTTAGCTGATCTCCAATCTTCATTAGACACATCTACATATGCTGTTACAACAGATGATTTTATATCCAATACATTTGTTTCTTTACTATCATACCTATAATTTCTACTATACTTAGGTAATAACTGATATAACTTAACAACTTCATTCATAGCTTTTAATTTATCTTTCTTTTTAATACTTTGCGTACTGGTATTTAAAAAATCATTAAAAGCTAAAATTGTTTTTCCATCTACATTTAAAGAATTTAAGTCAATGCTAATCGTATTCCAGGTTTGATAAAGATTTTCAATTTGTGTTTGTATTGTTTCCCATTGCGTTTCATATTTTCCCTGATTAGCCAAAACTCCATTTTTAGTGTCTTTACTATTAGGCTTATTATTAAGTAGATGGTCTTTTGATTGACTTTCCTCCTGATTTTTAGAAGACTTTTCAGAAGAACTACTTTCGCTATTTGTTGTTTCATTTTTAGACTTTGATTTTGAATTGTCTTGCAAAGAATCAAATTGCCATTCAGAAGAATTATCTTCTTTTAAATACCTTCCTATATTAAGTCCATTAAAATCTCCTAACATAGAAACAAGATAATTATCAACATATTTAATTTCTTGTGTTACTTTTTCCTCTAAAGTAAGTTCTTTTCTACCACTACTAGCAAATACTACCAAAGAAGACAGAACAAGTATGACAATAATAATACTGACAATAATGATAATAACATTTTTCTTCATCCTTAAAAGTTCCTTTCACTTTTTCTTTTACCATTAGTGTGACCAAAAAAATTCCTTTTATTCTCAAGTATAAATAATTTTTAATGATACCATACTAATAATAAAACAATATAGAAAAGGAAAATAAAATGAATGCAATAATAAGATTATATAGTGATGAAAATGGAGAGATTCCATCTTTTCTTTCTCGCTTTTTTGAAAATAAACAAATTACCTTAGAAAATGAACTTGTATGGCAAAAAGAATATGAAAATCCGCTTGAAATGGTAGACATGATGGGAGCTTTGATTGAAAATCAAGAAGACTTTAAAATTAATATGTGGATTAGTTTAGATCAAGATCTTTTTATTAATATTACAAAAAGCAGTATTAATGATGTTATTCGCTATTTATACGAAAGATACCCCTATTAAGTAACAGAGGTATCTTTTTCTAAGATAATTGTAACTGGTCCATCGTTTTGTAATGCCACTTGCATATCTGCTCCAAATTCTCCAGTAGCTACTTTATTAATATTCTCTTTTTTGCACTGTTCTATAAAATATTCATACAATTCATTTGCTAAATCTGGTTTTGCAGCCTCTGTGAAACTTGGTCTATTTCCATGGTTACAATTTGCATACAAAGTAAATTGAGAAACAATTAACAGTTCCCCCTCAATATCTTGAATAGATAAATTCATTTTTCCATTCTCATCTTCAAAAACACGCAAATGAATTAACTTTTGGACTAAAAAATCTGCTATTTCCTTTGTATCAGTTGGTGCAACACCAAGTAATACCATAAATCCTTGATCTATTTCTCCAATTATCTTATTATCTACTACTACGTTAGCTTTCTTCACTCTTTGTACAACTAGTTTCACTTACTTTTCATTCCTTCTCTTTTTATTGTAATAGTCTATTCGTCATCACTATTTTCTTCTTGATCAAATACCTCTATTTCATCTAAAACTTCTATATCTTCTATTCTATCTTCTTCATATTGTTTTTTACTATGATGTTTTAAATTCTTATCTTCTTCATCTGTAGTTACAATTGTTGCAGGTCCATCATTTGCCTCTTTTCTATTCGCTTCCTCTTGAATATATCCACAATTTGGGCAATAATGAAAATCATAATATATTTCATAATGACACTCTGGGCACTGCTTTAAATCCTTTAATTTTAGTAATTCCATACGAAGTTCTTCTACTTCATCTGCTAAACAATCTATTCTAGAACAAGGATTTAACAAGTCAGCTTCTGCATTAATTTCTTCTTTTAAAAGATATTTTTCATAAATTGTTTTACCAATATCTTCATAAATTTCTTGAATTTTTCTTTTATCTTCAGACATTTTTGCCTTTAGTTTAATTTCCCTTGCTATTTTCCCTGTTGCCTTAACTGCAGATTGATACATATTCATAGCTGTTTGACTAATTTTTTCCATACTATTCCTCCTATATTGATAATAGTATAGGAAAAAAATTAGAAAAATATTCTTTTATTCAGATTTTTTTTCACGAGTCATTAATTTTTCAACAGCTTCTTTTGGTTGTAAATTGTGGTATAAAACATCATAAACAGTTTCAACAATTGGCATTTCAATATTGTATTTCTTAGCTAATTTATGTGCTACTTCAATATTATCAACACTTTCAATTGTCATCCCAACTTCTTTTTTAGTTTCTTCTAAACTTAAGCCTCTTCCAATACATCTACCAGCTTTTCTATTTCTACTATGTTCACTTAAACAGGTAACAATCAAGTCTCCTAATCCAGACAAACCATAAAAAGTGTTATGTTCTCCTCCCATTGCAACACCAAGTCTTGCAATTTCTGTTAATCCTCTTGAAATTAGTGCTGCAAAAGTATTATCTCCTAAATTTAATTCTGCTGTAACACCAGCACAAAATGCAATAATATTTTTCAATGCTCCACCTAATTCAACGCCTTGTATATCTGTGCTAGTATATACTCTCATAACTTCGTTCATAAATGTATCTTGTACTAAATACTGTACATCATAATCTTTAGAAGCAATTACAATCGCAGTAGGAATTCCAAGAGAAACTTCTTCTGCATGACTTGGACCTGAGAAAGCACCAATTTTTACATTTGGAATTTCTTCTTTTGCCACATCACTTAAAGTAGATAAACTAGATAACTCAAAGCCCTTAGAGCAAATGATAACAGGTTGGGTTGTAATATATTCTTTATATTGTTTTAAAGTATCTCTAAAAAATTTAGAAGGAGTAACATGTAAAATAAGATCTGAATCTTTTACAGCTTCTTCCATACTTGTGGTACAATAAATATTTTCTGGCATATTTGCCATTGGCAAAAATTTGCATTTTCTTTCTTGATTAATCATATCTGCTTCTTCCTTAGAAAATGACCAAAGTTTTACACTGTGTCCAATCTTTGCAGCATGAATTGCTAATGCACATCCCCAACTTCCACTACCAATAATACAAATATCTTTCATTACTCTTCCCATTCCTTTCCTTTATTATGACTTTTTAAAGCTAATTTTATTTTCTGTACCAGTAAAAATTCTTTTTAGGTTTGCTCTATGATTAAAAATGACCAAAATAGCAATTACGATACTAAAAATTAGGTAACTCCAATTACTACTTTCAGATACAATATAATTCTGACCAATAAATAATACTAAAACTGGGAACAATACTGCTGCAGCAATAGACCCTACTGATACCATTCTAGTTAAAATCATTAATAATAAAGCAAATACTAAGCAAATCAATCCAATTTGCCAATTAATCATTAGAAGCACTCCTAAAGAAGTAGCAATTCCTTTTCCTCCTTTAAATTTAAAGAAAACTGGAAAAGTATGTCCAATAATAACAAATACACCTGCTAGTTGTACTAGCAAAGCTTTATCTAAATCCTTCATAATAACTCCTGCTAATAAAGCAAGTAAAATAGCCACTACTCCTTTTAAAATATCACAAAGTAAGGTAATGACTGCAGCCTTTTTTCCAACAGTTCTTAATACATTGGTACTTCCTGCATTTCCACTTCCCTTTTCCCTTACATCAAATCCTGCCATTTTTTTACTAATAATAACAGAAAAACTAACACTTCCTATTAAATAGGCAATTATTGCAACTATAATATATGTTGCCATATTAATCACTCTCCTTTTTCTACTGTTTCTTTCTGATTTTAATCTTCTTTGTCTGCTTTCTCTCTAGTAATCATTCTAATTGGTGTTCCAGTAAGTCCAAACTCTTTCCTTATTTGATTAACTAAATATCTTTCATAAGAAAAATGAAATAAATTTTTATCATTTACAAATACTACAAATGTTGGTGGTTTTGTGGTTGCTTGTGTCATGTAGAAAATTTTTAATCTTTTCCCCTTATCTGTTGGTGGTTGAACAATGGTAACAGCCTCATTCAATACATCATTTAAAACTGAAGTAGATACTCTTAAAGCATTCTGGCTAGCAACCATGTTAATCATCTCATATAACTTCTCTACTCGTTGTCCTGTTTTTGCAGAAATAAATAGGATTGGTGCATAAGATAAATAAGATAATTTGTTATATACATCCTTTTTGTAGTTTTCCATTGTTTTTTCATCTTTTTCTATATCATCCCATTTATTAACAACAATAATAACCCCTTTTCCAGCTTCGTGTGCTTCTCCTGCAATTTTAGTATCTTGTGCTGTAACTCCTTCATTAGCATCTAACATTAAAATACATACATCTGCTCTTTCAACAGCAAGTAAACTTCTCATCACACTATATTTCTCTAAATTATCATTTACTTTGCTTTTTCTACGAATTCCAGCGGTATCAATAAATACATATTTTCCAAATTCATTTTCAAATTCAGAATCAATGGCATCTCTTGTAGTTCCTGCAATATCACTAACAATTACTCTATTTTCTCCTAAAATTCTATTGACTAAAGAAGATTTTCCTACATTTGGTTTTCCAATAATTGCTACCTTTATAACGTCATCTTCTATTACTTCTTCTTTTTGTTCTGGAAATTGTTCATATACCGCATCTAATACATCTCCAATTCCCTTAGCATTAACACTAGATACTGCATAAGGCTCTCCTATACCTAAATTATAAAATTCATATAATTCATTTGGAGTATTACCAAAAGTATCAGACTTATTGCATACTAAAACAATTGGCTTTTTAGATTTTCTAAGCATTAATGCTATTTCTTCATCTGCTGCTGTCACTCCTTGTTTAATATCTGTTAAAAAGATAATAACATCAGCAATTTCAATTGCCATATCTGCTTGCCTACGCATTTGAGAAAGGATGATATCATCTGACTCTGGTTCAATTCCTCCTGTATCGATTAATGTAAATTCCTTCCCTCTCCAATTAGCTTCTGCATAAACTCTGTCCCTAGTTACTCCTGGAGTATCTTCTACAATTGAAATTCTCTTTCCCACAACATAATTAAAAAATGTAGATTTTCCTACATTTGGTCTTCCTATAATTGCAACTGTTGGCTTTGACATATATGTTCACCTTCTCTTGATTTTTATTTAGATTTTCTTAACTTTTCCTTCACTCATTTTACTATAGGAACGAAAAAATAGCAAGATAATTCTTGCTATTTCACTAAGAAGAAATTAAAGCCCTACTACTATGTTTGATATAGTAGTAGGGCTTTTGCTTACAATGCAAGCTTGTGTCAGGTGGATATTTACGCAACAATCAGTGCACCTTTAGGAAAGTAGATCTTTGCATCCAGCTGAAGAATTGATTTTCTAACAGACGAGATGCCAAACCACTCATCTGCAATACGAATTTGCATAATGTCTCGAGTGGAAATGGGATAGTTGGTGCCTCCGTTGTTGAAAAATAAGCTTTTATCTTCAACAACTAACCGTCCCTGCTTACCTGCAACGGTCATGATTTCTTCGCCGCCTGTTATTGCATGATTCATTTGGTTAGCCACCTTTCTATTTTTCCAGCATATTAGCTGGTAATGATACAATTATTATATCATGATTTACATAAAATAGCAACTCTCGTTTATATATAATATTTAATACGTTATTTTTCCTTCTAGTAAATCATCATTTTGAATCCATTCATTAACATCTATCCTTTGATATTCTGTTTCATTTATTCTTACAATAACTTCTACAATCCCACTATTAATAATCATTTTTCTACACATTTGGCATGAATTTGAACCAGGATCATACTCACCAGTTTCAGGACGATACAAAACTAGGTATAAAGTACCTCCTATCATATCCTTTCTGCTTGCACTAATCAACGCATTTTGCTCTGCGTGAACACTACGACATGCATCGTATCCTCCATGGCTTATATCTGGAAACATTTTCTTTTTAGCACAATAATCCAAATCAATACAATTTATTCTACCACGTGGTGCACCATTATAGCCTGTTGAAATAATTTCATCATGATTAACAATAACAGCTCCTGCCTTTTTTCTAAGACATGTACTTCTATCTGCTACAGATTTTGCTATATTTAAATAATAATTTATTTTATCAATTCTTTGTTCCATAAAATATTCCTTTTACTCCTTCTTACCAAAATTATATTCTACACATTTTTCTTCTAATAATTTAAAATTACAACATCTTTCTTTTATTTTCAATGGTAGTTTTTCATTATTATATAGTGTATATAGTTTAAATGTTTTATTTTTTATCTGAATATAGTTTGCATTTAGCCAATTTAGTTGTTCTTTTAATAATTTTTGATATTTTAGTTCTGCACTTGATGAATGCTGTTTATCTAAATCTACTAAGGAATAATTTTTTTCACTTACTGGTATCATATTATTAAAGTTAACAGCTCCTAATTCACCATCTTTTATTTTGAAAAAGTCTAAGGTATTTTTCATATGTTTATGTTTTTCTTTTGGACTTGACAATGGTGCAAAATATTCACAGTTTTCTATTTGAAACAAAATCCCCACAAAAGGTCTTAATTCTTTTTCGTTTTTATTATATGGTATTTTATTATCAAACGCTCTTAAATAGTCACAGTAATTTGTATTAACTCTAACAATTTTTAAATGTACTAACATTTAAATACCTCCTTAGCATTTTTATTATATATTAACATCTAAAAAAATACAATAAAATAGCAAAAGGAATTAGAGTGTTACCCCTAATCCCCCTTTTTTAAGTTCCAATTTAATGGCTGGAATCACCGCTTTTTTAAGTTCCAATTTAATGGCTGGAATCACCGCTTTTTTAAGTTCCAATTTAATGGCTGGAATCACCAACTTTTTGCTATTAAATAGCAATATTATTATATGCAAAATCTATAAAATTTATTGCTATATTTTAACTATAACATATTTTTTAATGATAATCAACCATTTTTGATTAATTTTAGTCCATTTTCACTCTCTTCAATCTCAAAGTATTTAATATAACTGTAAGGCTACTAAATACCATTGCTAAACTTGCTATCATAGGATTAATGCTAATGCCCAAAGGTTTTAAAAATCCTATTGCAATTGGTATCATCAAAAGATTGTAGAAAAATGCCCAAAATAGATTTTGCTTGATATTTTTAATTGTCTTTTCACTAATTGTAATTAATCTTAAAATAGAATCTAAATTACTTTTAGTGAGGATAACATCAGAAGAATCCATGGCAATATCTGTTCCACTTTTGACGCTAACACCGATGTCGCTATTAGCTAGTGCTGGACTATCATTAATTCCATCCCCACACATCATAACATATTGATTATCAGCTTTTAACTCTTTAATCATATCTGCTTTTTCTGCTGGAAGGACATTCGCAATTACCTTTGTAATTCCTAGGCTTTCCCCTATCTTCTCGGCTGTTTCTTTGTTATCTCCTGTTAGCATAATGGTTTGAATATTCTTTCTATTCAACTTTTGGATCACTTCTACTGCGTTTTCACGGATGACATCATTAACACCAATTAGAGCAATTAATTGCTTATTTCTAGCAACATACACAATGCTATTTCCTTGTTTTGCAAGTTCTTTTTCCTCTTGCTCATAAGAATTTTGTATTTCAAACTTTGTTAGAATTTTACTATTTCCTACAATAATTTCTTCATTATCTATTTTTCCTATAATTCCATATCCTGAAACATCTTGAAAATCATTTACTTCTAAATATTCTAGATTATTTTCCTCCATATATTCTGTAAAAGCCTTTGCAATTGGATGTGTAGACTTCTTTTCTATACTGCCTACTAATCTCAAAACTTCATTTTCTGCTAACTCACTATAGTTACATACCTTTGCAATTTTGAGTTTACCATAAGTCAAAGTTCCTGTTTTATCAAATACAATCGTATTTACTTTAGAAGCATTCTCTAGAATTTCACTCTTTTTCACTAAAATTCCATTGCCTGCACATAAGCCTTCACTTACAATAATCGCTAGAGGTGTTGCTAGCCCTAAACTACAAGGGCATGCTACTACAAGAATAGTTACAAAGGTAATAATGGCATTAGATCCACCAAAGCCTAATATCAAATAAGTAACTAATGTAATAATAGCAATTATCATAACAATTGGTACAAAATATCCTGATATCTTGTCTGCTATTTTAGCAATAGGTGCTTTGGTATTACTTGCCTCCATAACTAATCGAACAATTTCAGATACTGTAGAATCTTTCCCTATTCTTTCAGCTTTGTATTTGATAAATCCATCATAATTTAAACTTCCTGCAATTACTTTACTTCCCATTTCTTTTGAAACAGGCTTGCTTTCTCCTGTAATAAAAGCTTCATCTAAATGTGCTTTCCCTTCTATAATTTCACCATCTACTGCAATCTTTTCTCCTGGACGACTAATAACTATATTACCCTTTTTAATTTCATCTAAGGTAACCTTTCTTTCCTCTCCGTCCACTTCAATAGTTGCTTCATTTGGTGTAATTTGTGTTAATTTTTGAATTGCTTCTTTCGTCTTGTCCTTACTAATACCATCTAAGTATCTACCTAATTTTACAAAATAGATAACAATAGCTGAAGATTCAAAGTACAAGTCCATCAAATATGCATGATTTCCCTGAATGATTTGATACATTCCATACAAACTATATATAAAACTGCTAATAACTCCTAAAGCTACTAAAGTATCCATATTAGGTATTCTGTGAATCAGATTTTTGTAGCCATTTTTCAAAATATCCCAACCATATCCTAAAAATAAAATAGTGAGAATTAATAGAGTAGTTGTATAAATTATAGGACTTTGATGAGGGTCAAAAATAGAAATAGTAGGCAAATTTATCATATGTCCCATAGAAATATACATTAAAACTATTGCTAAAACAGTAAAAATGATAAACTTCACTTTTTCTGTTTTGTTCTTTTTTTCTACTTCAAATCCCTTAAAAATTCCTAGACTTGTAAATCCTGCTTGTTTTACATATTTCTCTATTTTCTCTTGGTTTAATATATTTTCATCATAATCCACAGTAGCATTTGCCATAACCAAATTAACAGAGCTATTTATAATACCATTTTGTTTATTCAAATACTTTTCTAAGCCATTAGAACAGGCACTACAAGTCATCCCATCAATAGATAAAATTATTTTCTTCATATTTATTTTACCTCAAAGCCAAGGTCTTCTATTTTTTCTTTTAGAACTTCAACCTCTACTTCTTCTGTCATCTTTACTAAAACTGTTCCTTTTTGATGGTTTGCTATTACTTCACTTACGCCTTGTACCTCTGATAAACTATTTACTACTCTTTTTTCACATCCTCCACAAACCATTCCTTCTACTTTTAACTCTAATTCTTTCATATTTTTTAACCTTCTTTCTTTAAATCTATTATTTGTGTTGCCACTTTTTTGACAAAAAATTCATCATGCTCTATAAAGATCATGGTAGGAGCATATTTCAAAATAGCTTCTTCTATCTGCTCCCTTGTTAAAATATCAATATAATTTAGGGGTTCATCCCATATATAGATATTTGCTTGTTCTGAAATACTTTTGGCAATTAAAACTTTCTTCTTTTGCCCTTCACTCATATCTTCTAGCTTAGTATCAAAATCACTTTGCGAAAATCCCATTTTAGAAAGCATTGCCTTGAAAATACGCTCTTCTACTTTATTTTCCACTGCATATTGCTTTAAACTTCCTTTTAAACTTTCTGTGCTTTGTGATACATAAGATATTTTTAAGTCATTTACTAATTTTAAAGTTCCTGAATAGTCAATTTTTTCTCCTAATATTAACTTTAGAATACTAGACTTTCCTGCCCCATTCTTACCTGTGATAGCAATTCTATCACCTTGGTTTACCTCAAAGGTCTGTGGCAAAAATATGGCTTTATCTTGATACTTAATTTGCAGTTGATTTACTATAACAAAAGGACTTCTATTACTTTCCAAAGGAACTATTTTCAAGCTATCACTTCTATCAATATTGTTTAATAGATTTGATTTTTGCTCAATAGATTTTTCAATTCTTTGTTCTAATACTTTAGATCGTTTCATCATTTTAGCAGATTGATGTCCAACATATCCTCTATCAATACTAGAGCCTGAATTATCAGTATTAAACTTTGACTTTTCTATCTTATCTGACCAATTAGCAGTATTTTTAGCTGCTACCTCTAAATGTCTAATATCTTTCATTAATTTTTCATTTTGCATGAGTTCAAAGTTATCTTGCCTTTGTTTATTTTCTTGCCAAGAAGAATAATTTCCTTTTTGAATATCAATATTTGTATTATTAATAGAAATAATGTGGTCTACTACTTTATCTAAAAAATTTCTGTCATGTGATACTAGAATGAACCCTTTTTTCTTGTTTAAATATTCTACTAGATTATCTCTTGTTTCACTATCTAAATGATTGGTAGGTTCATCAATGAGTAAGAAATTATTACCCTTTAAAAATAGACTAACTAATAGAATTTTGACTTGTTCTCCACCACTTAAAATATTAAAGTTTCTATATAAAACTCCTATATCTGTGTGTAAAAGATTTAATTCTTTCACAATTTCCCAATCTTCTACTTGTGGTGCAATTTCATTAATAATTTCTATTGCCATCCTGTCTTTGTTTTTTATATCAAATGGAAAGTAGTCAAACTCTACATTTCTAGAAATATTCCCTTTATAAGAATATTCACCTAGTAGTAGTTTTAGAAAAGTAGTTTTTCCTTTTCCGTTTCTTCCTATCAGTCCTAGTTTCCAATCAGTATCTAGCTGAAAAGATACATTTTCAAATATATTATCTATACTACCATCATATCTAAAACTTAAATTGCTTACATTAATTAAAGACATGTTACCTCCTTATATGTTAACGCAATTATATCATTAGTTCATAAAAAAGTATATGGAAAATAAAAAAAGAGAATAATGACAGATTAATTTCTACCATTATTCTCTTTTTGCAATAGCCATCAAGCATACCATACACAGATAGTAAGAATCCCCCAAATTACTGAGATAATCCAAGTAATCCATAAACACATGTCTCTTATTTTCCGATTTTTACCCTTTTGAATCCTGATGCTACAGAAGATAATAAGCGTTGTGGTTATACAATACATAACAAGTGCAAATCTGGAATACCTAATTAACATTGCCACCAGAGTAATTCCCAAGCTTGCTGCTTTCATTGCATTACTTCCCTTCTTTCTTGTTGTTTGTTGATAAATGTTGTGACTAAAATTTGGGAATCTTTAGTACAAATTATTAATTTGTACCAATGTTCAAATACCATTAGTATTTATATAAACTTTATTATAGTACATTTTCAAGTTTTTTGCAAAATCTTCTTCATTTCCTCTTGTCTTTTTACCTTTTTGGTTGTTGTTTTAATTAACTCTTCATTTGTTAAAATTAGTTTTTGAATATGCTTATATCTTGGGAAAGATTGGTTTAACTCTTTAATTTGTTCCCATACAATTTGATATAATTCATCTTGTGTTTTGTCTGGATATTTTTCCTTTGCGACCTCTTGGTTATAGACTACTTTAACAGATACTTTCACATCATCTTTCACTTTTTCATCTGGCATACCAAACACCATAGATTCTTCTACTAATTCTAAACGATTAACAATGGTTTCTAATTCTTCTGGGAATACTTTTTTACCATTTCTAAGTACAATCATATTTTTATTTCTACCAGTAATATATAAAATTCCTTTTTTATCAAAACGTCCTAAATCTCCTGTATAAAACCATCCATCCTTTAATACTTCTGCTGTTAATTCTGGCATTTTATAATAGCCTAGCATAACATTTGGACCTTTTACTCTAATTTCCCCAATACCATTTTCATCTTGATTTACTACTTCTATAGTATCATTTATCATAGGAATTCCTACAGAACCATTTTTAGTTAATTTTGCATTTTCTGCTGCAATAACAGGTGATGTCTCGCTTAGTCCATAGCCTTGAAGTGTATGTACTCCTAAATCATTAAATCCTTGTGAAATCTGAGGATCTGCTGGAGCACCTCCTGAAATAATAAGTCTTAATTCTCCTCCTAAAGCATCAATAATTTGCTTAAATAGCTTTCTCCTTACATCAATATGAAAAACTAATAAAAACTTGCTAAGACCTTTTGCAAATTTGATTAGACCTGTCTTTCCTTGCTTCTCAATTTCTTTCATAATGGTTTTGTAAATCGCTTCTACTAATACAGGGACACCAACAAATAAACTTACTTTATATTCATTTAAATTTTGTTTAATATATCTTAGACCATCTGGAAATACTGTTTTTACTCCACAAGCAAGCATCATAATCATACATGTCGAACCAAAGATATGATGAAATGGTAAAAAGGCAATATTCGTATCAGTTGATCTAATATCTTCTACACTTTGCATAGCATAGATATTAGAAGCAATGTTTCTTTGAGATAGCATAACTGCTTTAGATTGAGAAGTAGTTCCTGATGTAAATAATAGAATGTTCATAATATTCTCATCAATCTTAGCATTTATATAATCTTCTTTGCCTTGTTCTATTAGTTCTTCTCCTTGTTTTAAGAGTTCTTTTATCGATTGAAAATCTTCTACTTCTCCCATGCAAACATATTGAGTTAAAGAAGTATTATTATTTTCTTGAATTTGTTTCATAGTCGTTGTTAACTTTTCATCAAAAATGATACAATCTGCTTTACTTCTTACAAGAGAAGTTTCTAATTCTTCATATTGTAAGTCCTTATCTAATGGAACAGATACTATTCCCCCCAATAGATTTGCTAAATGAGAAATAACCCATTCATATCTATTTTTACCAATAATAGCAATTCTTTTTGCTTTTAATCCCATATTGTAAAAAGCTGCTCCCAATTTGTTAACATCTTTTAATAATCTTTCATAAGTAACATCTTCATATCGAACTTCTTTTTCCTCTTTATGCTTTATTCTAAAAGCAATATTTTTAGCATATACTTCTGCTGAATGATAAAGAATTTCTTTTATGTTCTTAAATTCAGTAACCTCAAAGATTCTTTCCATCTTATTTCTCCCATCTTTTATTAATTTCCTACAGTATATCATAAAATACAGAAAAAAACCTTAAACTGACCCATCAGTTTAAGATTTCTTTCTCAAAGCGTTGATATTCCTATATTTTATTCAAACTGCTTTTGATAAATATGCGTTATTTTCTTATCAATAAAATTCAATATTTTAGCATATAAAACCATTTTTTTAGAGTCTAATCCTGATAATTTTTTATTTGTTTTATATTTCACTTTATGTTCATTTGTTGCCCAAAAGTCCATCGCCATAGTCCTTAATTGAATTTCCACTTTTACTGGAAGTGTTCTTTCTTCTATTTTAATTGGAACTTCTACAATTAAATGATAACCTGAATATCCACTCTCTTTTGGCTTTGTAATATAATCTTTTTCTTTGATTATCTTTATATTAGGTAATTGACTGATAATGCTGACAAGACTTGCTATGTTACTTTTGGTTGGACATATTGCCCTAACACCTGCAATATCATTAATATTATAAACTAAATTTTGATAATTTAATTTATAATTTTTCTTTTTCATTTTTTTCATAATACTATCTGGAGTTTTTATCCTTGAAGTAATATGATTAATAATCTCATAGCCATATATCTTGTTCATTCCTGATTTAATTTGTTCTAATTCTTCTACTACTTGATTTAGTGCTATTTGATAAACTGACATTAGAGCTTCAAAAGTCTTATCTTTTATATGTATTGGTATCAGTCCCTCTAATTGCACCTCCTCATTTTCTAATTTTAAACTTTCTGTTTTAATCTCCTCCCTTCAATATTGGTTATTCTACATCTTATTTGTTAACTTTTTATTGTTCTTATGTGTTTTTTGTGTGAATTAAGAATCCCTTAATATATTATATTCAAAAAGGGAACAATTCAGTATCTTTCACCTGAATTATTCCCTTTATTTTATACTTCAACATCAGTATTTATTTCAGCATTCGCTTCTACAGCAACAGTTTCTGTTTCAATTGCTGGAACATATTCATTATTAACTGTTTGCGCAATATTTGTACTACCATTTTCCACAGTAGTTACAGGAGATGTTCCAAAAGAAAATAATCTCCTTTCAGCCTTTGTTTTTTCTTCAAATTTCTTCTCAAACTCTGCCTTTGCAGTATTTAAAGACTCTTGCATAGCTAAAAACATTTCTTCTACATCATTTTTAGTAAAATCATATACACTACTTCTAGCCATTGGCTCTAAAATTTGAATGTCATGCATTACTTTATTTACTCTTTTTCCTGCATTCTCCATAAATTTTGTTCTTTTCTCTTCATTTACTTCCATCTTTATTACTCCTTTTCACTTACACTTTTGTAATAGAACTCTTCTTTACATTTTATATCACAAATTATTTTGCAAATCAAGAATTAAAATTAGAAAAATCAAAATTTATTTTTTAGGAATTTGACAAAATTAACATAATCTATTATAATTAATATACTTTATTATAAAGGAGTTGAAGGGCATGTCTAAACCTCGTCAGCAACAGCATCAAAAGCCCCTGCGGTATTCATTGGAAAACCTTAATGCACGACCTGTAACGCCTCAGGATAAATGGTGTTACAAACCTACTATCAGAGATGGAAAACCTTGCAGTGAAAAAGATTGGGGATATATTATTACTCTTCCCTCTATTTCCAAAGGCAGAAAAACCATTTTAGATAGTTTTACAGGTTATACCATTCTGCGTTGTAAAAAGCTGCAAAGGCAGTTCCTTTTGCAAATTATTCCTTGTGATTCTGGTAAACAATATGGAATTACTTCTCAATTAAAAGAAGATTGTCCTCATTTTCGACAGTCTAAGAGGAGAAAAAATCGCCATATTATGAATATCAGAAATCTGAAGAAAGGAAATTAATGCATTGGATACACTTTCCCCTCCCATTCCATGTGTACATAGAATGGGAGGGGATTTTATATTACATTTCTATAATTTTTTCCCAGAGTAAGCTTTCTTTGCCCAAATGTCCATAATTTGTTGTTTTAACATAAATTGGTTTCTTTAAATCTAAATACTCAATAATTCCATCTGGTGTTAAATCAAATCTTTCTTTAATTAATTCTACTAATTCTTCCTCTGATTTTTGGCTTGTACCATAGGTATTCACACAAACAGATAGTGGCTCTTTCATTCCAATTGCATAAGCTACCTGAATTTCACATTTTTTAGCATATCCATTAGCTACTATATTTTTAGCAATATGTCTAAGCATATAAGCAGCACTGCGGTCTACTTTACTAGCATCCTTACCAGAAAAACATCCACCACCATGTCTTGCATAACCACCATAAGTATCTACAATAATTTTCCTTCCTGTAAGCCCTGTATCTCCTAAAGGACCTCCTATTACAAATCTTCCCGTAGGATTAACATAGACTTTTGTATTCTCATCTATCATATTTTGTGGAACTACTGGTTTGATTACTTTTTCCATCAAGTCTTTTTTTATTTCTCCCATTGTTCCATCTTCCTTATGTTGAGTAGAAATTAAAATTGTTTCAATTCTTTTTGGTTTGTCATTTTCATATTCTACTGTTACTTGTGTTTTGCCATCTGGCCTTAAATATGATATAGTTCCATTTTTTCGTACTTCAGTCAACTTTTTTGCTAGCTTATGAGCCATATCAATGGCATATGGCATATAGTTATCTGTTTCATCACAGGCATAACCAAACATAATTCCCTGATCTCCTGCTCCTCCTATGTCAACTCCCATAGCAATATCAGGGCTTTGTTTCGTAATATCAGTATGGATTTTGCAAGTTCTATAATCCATATCTGTTTCACTATTATCAAATCCAATCTCCTTAATTCTTTGTCTTACCAATTCTTCTACATTAAATTTAGCATTTGTTGTAATCTGTCCTGCAATAGTAATTGTGTTATTTGCCGCAAAAGTTTCAATTGCTACTCTTGAATTCTCATCTTGTTTTAAACATTCGTCTAAAATACTATCTGAAATATAATCACATAATTTATCTGGATGCCCTTCTGTTACACTTTCTGAAGTGAAGAAATAATTTTTCATCTTTTATTGCTCCTTTTTATTTATATATTTTAATCCGTACTATAGCTAACTGCATTTTATATGAAATGAACTATAATTTCAATAGCAAATAGGCAAATTTTAAAATTTGAAATAACGAATTATAAAAGTAGTTCCCTTTTCTAATTCACTTTCTACAAAAATACTTCCACTATTTTTTTCGATAATTGTTTTAGCAAGAGCCAAACCAATTCCTACACTATCTTTAGAAGAATTAGAGCCTTTATAAAATCTCTCAAAGATATGTGGTAACTCAGTGCTGTCAATTCCTTTTCCATAATCTTTAATTTCTATTTGAGTATATAATTTATTTTTTGTACAAACAATATCTATTTTATTTGCTTTTTCAGAATACTCCACTGCATTCTTTAATAAATTAGTGATTGCTTCTACCTGCCATCGATAGTCACACAAAATAGTATCTTCCATTTTTCCTGTTATATGTATCTCTATATTTTTCAAATCACACAAAACAGAAACTTTATCAATTGCCTCTCCTATTAACTCTTTTATTGTAATTGATTCGTTATGAAATTGAATTGTGTTAGCATCAAACTTAGAAAGTTTCAAAAGAGCTTGTACCAAAAAATGAATGTTGGTAATCTCTTTTTTACAATCTTTTACAAATTCTTCTCTTGTTTGTCTATCCATTTCTGGGTTATCTATCATATTATCTAACATAATCATAATGGAAGTTAATGGTGTTTTTAATTGGTGTGAAATATCTTCTAAAGAATTTTTTAAACTTAGTTCTTGATTTCTGGCATTCTCGGCTACTTCCTTTAGCATAATAGTTGTTTTGTATACTTCATTCTTCAAAATAGATAATTCATCTTCTGTATTGTCTGCAATGTCTAAACTATAATTCCCTTGATTAATTTGTTCAATATAATTTGTAATTTCTATAAGCTTTTCATTTTTCTTATGATTGTATATCACAAAAATAATTACTAAACTTATGCCAAGACTTATTACTAAACCTAAATTTAGGATCCAATACCTTTGAAATAATTCATCATTTTTCAAAAGTAAGGCATCCTCTTTTAAATTTATCCCATATTCTCTAAAAAAGTCATTTTCTTCTTTTTCAGTACTATTAAAAATTTGTATAATATCGTCTTGACTAATGTTTGGATACTTTTCTTGCAATTCTGCAACAATACAATTTAACCTTTCATTAAATTGTATTGTATAAGCTCTATACTGAATTTGATATAAAATACCCAAAAGAGTGATAAACGCTATTATGATAATAATACTAATTATCAGCATTTTCTTAAGTCCTATTTTATTCTGCATTTGTTAACTCCTTTTATTTTGTATCAATACGATAACCTATTCCCTTAATTGTTTTTATAATATCAGTTTCTAGTTTTTCTCGAATTCTTTTCATATATACAGTAATCGTATTGTCATTCACATCATTCCCTGTCCACTCCCATATTTTATCAATAATCTCATCTCTAGTCACTACTTTATTTATATTTAGAAATAATAAATGTAATATCTTTAACTCTAGACTAGTAAGAACTATCTCCTTTTCATCTTTATACACTACCATTTTGTCTAAATCAAACTCAATATTTTGAACTTCCACTATCACGTTTTTCTTCTGACGAAGTAAAATTTTTTGGAGTCTAGCCATTAATTCTTTTGTAGAAAATGGTTTAGTCATATAATCCTCTGCTCCTAATTCTAAACCTTTTACAATATCATCTTCTTCATCTTTTGCTGTTAAAAAAATAGTAGGTATTGCCTTTTCTTTTATAATTTGCTTATATATGTCAAATCCATTACCATCTGGAAGAGAAACGTCTAATATGATTAACTCTATTGTTTGCTTGTTTAAAAATTCAACTGTATCTTTGACATTTGTTTTATGAAAAGTTTGATATCCATTTTGCTCCAAAGAGTATATTAATCCTTTTGCGACCATTTCGTTATCTTCAACTAATAAAATTTTCATGTTCTTCTCACTTTCGTTATATATCTTATCAGATATATAACGAAATTTCAAATGCTCTCCCATAATAAAGTAAAATAGTATCTACTAATTCTTTAATAAAAGATTACTAGATACTATTTTTCTTTTATAAATCAACTTTTTACAAAAATTATTATTTTAGATAAAGTATTGGTCTAAATGTAATAAATATGTTGCTAGAAGTTTGCGTAGCAAAACTGCATTGACGCCATTGAACTTCTCCTATACCATAGCTTCCTCCTCTGTAAGTACATGGTACAAGCCTACTCCCTTGCCAAAGAGGACTTGTTGCTTGATTCTGACTATGTTCTGTAGTCCATTCAAAATAATTTTCTGCCATATCATATATATTGTTTTCGATGTCTCCTGCTCTTCCAGTGTTAGTTATAACACCGTTGAGATTTTTTATTTGGATAATTGTTATTACCTGAATATTTTTGTATAAATGCAATTGTAGTATCCCAAGTATAACTATTAACCAAATCACTTTCTACATAATTATCGGATAATCTTTGTGCTTCTTTCGATGCATTTGCCACACTATTTTCTCTCCATACTATCTTATCATATTGCGATTTTACTTTATCATCTTTTCCCTTGCTCGCTTCATATCTAGCAAAATAGTAACCTCCACTTTCTTGTGCCTTTTTAATAAAATCTTCTAAATCTTTCGCAGGGGTATGGCCATTAGCTCTAATCCATTCTCCATGATTATTTATATAAATAATTTGTGAAAAAACTTCTGCATCTTGTTGTAATGTTGGCGTTCCATCTATTCTGTCAAAAGTATACCTTCCTAATCGTATATCATCTGCTGGTTTACTTGTTCCTGTTGATACTGAATCTATAGGTACCCATACAAATTCATTTCCTTCTCTATCTTGTATCACTATTCCTTGGGTTACTTTTGTTCCTTCACTTGTTAATACTTTGAAGTCTCCTGGTATTGTTATTAAATTTCCATTTTCATCTTTTGCTATGGTATTCTTTGTTTGGAAATCTGTTAATGTTGTTACTTCTACTGCGTCATCCACTGTTACCTCACATGTTTTACTTAAATTACTTCCATCTGTTGTTTTGACTGTAATTGTTGTTGTTCCTTTTTTCTTTGCTGTTATTACTCCCTGTTTATCTACTGTTGCTACTTCTTTATTACTACTTGTCCATTCAAATTCTTGGCTTGTTGTTTCAGTTGGTTTTGCTATAGCTGTTAACCATCTGGTATATCCTGTTGCTATTCTTGCTCTTACAGAATTAATTTCTAGTTCTGTTGTAACTTCACATACTCTTACATTACATGTTTTTGTATAGCTCCCATAGTTTACTATTATCGCTACTGTTCCTGCTGTGTTCTTAGCTGTTACAGTTACTACATTTGTATTTGTATCTACTGTAGCTGTCGCTATTGCTTCATCTCCACTTGTTACACTTATAGTTTGTGTTATTCCTTCTTCTAAATCTGAAATATTACTTTCTTTTCTATCTATAGTCACAACTCCACCATTAAAATGCATTTTATAATACTTACCTTCTACTTTGATATAGTAAATATATGGTTCACTATTTCCTTCTAAAGTTACTTGTATCGTATTTGATTTTTCTTTTCCTAAATTCATATTTTCTTTATTTAACGAAATATCTATCACTTCATTTTCACTTGTTATTATTTGCTCTATAGTATATCCTTCTTCTCTTAGTCCCCCTATTATTTCTTGCATTGTAGGTTTATTTTTTATATCACTATTTTGCTGTTTTTGTAACAATTTCTCTGTATAAATAAAACTTGCTTGCTCTTCTATTTTTATTAGTTCTGTCTGTAATTTAGCATTTGTTGCTCTCTTGAAAATACTATTGTCTCCCATAATATATGTAATAGTAATTCCTGCTAAAATTAGTAATACTATTATGGTTACTAAAGCAACTAGCTTAATTGTATTTATATCTATCATTATCAGTTTGATATTATTTTTGTCAATATTCTTCTTATCATTATTCATTAAATTGACATAATACAATAAAAATAGTATAATATATATAAGTATCCTTTTTGTAAAACCTTCGTGTACACACTCAAATTCTTTTTAACAGCTTAAGGAGGTAAAAAAATGCCAACAGTTACTAAGGAAGATATGCTTCAAGTTATGCGCCTTGAGGGCTTCTATTTCAATTTGCAAATCGGCATTGAAAAAATAATTGCTGAATTGCAATATCTTTCTCAGATGGATCCCCCAAAAGTTTCTTTCTTACAAAGACTCTTGCAAATAAAACAAGAGAACCCTGTTGAAAGGGAACGCAAACAACTATATGAATTGTTGGAAATCATAAGTAGTCTGAAGCACATTCTCGAAGAAAACATGCCCCTTATTATTGAGGGAGAACTGTATTTCAGATTTAGAAGCTTTGACCCTACCAGCCGCATTTCTATGCGAACTGGAAAATCTGAAAACCCGTCAGCTGATCTAAAGATCTTTTTTGACGACTTGGATACTAGATTATCTGGTCTAAAAGCTTTGCCAAATGTTTCTAACATGCTTGCTTCTTCTTTCGGTAGATCCTTTTGTCCCTCTTTTGCAAGAGAAAACTTAGGGCTTCCTTCTTCTCATCAGAAGTATCTCAGCGCTCATAAGTCAGATCAAAATACTTAGGCAGAAACGGAACCTCTTCTTGAGGTTCTGTTTCTTTTTCTAATATTAACTTTCTTATATATCTACTATATCTACACATTTTCGTTTCTAATTGTCTCTATCGTGTTTTGTTTATTGATTTTTCCTAGACTATATCTCATAATTAAGAAAACTAAAATAAATACTAATATGATGGAAATGATAATAGCATTTATTGGAATGTAAATTCCACTATCTATTTTAACAGCAAAAGCTTTATATAACGCAAAAGTTGCTAAAAGTCCTAAAGCAATTCCATAAATTAAAGATTTCGTTCCATAAAATATCGTTTCTAAGTTTATCATTCGATTAAACTCTTTTTTCGTCATTCCAATACTTTTTAGCATAGCAAATTCTTTTTGTCTTAACTCCATATTAGAAGTAATTGTGTTAAAGATATTAGTTACTCCAATTAAGCTAATAACTGTAATAAATCCATATAGGAAAATATTGATGACAATTACCATTGATCTTTCTCCTGCTACTTCTTCCTCCATATTTCTAACATAAATATCTAAATTTAAATTTTCAATTTCTTTGGTAGTTTGTTCAGGTTTTTCAGATTCTATCGTAATAAATTCAGGTTCAAAATTAAATTCTGGATGTACTCCATATTCTACAACAAGATATCCACCATTGTAACTATAGTTTTCATATCCATAAGGTTTTATTTGGCTAATCTCTCCCACAGGAATATTAATTTCTTGTTTGTTATATTCTCCTACAATACTTTCTCCTTTTTTATAGTTATATATTCTCTCTTCTACAGTATTTCCCACATCAGTTTGATAATACGAATACATATCACATAGAATTCCTGTTCCTTTGACTTTTTCATAAGAACTTCCTATTTTCTTTGCATATTTAGCAAAAGATTGACTATCTAACGCTAGTACTTCTAATAGCATATATTTTTTACCAGTTGGAATTACACTACCATTACTATCCAAAATAGCAGTCCCTGTTTTAGAATCTGTTTTCACTTCTTCAAACAATTCCTCTTGATAGTCTACTTTATTTAAATCTAAAATATGAATTTGGCTTTTGTTGCTATCATAAACAATATACCTTTCTTTAATATTTCCTACTGATGTTATCTGACTTAGTTCTTCCTCACTTATCATATGTGGTGACTGAGATGAAATTTTAATGTTATAATCATAATCTTCATAATAATTTCCTGCCATATTTAGTGCATTATGCAAAAAGGTATTCATTGCAATAAAAATACAAATACTAACTGCTAATGATACAACTGTTGTTCTATATTTCTTTTTACTTCTTTTTAAGTTTTTATAGGCAAGTACTCCCCCTATATGAAATACCTTTGAAATGATTTTTGGTGTTTTCAATTTTTTACTATTGATAGTAATGTCCTTTGTATTTCTTAGCTGTTCAATTGGACTTACTTTGCTTGCCTTTTTAGCAGATGTAATTGCTGACAAATATACTGTTAAAAACCCTAATACAATTGATAACAGAATTGGAATACTTGAAATGTTAAAAACAATTCCTTCTGTATAAGTTAAAATAGCTCCTGGTCCTAGTAAATAATTCACAATTTGAATTAAAACCCATACAGCAAATATTCCAGACAAAATTCCTAATGGAATACCAATAAGTCCAAGAACTAATGCCTCGAAAACAACACTTTTCTTAATTTGCTTT
Source organism: uncultured Clostridia bacterium (assembly GCA_948934525.1). Lineage (GTDB taxonomy): Bacteria > Bacillota > Clostridia > TANB77 > CAG-508 > CAG-273. The sequence goes on from CAQZSK010000002.1 coordinate 153,994, forward strand.
TTGGTTGCTCCAATACTTGAAAGCATACCATACATTTTAATCTTTTCAGTAGTTGAAATAGCAAAAGAATTTCTAATACAAAAAACACTAGTAAATAGAATAATAAATACTACTACACCAATTACACTATATAACATCATAAGAGTTGAATCACTAAAGGCAAATACCTCCCATCTTAGTAATTCATTATTAGTATAAACTATTTCATATCTCATTGGTACACTATTTTCTTTTACAGTTGTCATACTATCTACCCCCAATATTTGTGGAATAGAAGTTTCATATTCTTTTGGGTTTTTTAAAACAACATAACTTGTATAATCTGATGCTATTGAAGTATTATCACCAGTAGTAATAATCGTATAACCTACATCACTATAATTTTCGAAACTGTTATTTGGTCTTTTCATAATCCCTACTACTTTAAAAGTTCTTGTTTGTGCATTAACAATATGTTCCCCTGTTTCTTTATCATAAGGATTACCAAAATTTAATTCGTAACCATCCAAACTTTCTCTTTTTCCAACCTCTAAAGTAATAGTATCACCTATGTTGTACTTCACTTCTCCATTTGTTTCAATATGACGAGAAATTACAATCTCTTGATTATTATTCGCAAATCTTCCTTCTTCTAATTGAAAATTTAATCTATCAAAAGTATCCACATCCATAGAACAAAGCTTTAAATATGGTTTTTCTTTATTTTTTCCATTTGGTAAAATACCATATCCTTCCTGTAAAACATTAAAAACTTCTTTCACATCTCGATTATGTTGTAAATTTTGAATATCCTTTTGTGCAATCTTCTCAATTAATAAATGGTAATATCCTGTTTCGTTAATGGCATTCTGTACTAAAGTGGCTTGAAAACTGGTTGCTAATGTACAAGCTGCACAGATCAAAGCAACAGAAAGAATAATTCCAATTACTGTACTAATTGTTCTTTTCTTATTTAATTTTAAATTTTTAAGTGACACCTTATTTAATATCTTCATCTCTTGTTTTCCCTCCCTTCTATTTTACACTTCTCTTACAATTTTTCCATCTTCAATTTTAATAATTCTATCAGCAATTTTAGCAATTTCCATATTATGCGTAATCATAACAATCGTTTGTTTGTAATCTCTGTTCGACCTTTTTAACAGTTCTACAATTTCATCACTAGATTTTGAATCAAGGTTTCCTGTTGGCTCATCTGCTAAAATGATAGCTGGATTTGTTATCATTGCTCTTCCTATAGAAGTTCTTTGTTGTTGTCCTCCTGACAATTCATTTGGCAAATGTGTTTTTCTACTTTCTAAACCTAATAACTGAATTAAATCCTTTAATCTTTTTTGATCGATTTTTCGATTATCTAAACTTAAAGGAAGAGTAATATTTTCTTCTACATTCAAAATTGGGATTAAGTTATAGAACTGATAAATAAGTCCTACTTGTCTTCTTCTAAAAATAGCAAGCTCATCATCATTAAATCCATAAATATCTTTTCCATCAATAAAAACTTTTCCGGCTTGTTGGTCTATCCACTCCGCCTATTAAATGCAATAAAGTAGATTTCCCGCTTCCCGAAGCACCTACAATAGCAACAAATTCTCCTTTTGCTATGCTAAAAGAAACATTATCTAAAGCAACTACTTTAGCAGCTCCTTTTCCATAAATTTTACTTAAATTTTCTACTCTTAAAATTTCCATATTTTTATTCCTTTCTTCACTTTGTTGATTTTATTATACCGATTCAAAGTGACAAGTAAGTGACATTTAAAAAAAAATTTTTTAAAATAAAAAAGACCCCACTTCATTTAAGTGGGGCCGCCAATAATATATTGGCATTGTTGAGGTTTACTCTTTAGATTCAATCATTTCTTTCAAAACATCTGAACCCAAAGTTTGATCCAGCCACATAGATAGTACGATTTCTCTTCCATCTGCACTGATACCACTCATAGCATCTTGGATGGTTAAAAAAGTAGCATACAACTTTGCTCTGGACCTATGATCCATGCTGCACATCCGTCTCTGAACTTCGTCATTTCCTAAGATATTCATCATAAAACCTCCATTACTCACTCAGCCACTGGCGATTTTGTACTTTTTTATTATATCATACTTTCCATCTTTATTTCAATATATTTTCTTTGAACTTTAAATAGGCTATTTCAAAATAATTCTTCCTTTTGGAATGAAAACTTCTTTTGTTCTTTTTGTTTTCTTTGCATTTTTTTGTGCAATATTTCCTATTACATTATTTTTAATAATCCCTAATAAGGCATGCATTGTTTTAGATATTAATTCTTTATTTTCATCTTCAATACTCTGATACCTTTTTACTAATAATCTAGCTGTTGCTATCTTTTTGCTAGATAAATCCTCCAATGTAGTAGCTTCAGTGACATTCAATATTTCAAATAATACCTCCACAAACTGAGCTCTTTGTTTAGGAGATACTTCTTTTACCCACTCTTTAATAGTTTTGTCTACTAATAAGCTACCATTTGTTACCTCTTCTAAAGAAATAAATTTGCCTCCCATTACTTGCCAACTATATAAATCATGTTGCATAATTCCATTAGCTGTACTTTGCACTACTGTGTAAGTTTCTTGATGATTTAAAAGTCTTCCAATAACTGACGATTGTGGAATATAAGTGTGTACCTTTTGAATTATCTCTTGGTATTCTTTCGTTTGAACAATATCATCATCAAATCCTGGACCATCTTCATTATAAATTGCTTTAATCCTTTTCTTTGTTTCGCTACTACAAAAAGTAGACGCATATACAGCTAAATTGCCACCTTTTGAATGTCCTCCTACAATAATATCTCCTTCATATTTACTAGCCACCTCATTTAAATAGGCAATACTATCTTTTTGTGATGGAACATGGGAAGAAAAGCTCATATTAAAATCTTCTTTCCAACCAGTTATCGTATTGTCTGTGCCTCGAAAAGAAACATACAAAATATTATTGGGTAAACATATGGTAATTGCTGAAAACTGTTTTTCTTCTTTTGGCTCTACTTTATTAATATATTTTATCAACTTTAAATCTTTATACCTTGCGCAGCTAGCTACTACTGGGAATAAGTCTAAATCATCAATTTGTAAAACAGTTTTATCTTTTTCTTTTCTAAATCTCTGATAAGCTTTTTTTATAGTTATTTGTTCATCCTCTTGAAATAGATTATCAAAAGGAAAATAGGAAATTCTAGATAAAATTAAACTATCTATTTCATTTAATGGAACTTGTGAAAATGGAATATCCCCCCTCCATTCCAAGTAATCAATAATATTTGCCATTATTTTTCAATTCTCTCCTTTGCTTCCGTTCTTATTTTTCCCTCTTTTTTTGTTTATTATAACAATGCAATTAGTAAAAATCAACATTTTACAAACCTCTATTTTTATCTTTTGCAACTTTGAAATATTCTTCCTTAATATGATATACATATCCTGTTTCTATTAACATACTTTTTCCTTTCAAAACAAAAAGAGGGCTTCTATAATCTAATATAGAAAGCCCCCTATTTTCATAATGGATAATTTATTACTCGCACCACCATAAAGCGAGAACATTTTCTTTCTGTATTTATTATACAGTCTGTACTTAGCAATTGTCAAGCTATTGGTATAATAAATACAATATAAAGTTTATACTATTTTTTAGGATATATTTTATTATTGTTACACTCCCATAATATTATATCCGCTATCTGCATAAATTACTTGCCCTGTTACAGCATCTGACATTTCACTTAATAAGAAAGCTGCCACATTTCCTACCTGTGTTGTTGTTACATTTCTATGTAATGGTGATTTTTCTTCTACTACAGTTAAAATACTAGAAAAGTCTTTAATTCCCTTAGCAGACAAAGTCTTAATTGGGCCTGCTGATATAGCATTTACCCTTTTACCTTCTTTTCCTAAATTTTCTGCTAGGTATCTTACACTTGCCTCTAATGCTGCTTTTGCTGCACCCATCACATTATACCCATCTAATACTTTGGTAGAACCATGATAAGTTAATGTTACTAGACTTGCATTTTCATTTAATAACTCTACTTCTTTTGCCATTCTTGCAGCTAGCACAAAAGAATAGCTACTAACATCCATAGCATGAGAATAACCTTCTTTACTAGTATAGATAAAATCTTGATGCAAATCTTCTGTATTTGCATGTGCAATAGCATGTACTAAGCCATCTATCTTTCCATTTTCTTCTTTAATTTGTGTAAATACTTTTTGTACTAATTCATCTTCTGATGCACCATCTAACACATAAGCTTTGCTTCCTTTAAAATCTGAAATAAGTTCTTCAATTTTTTCCTTATTTTCTTCTCCCATATAAGTAAAGATAAGCTTTGCCCCATTCTCATAAGCTGATTTTGCAATTCCATAGGCAATGCTCCATTTATTACGAATTCCCATAATTAGTATTTTCTTATTTTCTAATAACATTATTTTTCTTCCTTTCATTAATTACTCTAGAATAATAGGATATGTTTTTGCAGTTTTGAGAGGTACTGTTCTGACGTTCTTCTTTGAACTTGCTGACTGCAACAGGCATTTGAAAAACAAAAAAACATATCCTATTATTCCTCTACTAAATTAAAATGCAAGCAGTAATTTTAAATTATAGTTATTTAAAGCATAACTTGAAATCCTGAAATACTCCTAAATTTTTCATAACGCCTTTCTACTAATTCTTCTACTGACATTTTCTGCATTTTCTTAATTTCCTTTTGAATTTCTTTTTGAATGGATTGACTTACCTTTTCAAAATCCGCTTCTTCCATTTCTATAGGCTCTTTAATAATTGTATCAATCACTTTCAAATCATATAAATCTTTGGCAGTTAACCTCATTTTTTCTGCCGCTTCTTTTACCCTACTACTATCTTTCCATAAAATACTACTATATCCTTCTGGAGACAAAATAGAGTAAATGGCATTTTCTAACATTAAAATCTTGTTAGCTACTGATATAGCTAATGCACCACCAGAAGAACCTTCCCCAATTACAACACTAATTACAGGAACTTTTAATCTTGCCATTTCAAACATAGATTTTGCAATTGCTTCTCCTTGTCCTCTTTCTTCTGCTCCAATTCCTGGATAAGCCCCCTTAGTATCTACAAAAGTAATAACTGGTCTGTGAAATTTCTCTGCTTGCTTCATAAACCTAATTGCCTTTCGATAACTTTCAGGATTAGGCATTCCAAAATTTCTTTCCATATTTTCTTTGGTAGTTCTTCCCTTTTGCTCTGCAACAATAGTAAATGACTGTTCTCCTAATTTTGCTAATCCACAAATAATTGCCTTATCATCTTTAAAACATCTATCTCCATGTAACTCAATAAACTCATCAAAAATGCTTTCTATATAGTCAATTGCTGTTTTTCTTTTCGGATTTCTGGCAATTTCAACTTTTTCCCAAGCAGATAATTTATTCTTTTCCATTTGCCATTCCTCCTTTATGATATTGAATTAACTGATACAAAGTATCCTTCATCTCTTCTCTTGCTACAATTTTATCTATAAATCCATGTTCTAGTAAAAACTCTGCTGTTTGAAAACCTTCTGGCAAACTTTCTCCTATCGTTTGCTCAATAACTCTTGGACCTGCAAAACCTATCATTGCTTCTGGTTCTGCTAACACAATATCTCCAAGACTTGCAAAAGAAGCAGTTACTCCACCATAAGTTGGATCTGTTAAAACTGATATGTATAATAGGCCTGCCTCATCTAATTTTGTAAGAGCTGCTGTTGTTTTTGCCATTTGCATTAAAGAAATAATCCCTTCTTGCATTCTAGCACCACCAGATACGGCAAATATAATAAGTGGTAATTTTAGCTTAATTGCCTGTTCAATACTATAAGTAATCTTTTCACCAACTACTGCCCCCATACTTCCCATTAAAAAGCCACTATCCATAATACAAATTACAACATCTTCGCCTTTTATTTTACCTGTACCACAAGCCACAGCTTCCTCTAAACCAGTCTTTTCTCTTAAAGCAGTCAACTTTTTAGGATAATCTTCTAACCCTAAAGGGTTTGTTGTTTCTATATTCAAATCAAAACGTTGATAAGTTCCTTCATCAATAATGAGTTCTATTCTTTTTCCAATATGCATTCTAAAATAATGACCACAATTAGGGCAAATATTGAAATTACTTCTAACAATATCTTTATAAATAATTTCATTACATTTATCACATTTCAACCATTTTCCAATAGGAATATCCACATTTGATTTCTTATTGGCTACATTCTTTGTTTCTCTTTTTTTGATTTTATCTACTATCATTTATTTTTCATTTCCCCTTTTAAAAAGTTTTTTTCAATAAAAGATGTATCAAAATTTCCTCTAATAAAATCTGGATTACGAATAATATCAAACAGAAAATCTCGGTTAGTATCAATTCCATCAATTACAAGTTCTTCTAATGCTCTTTTCATTTTACTAATCGCTTCATTTCGAGTATTTCCAAATACAATGATTTTAGCGATCATAGAATCATAATTAGCAGGAATGGTATATCCACTATAAATTGCTGTATCTATTCTAATACCATTTCCTCCTGGTAAATTAATTTCATTAATTTTTCCTGGAGATGGCATAAAGTTTTTGTTAGGATTTTCTGCATTAATTCTACATTCTATAGAATGACCTTTAAACTCAATTTCTTTTTGTTTAAATTTTAACTCTTCTCCTGCTGCAATACGAATTTGTTCTTTCACTAAATCGATTCCTGTTCTCATTTCTGTGATAGGGTGTTCTACTTGAATTCTTGTATTCATTTCCATGAAATAAAAATTCCTATCTTTATCCACTAAAAATTCTACTGTTCCACAGCTAGTATATCCTGCTGCTTTTGCAGCTTTGATTGCAGCATTTCCCATTTTACTTCTTAACTTGTCATCTATAATAGTAGAAGGAGTTTCTTCAATTATCTTTTGATGATTTCTTTGAATTGTACAATCTCTTTCTCCTAAATGAACTACATTTCCATGTTCATCTGCTAAAATTTGAATTTCTACATGTCTTGGATTTTGAATAAACTTTTCTATGTAAATCTCGCTATCGTTAAAAGCATTCTTTGCCTCTTGTTTTACAATATTGTAGTTTGCTTCTAACTCCTCAAAAGAATTTACTTGTCTAATTCCCTTGCCTCCACCACCAGCGGATGCTTTTAGCAAAACAGGATAACCAATCTTTTCACAAACTAAAATTGCTTGTTTTAAATCCTTTACACTCCCATCAGATCCAGGAATAACTGGTACTCCTTCTTTCTTCATCATTTCTTTACTATTAGACTTATTGCCTAGTAAATCAATTACTTTAGAAGTTGGACCAATAAATTTGATATTGGACTCTTCACAAATTTTAGCAAATTGGGAATTTTCTGACAAAAATCCAAATCCTGGATGAATACTATCTGCTTTTGTGATATTAGCTGCTTCAATTATATTTTTCATATTCAAATAGCTTTGTTTAGGACTTGCAGGCCCTATGCAAATTGCCTCATCTGCAAGTCTTGCATGCAATGCATCTTTATCTACTTCTGAATAAACAGCTACTGTTTTAATATTCATTTCTTTGCAGGCTCTAATGATACGAACTGCAATCTCTCCACGATTTGCTATTAGTATTTTATTCAAGTTAATTCATCTCCTTCTTACCTTACTTAAACAACTGCAAAAGTAAATTCTCCTTTTGCTGCTAATTTTCCATCAACAGTTGCTATTCCTTCTCCCACACCTATTGGTCCTTTTTTCTTAATAATATTGACCTCTAATTTTAATCTATCTCCTGGTACAACCATTTTCTTAAATTTCAATTTATCAATTCCGCCAAACAATGCATTTTTCCCTTTGTTCTCTTCTAAAGAAAGTATTGCAACTGCACCTGCTTGTGCTAAGCTTTCTGCAATTAATACTCCTGGCATAATAGGGTTTCCTGGAAAATGTCCTTGAAAATACCATTCATCTTTATCTACATTTTTATAAGCAATTGTCATTTCCCCTGGTATATATTCTTCTACTTCATCTATCATTAAAAATGGTTCTCTTTGAGGAATAATCTCTTTTATCTGTTCTTTCTTTAACATTTTTCTTATCCTTCCTTTTATTATTAATTTCAAACTAATGTATATTATGAAAGCGAAGTCCGCGCAAGGCGAGTTTACGAGCGCCTTCCGTTGCTTTCTTATATTTGCTTTTAGCATTTGAAAGCAACGGACAGTAAGGACAAACGAAATAATATACTTGGTTTGCTCACTCAATAATAAACAATGGTTTTCCATATTCTACAGCTTCACCATCTTGTACTAAAACCTCTTTTATAGTACCAGAAAATTCAGATTCTATTTCATTCATTAACTTCATAGCTTCAATAATGCAAAGAGTATCTCCTTTTTTGACATTCTTTCCAACTTCTACAAAGCTTTCAGAAGTTGGAGATGGTTTTAGATAAAAGGTTCCAACCATTGGAGATTTTACTACATTTCCTTTCACTACTTGTGATGAAGTTTCTACTGTCTTTTCTTCTATTGCCAAAGTAACTTCTTTTGAAGCTTCTGTCTCTGCTATTGGTGTTGCAACTTTAACACTAGTTTCTTTTTTCATACTTATTTTTGTTCCATCTGGAAAATCAATATCAATTGCTGTTAATTTTGAGTTTCCCATATCTTCCATCAATTGTTTAATTTTCTCGTATTCCATGTTAAATCCTCCTAATAACAATACTACTATTGTGTCCACCAAATCCCAAAGAGTTAGACATTACAATATTTAATTCTGCTTTTCTAGGTTCATTTGGTACAATATCTAAATCACACTCTTCATCTTTTTCTTGATAGTTGATAGTTGGTGGTACTATTCCTTCTTCTATAGCTTTTGCACAGAAAATTGTTTCTACTGCTCCTGCTGCCCCTAATAAATGTCCAACATTTCCTTTCGTAGAACTAACCATTACCTTCTTAGCTGCTTCTCCTAAAGCTGTTTTAATAGCCCTTGTTTCTGTTTGGTCATTCAAGTGTGTCGAAGTCCCATGTGCATTGATATAGTCTATTTGCTCTGGATTAATTCCTGCATTTTTGATAGCTCTTATCATTGCTTTTGCTCCGCCTTCTCCGTCTGGACAAGGTGAAGTAATATGGTAAGCATCTGTAGTAGAACCAAAACCAATTACTTCTCCATAGATTTTTGCACCTCTTTGTTTGGCATGTTCTAGCTCCTCTAAAATGACAATTCCTGCACCTTCTCCCATTACAAATCCGCTTCTTTCCTTATCAAATGGGATACTTGCTCTATTTTTATCTGTACTATTAGATAATGCTTTCATATTTTCAAATCCGGCAATTCCTACTTCACAAATTGCAGCCTCTGTTCCTCCTGCAACTACAACATCTTCTTCTCCTAATTGAATAGTCTTATATGCTTCACCAATACAATGTGTAGAAGTAGCACATGCTGTTACTACACTAATAGATTCTCCTTTAAAACCAAATTCAATGGCAATATTTCCAGCAGGCATATTACTAATAGACATTGGAATAAACATAGGTGATACTCTTTTATTTCCTTTTTGTGTGTTTAATTCACATTGTTCTTGTATCGTTCTCAATCCTCCAATACCAGAACCAACAAAAATACCTACTCTATCAAAATCTGTATTTTCCTTCGTAATCCCTGAGTCTTTGACAGCTTCTCTTGCTGCAATAATAGCAAACTGTGATACTCTGTCTAATCTTTTAGCTTGCTTTGGATCAAAATATTCTAGTGGGTCATAGTTCTTTACTTCTGCATCTAGCTTTGTCTTAAATTCTGTTGTATCAAATAGAGTAATTTCATCTATTCCACATTTTTTATTTTTAATTCCTTCCCAAGTCTCTTCTATATTTTTTCCAATTGGAGTAATTGCTCCTATTCCTGTAATAACAACTCTCTTTTCCATTTTTCTATCCTTCCTAGTAAATCATTATTATTTTCTAATTCATAAATCTATTTTTATTAAACTATTAGATTACTTTTCAATAGCATAATATTATAATATTTTCGCAGTTTTGAGAGGTACCAAGTTGACTCTCTTCTTTGAAATAGCTGACTACCTTGGGCATTTGAAAAACAAGAAAATTTTATAATATTATGTTGTTAGTAATACCAACTTAATCTATTAAATATATTTGCTGTTAATGTCCATACGCCAATGAGACAAGGCAAAAAATCACATTAACATTCCACCATCAACTTGAATGACCTGTCCTGTGATATAGCTGCTTTCTTCAGAAGCTAAAAATTTCACAACATTTGCAACATCTTCAACTGTTCCCATTCTTTTTAATGGTATTGTCTTCTTAATCTCTTCTTTCATTTCATCTTTTAGCACATCAGTCATTTGCGTTTCAATAAATCCTGGAGCTACTGCATTTACTAAAATATTTCTACTTCCTAGTTCTTTTGCTAAGCTTTTGGTAAAACCGATAATTCCTGCTTTAGAAGCGGCATAATTGGCTTGCCCTGCATTTCCACTAATTCCTACAACAGAAGATAAGTTAATAACTCTTCCTTCTTTTTGTTTCATCATATATGGAATAACACTTTTAGTTACATTAAAAGTTCCTACTAAATTTACTTGCAATACAGCTTCAAAGTCTTCTTTCTTCATTCTCATTAGCAAAGTATCTTTCGTAATTCCTGCATTATTTATTAGTACATCTATTCTTCCAAATTGTTCTATAACTTGCTTAACCATATTTTCACTATCTTCAAATTCTGAAACATCTCCTTGGACTGGTAAGCACTTTACATTGCATTTTTCAATTTCACTTTTTGTAATTGTCAAATCTTCATTTTCTGCTCTGTAATTTACTGCTACATCATATCCTGCTTTTGCTAGTGTGATAGCAATTTGTCTTCCAATCCCTCTTGTTCCTCCTGTGATAAAAGCAACTCTATTCATTTCCTGCTACCTCCTTTATAGTTTCTTCTAATGTTTCTACACTATTGATATTCTTAATTAGAACTGGTTTTTCAAAATTCATTCTTTTCACAAATCCACTTAGTGTTTTTCCAGGACCTATTTCAATAAAAGTATCTATTCCATTATCATACATAGTTTGTAAATCGCCAGAAAACCTAACTGGGTTCATAATATGCTCTGCTAAAGTTTGTGCAATATCATCTGTTTGTTTATATAACTTTCCATCTAAATTTTTTACTACTTTAGAATCTATATGATTCATTTTTGTTTTGTTTAATTCTTCTTTTAAAGCTTTTGAACATTCTACTAACTTTTCTGTATGGAAAGGGCCTGCTGTATTTAAAATGCTTACCTTTTTAGCACCTAACTCTTTTGCTATTTCTCCTGCTTTTGTAACTGCTGCTTCTTCTCCTGAAACAACAATCTGTCCAATGGTATTGAAATTGGCTGGTACTACAAAACCATCTACTTGTTTACAAGCTTGTTGAACCTTTTCTTCCTCTAAGCCTAATATTGCAGCCATTTTCCAATTTCCTTGAGGTGTTAAATTTTGCATAATTTCTCCTCTTTTTTGTACTAACTTTACACCATCTTCAAAATCAAAAACCCCATCTTCTATCAATGCTGTATATTCCCCTAAACTTAGTCCTGCTGACATTTCAGCTTGTATTCCTTTTTCCTTTAAAATAGCAAGTATAGCTAAGCTTTGTGTTAAAATACTAACTTGTGTATTTTGTGTTTGATTTAATTTTTCTTCTGGTCCTTCAAAAGATAACTTTTTAATTTCCATTCCTGTGATTTGTTCTACTTTGTCATATACTTCTTTTGCTTTTGGATAATTTTCGTATAAATCTTTCCCCATTCCAATTGCTTGTGAACCTTGACCTGAAAATAAAAAACCTATTTTCATTTTTTTGTTCTCCTTTCCATTACTACTTCTAATTGGTTACAAAATTGTGCAATTACCTTCCCTGTATCTATTTTTATTCCAAACTCTTTTTTAATAGAGGTTGCTATTCTTTGAATATCTTGTGTGAAATTCATTTTATTTGTATTTATACCTATACCGATTACTAAAAACTTTACTGTTTCTAAATGTACTTTACTTTCTGTTAAAATGCCACCGACCTTTTTCTGATGATACATAATATCATTTGGCTCTTTGATTTCTAGTGTTATACCATATTCTTTTTTTAGAATATCTACTAAAATTTGTGCTATTTCTATAGTAATTCCTTCTACTTTTTCTAATGGACAATCTGTTTGGAGATAGATAGAAAAAGTAATATTGTCTGGCTCATCTGTATGCCAAATTCTTCCATGTGTTCCTTTTCCTTGTGTTTGAATATCTGCTATGACTACACTTCCATTAATAATTGTATGATTTTCTATTCTTCTCCAAATCTCACTTTGGGTAGAGTCAATTTCTGGATAAAAACTAACCTCTCTCCCTAAGATTTTAGTACTTAAGTTCATTAATTGCATCTAAATTTGCCTGCCTTTTTATTTTATTGGTGGTGGTTTTAATTAGTGGTTCTTCTGTTAAAATAAGTCCTCTAATTGCCTTGTATTTTGGCATTTGTTCATTTACTTCTTTGATTTTTTCTAAAATTGCTTTGTAGATTTCTTCTTCTGTTTCTGCCTTATATACATTTTTTACAACTTCTTTATCATAAACTACTTTTACATTGATTTTGATATTTTCTTTATCTTCTGATAGTTGTTTTCCAAAAATGAAAGATTCTTTTACTCCTTCAATTTTATTTACCAAAGTTTCCATTTCTTCTGGGAAAATATTTTTACCATTTTTTAATACAATGACACTTTTCTTTCTTCCACATATATAGATGTATCCATCTTCATCTATTTTAGCTAAATCTCCCGTGTAAAACCATTCTCCTTGAAATGCTTCTTTCGTTGCTACTTCGTCTTGATAATAACCTAAAGCAACATTTGGACCTTTTACTACTAACTCTCCAATTCCATCTTGATTCATGTCTACTAATTTAGCTTCCATACTTGGTACAGCTTTTCCAATAGATCCCAATCTATATTCAGCATTTGTTCCAACTGCTACTACTGGTGAAGTTTCTGTTAATCCATATCCTTGCACTAAATTAATTCCTAATAGCCTGTATCTTTCTTCAATTTTTCTATCTAATGCTGCTGCTCCTGAAATAAATAGTTTGATATTTCCGCCTAACATTTCGTGAATTTCTGGGAAAGCTTTTTTTCTTTCCTCCATAGTGCTATTTCTAAATTCTTCTTCTCTTCTTAAAATGTCTTCTAATTTTCCTTGCTTTTCTAATCCTTTTCTAATGATATCAAATATTCTCTCATAAATTCCTGGTACACATGCCATAACACTTACTTGATATTCTTTTAAATTATCAATAACATGTTTTAAACCATCACAAAATACAGTAGTTGCCCCTTTATATAAAGAAAAAAGAAATCCAACTGTACATTCAAAAACGTGATGGATTGGTAATATAGAAAGAAGTGTATCTTCTGATGTAATATCTAATATACTTCCAATATCCATTAAATTAGAGCATATGTTTTTGTGAGAAAGTGCTACTACTTTTGAACTAGAGGTAGTTCCTGAAGTAAATAACATTATTGCCATTTTTTCACTATCGATTTTAGCATCTATAAATTCTCTATTTCCCTGTTTGACTAATTTTTCTCCCTTTTGTATTAGTTCTTGTTGTGAATAGATTCCACTTGTATGTTCTTTATTATCCATTGAAATTAAATGTTTTAGTTTGTTATTTTCATTATATTTTATTCTAGTTAATACTTCTTCATATTTACTAGAATAGAAAATAGCTTCTACTTCTGATCTTTCTATTAATGATTCTAGTTCATTTTCTGGTAGAGATTTATCTAGAGGAACTACTATTCCTGTTCCACAAGCAATAGAAAGATAAGCAATTTCCCATTCATAACGATTTTCTCCAATTACTGCAATTCTCTTATTTTTTAATCCCATATCAATTAATGCTGTACCAAGGTTATCTACCATTTCTCTTACTTGTTTGTGGGTAAAGGTAATATATCCACCTTTTCCGTCTCTAATTTTATAGGCTATTTTATTTTCATATATGTTTCTTGTTTTGTTTAGCATATCCTTTAAGTCTGTAATTTCTATTGTTTCATATAGTTTCTTACTCATTTGTTATATTCTCCTTTTATTTAATTTTTCACCATAATTTTATATCATATTTTCCAAAAAAAGTAATTAGACTGATAGGTCAGTACAAAAAAATCAAAGTAGAGAAACATAACATCTCTACTTTAATTTTTTTAGTCCATGTATTCTACTACAGCCTTATCCTTTAAGTATTCTTTATAATCATTCATTAATTCAAATAATAATCCAACCTTTTGTGACTCATTTTCACTTCTGCTAAATTCTTCACATTTTTCATTAAATGTTTTACTATCTGTTTTTAATTTACCATTTTTTATATCATTGTTTATTTGAAGAGTCCACTTAGTTTGTAATTCTAATCTCTTCATCTTATCTATATGAAATTCTAGAAACTCATCATAATCCATATGAAATGAATCAAGTATGTCATTCATACCTTCACTCTCTTTTTTATACTTTTCTTTAATTAAATTTTCAATATTTCTATTTTCTTCATCTGTTAAAAATATATTTTTTTCTTTTGCATCTTGTGCAATAGCATATTCCTTAATTACTTTACTTATAGTATCTTCTTTATCTTGATTTCCAGTAAGTGTATCATTATTAACTAAAAAGTCCATGTAAGCTATTTCTCTTTCACTAACTTTTTCTCCATTAACAATCATTTTACATTTATTTGTCTTATTCTGCATAACTTTACTTATTTCATTCATTCCTACAACTTTCTCAGAATTTGACAATTCCACATTAGATTTCTGAATTTCTTCTTCATTTTTTTGACTTACTGTATTATTAACCTTCTCTTGTTGTTTTTCCGTATTATTACTAACTTGTTGTTGCCTTAACATCATCTTGCTTACTAATATAATAAGTGTTGTTACAATTATAACAATTAAAATGATCATTCCTATATTTTTTTTATCTTTTAACATTTATATTCCTCCTAATATTTCTTCTACTTGATAATAATCTTCTCCATTTTCATACCATTCTATTTTGTACATAGCTTCCCCATAATTTGTATAGTTTCTTGCCAAACCAGCATTATGCATTGTGTATAAATACTTAGGAAGTATATCTAAAACAGGTCCCAAAACCTTTTTTATATCACCTTGTACTTCATCAAATAATGTTTTATAGTCTATATCTACATCTACATTAGGATCCCAGTCATAGTAATCTTCTATAGCATATTTCATTTTCATCTCATACTTAATTCCCATTTTTTTAATGGTACATTGTATTTTTATTCTATACTTATTTAATGTTAAATTCCAATCTATTCCACCTTCTTGTGTAGCAATACCAGAGTCTTCTACAGTATTAATAAAAGTTACTGTTGTATTTTCATTTATATCTAATTTCTTTGTTATCTCTATAGCTGTTTTTATATTACTTTCAAATTTTTCTTTCATAGATGTACTTTGTACTAAAGCCGCTTTTAATGGTATCATTCTTACTTTATGATCTGCTTTATAAATATCTTTTTCATGTTGATATGTATTTTTTCTTTCTGACTCCCCTTTTGTTAAAAAATATGTTAATGCAGCTCCACCATTAGGATACAATGTTTCACTTGCCTCTGCTGCCATTAGTATTACTCCTCTTTGTTCTAATAATGATGGATATTTAAAAAGAAGTTCTACTCGATCCATACTATTATACATTAATTCTGCCTTCTTAATCGTTTCATAATTACTTTGTGCTATTTTTATGTCATCCCAATTTCCATCTACCTTGTATCCTATTCCTAAATTATCATAAATAAATGCACTAAATATTTTTTTATCTTGGCAATAAATATCTTGATTAGATGTTACAAAAATATCATTATATCCATATTGTTTTGTTGTAATATCTTTTCCTCCTGCTTGTAATATGGTATTACCTTTCTGTGTTATTACTTTTCCATCCTTTTGTATTGTGATTTTAAATATAGGAGTATGATTATTTCCAATCAGATAATTATCACTACTATATTCCTTAGCTGAAAATCTTTGAGTGCTATAATAAACTATTAATTTTGTATCATTCATGTCTGTTACTATAACATAATAAGGGTACTCATCTAAATTTATTTCATGTATTAAAGTAGGAAAATACACTCCATACTTTGTATCCTTGTATTCTATTAATACATTAGAATATTCTTCTTCCTTTGCTATTTCTAATCTATCCGAAAATACATATCCTTCTTTTCCATTAGCTAACATAACCTTATCCCATTTATGACCATGTATAATATTTACTTCTTTATTTATTCTTTTTACTATACTATTTTTTCCTAATGTTGTCATTTCATTATAATTAATAGCAGCTCCTTCATATACGGTTGTGGCACTCTTAATTTTTACCACTTCTTCACACTTATTTTCTTCATTAGTTGCATCATACTCATATCCACTATTTTTACTCAAAACTTTAATATTTGTATTTTCTATAAAAATATCTTGATTAGATGCTATAAAAATATCATTATATCCATATTGTTTTGTTGTAATATCTTTTCCTCCTGCTTGT
>CAQZSK010000002.1:170753-208095 GCA_948934525.1 uncultured Clostridia bacterium
GATAATTATCACTACTATATTCCTTAGCTGAAAATCTTTGAGTGCTATAATAAACCATTAATTTTGTATCATTCATGTCTGTTACTATAACATAATAAGGATACTCATCTAAATTTACATCTACTCCTTCTACTATTTTTTCTACATCAATACTATAAATCTTGTCTTTATATTCAAAATCTACAATATTATTCAAATTATTAGCAATACTTAATGTATCTAACAAAATAATAAATACGAGTATAGCTAATCCAATAAGAAAAATTTTTTTTATAGTATTTTCCTTTCTCATTCTTTACCCTCCTTTTTTAATTTTACAAATATATTTTATCATAAGGTTAAATAAATGTATATACATTTATTAATTTGTTATATAATTCATAAAATATATTCTATTTTGTTCTTTCCTTCATAAACTTTTAGTGGTGAATTTGTATGTTATTTTCAAATAAATTAAAATGGATATTTCTTATTTCTTTTTCTTGCTTACTCATTTTAGTAGGTTTCTTTTCTTTTGAGCGACTTTCAGCCATTCCTGTTTCAAGTAATCAAGCTTTTGAATGGCATAATTCTACTTTGGAGAATAAAGTCCAAGAAAAGAAATACATTAAATGGTTTGAATTTAAAGTTTCTTATGAGGTGTTAGATAAAACTTCTAAATTAGATATTCAATCACATACTAAAAATGAAGACATAAAGTTAAATTGGATTGAATTAATCTCTTATTTAGCCTGTAAATATGGAAATGATTTTTCTAGATTTAAGTCACAGGATTTAAATGATTTAGTAGAAAAACTAAGAAGCGGTCAAACAATAGCAGATTTGACAAAAGACATGAAAAATTATAACTATTATTTCGAAGGTTATGATAGTGTATTACATGAATTTATCGGAAATTTCAAGCAAGAAGTCAAAACTACTACAGAAAAAAATGATCAAGTGTCTAATAATGAAGGGGCTTCTAATGATATTATGAAAGAACAAACAGTTCCTCAAAAGCAATTTGAAGATACATATGGTATGAAAGCATTCCATCCTGTTGCTAAAAACTATTCATATAGTCATTATGATGATTTTGGTGCTTCTAGATCTTATGGATATAAACGATTACATTTTGGAAATGATTTAATGGGAAGTATTGGTGCTCCTATCATTGCTGTAGAATCTGGTGTTGTAGAAGCGGCTGGTTGGAATCAATATGGTGGTTGGAGAATCGGCATTCGTAGTTTTGATAAAAAACGTTATTACTACTATGCTCATTTGAGAAAAAATCATCCTTATGCAGAAAATTTAAAAGAAGGTCAAATTGTTCAAGCAGGAGATGTTATTGGCTATCTTGGTATGACTGGATATAGTACAAAAGAGAATGTAAACAACATTAATGTACCTCACCTTCATTTTGGCATACAACTTATTTTTGATGAAGTTCAAAAAGAAGGACCTAATCAAATTTGGGTAGATTTGTATGATTTAGTAAACTTCTTACAAAGAAATCGTAGCGAGGTTTATAAGAGTAATCAAGAAACCAAAGATTATTCTAGGAAATATGAAATTGTAGATCCTAGTGTGCCATAAGTCGTTTTGGAATTTCATCTAAAACGACTTATAATTTTTGTTTTTCAATAGGTACTACTCTTAAAGTATATCCCATAGGATATAATAATTTAAGTAACGTATATATTTGAGGAGAATTTATGTGTTTCTCTATTCTAGCAATTGCGGGTTGCTTTACTCCACTTATTTTACTTAATTCTTTTTGTGTAAGTTTTTTGTTTTTTCTTGCTTCAATAGTAGCCCTAATAATGTCTTCTTCTATTCTTATTTCTTCTTCTTCTTCCGCAGTTAACTTCAAATTAGCTTTTACTTCTTCCCATGTTAATTCTTTTCTTCTCATTTTAATCATTCCTTTCCTTATAGTCTTTTAATCGTCTTTTTGCCTTTTCTATTTCTTTCTTTGGTGTTTTTTGTGTTTCCTTCATAAAACAGGATAATAGCAAAAAACTCTCATTACTATAATAAGCAAAAAGAACTCTATCTCTTATAGGTCTTAGTTCCCATATATCTTCCTCTAAATGCTTTACATATGGAGTACCTAAATTAAGACCTTGTTCTGATAATAAATTAATATATGCTATTATTTTATTTAGTTTTACTCTGTTATCCTTATTATTGACTTGCTTTCTCAATGCATTAATATAATTTTCTACTTCACTTTTTCCATTTTTATCTTGATAAAAAATAATTTTGTGCATAAATTAACTCCTTTTTAGTATAACATATTTGTTATAAAATATCAAATGTTTTGGGGGAATTTTATAAAGAATTGAAATTAAAATGATAAAAAATCCTTTTCATATTACTACTATTTTTCATTTATTGTCAATCAAAATTCATAGACATTTTTCTACATAAATTGACAAATTATAATAAAAAAATAAAACTTTAGTAATATTTTCTAAAGTTTCATTTTTTATTCTAATAACTATCTTCATACAATTTTTGATATATCTCATAGTCATTTAAGATTCTTCTCACATACATATTTGTTTCTTTATATGGTATATTCTCTAAATCTGAACCATCTTTTTTTATAGTTCCTCTTTCTATCCAAGTATTAACATTTCCCATTCCTGCATTATATGCAGCTAGAGCAATCCCTGTTTGATTTTCATATTTTACTAATAACTGTGAAAAGTAGTATGTTCCTAATTGAATATTGGTTTCTGGATCATATAAATCTACTTCTTCTTGTTTCGATAATTCTATTGCTGTTTTATCCATCAGCTGCATCAGCCCTTTTGCATTATTATGTGACTTTGCCTTTGGATTAAAATCACTTTCTGCTTTAATCATAGCAAAAATCAAAAGTGGATCTACTTCGTATTCTTCAGCATATCTTATCACAAATTCAGAATATTCTTGTGGATATGCTATTCTCATTATTTTTGTTTCTAAGCCTAATAAATGAAATAAAACAAAATACAAGATAAAAATACAAATTAATAGTATCAATAGTCTTTTCAATACTTTCACTTTTTAGCCAAACTCTCCTTTTCTATTTCACCTCATACCAGTTATCTGCCTCTGAAACTTCTACTTCTAATGGAATATCTAATGTTACAGCTTGCTCCATAGAGTCTTTTAGAATTTGTTTTACCTGATCTTTTTGTTCCTTTTTACATTCAATTAACAACTCATCATGGATTTGTAAAATCAATTTTGCATCTAATTTTCCTTGTTTTAACTTTTCAAAAACTTTTATCATTGCGATCTTCATAATGTCTGCTGCTGTTCCTTGAATTGGTGTATTCATTGCTGCTCTTGTTCCAAATTGTCTTACCATATAATTATTAGAAGAAAGTTCTGTAATATACCTTCTACGATGGTATAAGGTTTCTACATATCCCTTTTCTTTTGCTTCTTCTACAATATCATCCATAAATTTCTTTACACCTTCATACTTATGAAGATATTGCTCAATATAGTTTTCAGCCTTTTTACGACTAATACCTAATTGCTCTGCTAGTCCAAATCCACTAATTCCATAAACAATTCCAAAATTAACTGCTTTTGCTGCACTTCTTTGCTCTTTTGTTACCTCTTCTTGTGGCACTTCAAAAACTTTTGAAGCTACTTGACTATGGATATCCTCTCCATGAATAAAAGCTTGTTGCATTGTTTTATCTTTTGAAATATGAGCTAAGATACGTAATTCAATTTGTGAATAATCTGCATCAATAAACACATTTCCAGCTTCAGCTTTAAATGCTTTTCTAATTTGTTTTCCTTGCTCAGCCCTTGTAGGAATATTTTGTAAGTTTGGCTCTGTTGAACTAATTCTTCCTGTAGCAGTAATTGTTTGATGGAAATATGAGTGAATTCTTTGTGTCTGCGGATTAGCATAAGGTAATAGTCCCTCTACATAAGTAGAATTCAATTTCACAATACTACGATATTCTAATAATTTTTCAATAATTGGATGCTCTGGACGTAATTTTTCTAAAACGTCTCCATCTGTAGAATATCCTTTTTTTGTCTTTTTATATACTGGTAGTTTTAACTTTTCAAATAATATATTCCCTAATTGCTGCGTTGAATTGATATTAAATTCTTCTCCACTTAAATTGTATATCTCTTGTTTTAAAGTTTCTATTTCTTCTTTTAATTTATCTCCAAAACTAATCAATTCTTCTTTATCTAAGTAAATCCCTTCATATTGCATATTAGCTAAAACTTTTACTAATGGCATTTCAATATTTTGAAATAGTTCCATTGCATTTATTTCTTCCAATTTTGGTATCATAACTTCTTGTAACTTTGCAATTGTATATACATACATTGCATTTTGATATCTTTCAAAATCCAAACTAGTATCTGTTTCTTGAGCAAACAAAGTCATTTGTTTTTCTTGCTCTTGTTTCATACCTGCTGCTTCTAAGTAGCTATTCATCTCTATTTTCAAATATTGCTTACTAAGTTCTTCTAAAGTATAATGACTAATACTAGAATTTAACAAATATCCTGCAATTTCACTATCGAAATAAATTCCGTTTAAATCAATTCCTAACTCTCTCCATAAAACAATATCTTCTTTCATTTGATAGCTATATTTTTTTGCACTATCATCTTCTAAGATTTCCTTGAAATTGCTCACAAATAAATCTGCATTATCCATTAAAATTTCGTAAACAGTTTGTTGTATTATAATATAAAAGGCGATCATCTTCTTAGGAATAACTCCTAAGTTCTCTTGTATTTCTGCCTTTTCTTTTTGTAAAAAATAAATTAGTTTTCCTTCTTGCTTTATAGTTTCTATCAGCTTTTGTATGTTTGAAGTATCTTCTAAACTAAGAGTTTCTATTGTAAATAAATCATTCATATCTTGAGGCATTTCTGACTTTCCTTGCAATCCAAAACGCTCAATAAAACGATTGAAATTTAATTCTTTAAATTTTGCATATACTTCTTCTTCATTCCATTCCTGTCTTTTAAAATCTTCTATCTTATTTTCAATTGGTACTTCAATATTGATTGTTCCTAAAGTTCTAGAAAGTTCTGCCAACTCCTTATTGGCAATTAACTTTTCTTTTGTTTTTGGCTTTAAATCTGCAGTTTCCTTTTCTATTTCCAAATAAAGATTGGTAATAGATTGATATTTTTGAATTAATTCTAAAGCAGTCTTCTCTCCAATTCCTGGAACTCCTGGGATATTGTCAGAAGTATCTCCTTGTAATCCTTTTACTTCAATTAGTTGTTTTGGCATAATACCATATTTTTCTTTAATGGCTTCTTCATCAAATACATCTACTTCTGTTTTTCCCATTTTTGTATGTGGAATACGTACTTTAATCTGGTTAGAGGTAAGTTGAAAAGTATCTCTATCTCCTGAAACAATGGTAACATCTAATTTTTCTTTTTCTGCCTTTTTTGCTATTGTTCCTAAAATATCGTCTGCCTCATATCCTTCCATTTCAACAATAACAATATTCATAGCTCTTAGGATATCTTTTAAAATTGGCATTTGCTCTGCTAATTCATTTGGCATTCCTTTGCGATTTGCCTTATACCCTTCATACATTTTATGTCTTGCTGTTGGAGCTTTCAAATCAAAAGCAACCATTAAATATTCTGGTTTGATATCTTCTAACACCTTAAATAGAATTGCCAAAAATCCATAAACAGCATTGGTATATTTCCCATCTGGTGTCATTAACATTTTAGACCCCATAATACCATAAAAAGCTCTATTTAAAATACTATTTCCATCAACTAAGACTATCTTTTCCATTGTTTCCTCCTTCAAGGTGTGTCCCCAAAACTGACACTTTTGTCACTTTAGGGACGTAGGTTAAACTGACACTTTTGTCAGTTTTAAAGAACGTCCCCAAACTGCCATTATTCGTAAATGCCAATTCCTCTCATATAATTAATATATCCTTGGTCAATATTCATCCATTCCGTTATTTTATCTTCTAGTTTCTTCTCTTCTAGTTTTGTTTGTGCATATTTTTCATAGTTACGAATAATTTCTTGTTTAAAATTCTTTGGACAATTTCTGCTAAGAATTCTAGCCACATCATCATAAATATTTCCATAACCTGCAAATCCAAAATCAATAATAGCGGTTACTTTGTTGTTATCATCTAATAAGACATTACTTAAATTTAAGTCTCCATGTACTAAACATTCTGGTGTTTCTACTGTATCTGCAAATCTCCAAAATGCTCTATCTTCTTTACTTACATGTTTTGTTAGCAATTCGTCTAAAAATTCTGATAAATTTAATCCAATATCATTAATTGTAAAAATTTTTTCTTTTTGAAAATTCAACTGATGTAATTCAGCCATAAATTTTGCAATATCTTCAGACACTTTTGTAATCTCTTCTTCTGACAGTTCCTCTATTTTGTCTGCAAGAGGAGTTCCCTCAATCTTTTTATGCATGCTAAAAGGTCTTCCTTCATCTCTTTTTAACTCTAATCTACAAGTATTGAAAGTAGTTTTTTGATAGATATATCCAGCAAACTCACTATCTTTTACAATCGTTCTAGACCAGAACTCATCACGTGGAAAACGAAAGAAGTAATTTCCTTCATTTGTCTCTACTTCATATACAATATTGGTCCAACCAGTTGTAATTAAGTTCATGCTTTTTACTTCTTTTTGTTCTAATGCTTTTTTGATAATTGATTCAAAATTTTCATTTATTTTAAAATACACTTCATTCATTATCGCTTTTTCCTCTCTTAGTTAAATTATCTCTCATTATTTTTCAAGTAGTCGATTAACTAACTGTAAAATCTTCTGTTTGGATTCCTCATCATAATTATTATAAATAATATAATCAAATTGTTCTTGTAACTCTTTATCTTCCATGAAGGCATGATACTGTTCTTGTAATTCTTGTATTCTATCTTCTTCCTTTTCTTTTGTTAATCCTCTTTCTTTCAATTTTTCTATCGCTATACTAATATCTTTTGGCAACAGATAAATAGTTACAATATTAGGCGCTACTTTTTTCCAATCTTTAATTGTCGTATAATGCATTTCAAATACATAATTATCTTTTGATAAAATTTCTTCCTTTAAATAAGCATAAGTACCATCAAACACCTCAAAATCATAGATAATTTTTCCTTGTTTCTTTAATTCTTCTACTTCCTCTAAAGTCATGAAATATCCAGTTTTTCCATTAATTTCTCCTAAACGCATTTTTCTTGTTCTAATAGTATGTACTTTTTTAAATTTCAAAGTTTTAGAAATCTCTTCTGCTAAAAAGGATTTTCCGACTCCAGTAATTCCTACAAATGCTAATAACATAATATTGTTTTCTCCTTCTGCTGTACTTAAGGACATCAATTAGTGCAACATTTTATACTGTTTTTCCCAAATAAGCTGGTATGACTATCATATCTTTATCATACATTTGCACTATTTTTTTATATCTTTCATGTACTTTTTGGTATCCTGGTAAGTACTTTGCTATATTTTCATTACTAAATGGTATCACTTTAAAGTTACTCCATGTAGCTTGATTGTAGTAAGTATAGATTAACTCATTTTCTACATTATCTATCTTAATAGAACTCTTTCCATTCTTTGTTGTTTTAGTAATTCTTAGAGAGCTCATTAATCCTACTGTTTTATTGTAATTTTCATCTTGATATTGTGCTGATATAAAATTTCCTAAAGAATAAAATACTAAGGTATCATCTATCCACTCTACTGGTTCTAGTACATGTGGATGTGTTCCAATTACTAAATCAACGCCTTGCTCTGCTAAAAATTTAGCCTCATCTTTCTGATAAGCAGAAGGCTCTTTAGTATATTCTATGCCACAATGCATTGCAACTATTAAGACATCTACCTTGTCTCTTACTCTTTTAATATCTTCTTTTACTTTCTCTTTATATGCTTGATACTTTGTATCTCTTTTCGGATCATTTATTTTTAAATCTGTTGGCCATACATTCACTAAATATTCTTTTCCTGTTGGTACTGGTATTCCATTTGTACCATAAGTATAGTTTAGCATCGTATAAGTAATTCCATTTACTTCTCTAATTTGTAGTTCATCTTTTTGTTCAAAAGATTGATAACTTCCTACTGCTAATACATCTTTTTGCTTATCCCAATACGCTCTTGAATTTAAAATAGCTTGTTCTCCTCTATCCATTGTATGGTTACTTGCTGTACTAACTAAATTAAATCCTGCATCTAGCATGTCACTTCCTGCTTCGTAAGGTGAATTAAAACATGGATAATCAGATAAGCCTAATTTACTTCCTCCTAATATTGTTTCTTGATTGTAATAAGCTATATCATAGTTTTTTACTTTTTCTTTAATAAGCTTAAGCATTGGCTTAAAGTCATATCCTTTATTATTGGCATTCCTATGAGCCTCTTTGTAAATGCTACTATGTACTAAATTATCTCCTACCATAATAAGAGAAGCACTTGTTGTTTCTTCCTTTGGATTTTCTTCCTCTATTATTCTATTTTCTTGCTCCTCAATTGCCATTCCTATTGTTTCACTTGTATTCGTATATATTTTTAGTACCACTAAAGTAATTGCCGCTATTAGTAAAATTAGTAATGTGATTATAGCTACTTTTCTTTTCATATTTTTTTCTACTCCTACTTTCGCTTACTATATCATATCTTATTATCTTTTTCTTGAATTTAAGGAAATATCTTTTTATTTTTAAGAAAATATCAATAATTATATTCTGTCTTTCTCAATTTGTTTCTTATATCTATCCTCTTCTGAAAAAATACAACCACAATATTTTTGCATATATAGCCCCAACTCTCTTGCTTTTGCTTGCCCATCACGAAATCCTACTCTAAAGTCACGATATAAAAAAGTGATTCCATATTTTTTAGCTATTTCTTCCGCAATATTTTTTAATTCCTCATGTCTTTGATAAGGACTTACTAACAATGTAGTTGTAATGGCATCATATCCATTTTCCTTTGCATATTTAGCTGTTTGCTCTAATCTTACACGATAACAATAATCACTACATCTTGTTTCTAAAGAATTTACTACATTTTTACAAAAATTATCTAATCCATAGTTTTCTTCAAAAATCGCTTGTACATGAATACTTTGAGTATATTCTTTTAAACAATCTCTTCTTGTTTTGTATTCCATATATGGATGGATATTGGGATTGTACCAATAAATTGTTGGCTCAATGCCTTCTTGTCTTAAACTATCTATACAATATACACTACATGGTGCACAGCATGTATGCATTAAAAGTTTCATTTTTTCACCTTCTTCATATAATTTAAGGTATGTCCCCAAACTGACATTATCCTTCATAAGTCACTCCAATATGGCTATATGCTGCTGGCATAGCTATTCTTCCTCTAGCTGTTCTAGCTAAAAAACCAATTTGAATTAAATATGGTTCATACATATCTTCTACTGTTTCGCTATCCTCTCCAATTGTTGTGGCAACAGTTTCAATACTAATTGGTCTTCCATTATATTTAATAATCATTGTTTCTAATATTTTTCTGTCTATGTCATCCAATCCCATTTCATCTATTTCTAGTCTATTTAGGGCTGTTTTGGCTATCTTTAATGTAATGTTTCCGTCTCCTAAAACTGCTGCATAATCTCTTACTCTTTTTAGTAATCTATTTGCGATTCTAGGAGTTCCTCTTGAACGCCTTGCAATTTCTTCTGCTGATTCATCATCAATTTCTACTTCTAAAATTTTTGCTGATCTTTTAACAATTGTTGTTAAATCTTTTGTTTGATATAACTCTAAGTGATGCACAATTCCAAATCTATCTCTTAGTGGTGTAGCTAAAGCACCTGCTCTGGTAGTTGCTCCGATTAATGTAAATTTTGGTAAATCTAAACGAATAGACCTAGCACTTGGTCCTTTTCCTATCATGATATCTAATGTGTAGTCTTCTAAAGCTGGATATAATATTTCTTCTACACTTTTATTTAAACGATGTATTTCATCTATAAATAGTACATCAAACTCAGATAAATTGGTAAGTAATGCTGCCAAATCGCCTGGTTTTTCAATCGCTGGTCCTGATGTAATTTTAATATTAGAATTCATTTCATTTGAAATGATATTAGCAAGTGTTGTTTTTCCAAGTCCTGGAGGCCCATATAGTAAAACATGGTCAAGAGGCTCCCCTCTTTTTTTGGCAGCCTCTATATAGA
Source organism: uncultured Clostridia bacterium (assembly GCA_948934525.1). Classification (GTDB taxonomy): domain Bacteria; phylum Bacillota; class Clostridia; order TANB77; family CAG-508; genus CAG-273. The sequence goes on from CAQZSK010000002.1 coordinate 180,952, forward strand.
TTTTCATATTTTCTTTTACTTTGTCTTGTCCTATATATTCTTCTAACGTTTTTGGTCGTAAAGTATTTTCTATTCTTTCTTCTTGAATATCCTCTAACTCTGGACTAATTAGTCTTTCCTCATCCATTTTTTATCTTCCTTTTTTCGTATTCTTTCATTTTATTTTTTGTCGTGTCTAATATTTTTCTCATCAACTTCTATTGTTTCTTCTTGGTTTACTCTAAAAATATCTCGATATCCAATTGCAACAAATGCAATTATCAATAAAGCAAATGATAAAGCCTTCCAAATTCCACTTTCTAATAGAATAACAGCAAACATTCCAAGTGTTGCAGTAAGTCCATATAAAATAAATACAGCTTGTTTTTGTGTGTAACCTTTTTTCATTAATCTATGATGTAAATGCCCTTTATCTGCTTGAAATACTGCTTTAATGGATTTTCCTTTAACAATCCTTCTAATAATAGCATATAATGTATCAAAAATTGGAAAGGCAAGCACAATAATTGGTGCAATTAATACGATTGCTGTATATGTTTTAGCTACTCCGTAAAATAGAAATAATGGCTAGCGAAAATCCTAAAAAGTTTGAACCTGTATCTCCAATAAAAGTTCTTGCTGGACTAAAATTAAATGGCAAAAATCCTACAATAGCACCTCCTAAAGCAGCAATTAATAATACTGCAATCAATGGTGATTTATTAAGTGTAAAAATAATTAGCAAAGAAAAACAAGAAATTAAAGTAATTCCAGAAGACAAACCATCTAACCCATCAATTAGATTAATGGCATTTGTAATTCCAATAATCCAACATATTGTAAGACCATAAGAAAACCACTCATTCAAGCCAATCTTGTCATCTAAAAATGGTAGATGAACATTTTGAATACGAACTCCACAAGCTACTACAATCACTGCTGCAATAATCTGTGCTATTAGTTTTGCCCAACTTGGAATCCCTTTACTATCATCAATAAAACAAGTAATTCCTAAAATAGCAATTCCTATAAAAAATCCAAGCATCTTAAGCCAATACTGTTCTTCTCCAAATAAGTCAACAGAATGTTCTAAATTCATAACAATTAATAAATAAATAGTAGATACTAAGAAACCACAAATAACTGCCACTCCCCCTAGTCTTGGCATTGGTTTTTTATTGATTCTTCTATCATTTGGTATATCAATTGCTCCTACCTTTTTAGCTAATCTCATTGTATAAGGTGTTAATACAAAAGCTGTAATAAATGCTAATAGGAATGCAATTGCAATATCTCCCCACATTCTCTTTCCTCCTCTTGTTTTTTATCTTTCCCCTTCTTTCATTTCTTCTTATGCGTTAACAAATTCCAAAAAGCAAAGTTTAATGTAATACTTCTATTGGATAATCAATAAATAATCCACTTTCTATTACCCCTGTAATAGATTTAATATCTTCTTCTAAAGTTTCATATACTTCTACAAATTTAGTGTCTAAGATAACATTATGATTTTCTGTAAATACAGGACCATCTTTTTTCTCAGCTTTTCTTAAGATACATTCTGTAGCTCCTAAGTCTAATAAGGCTTCTTTGACGCTGCTAACTGCCTCTGGATATACTTCAATTGGTATTGGAAATTTCTCATTAAGCTTGTCCACAAACTTACTTTCGTCTACTAAAATATATGTAATACCACTGTTCACCATATTTAACTTTTCTTTAAATAGTGCTGCTCCTCTACCTTTAATTAAAATATTATCTTGTTTAGATACTTCATCTGCACCATCAAACGCCCAATCTGGCTTTGCTTCTAAAATACTCACTGTTGGAATTTTCAAATCTTGGCATAGTGCCTTTATTTCAAAAGAGGTTGGAATTGCTGTAATTTTTAAGTTTTCTTCTTCCATTCTTTTGGCAATTTCTTTTGCGGCTAGATACGAAGTAGAACCTGAACCAAATCCTATTACATCTCCCTCTTTTGCTTTTGCAGCTACTTCTTTTGCTATCTTTTCTTTTTGTTCTTGGTTGCTAATTTTATTTGGCTCAATTTCTTGCATAGATTTATTCATCCATTCCATATTCTATATCGAAGGTACCTTTTTACAGGTATCCTCTTCCTCCTCACTTTTTTCGATTTTTGCTTGTATTATATCATTATCGCTATCCTAAAGTAAACCCAATTCGCGCAAAAAATTCAGGTTCTTACAAAACCTGAATTCTTTGCTTTTTCTAATATAAATCAACTATTCCTATTTTTGTGTTATTTTAGATAATGTTTCTATGATTTCTTTATTTTGTTCAATTATTATCATAGGACCTTTAATTTTTAACAAGAATAGATAGTTCATCCACGACTGTGCTGCTACTACTATTGCTCCTCCTATAATTAATCCTACTCCGACTTCTTCTGCTCCACTGCAAAAGCAACCAATTGCTCCAATTATAAATACCACTATTATAACAATCAATGAAATATTTTGTGCCTTTTTTACTTTGTAATAATCTTGTTCCATTTTCTATTTCTCCTTTTCTATTTTATTTCATTTTCTACATTTTGATTTTCTTCTCCCATAACCTCTTCAGTTGCTTTATTTAATAATTCTGTCAATTTCGGCATTTTAGTTTGGGTAAAATCTTTCATATATTGATTTAAATTTTCGTCGTATTCTGTTATGGTTGTTTCTTTTAAAGAATTTTGATAAAATTCTTTCATTTCAGTCGCTACGGTTTTCGCATATTTTACATACTCTAGCATAGTTTTTGATAATCCTTTTGTCTCATAGTTTATTATTCCATCACATTCTGTTACAATTTCATTTACTGCCTTTGTATATCTTTCACTTTTTGACATATCCACAGTTTGCTGTTCTTCATCAATATAAGTTGAAAATTCATTTTCTATTACATCTACCATTGTTGCTTGATAATTTCCCAAATTATTAAATGCTTGTGCTATATCATAATTTACCTTTGAAAATAATTCTTTTGAAGTCGTTTCTGGTTCAAGTATTTTATTTATTAACACAAAAACTGTAATTCCTGCAAGAATAGCAATTACTAATACTATTAATAACAACTTTAATTTTTTATTCATCTTCTTTCCTCCTACTATCATCTTTTAAAAGTGTATTTTACCTTAGTTCCATAATCTATTTCTCCTGTATCTTTAATTGTAATAATATTATTTCTTAAAACAGCATAGTTGTAATGACCAGAATATTCTCCACTAATAATACTATAATACATTTCCATTCTGCCATTTTTCATTTCAAAATAATACTCATGGCTCAAATATGTTATTCGCTTATTAAAATAGTCTATTTTTATATCATATTTACTTGCTGTAAGATATTTATTTTGATTATGCCAAGTTCCTTCCCACTTTAAGGCTTCTGTTATTTCTGAAATATATTTTTTAGTGTCACTAAAATCTTCTGCTTTTTTAAAATCTGATAAAATACTATTTAGTTTATCATAACTAGCTGTCTTATTTTCTTTGTATTTTTCAAACTTTTCTTTTGCCAAATAATACATTCCCTCTTTGTACTTTTCTTTAGCATCTTTATACTCTAGCATCTTTTCAAAATATTGATTTGCCTCAGTATAATTCTTACCCTCAAATAGGTAACCCCCTCTTAAATACTTAGCCTCTTTTATTTGTTCATTGCGTCCTTCATAGCTTTCGTCTATCGTTTCTAGTAAATTTATTGCTTGCTCATATTCTTGTGTTTCTATTAATTTTAAAGAAGTGTTATATTTCACTTCATTACTTGCTCTTAATAATGTTTCATCATCTTTATACTTTTCATTATTCTGCAAAATTTCTAGTAAAGAATAGCATTCTTCATAATCTTTATTCTCATATTGTTTGACAAAATATTGGTACATAACATCTATATATCTATCATTGAATTGTTCATCTAAGGTATCTTTTCCTTTATATTGTGTCACATAATCTGATGTTGCTTTTAAAATGTTATACTCTTTTATCAGGTCACCTTTATTAGCATATTGGTCTGCTAATTGATATATATACTTTGCATATTTCTCATATAAATTTTCGGTGAGTTTAGCAGCAGAATCAAATTCATTTGCTTTAATTTTGGATTTTACACTCATATCTTTTCCAATAAAAAATGCAATTACACCAATTATTACTGCAATTACTATGATAATTGCAATTTTCAGAGTTTTATTTCCTACTTTCTTAGCTCCTTGGATTGTTTTTTCTTTGATTTCCTCTTGCTTTTTTTCATATTCTTCTAATCTTTTAGTCAAGTATTTTTTGTCTGTTATTTGTACTAATTTATTTTTTTCTATATTACAGTCGGGACAGGTATTTACATCTTTAAAATAATAATTTCCACACACACAATGCCAGTAATCTCCAAAATCATGATAATAAGCTTTTACATTAATTCCACTTTTTATTTCTTTTACTTCTCTTTTGTACTGATTTGCTAATTCCCCTAATTTGTCTACTTCATCTGTATTCTTTAAATCCTCTAACACATACTCCTGTGTTATCTTTTCATTGTCTGCAAATCTTATTTCATATATCTTTATTTTCGGAATGTCTTTCATATTTACTTTTGTAGAATTAACATCACATATAAAATTAGTTTCTGTATTAATGGTTAATTCTAAATTCTCAAAAGTATATTGTTTTTTGTCTTTTAAAGTGTTTAAGTTGTCAAAAAACTCTATATAAAAATCAACTGCTTTAATCGTTTTATTTCCTATATTTCGTATTGTAATATCAATAACTTCTTTTCCTGTATATACATCTTTTGCTGTATTTAATTCTTTGACAATAATAGGAAGTTCTTTATGATACATTTCTTCATTAGATTTTCTAATAACTTCATATCTTTCTTTTTCCATTCTCCTTTATTTTCTTTACTCCTTCCTTTCTAAGCACACAAAAATGACAGGCTAGATTTACGAGGATAAATCTAGTCTGTCTTTTAATTCATCAATAATAAAGGTGTTACCACCCTTTCTTATAAAATTATTTTGTTCTGTAAAACTCCTGGTGTGTGTGTACAGCCTCAGTAGTTCTAGCCATTATCATTTTCATGTGCTCCTTTTATAAATTAATACATTCCTATTTTATCAACAAATTTCACTATTGTAAAGAGATTACAAAAAATATTCTGAATTAAAGAAAAATGCTTGTCTTTTCCCCCTTTCTAGTGATAAAATATTGATTATATTGTAAATTGAAGGGAATGATTATTATGGCAAAAGAAAACATATTTGATATTTTAATGGAAAGAGGTTATATTGAACAAATAACTCATGAAGAACTAAAAGAAACTTTAGCAAAAGAAAGTGTCCCTTTTTATATTGGTTTTGACCCTACTGCTGATAGTTTACATATTGGTCACTTTATTTCTTTGATGGTTGCTTCTCAAATGCAAAAAGCAGGTCATAAACCTATTATTCTAATTGGTGGTGGTACTGCTACAATTGGTGATCCATCTGGTAAAACAGATATGAGAAGAATGATGACACGTGATGAAATTAATCATAATGTAGAATGTTTCAAAAAGCAAATGTCTAAGTTCTTGAGCTTTGAAGGAGAAAATGCAGCAGTTATTGTTAATAATGGAGATTGGCTTTTAAATTTAAATTTTGTAGAATTTATGCGTGATATAGGTTCGCTATTTTCCGTTAATAAAATGCTTGCTGCTGAATGCTATAAACAAAGAATGGAACGTGGTCTTACCTTTTTTGAATTAGGATATATGTTAATGCAATCTTATGACTTTTTGCATTTATATGAAACCTATGGATGTAAATTACAGCTAGGTGGAAATGACCAATGGTCTAACATTTTAGGTGGTGTTGATTTAATCCGTAGAGTTGGACATTCAGATTCTTTTGGTTTAACCTTTAAATTGTTAACAACAAAAGAAGGTAAAAAAATGGGCAAAACAGAAAAAGGTGCTTTATGGCTTGACCCAGAAAAAACTTCTCCATATGAATTTTATCAATACTGGAGAAATATTGATGATGCTGATGTAAAAAATGTTTTATCACTCATTACTTTCTTACCAATAGATAAAATTAATGAATTGTGTGCTCATCAAGATGAAAGAATGAATGAAGCCAAAAAAGTAGCTGCTTTTGAAATTACTAAATTAATTCATGGCGAAGAGGAAGCAAAAAAAGCAGAATCTGCTGCACAAGCACTTTTCGAAGGAACTGGTAGTTTAGATAATATGCCTACTTCCAAAATAGAAAGTCTACCTATCTCTATTTTAGATGCTATGATACAAATTGGATTTGCTCCATCTAAAGGACAAGCTAGAACTTTAATTGAACAAGGTGGAATTTCTTTAAATGATGAGAAAATAACTGATACTGCTTACCAATTATCTGAAAATGATTTTAAAGAAGGTTATGCTATTTTGAAAAAAGGTAAAAAAGTATTCCATAAATTAGAAAAATAAAAACAAAGTCCTGATACTATCTCAATAGTTTCAGGACTTATTTATTCTATATTTTTATCGTTTTCTTATTTTTTTAAGCTATTATCATACTTTTCTACTGCCTTATCAATATCTCCATCAAAAGTCACTCTTCCTTTTTCCATTACCATTCCTCTTTGGCAAAATTCTTTTGCCACTCCTGTAACATGTGTTACAAATAAAAGAGTCACATTTTTATTAGCTATAATTTCATTTACTTTCCTAACACATTTACGTTTAAACTCTTCGTCTCCTACGCTTAGTGCTTCATCTATGATTAAAATTTCAGGTCTAATATTTACATTAATAGAGAACCCTAGTCTCGCCTTCATACCACTTGAATATGTTCTAACTGGTTGATCAATATATTCTTCTATTTCTGCAAAATCAATAATATCATTTTCTAATTCTCTAATTTCTTGATCTCTTAACCCTAGTAATTGTCCCTTTAAATAAATATTCTCTCTTCCTGTAAACTCTGGATCAAAGCCAGAAGTAAGCTCTAGTAAAGCACTAACTCTTCCCCTTACTGCTATCTCACCTGTTGTTGGAAAACATACTCCTGTTATCATCTTCAAAATAGTAGACTTTCCTGCTCCATTTCTACCAAAAAGAGCCACAGATTCTCCTCTTCTTATCTCAAAGTTAACATTATTTACGGCTTTTTTCTCTGTATATTTTATTTTTTTACAGAAAGTATATAGTAATCGCTTTTTATCATTTTTAAATAATTTATACATTTTAGTTACATTATTAAATTTGATAACAACATTTTCTTTCAGTTCTTCCACACTTTTTAGTAGATGTTAGCTATATCCTAGCTAACATACTTCTCCTCTCTTAAAAATCTCTTTTTAATTTAAAACATCTGGTATTTCTTTTCGTAATCTTTTATATGTCCAAACTGCTAAAATAAGCATTAGCACTGTAACAATTGCAAAGTATAACAATCTTTTTGGCTGTTCAAAAAACCATACTTGATTAATAAAACAATTTCTAAATCCATTAATTAAGAAAGTAACAGGATTTACCATTAATATCTTTCTAACCCATTCAATTGTAATTGCATCTGGATTCCATAAAATACCTGATAGCCAGAATACAGCTGTTACCATTGATTTCACTAAATTGCCAAAATCTTTACTCATAGACGAAAGTAATGATGCAAACAGACTCCAAATTGTAAAAAATATCAATAATAGTAACATATAAAATGGTAACTGCAAAATATATATTGTTGGTGGATATCCCATACAAATAAATATAACTATCATAATTCCTATTAAAACAAGATGCACTATAAATTTAGAAATGCTAACAAAAGTTGGAATAGTAGAAACTGGAAACTTCATCTTTGTAACTAAATAACTATATTTCCTAATTGTATCTGTACCAGCAGTTAGCATATCACTAATATAAAACCACGGAATTACTCCTGCTATTAACCATAGAAAAAATGGATATCCGATTAACATCTTTTCCTGCTCTTAAACCAATTTCAAAAGTAAACCAATAAACAAAAACTGTAACTGCAGGTTTAATAATAGCCCACATCCATCCTAATGCAGCTCCTCTATATGTTTTAATTAAATCTGCTTTGGCTAATTTAAATATTTGTTGTATATATGCTATATGATCTTTTATAATTTCTGTTAAGATCTTCACTCGTTCTCTCCTTAATTTCCTTTATACATTATTTTCTGGTTCTGGAATTTGATTTACTCCATTAATTGGTTCTTGCAGTCCTAAATCTTCCTTTATTTTAGTTGTAGAAATACCTTCTGTTCTATCTAAATAAACAACTTCACAATATTCTTTTAAGTAATCAAATCTATCACTACCAGCCCAATCACTTCCCATAACTACTGTATCTATTTCATACTTTTTAACATCTAATACTTTTTGTTCCCAATTTTGTTCTGGAATAACTAAATCAACATATCTAATTGACTCTAACATTTTCTTTCTAGTTTCATAATCATGGTATGCTCTTTTTCCTTTGCCTTCATTAAATTCGTCTGTTGAAAGAGCAACTACTAAGTAATCTCCTAATGCTTTTGCTCTTTTTAATAATCTAATATGACCATAATGCAATAAATCAAAAGTTCCATAAGTTAAAATTCTTTTCATATTTTCCTCTTTTCTATCCTATAAACTGGTCAAATTCAGCTAATTCATTAATAGGATTTATTAATTTTATATTATTATCTTGTCCACAATAATTTTTGATAAAATCATAGGTATTTTTGTCTGCAGTTAAGATAACATCTAAATTTTGATAAACTTTTTTATTAACATTTTGATTAAACATCTTAATATCTTCTATATAAAATATTCTTTTACATTTCATATCTGATAATTGATAAATCTTTTTGTAATCAAGTTCTCCATATAATATAACTGTTTTAAATTGAATATCTTGATAAATTCTTTTCAATTCTATTTCATGCATTCTATGATATCTATTTTCAAATCTATTATAAAAATTCTTATGCTTTTCTAATAGTTTAATTAATAGAATATCCAATTTCTTGAGATTAGTATTATTGCTTAACTGTCCATAAAATTTTAACTTACCAATAATTCTTTTAAAAATATCCTTATTGGGTCTAAGATTCCTAGTAATATAGGAAACATAATAGTTATGTTTATCTGTATTTGATTTGCTTACAAGTTTCATAAAACTTTTTGTAGTATGATTTGGTCTAAAGTTTCCTAAATAGAACAAAATATTGTTTTTATTAGATTTAGACATTGGTAATATTTTTATTTCATTTTCTTTTCCTAAAATTACTTTTTCACATAATAATTTAGAAATGTTATTTCTTTCATACTTACAATATTTGTCTAAAAAAGAATTAATATCATACTCAATAGGAGAATTAATTTCTCTAACTACTTCTTCTACTGTTTTTACTTTTGGAAAAGGAAGTTCTTCTAATCTTAAATATACACCTCTGTCCCTAAAGTATTCTTCTTGATCATAAGTAAATAGTATAATCTTCTTTTTAGTTATTGCATAATCAAAAAATACACTAGAATAATCTGTTATTAGTATATCACATATACTTAAAAAATCATATGTTTCAAAAGTCTTAGGGAAGGACTTTACATTTTCATATTGACTTAAATTTAATTTATTTCCAATAAAAGGATGCATGTTAACATATAAAGTTTGATTTTCTTTCAGAGACTTGCTCATTTCTTCAATATAATTTTCTACAATTTTTAATTGTAATTCTATATCAAAATCTCTAACATTTCCTCTCCATGTAGGCATATAGGCAATTAGTGTTTTGCCTTTTAATCCTAATTTTCCTTTAACAGATTCAGCATTGCCTCTTAAAAAAATCTCATTTCTTGGATAACCACATAGCATTACTTGATTATTAGCAATCCCTTCTAGCATATAATCTCTTATCATAATATCCTTCATAAATTCACTAGGATATAGTAAATAGTCAGAGATTACAAAATTCTTTTGTACATTTGCTATATCAAAAAAGTCATTTTCTGTACTTTTTCCTAATGTCTTTAAAGGTGTTCCATGCCAAGTGTTCAAATAAACTTGTCCTTCTCTTTTCGTAAAATATGCTGTAAAACTAGTATCAGTAAATAAATATTTGGCTGTAGCTAATACTTTTGCAAATTTAGCTGTTTTATTTTTAATTAACTTTATTCTATCCAAAAGTTGATAACCTTTGAGCAAACTTTCAAATTTCTTCTTACTTTCATTATTATAGCCAATATAAATGGAATACTCATTATATTGTGAATTAGTTGCTAATTCTTTTACTAGGTAAAACATATTTCCATTTAAATTACTTCCTTGTTGTGGAAAAATGAAAATACTTTTTTCATTGATCCTTTTTTTACAATTTTTCACATAAACAGCTCCAGGTCTTCTGAAAAATAAAACACTACTTCCTTTATTCACAATCCTTTTTAGTCTATTCCAAGCCGGAATAATATTAACACCAACAATAATACATAAATGCCAATAGAACTTTGATACATATTTCTTCTTATTTCTATCCTGTAATTTAAAATACATATTTTCTTTCCATTTAGGATAGTTTTTGTTTAAATATTGAAAAGCTTCTTTCAAATATCTTCTTTTAATCTTCTTTTCTTTCCATGAAGTTTGTTTTTCTAATATAACATAAATATGTTTCATAAAGGCATACAGCAAAGCTTCTTTCACTTCTTCATATTTGTCTAATTCTTTATAATAAGCTGTTAGTTTTTCATACATGTTAAATATGTCAAATCTTTTTTCTGTTAATGTTTGTGTTAATGCTCCTTCTCTAGCTACAATATAGAAATAAAGTGCATCTTCTACTCTTGCTATTTTATTAGCTTTTGCAAACACTTTATAAGTAAAGAGTAAATCCTCATAGATTCTTAAATCATTATCAAATTTAAAATGATTACTTTCAATTATTTCCTTTTTAAATATCTTATTCCATAAATAAGGAACTTCATCAAATAATAATTTTGATTCATAAATATTCTTATTAAAAACATCTTCTTTTGGAATGTTCTTATTTCCAAAATCCATTTTGTTAAATTTTGTTTCCATTTTTACTCTGTAATAGTTACAACAAACAATATCTGCATTTTCTTTTTTAGCCTGACAATATAATTTTTCATACATTTCTTCTGAAATATAATCATCACTATCTACAAAGCCGATATATTCACCTGTTACTTGTTCAAGTGCATAATTTCTAGCCTTAGCAGCTCCTCCATTTTCAGTAGAATAAGCTTTTATTATATTAGGATATTTCTTTTGGTATTGCTCTATTATAGCTTGTGAATTATCTGTACTTCCATCGTTTACAAGTACAATTTCAATATCTTTTAATGTTTGATTAACTAACGATTCCAAACATCTTGCAATATATTTTTCCACATTATATACTGGTACTATAATACTAACTTTTGCCACTATTGCTCCTCCTTAATTTTTAGCTAATTATATCTTCTACTACCCTTTTGGTCGCTTGTCCATCATCTAAATAATTATATTCTTCATAAAACTTTTGATATTTCTTATCATATACAAAATTTTCAATATTTTCAATGCTTTCTATTAATTTTTCTTCTGTTTGTGCAATTTCCCCTGGCAATTCTGAAATATCAATGTAGAAACCTCTTAATTCTTCTCTATATTCTTCTAAATCATACATATAAAAAAGAATTGGCCTTTTCAAATTAGCATAATCAAAAAATACACTAGAATAGTCTGTGATTAATAAATCTGATATGACATACAAATGATTAATATCATCATAATCTGATACATTGTAAATAAATCCCTGATATTTTTGAAAATCAAAAGAGTTTGCTACTAGATAATGTGCTCTAAATAAAATAATATATTTTTCTTGTAGCTCCTTTTGTAATTTTTCGAAATTCACTTCTGTTTGATAAGTATATCCTACACCTGCTTTATGCTGATTATCTCGGTAAGTTGGAGCATATAAAATAACTTTTTTATCTAATGGTATCTTTAGTTTTTGTTTTATTTCTTGTATATCTTCATCAGTATAATTACTTAGAAAATCATTTCTTGGATAACCTTGCTCTAATACTTTTTCTTCATTATTTGTTTTGTCTAAATTCCATGCTGTAATAAATTTCTCACTAGCAAAACGAGAAGGTGACAAAATGTATTGAAATTTTTTTGCATCTAGTCCATAACGCCTATAAATCTCTTTATCTGTATTCATAGCATTTTTGGCATTTTTCAAATCAAATCCCAATTTTTTTAATGGAGTTCCATGCCAACATTGAACATAAACTTGATTTTTTTTAGGGTAAATATGACCTTCTATCATAAAATTAAATATCCAATATTTCGTAACTTTTAAATATTTTTCATATATCTTTCCACCATATTGAATTACCTTTGTATTTCTATTTGTTGTTAAAAATTGATATTCCTCTGGTTGTTCAAATGCCCATATATATTGATAATTTTTATATTTTTCCTCTTTTTGCATATACTCATAAATCGCCTTTGGACTACAACTATATGATTTTCCCTTGAAAGCAGAAAAAAGGATAGTATTTTGTTCTACTTTTTTTCCTATCCCTCTTATCTGAAATCTTACTCTTTTTGTGAGATAATCTATTTTCCTTAACCCCTGTCTAAAAAAAGGATATCTTTTAGAAAAATCTATTATTCCAATTTTTACTTTTTGTATAATAGTCATCTACTATCTCCTTTATGGATTTATGCTACAATTTTCTAATAAATAGTCTACAATTCTCTTAGTATTTTCTATGTCACAAGTTTCAATATATTTTTCTCTAAAATGTTTCCATTCTTTTTCATCATAATTTTGATTTTCTATTGTTTCTGCAAGTTGTATAATATCGTTATATGTCACACTTGGCATTTCTTGTTTTAAAGAAATATTCAGTCCTCTTTCTTCTTGATATTCTTGTATATCATATAAATAGAAAAATAATTTCTTATTTAACACAGAAGCCTCAAAAGCAATTGCTGAATAATCTGTAATAACATAATCCGCAATCTTCAATAAATCCATTGTTTGATATTGATTATCTATTAAGAATTCTTCTTCTATTTTTGTCTCATCTAAAGGATGTAATCTAATAATTAAATTATACTTTTCTTTTGAAAAAGCATTTATAAGTGGCTCTAGTTCTATCTTTTTTCCTTTTCTAAAAGTTGGTACATAAAGAATATTCTTTTTAATTTTAAGTTTAGGATACTGCTTATATACTTCTTGTATCTTTTCATCTATAATACCATCTTTTCCCAACAAGTAATCAACACGTGGCATTCCTAAAGTCAGAATCTTATCTTCTTCTGTTTGAAATGCCTGAGCATATATTTTTTTAGTCACTTCGCTTGTACAAGTAATATTGGTATAATTTTGATGCATTCTCATAATTTTGGCAATATTACTTCGATTACCTTCTCTTTTATCTGTTACCTGAAGTCCAAATTGCTTGATTGCTCCCATTGCATGCCAAATTTGCATAATAATTAATTTCTTTTTATGTTGTAAAATACTAACAGGAATAACATAGCCATTTACAATACATACTTTAGCAGTAGCAATATGATACATACATTTTATTAAATAAAAACAATAACCTATCTTTTTTAAAAATTCTCTTGGTATTTTCTTACATAAGGTTACTACTTTCATTTGTTTATTTCTACTTTTTATTTCTTCTTCTATTAGCTTAAAGTCAATATTAGGTTGATCAGATTGTCTACTCATTAGAAGTATCTTATTTTTCTGCATTGGAAATAACTTAATAAAAAAATATATGAAGTTCATCATTGCTCTTGCAATATATAAAATACTATTTTGAATTAATTTTCTCATATCTTTCCTTTTCTCTTAGGCTTTATATGGATATAATATCATTAATTATTAGATATTGCAAGCTTATTGTTCTGTACGTATTTTTTCTTTATATAAGCTTGTATCTTGCCACCATTGTTCATACTTCTTTTCTCTTCGATGGTCTGGCAATTGATAATTTTCTTTTAAATACTTCCCAATATATTTACTAACTTTTTCTGCTCCTTGTAGGTTCATATGTTCCCCCTTATCATGAGTATCTTGATTCCAATCAATTCCTAATTCCTCCAATTTCATATTTAAATCTAAAAAAGGAATTTCATAGCGTGTTGCTAGTTTTGTTATTTCTCTATTTTTCTCCAAATTCCACACATTAGGTGCTGGATTCTCTATTAATGCTAGTTTTGCATTGTTTTCTTCACATAATTCTTTGATTTTTATTAAATACTCTGTTGCTCTTTTCCCTAGTTTGTTTTTAGGTAATTTCTTCTTCATATAATCTTTTTCGCCTTTGTATGGCTTTTTCCCTTTTGCTAACAAATATCCTTTGGAACAATAGTGCATTTTAGTATAAGCATATTCAAAATCATCACTATTTAGTTCAGACCATCTGCTATGAAATCTAAAAATTGGAAATATTAAATCATATAACTGGGCACCTTTATTTTTTTGAACAGGATCTATTATTGCCTCTACTTTGTTAATGCTAGTAGGCATATTGTCATATAAATGTCTTTTATTAAATTCATTCATTGGATAATCATGGAAAGCAGCATCTATATGTAAAACAATTATCTTTGGTTTTTGATACTTAAAAACTTCTTTGATACAATAATAACTATCCCATATTTTCTGGGCTGGTGAAGCAAAATCATAACTCGTAAATCCATATTCTTCCCACATTATAATAGGAGATATTGCTCTATAAATAGAACTATCTCCAACAAAAACTGCATCTAAGCTATTTTCTGGTTCTTGATAAAAACCTTGTATAATTGTTCTATAAAACCCATTCTTTTTATTGATTGTTTTTGGTACAAAAATCGGTGATATTAAGAAAAAGAGTACTACCCCTATTATAAAAAATACCACAACTTTTGTAACTATTGCTAACTTTTTCATATTTTTACTCCCTTAAAATTGTCCATAAATAAAATCACTTGCTGCATATCCTGGTCCATAAACTCCAAAGATAATAATGGCAAAAATAACTGCATAATAAAGCAACCACCTAAATGGCAAATTTTGTTTTGCTATTTTTTCACGAATATGATATCCCTTTTCTTGTAATAACCCAACTACAAACATAAGAATAACACCTATAGCGAGTATCACAAAGTCTTGTGGAATACAACCTATATTAAATAGACTTCCATCAAAAAAAGACCCAATTCCCTGCCATGTAAAGATAGAGCAAAACATTTTCCAAGCATCTAATAATCTGTGAGACCTAAAAATCATCATTCCAATGAATACTACTATAGTAGTTCTTATCATTTGCCATAAGCGATAACTAAAAGCTCTTGTGTTGACTTTTAAAATGCTTAATATTTTATTACTTAATGGCTCTAATAACATTCCTATCATCATAATGATATAGTAATATAATCCATAAAAAATATATTTCCAGCTAGCTCCATGCCAAATACCATTGCCAAGCCATACGAAAAACAAGGCAAAAGCAGCAGGTATTAGTTTAGATAAATATGTATTTCTAAATATCTTTTTAGCGCCATTAGTTAGGTGCATTGTAAGCTTTGAAAAAGAAATGGGATAAAAAATGTAATCTTTTAGCCATGCACCCAAAGTAATATGCCATCTCCTCCAAAATTCTTGTACTGAAGTTGAGAAAAATGGTCTTTTAAAGTTTTCTGCCATTTCAATTCCCATTGTTTGTGCAGTACCTCTTACAATATCCATACATCCTGAAAACTCTGCATAGATTTGAATTGTATATAAAATAATAGCCACTATAATCACAATTCCTGTATAATTTGCATAATGGCCAAATACTTCATTCACAAACAGTCCAGCTCTATCTGCAATGACCATTTTCTTAAAATATCCCCATAACATTAATTGTACACCAAATTTAAAATTTTGATATTGAAACTGATGTGGTTCATATAATTGGTGAGCCAAATGTTCATATCTTCCTATTGGTCCTTCTACAATTTGTGGGAAGAAGGATACAAATAATGCTACTCTCCCTATATTCTTATCTGGCGCATATTTTCCTCTATATACATCAATTACATAGCTAACTGCTTGCAAAGTATAGTAAGAAATTCCTAAAGGTAATAGGAATTTTTGAAAAGGTATCTCTATCTGAAAATGACATAATTCAAATAAATTATTTAAGTTTCCTGCTATAAAGTTAAAATATTTTAGGAACGCCAAAAAGCCAAAATTGACAAAAATGGCTAAGAAAACTACCCACTTTTTCTTTGTTTTGGCTCTATGTTTTATTTTCTTTTTTATCTCTTTTTCTTCAATCTCTTTACATTTATCTTTTGCTTTGTTATCAATTCTTCCTAAAATTAAAGCTGTTGAATAAATAGACAATGTGGTTAATAGTAAAAATACAATTAATTTACTACTTGCTAGGAAATAATAAATATAACTAGCTACTAGCAATACTGCCCATTTCATCTTTTTAGGAAAAATATAATATAAAATACATGTGATTGCTACAAAAGCAACAAAATATAATGAATTGATTGACATTGTTTTTTCCTCTACTTTTAAATTAATTTTCTAATTTCTGAATTAATTGGCACATTGCTTCTACTGAATTAAAGTTTTCAGGAACAATGTCTCCTGCTCCTATTTCAATGTCAAACTCATCATTAATTGCTGATACAATTGACACAATATCAAAAGAATCTAGTTCTTCATTGTCTATCAAATGTTCATTTCCTTCAAAATTGATTTCTGGTTTAATCTTCTTTAATAATTTTAGTAATTCCTCCATTTTCTCTTCTAACCCCTTTAGGTTAGTTTCGCCCCCTTTTTTCTTATATCATCATTTTTAACTTTTTTCTATCAATTTTGCCATTTGCATTATATGGCATTCTATCTAAGCAATGTATTTCATTTGGACACATATATTTTGGTAATCGTTTACTTGCTTGCTCTAATAAATCTTTTTCTTCTAGCTTGTCTCCTTGATAAAATAAAACAATTTTATCTGTTTTTTCATCATATACACTAGCACAAGCTATAACATTGTCAATAGCATTTATAGCAGTTTCTATTTCTCCAAGCTCAATTCGATATCCCATATGCTTAATTTGAAAATCTTTTCTAGAAAGATAAATGAGTTCTCCTCTTTCATTTTCTTTAACAATATCCCCTGTTTTATAGATAATTTCTGGATAATTTTTGTTTAAAGGGTTTTGTACAAACACTTTCTGTGTTTGTACAGGGTTATTATAATACCCCTGTGCCAAGAAGCTTCCTCTAACACAAAGTTCACCTTCTTCTCCTTTTTTGGCTTCAGTGCTATCCTCTTTTATAATCATTACATTACAATTATCACAGTGTTTTCCAATTGGAATACCTTCTGTATTATCAAATCTTCTATCTACAATATAATAAGTACAAATATCAGTAGTTTCAGTTGGTCCAAATAAGTTAGCAAATAATGCATTTGGAAAATGTTCTATCCATATATTTAGTTGTTTTGTTGGCATTACTTCCCCTGCAAATAATATTTTTTCTAAGTTTGTTAACTGCACTTCATCTAAAGCTTTTAAATTTGCTACAATACACAGCGCTGATGGTACCCAATAAATAGTATTTATCTTTTTTTCCTCTAAATATTGCAATAATTTGACTGGAAAAGAAAAATACATTTTAGGTATAATATAAAAAGTAGCTCCTGATAAGATAGTAGTAAATATATCTGTAATTGACATACTAAAATAAAATGGTGTTTGGCTTCCCCAAATTGTATCTGAATTAATATCAAATGTTTCTTTTGCCCAATGTGCATAGGCAATTACTGCTTTGTGATTAATGACTGTGCCTTTTGGAACACCTGTTGAACCAGAAGTAAATAAAATATACATTGGATCTGTATCTATCATTTTGCTTCTTATTTCTTCTAATTTTTCTTGTTTTATCATTGTCTTTATTAGTTCTTCATAGATATAAATTGTTTGTTTTTCTGTGACAATTTCTTTTGCTTTCTCTTTATTTTTTGAGTCTGTTATAATTGCACTTGGTTGTAAAGTATCTAAAATAGAAGTTAATCTTTCATTAGGAGATTTCACATCTAAAATGGTATAGAAGTTTCCGCTATATAACACTCCCATCATAGTTTCTAAACATGCTATACTTTTGTCTAATAAAATAGCAATTGGCTGATTTATTTTTTCTAAATTGGTCAAACCAGTTCCTATCTTTTTGCTATTTGTTAAAAATTCTGCATAGGTAACATTCCTATTGCTATCTCCAAAAGCAATTTTGTTACTATATTGCTTCGTTGTTTGTTCTAAATACTGTAAAATACTCTTTTTCATTTTCGTCTCCATTACTTATTTTTTTGCAACTTAGCTACAAAAAATCCTTCCATTTGTTTTGAAGGTAATATTTTAATAGCTTGCTTTGTATAAACAGTTTGTCCTTTTTCTATATCTCTTAGCTCTAAATTTATATCTAACAATTGCAAATCAAATTGTTCCAATGCCCATTCTAAAATTTTCTCATTTTCGTCTAAGTTTAACGTACAGGTAGAGTATACCATTATTCCATTTGGTTTTAAAGCCTCATAAGAATTTCTTAATAATTTTCTTTGAATTTTTACTAACTCTGCTACTTTTTTCTCAGACCAACTACGATAAGTTCTACTATCAGTTGCTATAAATCTTCCTTCACCACTACAAGGAGTATCTAGTAATACTTTATCAAAAACCTCTGGGTATTTTCCGCCAATTCTTTCTCCATAATCATTGTTTACTGTTACAATACTAGCCCCTTGACCAATTACATTATATTGTAATCTTTCACAGCGAATTTTATCTAACTCATTCGCTAAAATGGAACCCTTATTTTGCATCATTGCTGCCATTTGTGTGGTTTTACTTCCTGGTGCTGCTGTTAAATCTAATACTTTTTCACCTGCCTTAGGACTTAAGACTAATGGTGGTACCATACTAGATAAACTTTGTAAATAGATATATCCTTTTTCAAAAATATCTAATTTCTGAATTTCTTTTTCAGTTACGTTTTTTATTATAAGAGCTTCTTGATACCAAGGTACCCTTTCAAATTTAATATTGTTTTCTTTCAAAAATCTCATTAAGCTTTGAATATCATATTTTAGTGTATTCACTCTTAATGTAGTATATCTTTCTCCTGCCATACCAGATAAAATCTTATCTACTGTTAAGGGAGAAAATAACTCATATAGATTATCAACAAAAGCTTGTGGTAATTTTCGTTTTACTTCTAGTACAGATAACATCTTCTTTCCCTTCTATTCCTATAGTGTTATTTTTATTAAAAAGGTTTCACTTTTTTTGTTTTTCTTTCAACAAATCTCTAATTTCTTCTAATAAAAGAATATCTTCACTTTTCTTAGGTGGCTCTTCTACCTTTCCTTTTTTCTCTTCATGTTTTAGTTTTTCAAATAGCCTGACCATTGTAAAAATACAAATAGCAATAATTAAAAAGTCTATAATGGTTTGAATAAAAGATCCATATGCTATTTTAGAACTACCTATTTGGAATGTTAAATTAGAAAAGTCTAATCCACCAATAATAATACCAATTAAAGGTGTAATAATATCATTTACTAAACTTGTAACAATTTTTCCAAAAGCTCCTCCAACAATAACACCCACTGCCATGTCTACTACATTACCTCTAGAGATAAACTTTTTAAATTCACTCGCTTCTTTTTTCGCCTTTTTCAAATTTTCTTTTGCTATCTGCTCTAATTCTTTCTTTTTGCTTTCTGCCTTTTCTTCTTTTTCTATATTATTCTCTTGTTTATCTTCTTGATTTTCTTCTATCTCTTCTGTTTCATTTTCTTCCATATTTGCTTTACTTTCTAATTCTTCTTTCATCTTTTACTCCTTATTTTTCTTATATTCTTCCACTTGACGAACCATATGTCCAATATTACCTTCTCCTGCAAATTTAGTATAATCAAAGAAATTTTCTTGTTTATCCATCCAATACAAATGATTTACTTCTTCTACTAATTTAACATCTTTATTCAGTTTACCATAAAAAACCTCTAATTCTATATCTGCAAATGGATATTGGAAATTCATTAAATGTGTAAGTGAGATATCTTGATTTGTGATTCCTGTTTCTTCTTGTAACTCTCGATAAGCTGCATCTATCTCTTGTTCATTTATTTCTACCTTTCCTCCTACTAAATTAAATTTTCCCTTAAATGGTTCTTTTGCTCTTTGACACATTAATATTTTTTCTTCGTCCTTATTATATACTAATATTACATTTAACTTTTTCAACCTATTTCTCCTTTATATTTCAAATATTAGTTGCATTATATCATATATTCTTGGAATTTTGCGTTTTTTTGCCAAATTTCTTTTGAAATATGCCAAAAGAAAAGACTAGATATTTTAATATCTAGCCTTTATTCTTACACTAATATATTCTCTCTTTCTTTAATCATTTCACAAATTAGTTCTGCTGTTTTTTCTACTCCCAATTTATCACTATTAAGACAAATATCATAATTGCTATAATCTTTCCATTCTTTTTCTGTATAATGCTTATAGTGATTACTTCTTAGTTTATCTATTCTTTTAATCTCTTTTTCAGCTTTTACTCTATCAAATCCATAAATTTCTGTTGCTCTTTTTACTTTGTTTTCCATATTACTATATATAAATACTTTTAGGACATCTTCTCTATCTTTTAGAATAAAATCTGCTCCTCTACCAATAATAACACTAGATTCTTGGTTCGCTAACTCTTTTATTAGTTCTGACTCTTTTAAGAATAATTCATCACTGTTGTTTAGTCCTATATAATATCCATTATTAAAATTTCCTAGTGCATTCATTTTTTGTTCATTTTCTTCAATATATTCTTCAGAAAATCCTGTTTCTTGTGCTAATTTTTCAATAAAATCTTTATCATAAAATTTGATACCTAATTTATCTGCAATTAGCCTTCCTACATATCTTCCACCAGATCCATATTCTCTAGCAATAGTAATAACAATATGCTTACTCAATTGATTATCTATGCTTGTATCATCCACTAATGCTTTACTTTGTATCTTTTTCTTACCTAACTTTTTAACTTCAAAAATCAGTAAAACTACTGCAATTGTAAAAGCTAATCCATCTGCTACTGGTCCTGAATATAATACACCTCTAAGACCAAATAGCTTTCCTAAAATAAGCATTGCAGGAATTAAAAATAATACTTGTCTAGATAAAGATAAAATTGCACTTTTAATGCTTTTTCCAATTGCTTGAAAGAAAATACCTGCTGGAATTTGAATTCCATTACAAATACATAATAATAGATATGTTCTAAAAGCAATGCAAGCAAATTCCATATAATTTTCATCTCCACTACCAAAGATAGAAATTAATTGCTCTGGAATGGCTTGGAATAAAATAAAAGCAATTGTGCTAATGACAACACTGCAACCTAACACTATTTTTAAAGTCTTCTTTACTCTATCATATTTTCCAGCACCATAGTTATAACCAACAATCGGTTGTGAGCCTGCTGCAATTCCAATAATAATACTATTTAATATTTGACTAATTTTCATAACAATACCAAATACTGTAATTGGTATTTCAGAGCCGAATTTAGACTGAGCTCCATATTGTCCTAGTAGATTATTTTCAAATGCCATAACTACAACAAAGCTCATTTGTGTTATAAAACTACTAATTCCAAGAGTAGATACTTTTTTAAGTATGCTTAATTTTGGTTTAAAAGTTTCTTTCCTTACTTGAATAGATTTGAATTTCTTAATATATAAAATATTCATTGTAAAAGTCAAAATCTGGCTAATAATTGTTGCTATTGCTGCTCCTTGTACTCCCATTTTAAATACAAATATAAAAATAGGATCTAAAATAATATTTAAAACTGCACCACTTACCATAGATGTCATTGCATATTTTGGGTTTCCATCAGCTCTGATAATAGAATTTAAAGTAGTTCCTATCATCATAAAAGGCAAGCCTATCGCTATAATATATCCATAATTTAAGGCATATTCTTTTAAATTATCTGTACACCCAAAAATATTTAATAATTGTGGCAAAAAGATTAGTGTAATAGCACATAGTATCACTGCTATTATAATGGATAACAATATTCCATTTGAAACACCTTTTTCAGCTTCTTCTTTTTTCTTTTCTCCCAACTTCAAACTTAAGTATGCTGAAGAACCATCGCCAAACATAAGGGCAAATGCTAAGCAAACTATTACCAACGGAAATACTACATTGGTTGCTCCATTTCCTAAATATCCAACTCCCCATCCAATAAAGATTTGATCTACTATATTATATAGTGAATTCACTAATAGTGAGATAATGCAAGGTATAGAGAACTTCTTTATTAGCTTTCCTATTTTTTCTGTTCCTAAAATATTTTCTTCTTTTTCCATATGTTCCTCCTTCTGTTTTTGCTTATCTTCTTTCTTTTGTTATTAAAGCCACATAAAAAACACCTTTTCTAGGTGTTTTTTGCTACATTACAATTAATTTCTAATTTTCATTTTGCAAAATTGTTTATGAGACTCTACAATTAGTTTTCAGATTTTGCAACTACTTCTTTTCCATCATAATATCCACAATTTGGGCATACTCTATGTTGTAATACTTTTTCGTGGCAATGTGGACAATCAACTAAATTTTGATTTTCTAATTTCCATGTAGATCTTTTTAAATGTGTTCTTGCTTTTGACCATCTTCTTTTTGGTTGTGCCATTTGTAATCCCTCCCTTAACTGCTATTCTCTCTATCATCTATATTTTGATTTTGCTAGTTTATATTGTTACATAAAATTATGTACTATAAGATTATACTCGTTTTTATTTTGTTTGTCAACCAATTTCATCTTAATTTTCAAGATATTTTTGTTACTACTCTTTAAATATAGTCTTTGTTTCAGGAAATGTAACATATAATTCCTTTTTTATAATTAGCTTATCTCAAAAAAGCACAAAAACTTTTAGTTCTTGTGCTCTTTATAGAAATTTTAAATTTCTTCTTATTTTATATACAGGATAGGTCGGAAGGAAATTCCATCCACATTAAATGGAGATCCAATTCCATGATCATAATTACGGTGACTTGTAGGCATTTGACCATATCCCCCTCTTTTAACACAAGAATAATATGCGGCCATGTTGCTATGTTCTGTTGCCCATTCTAAATAGTTGCCAGCCATATCGTGAATATTACATACTTTATCTCCTTTTTTACCAGTATATATCAAATCTACTGATCCAAATTTTTTATTTGCATAATTACTGTTTCCACTATATTTTTGAATAAATACAATTGCTGTATCCCAGCTATAACTATTAATTAAATCACTAGTCACATAACTACTATTATACATATTTCTTGCTGCTGTTGCTGCATCTGGTTGTCCTATTAAATTCCATACTTTCTTATTAGCTTTTGAATCTACTTTTCCATCAGAACCTTTGCTTGCCTCATATCTCGCTAGATAATATCCTCCATTTGTCCTTGTTCTGCTAACAAAAGTAGATAGACTTCTTGCTGCTGTATTTCCTGAACTGCTTGTTAATTCCTGATAATAACTCTCTATTGTTACTACGCTTGAATAATTTGTTGCATTTTGTTTCAAACTTGGTGTTCCATTAGTAGTATTAAATGTATATCTTCCTAATGTTATTGTGGTACTTGTTCCATTTTTATTCTTAATTGTTCCTACTGGTATCCATACAAATTGATTTCCTTCACTATCTTGTATTACTATTCCATCTTGTACTGCTGGTCTACCGCCTCCTGCATACGTATACCTTACGTCTCCTGTTCCATTTGGTACTACTTTAAATCCGCCTGGTACTACTATCTTATTCCCATTTTCATCTTCAGTTGTCTTATTACTTGTTTGCATTTCTCCTACTATATCTGTCACTGTTGGCTTTACTGTTATTTCACAAGTTGCTGTTTTATTACTTCCATCTACTGCAGTAGCTGTTATTATTGCTGTACCTGCTTTTTTTCCAGTAACAACTCCTGCAGCGCTTACTGTTACTACTTCAGTATCACTACTCATCCATGTTACACTTTTATTCGTTGCATCCTCTGGAAGAACTGTTGCTATCAATGTTACTGTTTTTCCAGCTACTGTTGTTTCTGTTTCTTTATTTAATGTTATACTTTCTATAAACACTTTTGTTGCTGTTATTTCTGTTGTTTTTATATCTTCTCCATTTTCATTTCTTGCAATAACTTTAACATTATACACATCTCCTGCTGTTATTCCTTCTGTTATTGTTATTCCTGTTTCTTCACTTACTTCTGTTATTTCTTTATATGCGCTATCTTCTTCACTCTTTAGTTTATAATAATATGTTAGAGTTCCATTTCCTAATCTAGATACTATTGCTTTCGCTTGAATACTTGTTGCTGTTGCACTAGTTTCTATTCTTTTTATGCTTGGTTTTAGCTTTCCTACTTCTCCTATATAATCAATTTGAACATCTGTTGGCTTTTCTTTTGATGGTATTAATTCTACTTCAAATACATAACCTGGTTTTGTCGTTACCTCATATGTTCCATCTTCATTATCTATTACATCCGTTTCTTTATTATTAATAATCCCTTGCTCTTCTATATATTCAAAATATCTATCTGGATCAAATCTTCCTAATCCTTCTATAATAATTGGATTTTTTGCTAACTCCAACTTTTCTTTCCAAGTTGTTACATCTGTTTTTAACTTAGCTTCTGATGCTTTTTTAAAGACACTATTATCTCCTATTACATAAGTAATTGTTATTCCTGCTAAAATTAAAAGCACTACTATGGTTACCACTAATTCACTGTATATAAAAAGCATAAAAACCAAATGGCTTTTATGCTTTTTTAAGAAATTCTAAACTTTTTCTTATTTTATATATAGAATAGGGCGGAAAGAAACATTACTATAATTTCCATTCTTATAATTACCATCGTAATGACGTTTACTTGTTGTAAAATTTTGTTCAACTACATAGCTTCCTCCTCGCGTTACAGTTACAACTCCATTCGAACTATCATAGTGTTCTGTACTATGTTCTGAACAGTTTGAAGCCATATCATGAATATTACATGCTTTATCTCCTGCTTTTCCAGTATTTACCAAACTTGAATTTACTGACTTTTTATTCGCAAAATTACTATTTCCTGAATATTTTTGTATGAATACTATTGCAGTATCCCAGCTATAACTATTACATAAATCACTGGTTATATAACTATTATTATACATATTTCTTGCGGCTGTCGCTGCGCTTTGTTGATTTATATAATTCCACGCTTTTTTATTAAGTTTTGTATCTACTTTTCCATCAGAGCCTTTACTTGCTTCATATCTTCCTAAATAATATCCTCCATTTGACCTTGTTTTGCTAACAAAAGTAGCTAGACCTCTTGCTGCTGTATTTCCTGAACTACTTGTCAATTCTTGATAACTCCCCTCTATTGTTACTACACTTGAATAATTTATTGCATTTTGCTGTAATGTTGCTGTTCCATTAGTTGTATTAAATGTATATCTCCCTAATGTGATTGCTGTATTTGTTCCATTTTTGTTCTTAACTATTCCTACTGGTATCCATACAAATTGATTTCCTTCTCCATCTTCTATTACGATTCCATCTTGCACTGCTGGTCTGCCTCCTCCTGCGTACGTATACCTTACGTCTCCTGTTCCATGTGGTACTACTTTAAAGCCTCCTGGTACAACTATTTTATTCCCATTTTCATCTTTAATTGTTCTATTTGCTGTTTGTGTCTCTCCTACTATATCTGATATCATTGCTTCTTCTACTGTTATAACACAAGTTGCTGTTTTATTACTTCCATCTGTTGTGGTTGCTGTTATTGTCACTGTTCCTACTTTTTTTCCAGTAACAATTCCTGTAAGATTTACTGTAGCTATTGTCTCATCGCTACTTGACCAAGTTAAATTTTTGTTTGTTGCATCTTCTGGTAGTACTGTCGCTGTCAAAGTTACTGTTTTTCCTTCTTTTACTGTTTCATTTTCCTTTAATGTTATACTTTCTATAAACACTTTTGTTGCTGTTATTTCTGTTGTTTTTATATCTTCTCCATTTTCATTTCTTGCAATAACTTTAACATTATACACATCTCCTGCTGTTATTCCTTCTGTTATTGTTATTCCTGTTTCTTCACTTACTTCTGTTATTTCTTTATATGCGCTATCTTCTTCACTCTTTAGTTTATAATAATATGTTAGAGTTCCATTTCCTAATCTAGATACTATTGCTTTCGCTTGAATACTTGTTGCTGTTGCACTAGTTTCTATTCTTTTTATGCTTGGTTTTAGCTTTCCTACTTCTCCTATATAATCAATTTGAACATCTGTTGGCTTTTCTTTTGATGGTATTAATTCTACTTCAAATACATAACCTGGTTTTGTCGTTACCTCATATGTTCCATCTTCATTATCTATTACATCCGTTTCTTTATTATTAATAATCCCTTGCTCTTCTATATATTCAAAATATCTATCTGGATCAAATCTTCCTAATCCTTCTATAATAATTGGATTTTTTGCTAACTCCAACTTTTCTTTCCAAGTTGTTACATCTGTTTTTAACTTAGCTTCTGATGCTTTTTTAAAGACACTATTATCTCCTATTACATAAGTAATTGTTATTCCTGCTAAAATCAAAAGTACCACAATGGTTACCACTAAAGCAACAAGAGTTATTCCGGTTATTCTTCTTATCATGTATTACTTTACACTTTTTGTTATTTTCTTGTTTCAATATTTCTTCTTTCATTTTTTTCATTTTCACTCCTTCTTCTTATGTATATTCTTTACCCTTTTCATCGTCTTATTCATTATTTTTACAAATTCTATTTGGATATTTCCGAATATAGATTTATTTTAATATTAGCTCTATTTAAAGTCAATACTTTTTCTGTTTTTTATTCGGACTAATCCAAATATCTTTTCAAACAATTTGTCATCCCTTTATATTTGCTTGTTTCCTATCATGTTTAATAGCATTCCATAAAAAAAGCACAAAAACTTTTTAGCTTTTGTGCTTTTTGAGAATGTAAATAATTTTGTGTAATTTGAAAAAATATTGAAAAAGAACTTCCTTA
>CAQZSK010000003.1 GCA_948934525.1 uncultured Clostridia bacterium
CTTTTCTATCTATAGTCACAACTCCACCATTAAAATGCATTTTATAATACTTACCATCTACTTTAATATAGTAAGTATATAGCTCACTATCTCCTTCTAATGTTACTTGTATTGTATTTGATTTTTCTTTTCCTAAGCTCATACTTTCTTTATCTAATGAAATTCCTGTTATTTCTTCTTCACTTACTGCTACTTGTTCTATGGTATACCCTTTATCTCTTAATTCTTCTACTATATCCTGCATTGTGGGCTTATCTTTTAAATTATTGTCTTGTACTTTTTCTAGTAGTTTGTCTGTATAAATTAGGTTTGCTTGTTCTTCTATCTTCGCTAATTCTGTATTTAATTTGGCATTTTGTGCTTGTTTAAATACACTATTATCTCCCATTATATAAGTAATTGTTATTCCTGCTAAAATTAGAAGTACTACTATGGTTACATCCAAAGCAACCATTGTAATACCTCTACTACTTTTGCTATATAACCTTCTATTCACATTTCTATACTAGTTTATTGCAATTAAATTTTTATTTACCTATCACAAAATAGAACATTAAGGCACCAATCATTGCAATGATAAAGCCTAGCATTTTTAATCCTAAACTTCCCTCATTTTGGTCTCCAAAACTAAATATCTTTTTCGTAATTACTCTTGCATCAAAAATACAAACTACTCCAATAGCTACTAGAATAATTGCCACTATTCTTAATATGATTTGTCCCATAATTTTTGCTCCTTTTATATTTATGCTATTTTCTCTTTACTAAAGGTGTGTCACTAAAACTGACACTTTTGTCAGTTTTAAGGAACGTCCCCAAACTGACACTCACTGAAATGTTACTGTATATTTACACTCAAATGAATCATTTGGTTTTAGTGAAATAAAGTCTCGTTTCTGTGTAAACACTCCTGAACTTTTTACTGTATCTGCTGTTGAAAACCAAGGCTCAATACAGATAAAAGGTGCATTTGGTTTTGACCAAATTGCTAAATAAGGAAAATCTGTAAAGTCCATAGTAAGTATAGTTTCTTCCGTTATTCTCTTCTTTAAACTAATTTTATTTGAAGTAATTCCCTTCATAATTAAAGCATCATTATCAAAAGTATGTGAATCAATGGGAATAATCTTTTTGCTTTCCATTGGATTTTTGGCATATTCTGTTCCAATTAATCCGTCTATTAAATATAGAAAATGAATTTTTTCCTCTTCTTGCTCAAACTCCAAGTAATAATGTCCTTTTCTTAATTCTTCTTGATCTATTTTAAAGGCAGGATGCCCGCCAATACCAAATGGTAAATTGATTAATCCTGTATTTACTACTTTATAAATAGTAGTTAATTTATTTCCTTCTGTGCGATACGTATTATATAATTCAAATTCATAAGGATATCTAGCCAATGTATATTTATTGCTTTTTAAAACATAGGAATGAAAGTTATCCAATTTTGTAATTGGTTCAAACTCTAAGTCTCTAGCAAATCCATGTTGTGGTAATTCATAAGTTCTTCCACCAATTAAAGTTTGATTTTTCTTTAACTTTCCTACAATTGGAAACAATACTGGTGAATGTCTTTTCCAATAAATTTTGCCATTTTCATCTATACAGCTTTCGCCTTGATGTATTTTTTCTTCACCATTTATCTTAAAACTAATTAATTCTCCACCCTTATTTGTTGTAAGCATTTGTGTCTCCATTGACTCTTCTCCTTTCTTCCTTCTATATCATATTGTGTTTTTATGTAAATGTCAAGTTATTTTTATAAAGCTACATTCTGTTTTAATCTATTATTTACTAGTTTTCTAAGTTTTGCATTCTTCTCTGTCTGTAAGCCTCTATCTTCTGCTTCTATTTTTAGAGCCACACTTTGAACAGATTTTAACATTGGCATATCTATAAACAAGTTAGCAATTTTAAATTCAGGAAGTCCATGTTGTTTTGTTCCAAAAAACTCTCCTGTTCCTCTAAGTTCTAAGTCTTTTTCTGCAATTACAAATCCATCATTAGTTTCTTGCATAGTTTTCATTCTTTCTCTACCTACTTGTGAGCAATGGCTATCATATTTTAGAATACAGTAAGATTGATATTCTCCTCTACCTACTCTTCCTCTTAATTGGTGAAGTTGTGCTAAGCCAAATCTCTCTGAGTTTTCGACTACCATAACACTTGCATTTGGAACATTTACACCTACTTCAATAACAGTAGTAGACACTAGTATATCAATCTCTCCATTCTTAAACTTCTCCATTACTTCATCTTTTTCTTTTGGTTTCATTTTTCCATAAACACAATCCACTTTATACTTTGGAAAAATTTCTTTTTGATATTTTTCTGTCCACTCCTTTACTGCTTTTAAATCTGCTTTTTGCTCATCAATATCTGTCTCTTCCTTTTCTTCTACTAATGGGCAAACTACATAAATTTGTCTTCCTTCATCAATATTTTTGCAAATAAAGTTATTCACTCTTTCTTCCATTCTTTTGCTAACTGCAAAAGTCTCTATTTTCTTTCTATTTGGTGGAAGTTCATCAATAATGGATATATCTAAATCTCCATACAAAATTAAAGCTAGGGTTCTTGGAATTGGTGTTGCTGTCATAACTAATACATCTGGATTAGCTCCTTTGTCAGATATAGCTGCTCTTTGACGTACTCCAAAGCGATGTTGTTCATCAGTTACCACCAACCCTAATTTGTTAAAAATAACCTTATCTGTAATTAATGCATGTGTTCCTATTAATATTTGAATTGTTCCATCTGCTAATTGTTCTAATATTTCTTCTCTTTCCTTCTTTTTAGTTGCTCCTAGTAGCAAGCTACAGCGAATTCCCATGGGTTCTAATATTTTTTTAAATTCTTCTAAATGCTGAGTTGCAAGTATTGCAGTTGGTGCCATAATTGCTGCTTGGTATCCCGATTTAACTGCCTTATATGCTGCAATCATTGCTACAACAGTTTTACCAGACCCCACATCTCCTTGTAATAAACGATTCATTACTTTTGGAGATTCCATATCATTATCAATTTCTTCTAGTACCCTTAATTGTGCTTTTGTTAACTTAAAAGGTAATTGATTAATAACATCTGACATTTTAGCATCTTTACTATAGCAAATTCCCTCTTCTGTTTCTGCTTGCCCTTTTAGTTCTAATAAAGCCAACTGTAAGCTTAATAGTTCTTCAAATACCAATCTCTTTCTTGCTTGTAAGTGCTCTTCTGTCGAGATTGGGAAATGAATCTTTTGTAAGCTTTCCTCTAATCCTTCTAAGTTATATTCTGAAAGTAAGTATTCTGGTAACGTTTCCTCTATTTTGCTATTCACCATTTTCAAGCTATTTTCTACTGCTTGTCTAATAGCTGTTTGTGATAATTTATAGGTTGAAGGATATACTGGCATAATTTTTCCTGTGTTTTTGTTTTTTCCTATCTCATCATAAACAGGACTTCTCATTTCTATTTGCGTAAATTTTTTCTCTATCTTTCCAAAAAAGTGATAAATTTGGCCCCTTTTGATCTGCTGTTTCACATAAGTTTGATTAAACCAGGTAATTGTGCACTTACCAGTGTCATCTTCTACTGTTGCTTTAAGAACAGTCATATTTTTACGTACTCGATTTAGGATGACTTCTGAAACTACCATGGCTTCAATAGTAGCCTCTTCTCCATCTACTAGCTCTTCTATTTTTTTCACCTTGCTTCTATCTTCGTATTCACGTGGAAAATAGGTTATTAAATCTTCTAATGTATAAATTCCTAGATTATTAAATAGAGCGGCACGATTTGGGCCTACTCCTTTTATATATTGTACATTTTGTGTTAAATCTATCATACTTTTTACCTTTTTTACAAAACATTTTTTCTTCTTTATTATATAGCAATTTTCAAAAAAGACGCAAGTAGTTTTTTGGAATATAGACAAACTTTTTTCTCATATAATAAAAATTGAGAGGTATAAAGTTATGATGAAAAAAAATAAATTAGCTGTTGTTGGTGCTACTGGACTTGTTGGTCAAACTATTTTAAAAGTTTTAGAAGAAAAAAGGTTGCCTATTGAAGAATATGTTTTCTTCGCATCTAGTAAATCTGCAGGAAAAAAAATCAAATTTCTAGAAAAAGAATATACCATTCAGGAACTGACAACACATTCTCTTGATACATCCTTTTCCTATGCTATTTTTTCTGCTGGAAGTGAAACTGCCAAAAGTTTTGCTCCCATTGCTGTCTCAAATAACTGTATTGTTATTGACAACAGTAGTGCATTTCGAATGGATGAAAGTGTTCCCTTAATTGTTCCAGAAGTGAATTCAGAGGAAATTAAAAATCACTCTGGGATTATTGCTAACCCTAATTGTTCTACTATTCAAGCGGTTGTTGCCTTAAAACCATTAGATGACAAATATCATATTAAAAGGATTATTTATAGTACTTATCAGGCTGTTTCAGGTGCTGGATATAAAGGTGTATTGGATTTAGAAAATGGTATCAGTCATAATCCTTCTACTAAATATAAACTCCAAAAATTTCCTCATCCTATTTTTAATAATTGTTTACCACATATTGATACTTTCTTAGAAAATGGTTACACAAAAGAGGAAGAAAAAATGATAAATGAAACTCGTAAAATCCTAAATAAACCACACCTTCCTATTACAGCTACTACGGTAAGAGTTCCAGTTTTGAATAGCCATAGTGAATCTATCAATGTAGAATTTGAAAAAGAATTTGATTTACTTGAATTAAAAGAAACTCTTCAAAAATCCTCTGGGATAATTATCAAAGATGATACTTCTTCTGGAGTTTATCCAACTACCCTAGATTCTAATGGCAAAGATGAAGTTTTTATTGGTAGAATTCGTAGAGATTTTAGTGTTAATTCTGGAATAAATTTCTGGGTAGTTGCTGATAATTTAAGAAAAGGAGCTGCCAGTAATGCAGTGCAGATCTTAGAAAAATTAATGTAATTAAGGAGATTCTAATGAATCTCCTTTTTGGCATTATAAAAACACACTATATTATTTATATATTTTTGTACATATATAATCTTGTTGGTAAATGCATAGCTAGTTTAGCTGTTTCTTCATTTAATAGTTGCTCTGGTCGAATATCAAATGATTTAGCAAGAACTTCAATATTTTTGCAAGTCAGATTAGTATTTCCTGTTTCTATTACGCTAATATATGCTATTTTGAATTTTGCTTTTTGTGCATATTGTTCTTGTGTCATTTTCTTCTGATATCTATACCATTTTACATTTAACCCTATTATTTCTGACAAAGTCATATCTTCTTTGCTCCTTTTTATTCCCCAATATTATATTTCATAGCCCAGTATCCTGATATTTCTTGTCTATTGAATTTAAATGCTTCTGGTACTTGATAGCCCTCTGCCACTCCTGCTCTATTTTCTCCTGTTCCTCCTGCTGTTCCTTTTATAAACCTTACGTCACTTCTTTGTTTTTGCTGATCTAACTTAAATTCATATCTTGGTATCCATGTAAAATATGTCTTTGTTCCATTATTTTGTGTTACGATATTTGCCCATCTTGCATTTGAATAATCATACCATCCTTCTGGCATATTGCTTCCATCATTTGTTATTTTATCTCCTATCGTTTCATTTCCTGTCTCATCATATAACACATAATGGGTACAATCTGCATTAAACCCTGTTAAATCTGGTCTGTTTGCTTCATATATTTCTAACTGTTTAACTTCTTTAAGAAGTCCTGTTACATGGCCTCCACTTGAATTTCTTATCTCTATTAAAATAACATAATCTACTCCTGCTGTTAAATTCTCAAAAGTTACATACTCTGATGCATCAGTTGTTGTTTTATATGGTTTTGTATTCTTTTCTCCATTCTTTTTACTTAGATAATAATTATATTTCAAACCACTAGTATTCGTTCCAGTTCCTGTTACTCCTTTCACAGTTATACTTGTACTAGAACTTATTTCTACTTCTGCATCAAATACTTCTTTTGTTAATTCTCCCAAATTGTATTTCATTGCCCAATAACCAGTTAATTCTTTCCCATTAAAAGTAAATGCCTCTGGTATTTGATACCCTTCACTATTTTGCGTTGATGTTCCCTCTATGAATTTGACTTCACTTCTCTGTTCTGCTTGTTCTAATCTAAATTCATATCTTGGTATCCATGTGTAATAAATCTCTCCATCATTGTTTCTAGTTACTATATTAGCCCATTCTGCCTCATCATAGTTATACCATCCTTTTGGTATTGGTTCACTTATTGGTACAATACTTTGTTCATTTCCATTCTCATCATATAATACATAAAATGTTGTATCTGGATTAAAACCTTTAGTATCTGGTGGATTTACTATAGATGATGCATATACTCTTGTATAACTTGCTACCATTTCCCCCTTACTATTTAAGCCCGTAATATTAATAACATTATCTCCTGAACGCATATTTTCTAATTTAAAAGTTGTTGTACTATTTACCGTAGTTGCTTCTTTCTCTTTTTTACTATTTAAATTAACAACATACTTTACAATAGACTCTCCATTTCTTACTTGTATATTACTAATGGTAATTACTCCTTTGGTTACTTTCATATCATAGTAAATTTTAGATTGCTCTGGTGCCTCTCCTAAATTATATTTCATTGCCCAGTATCCTGCTAGCTGCGTTTTACTTCCTTCTTCTCCAAATTCAAATGCTTCTGGCACTTGATACCCCTGTTTTTGTAATTCGCTCCATGGTGTTACCTCTTCAGTATATGGGTCTTTATAATTATTATTGATATCTATTAATTTTACATCTGCCCTTTGGCTACTTTGATTTAGTTTAAAACAATATCTGGGGATCCATGTATAATAACATTCTACTCCTTTAATTTCTATTACTACATTTGCCCATTTTCCATTATTATAGTCATACCAATCTTCATCTGCTTTTGCAAATATCCAATTTCCTGGCTCCATTACTCCTTGCTCATTTTCATTCGCATACCTAGTATAGTTTTTATCAAATCCCATATCTAACTTTGGGGTACAAAGATATACTCCATTTACATATTCATAATCTCCCTTTATATTATTTATTCCTGATGGTCTTTTTAACTCTAACACGGGTATCCCTATTTCTAAACACCACTTAGCTTCTCTTTCTCCATTTTTATTATGGTCATCCAAAACATAACATAACTCTCCATGATACACTACTGTATAACGTTTATCTTGGTCTTCTAAATTATTTATTATCTCACTGATTTGAGTATTAACATCTTCTGGTTTAATATCTACATCTGCTTCTATTTCTATTAATTCTAATAAAGTATCTCCTGCATTAATGCCTTGTACATTTGTATTCATTGTTGATGCTATTTTCCAAGTAGTATAGGTATCAGTTTGTTCTCTATATGTTGACCATCTTGCTTTGAATTTTGCTTCATTGGCTTTATTGAAAATACTATTATCACCCATTACATATGTAATAGTAATTCCTGCTAAAATCAAAAGCACAACAATTGTCACAACAAGCGCTACTAGAGTGATACCAGAGTTATACTTTCCTGTATTCTTTTGTTTTTTTATTTCTATCTTCATATTTTACTCTCCATCTTTTCTTCGTCTTGCATTTTTGCTTCGAACAGTCGACCTAAAGTCCGGCACCCACTACTGCGACTCCACGACCACAGATGTAGTGGCCAGTCCAGATATAGCCGTTAAAGGAGAATACTCCACTGCCGCCACGTGCGAAAGCACTATTAGTATCATAGAACCATGTATTACTAGTGTCATGCCAGCCCGCGCAGCCTTTGTTTGTAGTCGTATCCGTTCCGAGTGCATCTCCTACTTTTGCGGACGCATTAGTAGATTCGTACAAGTCATAGTATCTGGCATTCTTTTTTACTGTACTTGCAAGCCTTACTCCTGCTGTCCACTCCATTCTAGTTCCCATATATACTCCAGTTACGTTTCCAGTTGACGTCTTCTCTGTTACCTCAGATAATTTCTTTGGATTTCCAAATCCTGATGCTGATAAAATTGCTACAGCACCATATTCTGTTGTTCTCATCATATGAACATCTATATTATTACTTCCTGAACTTGCTGTTAAATCTGTTCCTAATGTTTCTGTTAACCCCATCGTATTTCCTTCTGTCTCCATTTTTCTGATCTCTTCCATCCATCCTATTCCGTTTTTGCTTGCAGGGTTAGCATGTGTTGTTGCATTTGCCTGTAATGCAGCCTTACTTGTATTTCCTCCTATTGCTAATATTCCTGCTGTTATTAATACTGTTGTTAACAATAATTTTTTTACATCTTTTTTTTCCCATTTTGTTTTTAATTTCATTTTTCTTTCCTCCTCTGTAATATAGTTTTATTTATATATATCTTTATAAATTATATAAATACATTTATAAAAATGTCAATATTTTTATAATAATTATTATATTTTTTATAAAAATGTTTATATTAATAAAAATGTCTTTTATTTAAAGGATTTTTATAAAACTATATAATATATTTATAATTTTCTTAGGGGGTATTATGGAAGAGGACAAGAAAAAAGTAACTGCACAAAAAGTAGGAAAAAGAATTTATGAGCTTAGAAAAGAGCATAAGTTAACTAGAGAGAAATTCGCTGAGCTTTGTGATATTTCTGCTCAACATGTTTACTATTTAGAAAATGGGGATACTCTTCCTGGCTGTATTACTTTAATTGATATCTGTAATCAGTTTCATATTTCACCTTCTAAACTTCTATTAGACTCTGTTGAAACAGAAGGACATATCTTTGATGAAACATTACTTACTGACTTTAATAAGCTTTCATCACAAAATAAAAGCTTTGTAATAAATATGGTAGATTCAATGATACATTTGTTATTAGAAAAAAACATTTAAAAAATTCATGCCAATTTAAAGGACATACATCTAATCAACAAAAACTTTCGTTTTTGTCAGTTAAACATACGTCCCTAAACTGACATTTTATTCATTTGCTCTCGCTTTTGCAATAAACCTTTGAGAACCATCATAATTACAAGTAATTAAAGTAATTTCTTTTTTTCCATTTGTTCTTTGACTTGTACAAGTAGTATCATATGGATCTATCATATCTGTTTGATACACATAATAGCTCAATTTTTCTCCATCCATTTCTGTAATAATAATTTCTGCTCCCTGTTTGATTTGATTTAATTTTCCAAAAAATCTACTATCATTATAATTATGACCTACAATACACAAATTTCCCTCTTGATTTGGATTAGGTCCCCAATATTTGTTTAGAGATACTTTTAATAATTCTGTGGTTGTAGTAGCAAGTACAGGATATTCTATTCCTAAACTTGGAATAGACAAATATGCTATTGTATCATATTTCTTGCCATTTGGTGCAATTGCTTTTTTTACAACTAATTTTTTTTCTGCTACTTTTGCTTCTTTTAAAGTATTATCCTCTAAACTAAAAACTGTTTGTTTTATACACTGTTTCACATCATTAGAAAGCTCTGGTATTTGATTAATTAATATCTCCTCTTGTGACATAGCCTCTGATGCTACGTTCCAAGATCCAAAACCAACTAAGAACACAGTGCATGCCGCTATAATTAATATTAAACTGGTTATCATCATTCTCCTCGCGCTAGTTACTTTTCTGCTCTTTTTTTGTGGAGTGCAAACAAACTCTTGTTGTTTTGCATACTCTTTTGCATCCACAATAATTCTTTCATTATATGAGGAATCATTTGTATAAAGAATTTGAATCATTCACTTCCTATAGAGCTCTTTTGCAATAGCTCTACTTCCTCCTTTTCAAAATATTCTTATCCTGCAATTTCACTAAAATATTCATTAATACGAATTATTAATTCTTGTTTTACTTCCTCCATTGTCATTCCTTCTACTTGTGCTCCTGCTAAAGTAATATGACCTCCGCCACCTAACTTTTCTAAGATGACTTGAACATTAATATCTCCTATAGAACGTCCACTAATACATATCTTCTCTCCAATTTGCCCCATAACAAAGGATGCTGTAATATCACTAATAGTTAATAATTCATCTGCTGCTTTAGCACAAATCAAATTAGCATCTTTATCTGTTTCATCATAAGTAGAGATAGCAATATTATTATTCACTATTTCTGCTTTTTCTACAATTTTAGAAATTTTATTATATGTTTTTAAATCACTCTGGAACCATTTTTTTACTTTAATAATATCCACTCCACACTTTCTTAAATATGCGGCTGCTTCAAAAGTTCTAACTCCTGTTTTAAAAGTAAAGTTTTTTGTATCCATCATAATTCCTGCATATAAACTTTCTGCTTCTATCGTTGTTAGCTCTACCTCTTTTGTTGCATATTCTAAAATCTCTGTTACCAACTCTGATGCTGAAGAAGCATATACCTCATGGAATGTTAAAATACTATCTTCAATATAATCTACACTTTTTCTATGGTGATCAATAATAACTATTTTATGAGTTTCTTCTAACAACTCTGGAATTTCCACATAATTTATTTTATGTGTATCTACAATAACAAGTAAAGTATCTGGTGTAATTTTAGAAATAGCTTCTGCTTTATTAATAATGCTTTCTGTATATTCTGGTTCTTGCTGTGCAGTTTCTACAAAGCTTTGCAAGTTTACTCCTGTTTGATTATATATTACATAGGCTTCTTTATCTAAAGTTCTAGCTAATCGATAAATTCCCATACTAGCTCCCATAGAGTCCATATCTCCATTGGTATGTCCCATAACCATAACTTTATCAGCTTCATTCATTAACTCTTCTAACGCATGTGATACAATTCTTGCCTTTACCTTTGTTAGCTTCTCTACTTCTTGAGATCTTCCTCCAAAGAAAGTATATTTGCCCTCTTTTCTGACAACAGCTTGATCTCCACCTCTTCCTAATGCAATGTCTAGTCCTGCCTGTGCAGATTTATATTTCTCGTAGTTAGATTCACCTTCATTTGAAACAGCTATACTTAAAGTAATTTGGATTTTATCTGATAACTCTAATTCTTTAATAGTATCTAATATTTTAAACTTTCCTTCTTCTAATTCTACTAAATGCCTTTGCTCAAAAATACAGACAAAAGTATCTCTTTCTGATTTTATTACTAGTCCTTCAAAAGTAGCTGCCCAATCATAAATATTTTTTTCTATCTTTGCCATTAAAACAGGCTTATCTTCATCTTCTATTCTTTGGTTAACTTCTTCAAAATTATCTACCATAATAACGCCAACGCAAATTTGCGAATCTTGATAATTCTGTTGTAATTCTATATGTTCTGTATTTTCTAAAAAATATAAAGTTAACATATATTTTTCTTTTGCTTGTGTATATTTACCAAAAATCTGATAAATCTTCTCCCCAATTTTTATCTCCTTTTGGATATCTTTTTCTGGATTTTCAGGGTTATTTTCAATCTCTAATTTTATTTGTTTTACTAAATCATTTAAAATATTTTTTATATCAACATTTGCAAATTCTTGACTAAACTTGTTACTTTTCCATACTACATTTCCATCTGTTTCTACTATAACAAGTGGAAAAGGTGAATTAATCATAGTGTTTTTAGCTGCTTTATCTACATGAAATGTTAAGTCTTGAAGATGCTCTGACAATTCGCTTTCACGTTTTTGGTTACTCCAATAAGTATACACTAATACCACTATATATACAAAAATAGCAGGTATTAAATATCTTACATTTAAAATGCTAATCAAAATCAACAAAACTGCTATTACAATTAAATATATTTTAGTTCTTACCATTAGCCCTTTAAATATTTGTCTTGTATTATTATTTTGCATAAAAAATCTCCTTTTTATCTCTTTTATTATACTATTTTTCTAGTGTTTTGTCAATTTTGGAAACTAGCAAATTTGTAAAATCCTGATTTATTTATAATATTGTTTTAATAATTCATTTTACAAAATATTTTATCTAAAAAATATCTTTTAAATTTCAGAAGAATATAAGAATATAAAAGTGAAAGAAAAGTTAGGAAAAACAAATGGAGGCAAGTTTAGTAACCATTGTAGTTCTTTTAATACTAGCAGGAATAACGATTACTTATGTCATGGGAGATAATAGCATTTTAAAAAAGACATCAGAAGCTAAATTGCAAACTAATATTGCAAAAGCAAGAGAAAAATTAGAATTGGTTCTATCAGATGCTCAAATTCAAAAACATACAAATCCAAAATATAACCAAAATGACTATCTGGATGCATTACTGATAGCAAAAATACACAACATAAAAGTATTAGAAAATATTGTAATTGTAGACAATATTGCATTTGAAATAGATAGAAGCATACCATCAATCGGAAAATATGTAGGAGAAGAAAAAGATTTAGTATTTCCAGAAGTACAGTTAAGTAAATTAATATCAGAAAATTTCCAAAAGGCAACCATTACCATAAAAGCAAAAGAAGAAAAAAATGGAATTAACAGAATAGTAATTATGCAAAATGGTTTTGAAATAGCAACTTTTAAATATGATAATGTAAAAGAAGAAATCACAATTGATTATGATAAGATAACAAGAAATGGTAAATATGTAGTAAAAGTATATAGTGTATTGTCAATCAGTGAAATGATAGAAATAGAAGGCTTAATACCATCCATAGAATACAATCCAATAGGAAGTGTAGAATATAAAAAGGAACATCAAGTAATAATGACAGTAAAAGAAGCAGGAGATAAAGTAATAAATATCAAATATCAATGGCTAAACACATTAAAAGAGCCAGAAGAAAATACCTTTATAAAAATCTACAATAAAGGTGAAACCATAACACAAGGTGAATTAACTGGAGACTGGTATTTATGGACATTATTAGAAACAGAATCTGGCTTCAAAAGAATAGAAAGAAGTGAAGTATTTCACTTTGACAATCAAGGGCCAGTAGTAACATTAACTTCAACTCCAATATCAGAAACAGAATTTGGCTTAACAGTAACAACAAGAGATGAACATTCCAAACTTAAAGAATGTAAATTCTATATAGATAATCAGTTGAAAGAAACAAAAGATATATTAGAAGAAACAATAAATTATACTGTTAATGTAGATACTATGAATCATTATGAAACATATGTAGTCGTAACAGATATATTAGGAAATGATACAAGAGTAGAGTGTAAAGCTAGAACAAAAATGTATGCATGGGAAACCTATGTAGCCAAAAATAATCCAATCTATGTAAAAAGAGGTTCCAAAATAGTAAGAATCACTCTAGATGACTCTAAAGCTGTATATCATCCAGATAAGGACGAGGTGTCATTTTCCTCGTCAAGTGGATACTCCTTTCAACCAAAAAGCACTATTGGAAGAACCATGTTCCCCGCAGCTTGGAAGCAACTTGAAAGTTGGAAAGCAGCTGTCATACCAAATGGACGTGTTGGATACTATCAATATTATAACTTTGTGTCCACAAGTGGTAATTCATATACATATGATGTTAAATATCATTATTGTGAACAAGAAGCTAGGTGGTCAAGAGGAAATAGTAGAAATACAGTTGTTATAGATATTAATTCAAATAAATACCCTGCAAACGATCACATTGGAAATATTTGGTATGTGAAAAAAAATACATTAGAATAGAAAGGCTCTAAAAAGACAGATTACTACCTTTTACAAGTAATAATCTGTCCTTTTTATTATTATGAATAAAGAAGTTTCTGTCTTTAACTAATTAATTCTACAAATCTCTTATATATTCATATTTGTGGTCTCTGATTCTTCCTCATTTTCTTCTGTATTAATACGTGTATTTTTGTATATTGGAAGTCCTGTTCCTGCTGGAATTAACTTACCAATAATAACATTTTCTTTTAGTCCAATTAATTCATCTACTTTACCTTTAACAGCTGCTTCTGTTAATACTCTTGTTGTCTCTTGGAATGATGCTGCTGATAAGAAGCTTTCTGTTGCAAGTGATGCTTTAGTAATACCTAATAATAGACGTTTTCCATCTGCTAGTTTCTTTCCTTCTGCTTTTGCCTTTTCATTTGCTTCTTCAAATTCATAAATGTCTACTAAAGAACCAGCTAATAGTTCTGTATCTCCATTATCTTCCACTCTTACTTTTTTAAGCATTTGTCTACCAATTACTTCAATGTGTTTGTCATTGATATCAACACCTTGATTACGATAAACTTTTTGAACTTCTTGTACTAAATATTCAAATACCCCTTCAGCACCTTTGATGGCAAAAATGTCACTTGGATTAATAGAACCTTCTGTTAAAGGATCACCTGCTTCAACCCAATCTCCTTCTCTTACCTTTAACTTAGCTCCAAATGGAATTGGATATGTTTTAGAATTATCACTAGATGTAATAGTAACTTCTTTTTTCTTCTTTTCTTCAGAGATTTTAACTGTTCCTTCAATTTCTGTAATAATAGCTAATCCCTTTGGTTTACGAGCTTCGAAAAGCTCCTCAACTCTTGGAAGACCTTGTGTAATATCTGCAACACCTGCAACACCACCAGAGTGAATTGTTCTCATAGTAAGCTGTGTACCAGGCTCACCAATAGATTGTGCAGCAATAATACCAACTGATTCACCAATATTAACTAAGTCACGTGTTGCTAAGCCCATACCATAACATTTACGGCAAACACCATGTTTTGTATGACAACCTAATGCTGAACGTACTTTTACTTTCTCCATACCAATTGCTCTTATCTTTTCTGCCATGCTTTCTGTAATCATTGTATCTGTATCTACAATGACTTCTTTGGTAGTTGGATCAATAATAGTTTCTAGTGGGAATCTACCAACTAATCTTTCTTCTAGTTTTTCAATAATTTGGTTTCCATCTTTAATATCTGTTAATTCTACACCTTCATGTGTTCCACAATCATCTTCACGAACGATAATATCTTGTGATACATCTACTAATCTTCTTGTTAAGTATCCAGAGTCAGCTGTTCTTAACGCTGTATCTGTTAAACCTTTTCTGGCACCGTGTGCAGAAATAAAGTATTCTAGAGCATCTAGACCTTCACGGAAAGATGAGGTAATTGGAATTTCAACTGTTTTACCAGTTGTACTTGCCATAAGACCACGCATACCTGAAATTTGTCTTAATTGGTTTACGTTACCTCTGGCACCTGATTGGCTCATCATATATACTGGGTTTAATTCTTCAAAATTACTCTTCATAGCTTCTGTAACATCATCTGTTGCTTTTTCCCAAATCTTGATAACAGAATTGTATCTTTCCTCGTTAGTAATTAAACCACGTTTATATTGTTTTAATACGTTATTTACTTGTTCATCTGCATCTGCTAAAATTTGTTTTTTAGCTGCTGGTACTTTAACATCATCAATTGATACTGTAATACCAGCTGTTGTTGAGTGTTTGAAACCAGTTGCTTTGATATAATCAAGTAATTCTGCTGTTGCACTTAATCCATTTGCGTTTATAGATTTAGCAATAATTTTTCCTAAAGTCTTTTTCGCAACAGGGAAATCAATTTCTAACTTTAATAAGTTTTCTTTCTTGGTTCTATCTACAAAACCAAGATTTTGTGGAATTCCTTGGTTATAGATAATTCTACCAACTGTTGTCTCAATTTTACCAGTTACTAATTCACCATCAATTTCTTTCTCCATTTTTACCCAGATTTTACAATGTAGTCCTAAATCATGGTTATAATATGCCATAATCGCTTCATCTGGTGAAGAATAGTAATTTCCTTCTCCAATTTCTCCTGGTACTTCCATAGTTAAATAGTA
The DNA here is from genome assembly GCA_948934525.1 of uncultured Clostridia bacterium. Taxonomy (GTDB): domain Bacteria; phylum Bacillota; class Clostridia; order TANB77; family CAG-508; genus CAG-273. Next base: position 15,751 of record CAQZSK010000003.1, read on the forward strand.
AGCACCTAAGATCATATCTTGGGTTGGTACTGTTACTGGTTTACCATCTTGTGGTTTTAGTAAGTTGTTAACTGATAGCATTAAATATCTTGCTTCTGCTTGTGCTTCTGGTGATAATGGTAAGTGAATAGCCATTTGGTCACCGTCGAAGTCAGCATTGAATGCTGTACATACTAATGGGTGAAGTTTAATCGCTCTACCTTCTACTAATACTGGTTCAAATGCTTGAATACCAAGTCTATGTAGTGTTGGTGCACGGTTTAGAAGTACTGGATGGTCTTTAATAACATCTTCTAGGATATCCCATACTTCTGGACGTAATCTTTCTACCATTCTTTTTGCATTTTTGATATTGTGAGCAATACCACGTCCAACTAATTCTTTCATAACAAATGGTTTAAATAATTCTACTGCCATTTCTTTAGGCACACCACATTGATATAGTTTTAGTTCTGGTCCTACTACGATAACAGAACGTCCTGAATAGTCAACACGTTTACCAAGTAAGTTTTGACGGAATCTACCTTGTTTACCTTTTAACATATCTGATAAAGATTTTAAAGCTCTTCCACCAGCACCTGTTACAGGTCTTCCACGTCTACCATTGTCAATTAAAGCATCAACAGCTTCTTGTAACATTCTTTTTTCGTTACGTACAATGATTTCTGGAGCACCTAATTCTAATAATCTCTTTAAACGGTTATTTCTATTAATTACTCTACGATATAAGTCGTTTAAATCTGATGTTGCAAATCTACCACCATCTAATTGTACCATTGGTCTAATATCTGGTGGAATAACTGGAACAACATTCATAATCATCCATTCAGGATGATTTCCTGATAATTTGAAAGCTTCTACAGTATCTAATCTTTTTACAATTTTAGCTTTCTTTTGCTCACTGGCTTTTTCTAATTCTTTCTTTAACTTTTCTGTTAATTTATCAACATCTACTTCTTTTAATAGCTTTTCAATGGCTTCTGCACCCATTTCAGCTTTAAAAGAACCTCTACCATATTTTTCTTCTGCATCATGGTATTCTTTTTCAGATAATACTTGATATTTAGATAATTCACTTGTTCCTTTATCTGTTACAATATAGGATGCAAAGTAAATTACTTTTTCTAAGTTTCTTGGTGTAATATCTAACATTAAACCAATTCTACTTGGAATTCCTTTAAAATACCAAATATGTGCAACTGGTGCTGCAAGTTCAATATGTCCCATTCTTTCACGTCTCACTTTTGATTTGGTTACTTCAACACCACATCTATCGCAGACAATTCCTTTATATCTTACTCTTTTATACTTACCACAATGGCATTCCCAATCTTTTGTTGGACCGAAAATTCTCTCACAGAATAAACCTTCTTTTTCTGGTTTTAAAGTTCTGTAGTTAATTGTTTCTGGTTTTTTTACTTCACCTTTTGACCATTCTCTGATTTTCTCATCAGATGCTAAGCCAATTTTGATTTTATTAAAGATTTCTAATTCATCCACGAATTTAGCCCCCTCAATATTATTTTCAGTGTCAGTTTAGGGACGTACCTTAAACCAACACTTTGTTATTTAATTTTCATTATATTAATTCTTCTTCAAAGCGTCAGTTAAAGATACGTCCCTAAACCAACACTCTTTCAGGGTTTTCACAAATTCTAATGAGATACTTTCCACTGCTGTGCAATTCCCTCTGGTCATTATTTCATTTTTCTTGTGAAGGCTATTTAATTAATTTTCTACTAAGTTAAGTAGCACGTATACATTTGATAATCTCATCTATTATTTTATCGCTTTCTTCACTAACAATTCTATATTCTTTGTTGTAAATCCTGATTAATCTAACCTTGTACTGCATATCTTTGTTTTTCTTATATTCCTTTTGGTCATTTTCCAGCATAGGCTTTAGCTTTTTCAGTAATTCTTTCATTCTTTCTAAACTTGAGTGCAACATCATATAGCTACCATATTCTTCTTTTATATTATCTTTATAATGTATTTCTGTAACACTTCCGCTATTGTAAACCTTATAAGCGACTATCCCACCATCAAATTCAACATCTCTTCTGGGACTTCCTATTTCCTCACTATAACTATTGTCTACATTATTGTAATAATAAAAACATGGCAACAAATTATTGATGAAAATAGCTCCAAAAGATCGTATATTCAACCAAATATTTATTATTACTAATATTGCTATCCCATATCCCATAATGTATTTTTTAATGGTCATGATTTTTCCTTTCAGTATACTAATCTACTCACCCTCATCTTACAAATCTTGGTCATTTAAAAGATTATCTTCTCCTAAATCTGTATCATCTAACAAGATTTCCTCATCATCAAGTCCTTCAAATAGGCTGTCTTCATCAGTATCCATAAGATCATCTAGCTCTGCTATATCTTCGCTCTCTTCTGCATATCCATCTGACAACTCATTTTCATCAACAACCGCTTCTTCCTCTTCTACAAACTTCTTGGTGTCTTCAATACTGTTGAAGTCAATTCCTTCATCAATATTTTCTTTTAATTCTAATTCTTGGTTGTCTGGTGATAATAAACGTACATCTAATCCTAAAGATTGAAGTTCTTTAATTAATACCTTAAATCCTTCAGGTACTCCAGGTTCTGGTACATTTTCACCTTTTACAATAGATTCATATGTCTTAACACGTCCAACAATATCATCTGATTTAACAGTTAGCATTTCTTGTAGTGTATATGCTGCACCATAAGCCTCTAATGCCCAAACTTCCATCTCTCCGAAACGTTGTCCACCGAATTGTGCTTTACCACCTAAAGGTTGTTGTGTTACTAATGAATATGGTCCAGTTGAACGAGCATGGATTTTATCATCTACTAAGTGGTGAAGTTTTAACATATACATAACACCAACTGTAATTGGGCTATCAAATGGCTCTCCTGTTCTTCCGTCATATACTACTGTTTTTCCGTCTTCACGAAGTCCAGCTTCTTTTAATAACTCTTGGATTTCTCCATCTGTTGCACCATCAAATACTGGGGTTGCTACTTTAAAGCCTAAAGCTCTTGCTGCCATACCTAAGTGAACCTCTAATACTTGACCTAAGTTCATACGAGAAGGTACACCTAATGGGTTTAATACAATATCTACTGGTGTTCCATCTGGTAAGAATGGCATATCTTCTTCTGGTAAAATACGTGAGATAACACCTTTGTTACCGTGACGTCCAGCCATTTTATCACCAACAGATACTTTTCTCTTTGTAGCAATATAGCAACGGATTACTTGGTTAACACCTGGTCCTAATTCATCTGAATTATCTCTAGTAAATATCTTAACATCTACAATCGTTCCAGCTTCTCCATGTGGTACACGAAGTGAAGTATCTCTTACTTCTCTTGCTTTTTCTCCAAATATAGCACGAAGTAATCTTTCTTCTGCAGTTAACTCGGTTTCTCCTTTTGGAGTAACTTTACCAACTAAGATATCTCCTGGTCTAACTTCTGCACCTATACGGATAATTCCATTTTCGTCTAGGTCTTTTAAGCTGTCATCACCCACATTTGGAATATCACGAGTAATTTCTTCTGGTCCTAATTTTGTATCACGACATTCACAATCATATTCTTCAATATGGATAGAAGTATATACATCCTCTTTTACTAGTCTTTCACTAATTAATACAGCATCCTCGTAGTTGTATCCTTCCCAAGTTGTGAAAGCAATTAGTACGTTCTTTCCTAATGCCATTTCTCCATTTTGGGTAGCTGGTCCGTCTGCAATAAGTTCTCCCTCTTTTACTTTTTCACCAACAGATACAACTGGTCTTTGGTTGATACATGTACCACCATTGGTACGTTTGAATTTTCTTAAATGATAAATATCTAATTCATCTTTCTTTGTTCTGATTTGGATTTCATCACCTGTTACTCTTTCAACAATTCCTTCATTCTTTGCTAGAACTGTAATTCCTGAATCTCTTGCCGCTCTATATTCCATACCAGTTCCTACAATTGGTGAATCAGTTGTTAATAGTGGAACTGCTTGACGTTGCATGTTTGAACCCATTAAAGAACGTTTTACGTCGTCATGCTCTAAGAATGGAATCATAGCTGCTGCAACAGATACTAATTGTTTTGGTGATACGTCTACAAAATCAACTTGTGCTTTGTCCACCATAGTGATTTCTTCTCTATGACGCACACGAATTCTCTCATTCACAAATTTTCCTTCTGCATCTAATGGCTCTGATGCTTGTGCGATAATATATTTATCTTCCTCATCTGCTGGCATATAGATGATTTCATCTGTTATCTTACCAGTTTCATGATCGATTTTACGATATGGTGTTTCTACAAAGCCATGTTCATTAATAATGGCAAAAGAAGATAATGCTGAGATAAGTCCAATGTTTGGTCCTTCTGGAGATTCTACAGGGCAAAGTCTACCATAGTGAGTATAGTGAATATCACGAACCTCAAATCCTGCTCTTTCTCTTGAAAGTCCACCAGGTCCTAATGCTGAAATTCTTCTTTTATGTGTTAATTCAGAAAGTGGGTTGGTTTGGTCCATGAATTGTGATAATTGTGAACTTCCAAAGAACTCTCTGATAGATGATGTGATTGGTTTTGTATTAATTAAAGTTTGTGGTGTAATAACATCTAGGTCTTGAATTGTCATTCTTTCACGAACAACTCTTTCTAATCTTGTTAAACCAATTCTAAATTGATTTTGTAATAACTCACCAACACAACGAATACGACGATTTCCTAAATGGTCAATGTCATCTACATTTCCAAGTCCATGTTCTAAGTTTAATAAATAGCTAATAGAAGCTAAAATATCTTCGTTTGTAATGAATTTTGGAATTAATTCATCCATACGTTCTTGGATAATATCATGTAAGTCTTTTTCTTCTGTTGTATCTATAATAGATTTTAGAACTGGATAACTTACCATTTCTCTAATATGTAAATCACTTAATTTTACATTTGGTAACATTTCATGAATATTAACAGTTCCATTACCAATTACTTTAACGCATTTGTCTTCTACTTTAACATCAACACTGTTGATTCCAGAATTTTGAATAGCAATTGCAGCTTCTTCTGTAATCATAATATCTTTTTCTGCTAATACTTCTCCAGTTTCTGGGTCAATAATATCGCTAAACGCAATTCTTCCTGTAATTCTAGTTGCTAAACTTAATTTCTTATTAAATTTATATCTTCCTACTTTTGCTAAATCATATCTTCTTGGATCAAAGAATAATCCATTGAATAGGTTTCTAGCAGCATCAGCTGTTGGAAGTTCTCCTGGTCTTAACTTTTTATAAATTTCAATTAAAGCCTCATCTTGAGTCTTAATTGGGTCTTTTTGAAGAGTTTCTTTTAATTTATTTTCCTCTCCAAATAATTGTAAAATTTGTTCATCTGTTACAATTCCAATTGCTTTTAATAAAGTGGTTACTGGAATTTTTCTTGTTCTATCTACTCTGGCATAGAACACATCATTTCCGTCTGTTTCATATTCAATCCAAGCACCACGAATAGGCATAACAGTAGAAGTATAAATCTTTCTTCCTGTTTTGCTATCAAATTCTTCTGCATAGTAGCATCCTGGTGAACGAACCAACTGGCTAACTACAACTCTTTCTGCACCATTAATAATAAAAGTACCACTATCTGTCATTAATGGGAAATCACCTAAGTAAATCACTTGCTCTTTGATTTCACCTGTTTCACGATTGATAAGTCTTACTTTTACATGTAATCTAGTAGAGTATGTTGCATCACGCTCTTTTGCTTCTTCCAATGTGTATTTTGTTTTTTCTTCCATGTAGTAATCTAAGAATTCAAGTACTAAGTTTCCAGAATAATCGATAATTGGTGAAATATCTCTCAATACTTCTCCAAGCCCTTCTTCTACAAACCAATCATAAGAATCTTTTTGAACTTTGATTAAATTTGGCATTTCGATAGAATCACCAATTTTAGCAAAGGTCTTACGAGAACATTTCTCGTGCTTAATTTCTTTTAACAAAAGAATCACCCCTAAAAAATATTAAGCAGAATGAAATTATAAAGAATATAAATTGCAATAAAAAGTCCTTCTTGCTTCTATAATAGGTTTACCAAAATTTTTGCTTTCTGCTCCCAAAGCATTATTTCCGTAAACTATGCTAGACCAATTCCTCTTTTTATTGATTTGATATAAGTAAGTAATGGATTTATTGGCAGACAACAAAAACGCAGTTGGTACTTTTATGTCTACCAACTGGGTTCTATTTTGTTTATTTTATCTCAAAAATTGTATTAACAACCATTCCATCCACCTTTAATTTATTGTGTCAAATTATATCATAGACTTGTACTGGCTGTCAATGCATTTTGTAACAAAATTGTAAAATTTTTGTAATATAAAAAAAGAACAGACACCCTTTTGGGTGCCTGTATGCTGGAGCGCCTCCCTTTCTTATTTGATACTGCGTATCCACATTCTTATGTCGTCGTAGTGCTGTTTAATAATAAGCAACACTCCCAGAACAAGGGCAGCGCTCGCCCCCACAAGTACAATTGCTCTACTTACGTCCTTTTTCATACTGTCTCCTCCTTGTGGAATATTAAATTAAAGCCCTTTGGGCCTTGAGATATTATTATAACATATTGTAGACAAACTAGCAAGCCTTTCTTCTAAAAAAGAGGCACAACAATTTGAAGTGCACCTCTTTTTTTCTCTTATTCTATTCCAATAAATAACTGGACAAAAATCTTTCCATAAATAGGACTTTCTATTACACATACTCCTGTATAATTAAATCTTTCTTCTAAAATATTCTCCCTATGTGTTTTAGAATTTATCCAGGATTCTACTGCTTTTTTAGGAGTCATATTTCCTGCTAAATTTTCTCCTGCTATATCATAATATACTTGATTTGATTTTAACATTTCAAATGGTGTTCCTAATTGTTTTGAATTATGCGAAAAATATTCATTTTTTACTAGGTCTTTTGCTTTTAGCTTTGCTGTTTGTTGTAGTCTAGCAAGTGGTTTTAATGCTTCTAAACCATTTTGTTTTCTATATTCATTTACTAAATCTAAAGTTTCTTGTTCTTCTTGTGATAATTCTACTGTTTGAACTAACATTTCTTGTATTCTTTCATCTCTGTCTAATTCTTCTGCTTTTGCACTTTGAAATGCTGCTAAGGAAATACTTTCCATCAAAATAAAAATCACAAAGAATAAAATTGTAAGAAGTTTTCTTCTTATCTTTTTCATGTTTGCACATCCCTTAAAATTTTCCTTATAAATATTCTTTTCTTAAGTTTTGTGTACTCTTTTTATTTTATCCCTTGTAAATTTTTTTATACTGTTGGAATTTTTATTGCGTAGCATTAAAAAGCTCCTTACAGTATAATTATGCAAATTTTTACAAATACTTAATGTTTTTAACATTTAGTATTTGTTTATTTGCAATTTTTATTCTCTTTTGACAAACAACAGTTATATTATACCGCATTTTTAGAATTATGTCAACCTGTTTTTCCGCATTTAATTTCTTTTCTGTATTGCATATATTTCATCTAATATGCTATGATATATATTAAAGGTGGTGATTTTTATGATGGATTATTATGAAGCTAACAATGAAGTTAATAATGACCCTATCCAAACACTAGATATGAATGGTGTTCTTTCTAATACATTCTTTAGAATGTTTTTAGGATTATTAGCAAGTGGTATTACAGCTGCTTTTGCTTATTATTCAGGATTATATATTCCACTTATTTTAAGTAATGGATTTTTCTATTTAGCAATTGCAGAAGTTATTGTTGTTTTAGTTTTCTCTCTTATGTTTAAGAAACTATCTCCAACAGCTGTTACAATACTATTTTTTGCCTATGCCTTTTTAAATGGCTTTACCTTATCCGTTATTTTTGCAGCATTTGAATTAAGTTCTATTGTTTATGCTTTTTTTGGTACTGCAGCATTATTTGGAGTTTTAGCTTATCTAGGATATAAAACTAAAAAGGATATTTCAAACTGGGGAACAGTTTTAACAGTTGCACTTGTGATTGGAGTTGTTTTGACACTTATCAATCTTTTCCTTAGAAGTCCTATGTTAAATATTGCTTTAGATTGGGCAATTTTGGCTATTTTCTTTGGATTAACAATTTATGATATGAATAAAATTAAAAGAATGGGTGAAGAAGGCTTTTGTGAATCTGAGAAACTATATGTTTATGGTGCTATGGAACTATATTTAGACTTCATTAATATTTTCTTACGTATTCTCTCTTTGTTTGGAAAAAGAAGAAACTAAAATAGTCGTTCAAGTAAGGTCAGTTACAGATAACTTATGTGTAATGAAATGGATCTAAGTTAACCAAACAAAGTAATATTGCAAACTACAAGAGACGAGTGATACTCTCGTCTCTTCTTATTTAGAAAATTTTATGATTTTAAAAATTGTACTAATGATTTATTTACTTGATTTTTAACTTCATAAAAAGCCCCATGACCTGCTTTTTCAAAAGGATACAAAATAGAATTTCTAATATTTTTATTCATTATTTTCGCCATTCCAAATGGGCATATTTTGTCTTCTTTTCCATGGAAAATACCTGTTGGTACATTCATATATCTCAAATCATCAAAAATATTTTCATCTCTTAAAGCAACTAAGGAATTCATTTCTCCTAGTCCAGAAGCAGTATTGTTCAAATTTTGAAACCAAGCTTTAAAAGGATTGGATGGTTCTTGGTAAAAGAATATACTTCCAAAATATTCATTTAATTTTGGTCTATCATTAAGTCCTAGCTGAATTAACTTGTTAGTATCTTCTATCGTTTGCCCATATGGATTAGAATACGACTTACAATATGATGGAACAGCAGCATCTAATAAGCACAATTTTCTAACTCCATATCCCTGATACATTTTCATATACCTTGTCACAACAGCTCCACCCATTGAAAATCCTAATAAATCAAAGTTCCATAGATTTAATGCATATATAACATAGTATAAATCTGTTGCAAATTGATTATAGTTATATCCTGTATAGGTGACATCTGAATTTCCAAAACCTCTCAAATCTATCATAATAATTCTATAATTTAATTCCAATAGAGTAGGAATTTGATATTCAAACATCTTATGTGATAAAGGCCAACCATGAACTAATACAATTGTTTTTTCTCCACTTGGATTTAAGTCATATACTGCTATTTTGGCATTATCATTTGATTTGATAAAAAACATAAAATTTTCCTCCTATAATTGTTCTATTATAGTTTATTCAAAAATTTTATATTGGTTATCAAACTTATCTTCCAATCAGTTCATATTCTTCTATATTTGGCTCTTTGAAGATTTCATCATCAACATTTCCAAATTCATAATTATAATCCCAGTTTTCGTTATTTTGTATTTGTCTTACTATTAATCCTGTATCTTTCTCAATGTAGTAGATAATATGTTCATTTGGATCTTTTGAAAATCTATCATTTTCAATTACATAACACTCTTTTCCCTGATATGTTGTCTTTGCTATTTTTACTCTTGTACTCATCCAAAGTTTGGATATTCCCTCTTCTATTTTTGGTTCTTCTAAAAAATAATTATATGGTACTAAAAATTCTTCACCATTACTATCATATTCAGATGTTCTTACTATTTTTTCATATTTTCCGTTGTTATATCCCTCACTATAGATTGTAATTCTATTTTCTTTAGTATATGCAGTAACTTTGTAGTTTTTGCCATCGATGACTACAAATTGAAAGATAGATACGAATTCTTTATCTCTTTTATAAATATCTGTTACTTCTATTCCATAATTATACATCTTCCTACTCATCGTTACATGGTAACTTGAAATTTTTTGTGTTTCTTTTAGTGTTTGCCTTAGTTCCTCTAATATTTTGTAATTCCTTAAAGTATTTGCCCAAAATGCTAATATTATTGATAATATAATTATCACAATACTACCTAAAGCTATTTTTGCTATCTTGATTTTTTGATTTACTTTTTTCATACAATCTACTGTTTTATCTACCTCTAATGTTTCTGCTTTCATCTCTTCCTTCATAGATGTATAGACTTTCTCACATTCTACACAACTTTGCAAATGTTCTTCCATATATTGATTTGTATCTTCACTTGTTACTTTTTCAATGTAGTTTGGTAATAGGTCTTGTACTAATTTACATTCTTTTTTTTCTTTCATTTCCTTTTACCTCCTTTATTTTTTGTTTTCCTCTATAAAAATTAACTCTAGCCCATACTTCAGTTCTACCTTTTATTTCTCCAATTTGTTTAAATGACATACCTGCTAGTAATCTTAAATAAAATATCTCTTTTATATCCTGATCAAACTTTTTAATTTGTTCATATACAAATTGCAAATCTTGTTTGTTCATAAATTCCTCTTCTAAATTATATAAGACATCTATATCATCTTCTTGTATATCTATTGACGAAATTCGTTTCATTTTCTTTAATTCATTCAACCATAAGTTCTTTGCTATTTCGCAAAGCCATGTTGAGATTTTTACTTTTCTATCAAAATGATCAATATGGATAATTGCTTTATAGAAAGTTTCTTGTGCTAAGTCTTCTGCCATCTCTTTATTATGTGTTAAACAAATTAAATATCGATATACTATATCAAATTGTTCCTGATAGATTTGTTCTACATCCATAAATTATTTTACTCCTTTGTAGATATAACAATTTACTGAGCAATTTGTTACAATTATTTTAAATTTTTAAACAGAAAAGACGAGTTGATACCCGTCTTTTGATAAAGATGTCAGTTAAACTAACGTCCCCAAACTGACATTATACTATTTCTGCTTCTGTTTCTTAATTACTACATTTTTTCCCTCTAATACCACATGTCTAATTGCTCTTTCTCTTTCCTTTTGATATCTTTGGTATTGATATAGTAATACTAATAATCCTGTTGAAGCAATCGTTCCTAATGCAGTTACTAATACTTGTCGTTGTTTACCTGTTTTTATACTCATTACTACTGTTGCTTCTGATGTGTTATCCTTCACTGTCGTCTCTAAGTAATTTGCTGGATTGGCTGTTTCCACTATTTCTACTTTATTATTCATAGCTCCCAAGTTACTATTTTCATTTTTCCATTTTAATACTACTTCTAGTTCTTTTGTTTCTTTCTTTTTCAAATCTACTGTAGTTATTAAACTTCCATCTTCTTGTACTTTCCAGTAATTTGGATTACTATTTGCTACCTTAAATCCAGTTGGTACTTTATCTACTACTTTTACTGTCCCGTCTATCTCTTCTGTATTACTTATTATTATTGCATATTTTATTTCTACCTTTGTGTTTGCTAATTCTGATGCAACAACTTCTATCTTAGTAAGCTTCTCATTTTTTCCTATGTTGTATGCTTTTCCATTTACAGTTGCTTCTTTAATCTTCTTTTCTACTCCCATGTTAAATGATAACTTCCTATAATAATAAATTACTGTATCATCATCTTGTTTATAGATTCCTGTTTTGTTACTTGGTTCTAAATTTCTTAAATATTCATAATACAATATTTCTTTTTCGCTTGTTTCATATTTTTCTCCTACATAGCCACTTATTTCATAAGTATATGGTTTCTTTTCATTGTTTTCATCTTGATAGGTTATTTCTTGTTTTGTTTCATATTCTATGTATTTGACTGTTATCTTTCCACTTGGTATTTTTTCATAATAATAAATAACGATAATAGGCTCTTTTGTCATAGTTCCACTTGCATTTTCTGGCTCTGGTTCCGCTTTTTGATAGCCCTCTATTACCTTTCTTGCTGTTTCATAAGCATCCCCTACTTTACCTTCTTTTATCTCTTCTAATGCTAATGGTCTTTGTGTCTCTTTTTCTAAATACCTTATGATAATCTTTCCTGGACACTTTTTGTAGTGATACACTACCTCTTTACTGTTTTCGTCTAAAACTCCTTCTGGAGGATCCCCTGTTACCTTTTCTAATTCATATTCTTCTATTTGCTTTTCTTTTGCTTTATATGGATCTCCTACTTTTCCTCCTATTGTCTCTTGTGGAATCAACTCATTTCCTTCTTCATCTACATATTTTACTACAACATTTCCAGCGTCTTTCTTTTCGTAGTAGAAGATAATTTCTATGGTTCCTTCTATTACTTTTCCTACTGTATTTCCACTATCTTCTAAGAAAGTATATCCATAGATTGTTTTTGGATATGCAGAATATTCCAATCCTACTTTTCCTGCCTCATCTTTTCTATCTGCTATCTCTTTTCCTGTTGCCTTTTCTATATACTTCGTAATAATTCTTCCTTTAATATCTATTAGTGTTTCATGATTATCTATTACTTCATTTTTAGTTTCATTTTCTATGAACTCTATTTTTCCTTTTATGTTATTCGTCATCTTTTCTTCTGTTGTGTCAATGTTTTTGTAATATATGGTAATATCTTTTTCAATAGATACTGGATAAACCTCTTCCACATTTGCATTAATATGTCCTAAATTTCGTGTCCATATAATTGTCTTTGTATCTTCATGATAAGTTCCTCCTGCCAAGTTTGATTTTGTTTCATCGATAGGATATGGTAAAGTATCTGTAATAGTTACAATTACTTCTCCTATATAGTCTTTTATATTGGCTTGATAGTGAATATGATAGTTTACTTCTTGATTCACACTTGTTATCTTATCGGTTCCTGTCTTTTCTATTTTGCTTTCTAACTCTGTGTTTACCAATCTGTAGTTATTTGTTACTATGATTTTATCTTGTCCATCTATACAAGTAATTTGTGGTATTTCATAGTACTCTAGTTCTCCTGCGTTTACTTCACTTTCTTCTACACTGTAATTAATTTCATTTCCAAACCTATCATATTTTGGTAAATCTTCAAAAGTATAGCTCCAATGATTTGCTTCTGATAATATTGCATTTTCTAAATTTTCATCTTCCCATATGGTTTGATTATTTGCTGTTAATTGAACCTTCACACTTTCTGGACGTCTACCTTTTGCATTATTGTTATCCTCCCAAACTTTCTGTACTGTTTTACTTACTTTATATTCTTGTTCTACTGTTTCAGTCTCTTCTTTTGTCTGTGTCTGTTTTTCTTTAGTTGGATTTTCTGGATCTTCTGGGTAATTGTCTGGATAGTAGGTTTTTATTGTTCCTGTTACCTTATTGGTAATTGGCTCCACCTTATTCTGTCCTTCATATATTAGTTCAATTTGCTTAGTAATGGTTTTTTCAAAGGCTCTATTTGCTGTAAAAGTATCAATTCCTGTAATTTCTTCTTCCCATGTAATGGTATTATTTAATCTGTTGTAATGTCCTCCTTTCAAATCCGCATTCTCTAAATTAATTTTAGCTGGTAAAGTATCTACTATAGTTACTTTTGCTTTTCCGATATAGTTTTCAATCATTACCTTATAGCTAATATTGTAAGTAATTGCCCCTCCTTCTGTCATTAATACTTCGACATTTTCTCCTTCTCTTTCTATTGTCTTATCTGCCTTTGCTGTTTTATTTATCTCACTATTTACCGTCTCTTCTTTTAATTTATAATAATATATTACTTCTATTGGAGTTTTTGTCATCGTTCCTTCATGTTTTTCTGGCGTTTCACTTACTATTTCATAATTTTTAGCTACTTGATTTGATTTTGTTGTAGTATATTTTTCTCCAACTATGCCCACCTTTTCTTCGTCTTGTACTACTTCTCCACTTGTTATAGAAGGTACTTTGATACTAGTATATTGTTCTTTTTCACTATCATAAATATAGTGATGTACTGTTACCTTTGTTGGAACTTCGACTACAACTTCATGGTTATCTTGTTTTTCTTCTGTTTTTACAATCTTTTCTTGTGGATTTTCTTCTGTTAAGTCCTCTATTTCTACTAGATTTGTCACTGCTTTCACTGTATTACTTAAAATTCCACTTAATGTCTCTCCATTATTGTCATAGATGTATTGCACTGAAAAACTCTTTGTCTTATTTAGTACTTTTGCTTCTAATGCTTGGAATGTATTAATGTCTTCTACTACCTCTTCCCAGATAATTGTCTTGTCTTCTGCATTATATACATATTTTCCTGGTCCTAATTCTTCCATGGTTGTTTTTGTTCCAAAATTACTTAAATCTGATTTTTCTTCATTTATTGCATATGGTAATTGGTCTACAAATCTTATTACTGCCTTTCCTATGAAATGATCTACTGTTGCTGTATAGTTTACTTCATAATAGATTGGTGTTTCTGTATTTGTTATCTTTTTATCACCTGTTTTTTCAACTTTTGTCACTAATTCTATTTCTGGTTTATCAAATTTTGTTTCTTTTTGTACTTCTTCTGTTTCAATCTCTTGATTAGTTGTGTCTAATGTAATCTTTCCTTTTGCTCTATTTACAAATCCGTCCTTGCTAAAGTCTATATTTTTATACACAACTTCTATTTGTTTTGTGATAACAATTTCTTTATTTCCATTCTCATATGTGTCTATATTCTCTATAGTCTCTTCCCAAGTAATTGTCTTTTGTGCTTGATTATAGATTCCTCCTGCAATTTTGCTACTCTCACCATCTATTTCATATGGCAAATAATCTATGATAGTTACTATCGCATTTCCCATATAATCTGTTACTTGCGCATGATAGTTAATTGTATATGAAACCTTTTGATTTCCAACAGGTATTGCTAATTTACTGGTTCCTTCTTTAGCAATTTCATTTTCTGTAATGTTTGCTTGTTTTCTTTCATAGTAATATACTACTATAATATCTTCTTGTGTCATTTCTCCTGTTCTATTTTCTGGTTTTTCTTCTACCTTATTGTATCCTTTGATATCTTTTTCCAAATCTGTTACATCATATGGATCTCCCTCTTCTCCATTAACTACTTCTTCTTTTGTTAAAATCTGATTAGTGCCTTTTTCTAAATACTGTACAATAACTTTCGCTGGTATTTTTCTGTAGTAATAAATTACTTCAATATTTCCCTCAATGTAAGTTCCATTTTCATTTTCTGCTGCTCCTACAAAAGTATATTTTTCAATTTCTTTAATGAGATCTACTGTTGTATATTCTTCCCCTACATAATCAGATTTCATTTCTTGTTGTGCTATTTCTTCTCCAGTATCGATATCAATATATTTTACTGTTACAGTTCCACTAGCTCTCATATAATAATAGATAACTTCTTGCGCTTCTTCTGTCAGTACTCCATTGGCATTGATTGGATCTATTCCTGCTGCTATATACCCTTCTATATCTTTTCTTTGTGTTGTATAAGCATCTCCTACATTTCCTTCTTTTTGTTCATTTGGTACTAATTCTTTATTAGTTCCATATTCTAAATATTTTACTGTCACTTTTCCTGCTATCATTTTTTCGAAGCTTACTATAATATGTTTATCCTCTTTCATTTGATTAAATGTATTTAAGTACACTTCTTTATACATGTCTTCTATAAATTCTATTTCTTGTCCATTGATAGTAATTTTGCTTACTCTATAATATTTATCTGGTATGATAATTAAGTCTTTAATAGAGTCTTCTCCATATTCTACTGTCTCATATGGATTTTGGCCTTGTCCAGAAATGGTTCCACCTATACCTTCTACCTCTGTTGTAATTTTAACTGTTTTTACCCTATAGTAGTAAATAACTTCTATTGGCTCTTCAGTTATCGCTCCACTTGCATTTGCTGGTAATTTTGATTCTACTAATTCATATTTTTCTAAGTCTTCTTTTGGTTGTGTAGTATACTGTTCGCCTTCTTGTCCTTCTATAATTTCATCTGGTACTGTACTTCCATCTGGTAGTAATAATAATTCTGTACTATCTTCTATATAATGATGTACTGTTACAGTTCCTCTTGGAATTGGACTATAGTAGTATATGACTTCTATTTTCTCCTCTATCATAGTTCCATTTGCATTCGTTGGTAATTTTGTCTCTACTACTCGATATCCACTAATATCTGTTTTGGCATTTGTTTGATAATGATCCTCTATTTTTCCTTTTATTATTTCATCTTCTGCTAATGACTCTTCTGTTCCATCTTTATAATGATGTACAATTACCTCTGCTTCTTTTAACTCATAGTAATAAATGACTTCCTCTGATTCAGATGTCATGGTTCCATTTGCATTTGTTGGTAATTTTGTTTCTACTACTCGATATCCACTAATATCTGTTTTGGCATTTGTTTGATAATGATCACCTATTTTTCCTCTTATTGTCTCATCTTCTGCTAATGCCTCTTCTGTTCCATCTTTATAATGATGTACAATTATCTCTGCTTCTTTTAGCTCATAGTAATAAGTAACTTCTATTTTCTCCTCTGTCATAGTTCCATTTGCATTTGTTGGTAATTTTGTCTCTACTACTCGATATTCACTAATATCTGTTTTGGCATTTGTTTGATAATGATCATCTATCTTTCCTTTTATTATTTCGTCTTCTGCTAATGACTCTTCTGTTCCATCTTTATAATGATGTACAATTACCTCTGCTTCTTTTAACTCATAGTAATAAATGACTTCCTCTGATTCAGATGTCATGGTTCCATTTGCATTTGCTGGTAATTTTGCTGATACTAATTGGTATTTCTCTAAATTCTCTTTTGGCTGTGTCTCATATGTCTTTCCTATTTCTCCATAAATCACCTCATCTGCTATACTAGTACCATCTGCTAGCGGTACTCTGGTATTAGTTCCATCTATATAATGGTGTACGATAATCTCTGCTGGATTAGCTGTAAAAGTTACTACAATATGCTTATCTTCAGACATATTTTCAAATTTTTCTAATAATACTTTTCCATCAGTTTCTTTTTTAAATAAAATTTCTTCCCCATTTATAGTTATTTTACTTACTTGATATCCTATTTGGGGTGTAACTACAATGTCTTTTTTGGAATCCTCTTGATGTAATACAGATTCATATATTACTTCTTCTCCTTCTGTGTATCCCGAAATACTTCCTCCAGTTCCTTCAACCTTTGTATAAATATCATATTCCTCTCTGTAGTTAATAAAAGTAACCTCTTTTGTATTCTTAACCTCTGGTTGAATAACATTTTCTCCTACTTCTATTACAATTCCATTGCTGTTATAAGTTTTCTCATTTTCTAAGGTAATCTCCCCATTATTATAAACTCCTACTAAAAACCTTCCATTTGGCATTTCTTTAATAACAGTGCCATAGTTATTTCTGGTTCCTTGAAAGAAAGTTTTATCAACAGCTTTTCCTTCAGTGTTATATTCAATAATAGCTCCATCTACGCCATCTGTTGTTATCTTTTCTCCTTCTATTTCTAAATCAGTTCCATCCATTTTAATAACTGCTATTAAATTATTGTTTTTAGTAGATGTAATATAATTAACTAAAGAATTACTACCTCCATATGTCTTTACCCATTCTACTTTTCCGTTTTTATCATATTGAATAATAATTGCATTTCTGTTACCTTTGCTAGTATAAGTCTCTCCATCAACGTGAATTTCTCCCCTAAAATAGCCTCCCATAACATAATGCATGTTATCAGCAGTTTCTGTTACAGCACAAGCTCCAGAACCTTCCGCTTCTCTCTCCCACATGATTCTATAATTTCTATCATATTTTTTGATAAAGCCACACTTATCATACTCGGATGTACCACCCACTAAGAATCCACCATCTAACGTTTGTATTATTCCTGTACATTCGTAATTATATTTTTTATTTTCTCCTTGTACTTCTATTGCATTTATTACATTACCTTGTGTATCATACTCTACTATAATTCCTGAACCACCCGAAATAGGTATATTGCCTATTGTAGTTGAAGAACTCGTGCTTCCTGCAATTACAAAATTTCCATTTTCTTTTCTAATTACACTCTTTAATTCAGTTCCTACATTTCTCTCCCATTGTAATTGGTAATCATTCTCATCATTTTTTTTATATTTTTTTATTATTCCGTCTCTTCCAAATCCTACTACTACAAACTCATTTCCTTCACATTCTACTAGGTCTGTATAAGTTTCCGTTGTAGATTGATTTAGCCAAACTTGTTGATAATCTTCATTACATCTTACTAATACTCCGTCTGTATCCACCTTTTGAACCTACTGCCCAAAATCCTCCGTCATTAGTTGGTATTACTCTTTCTATTATCATTCCACTTTGTACCTGTGCAGATCTTTTTATTTCTAAATTTTTGATAGTTTCTTGTGAACGATTAATACCAAAGTATTGTATTGTTTGTCTAGGAAATTTATATCCATTTGCTGGCTTTACTTCTGTTACTTCATATAACCCTTCTGCAATTTCCTCTGTAATAACTCCATTTTCATCTGTTGTTACTACTCTTTTTTCTTCGCCATCTATATTTTCTATTATGCCTATTTCATTTCCTGATACATCTCTAGCATTATTTCCATCTAGGTCTTTAATTGTAAATTTTGTTCCTTGGATTGGCATTCCTGTCTCTCCATCTTTTTTCTCTAACTTAAATTGTGGTTCATTTTCCTTTTTTACTTTTATTATATTTCCTTCTACTACTGGTTCTTCTGAAAATTTACCTTCTATTTCTATAAGATTCCATCCATTGTTTGTTTGTATTACTTTGAATTTTATTGGTGTCTCATCTAATTTATATCCAATTGGTTCTAAAATTTCTTTTAGTGTATATTCCTCATTAACATATAATTTTTCTATGGTAAATTTTCCATTTTCTGCTGATATGTATTCTTTTTCCTCTATTGTTTCTCTTCCTTTTCCTGTAATTTCAAATTTCGCCCCTTTTAATAATTTGCCTGTTTCCTTTGCCACCTTTGTAAGTTCTAGAGAATATGTTGGTATCTTTTGATTTTCAAGAATAATCTGTACAGAAGGTACCTGATTTGGTTCTTGTTTTAATACTGGTGTCTGTTTTGCATTAACGCCTTCACAAACTAGTCTTAATTCGCCATCTATACGTTCTAATTTTACTGTAAATTCTTCTTCATTCACATAGTAACCTTTGGCATAACTTTCTTTTATTGTATAGACTTCTCCTAATTCTAAGCTTGTAATAGTAATCTTTCCATGTTCATCAGTGGTAAACAGTCCTCCTTCAGTTGGAAAATCCTTACCTTTTACTACAAATTTTACACCTTCTAAGGTATTATTGGTTCCTGCTTCTTGTTTGTTAATTTCTATTTGATATTTAGTTTCATTATCTATTTCTATTTTTGCATATAAATTCTCTTGTTCTTCTTGTATACTTGCCTTTCTTACATTGCCATCTAAAATCTGTATGTCTAAATTATTTTCTTCCTTTTTAACAGTCTTAAATTTGATTAATTGATTATCCAATATAAAATTACTATTTGCTTTTACTTCTTGTAAAGTATATTCTGCCTCTGGGATCAATCTTTCTATTTGGGCTATACCATTTTCATTAGTTGTTAAATTTACTCCTTTTTCTGGAAGCCCTTCTCCTTTTATGCAGAAAATAGTATCTGAGATTTTCTCTTCTGTTCCTTTTTTATATTTTATAACATGTAAACCATATTTCGGCTCATTTTCTACATCTAATATTAACTTTGGAAGTTTTCCTTCTGCTACTTGTTCTACTACACTGCCTTTTACCTCTCCACTCTCTTTGTGGAATTTCAAATTTTCATTTTCTTTTGTTAATTTAAATATAATTGGCTCTTTATTCAAAATATAATCATCTGTTGTAGCTATTTCCTCTAATATATACATTTCTTCAGGAATCAAACCTCCTAGTTTTACTTTTCCCTCACTATCAGTTGTTATTTTTTTCCCTTCTTCTGGAAGCCCTTCTCCTTTTATATTAAAGGTTACTCCTCCAATTGTCTTCTTGGTTCCCTTTTTATATTTTACAACATTTAATTCATATTTTGGTTCATTTTCTACATCTAATATTAATTTTGGAAATTTTCCTTCTTCTACTTGTTCTACTACGCTTTCTTTTACCTCTCCGCTCTCTTTTTGGAATTTCAAGTTTTCATTTTCTTTTGTTAATTTAAATGTAATTGGCTCTTTATTCAAAATATAATCATTTTTTGTAGTTGTCTCTTGTAATATATACGTTTTTTCAGGAATTAAACCTTCTAGTCTTACATTTCCATCACCATCAGTTGTTAGCCATCTACCTTTTTCAGGAAGATCTTCTCCTTTTATATTAAAAGTTACTCCTCTAATTGTCTCTCTAGTTCCCTTTTTATATTTTACAACATTTAATTCATATTTTGGCTCATTTTCTATGCTTACTTCTACTATTCTGCTTTCTTGCTTAATATTTGGATTTTCTTTAAAGTTTCCATTTATCATCTCTACATCTAATTGTCCATTTGTTTCTACTATTTTAAATTGAATTATTGTGCTATCTAGTACATAGTCTGATGGTACTGATATTTCTTCTAATGTATAAATCTCATTTGGATGTAGTCCTGTAATAGATACTTTACCTTTAGCATCTGTTGATACTAATCTTCCAGTTTCTGCAAAGCCTTTCCCTTTTAAATTAAACCTTACTCTTTCTATGGTCTCTTGAGTTTTCTCTTTATACTTTGTTATATTTAGAGTATATTTGACTTCATTCTCTACTTCTATCTTTATAATTGGCGATGTAGTGTTTCCTGCTTCTACAGTTGGCTCTTGTTTTACAGCTCCACCTATAATTCTGGCCTTTAATTCTCCATCTTCTAAATACGTTTGCAACTGAATTGGTTCTTCTTTTATAATGTACTCTCTTGGTGCATAAATTTCTGTTAAAGTATAAGTTTCTTCTGGATATAAGTTAGGAATTATTATTTTTCCTTCTTCGTCTGTCGTCTTATAAATCCCTTCTGCCAATCCAAAGCCTTCTACTTTATATTTTACACCTTTAATCTTTTTATCTGTTTGATTCTGTAATTTTGTCAATTGTAATGTATATTTCTGTTCTGATGTAATATAAAATCCTACTTTATTTGTTTCTGTCTCTCTTTCTACTTTTCCACTTGTGGTATTTTCTTCAAAGTAAATAGCATGAGTAGCATAAGAAACAGTATCATATTCTATCTCCTTTGGGAATTTAATGTTATATTCTGCAGTGTATTTATCGCCTGGATTCATCACAATCTTGCTTAGATCTATTAAATAAGTTTTAACTTTGCTCCAATCACTTGGCATCTTCGTCCATCCATTTGTGCTATCTTTTAAATTTGGATTTACACTCTCATTCGTGCTATAATATACTTCCACTTTTCCCTTAAGATTATCTGGTAATTGAATCCCTGTTTCTTTCATAGTAGTAGTAAATTGAGATCCTATATTTCCTCCATTGATTTGATATGTATTTCCCTTAAAAGGTATTTTTCCTACTATTTTGGCATTTGTCACAGTAGTATTATAATTGTTATATACATTTAATCTAATCGTAGCTTCTTCTTTTTTCTTGTGCTTGTCAATTTCTGCAACTTCTGGTCCCATAATAATTTTATTTGTATCATCAAAATTAAGTGCCTGTATATTACTGTAAATTCCCGTCGGTCTTGTATAAATTAATTCTGTTTCACTTATGTATCTTAACTCTGTTTTATTTCCATCTTGATTTATGTCATATATATCTGCTTCTCTCTTCGAATTTGTGTAATAGTACCCCCATGTATCACACAATTCGTTATATGCAAATATACGCATTTTTCCTGTTGCCTTTTGTGTTCTATCATCCATTTTGATATGTTGCATTATATAAATTAAATTTCCATCTTTTGTAAGTCCCTCCATCTTAATTCTAACTATTTTTTTTCCATTAATTGTTTCTTGCTTTATTTCTTTAGGTACTAATTCTGATTCACCACTAACTATACTTTGAATTGTAATATTCTCTACTTCTTCTGGATATTCTAATAAAAATATTGGATTTAACCACTCTGCTCTATCAGTTTCTACTTCGTGTGGATTATTAGATACTAAGCCAATTGATACCTCTTTTTTATTCATCTCTTGTGTATTTAATTGCAGTTCTGATGATCCATAAAAACAATTCGATCCTTCTTGACACGTTAGACCAATAACATCTCTATTAACAAAATGAATATTTCCTGATGTTCGAATACTTCCATTAACTGCTGTGTATATATAATTCATTGCATTAAACTGTTCTTTCGTATATTTTCTTATAAATGCTTCATTGTCAATTTTTTTAGAATGATACAGAGCCAATTCCCCTTGCATTTTTGGTTTACTGGTTTCCACTCTAATATGTTTTATTGGCTGTTCATACTTAATATAATTGTCTGCATCTTGTGAAGTTATCTTTTTTACAACTTGTCCTGTCTCTGCATTTATTACCTTAATATATCCATTCTCGCCTAATATTTTTAAAGATACTAAAGGAACTTTAATTCCTACATAAGATATAATTCCTTCTAGTCCATAATAATTCCCCATAATATCTTCTAGTCGATCAGTAGAATATTTTTCTTCTATTCCTGTTGATTCTTCCTTATCTTCTTCAAAAATAATACTTTCAATGGGTGCTGCATATTGGATCTTTGCATCCCATTCAACACAATATCTATTATCTACATCTACATTTCGATCATATTTGAGACGTAATCTTGATTTTGCTATTGAATTTGCCCATGTTTGAAATATAATAACATCACCATCTGGATTTTTTAGATCTATTCCAATTGTTGCACTTCCTTCTTTAGACACTACAGGGTTACTAAATCCACTATTTGGATTATTATATCCTTCTAAATATCCCCTTACTATGATATTTAATACTTTTGTGCTTGCACCTAATGTCTGGTAAGCTATATAAGGATATTTAACATCAATATTTATAGCATATGATTCATTTCTTCTTTCTCTTTCGTCTTCCATTTCATCTCTTATATCTAATCTTCTTGTCTTCTCATTATATGTATATGTCAACCTTTTGACTTTTTTACTTGCATCAGTCACAGTTACTCCAATTGGAGCATATCCATTTAATAAAGGAAGTGTACTCGTTAATACGGCTGCTTTCCCAGGAACTTGAATTGGTTCACTATAACTATATCCGACTATGCATCGTTACGTTTAAACCTATATTTACCTGATCTGTTTTATTCACTATAAATCCTTGCTTATACAATGAAAATCCTACTAAGTTTTTTACTCCATACCAATCTAATTGAAATTCTACAGTTTTTTCTATTGGAGTCTTTGTTCCATCTTCTGCTATATGAATTGCTGTAAATGTAACACTATTACTACTACTTAATTCATTTTTATTTTCAACATCTTGCCCTAGTAATACAGGAATAGTTTTGTAAGTTCCACTTTGAATAGTGTTTAGGTAAATATTTCGACTACTCACTACTTGTTTTATTTCATTGTCTGTTGCAATATCCCTTACTATAGTAAAATTGTCATTTTGAATTGTAATTCTTCCATTTTCTAGTCTTCCATTTGTTAATACATTTAACTCTATCTGTAATTCTGGCCTTTCATTTAACTCTACTACGGCTCCTCTTACTTTTTTAGCTGAGGAACCATTACTATTTAAAAAATAAGCATCAAATTTAACATAGGGGCTTTGTGTACTATTCTCATCCTCCCCTACTTCATCATAAGTTAATGCTAAACGATTAGCTGAAACATTATTTTTTATGTGCTCTTTATTTTCAATTATTACTCTTCCAGTAAAAACACATCCACTAATAACCACAATGATTGCGAAAATCTTTAATATAGCAATTGCAGTTTTACTGATTATATTCATATTTTTCCCTCCATATTCCAAAGCGTATATTATTTATATATTTATTATATTTATTTTAATAAGTTTAGTAAATCGTCTAAATACTGGTAATTTATAGCATTTAGCCAATTTCATTACGGAGGTATAGTTTTCCTACTTTATTAAAAAAATATGACATTTTTGTTATATTTTGTCATTTTTGCAATGCGAATTCCTTGAAACAACTTATTTCCGTAGGATGTATTATAATTCCTTTGTAACCAACCCATATTCTTCTATATTTAGTCATATATGAATTATAAATATATTTCCTGACAATTTTCTTCTTTAGATTATTAAAGCGTCTATCTTTTGCTTCATTCATCCATTTATAAGTTCTTTGCTATTTTACAAAATCAGGTTGAAGTTTTTATTTCACTGTCAAATTTATCAGTTAAATAAAAAAACGAGCATCAGCTCGTCTTTTCTATTGTATTTTTCTTTTTTGTGCAAAATAGCAAAAAAATGCACTAATTTGATCTGGAGATATTTTGGCAAGTAGCCTTCCTATCCACACAAAAACTCCTGGAAATATTAGAATTCTGTTTCTAAACATACGATTTACAGCACATTTCGCAACCTTTTGACTATCCGCTTCTAACAAATTAAATTTTACATCTGCAACTTTATTAAAGTTAGTTTTAACTGGTCCTGGGCACAAACAACTTATTTTTACTTTTGATTTTTGCATAAATAGTTCTTGTCTAATACTTTGTGTTAGCCTTACTACATAGGCTTTTGTAGAATAATATGTTGCCATAAGTGGTCCTGGCATAAATCCTGCAATAGATGCTACATTTAAGATATGTCCTTTATTCTCTTTGACCATATCTCTTAAAAATAGCTTTGTTAATATATGAAGTGCTGCAATATTGGTGTCTATTATTCCTAATTCTTTATCTAAGTCAGTTTTTGTAAATTCTCCACAAGTGCCAAATCCAGCATTATTTACTAATATTTCTATCGTTCCATATTGTTTTTGTACATCTTCATATAGCTTTCTACATCCATCTCTATCAATTAAATCCATAGCCTTGACATCTACTTTTATATGATATTTTTGTTCTAATTCTAATTTTACTTCTTTTAGTCCTTCCTCATTTCTGGCAACTGCAATAATATCATAGTTTCTTTTTGCTAATTCTCTAGCAATATCTCTTCCTATTCCTGATGAGGCACCTGTAACCAATGCAACCATTTCTCTTTTCTCCTTTTAGTTTTTACTAATTTTACCAAAGGATAGGATTTTATTCAACTAATTGATTAGTTTTATATCACATACTCATCTTTTTATTTTTTATCCAGCAAAACAAATTTTCTTTTGTTTTATTGATTAATATTGTCTTTATAGTAAGTTTGCATTATATTATTATTATCCTTTTTCAAGGAAATCTTGGAGAAAGGAGGCACAGCACAATGCATCTAATAAAATTTCTACTAAAGATAATTGCTATTGTAGTTAATATTATCACTCTAATAATAGAGATAATAGAAAACTTACATAAATAGCAAAGCCCCTCGTAGTAGCCGCTACGAGGGTTTATTTTTTATGCATCTAATATTTTGCTATTTACTTAAGCTATAATTATTATAGCATACACTTATATTTTATGCAAGAGTTCTACAAAATATTCCTAGAACTAAAAAAGACGAGACATTGCTCGTCTTTTTTGTTTGAAACAAATTTTCTTTTTTAGTAATTTTTATTGCCTCCATAGTAAATATGTATTATAATATTCTTATCCTTTCTCACGAGGAAATCTAGGAAAGGAGGCAACACACATTATGTATATACTGAAAATCTTACTAAAGATAATGGCTATTGTATTTGATTTAGTTATTCTAGTAATAGAAATAATTGAACATCTACATAAATAGCAACACCCCTCGTAGTAGCACCTACGAGGGATTTTTTATCATGTATATACTATTTTGCTATTTGCTTAAGCTATCATTATTATAGCATACACTTATATTTTATGCAAGAGTTCTACAAAATATTTCTAGAACTAAGAAAAAGACGAGTCGTCACTCGTCTTTTTTGCAAAAATGTCGTATTGGGGGACAGATGTCGCACTAACTATACATTTCGCTATGCTCAATCGCATAAATCATCTGTAGTTCGCTTCGCTTCACACAGCTGACTTAACGTCCCCACTGCGACATTCCCCACTATGACATTTGTTAGAAATTAATATACTTGCTTGGATCTACATCATTTCCATAACCAGAGTTAGTTCTTATCTCGAAGTGTAAGTGGTGTCCTGTACTGTCCCCCGGATTAGGGTCAGTGTTTGGATCTCCACCTTCTAAAGCAATTACTTGGCCTTGTACTACTTTATCTCCGATTTTTACTTTGATTTCTGATAAGTGTGCATAGAAGCTGTATATTGTTTCCCCATTAACAACATGTTTCACTTCAATACAGTTACCATATCCATTTTGTACACCTGCCCATGTTACTTCCCCATCAGCAACACTTAATACCTCTGCATGATGTTCTCCTGCAATATCAATTCCTGTGTGTTTTTCATTATCTTGTGTAATAGGTCCAAATCTGTCCCCATAGTTTGATGTAATGGTGTATTTGCTATTTAGTGGTAATACGAATTGTCCTTCATAAGCAGAAGTTCCCCTAGTCTCACTGCTTACATTTGCTGTAGCTTTTCTTGCTGCTTTTGCCGCTTCTTGTTTTGCTACTTCGTCTGGATCAACCCATTTTACTGTTTTTGCTTTTTTACCGTAGTTTTTCTTTAAGATATTTCTATCTTTGCTATCTACGATACCATCACCATTAAAGTCATATTTTACATTTGCGTCATTTACGCCATCTGCATAACTTACTGTTAAACCATATTGTTCGTTAATACTTACTAAGTCGTCTAACTCAATTTCTCCTGTTTCAACAATATCACCAGCAAGCATTGCTACTTTGTCTAACTGTGCACCTTTTCCTTTAGAGATATCAATATGAGTAATTCTATGTGTTAAATATCCTGGTTTTACGAATACCACATCATACTCTCCTGGTTCTAACACAATTTCATAACTTCCATCTGGCTCTGTTTCCACCTCTGCAATAATTTCCCTGATATCAGTTTGAACTGTTCCATTTGTTTCATCTAGTTCAATACCGTTCAAATCTGTTTTGGTACTTTCTTTTCTTGTGTCATCTGTTTGGTAAACAAAGACTTTTGCAATATGTTTATCCATAATGTTTTCATCTGTGATAGTTCCTGAAATTGTTACCTTTTTCATTAAAGTAAGTGTGTATTCTTTTTCAGTTCCATCTGGTGCTGTTACTGTAATTCCCCTAATAGTAGTTGTAGAAGTAGCCACTTTCCAAGTGTTATCATTTGTACTAGAAGCTGTAGTGTCTAACTTAACGGTTGCATTTTCATCCTCTGGAATAATCACAATACTTGATTCATTTACATTTTTCACGATGTGTTCAAATGTTGTTAAATCTACGTCTTCCCCATTGACTAGTATTTGTTTAATTCCTGTATTATTGCTAACTCTTCTTAAAGTAATGTTATAGGTTTCTTTTGCAATACCATTTTGAGCAGTTACAACAACTGGTACAACAATCACATCTTGCTCTAGTGGAATAGTTAGAGTTACCTCGCTGCTTCCTTTTTCTGCTACTTCATCCCCTATTTTTACAGTAGCATTTCCATTTGTTGCTTTTACATAGATTTTTGCTTTTGTATCTAATTTCTTAATGGTTACATCATAAGGTGCTTGTACTTCTTTGTCATTTACTTTCACTAGCTCTACTGTCGCATCTGCAGATTCTTTTACAATGTTGATAGTATATTTTGCAGTTTTTCCTGTTTCAGATGTAATAGTAACTGCTAACTTAGTAGTTTGTGCTGTAGTTGCAACTGTTTTACTTGCATTTCCTGTTCCTGTCACATCTTCAATTGTAACTTGAGCACCTTGGCTATTTGCCATAACGGCTACTTCAGATTCTTCTATATCTGCTCCAATATAGGCGGTATAAGTCTTAGTCTTCTCATCATAGTTTTTACATTCAATGTTATTGACTAATACTGTATTAATTCCTGTATCATCAGATACTTTCTTAATCACTAATGTTTCATTTGCAACCGCTCCACTTTGTGAAGTAACAGTAATCGCTACATTGGTAATCTTATCAGTAGATAACGTTACAGTTTCCTCGCTCACTTCCACTTTAGCTTCCCCATTAGCTATTTGGACATTTGCGTATTTATTGTTTGCTACTACTTTGACAAGAGCATCCACACTATTTTCTGCAACTTCTGCGATATAGTTTCCATCTTCATCTTTTGTAATTAAAGTTCCATTTACATAGATTTCTTTTATCGTATTGTCTGTTGAAATTCTGGTTAACTTGATGTAGTAAGTTTCGTCCACCCCAGTTTCACTTGTGACAATTACTGGTATTAAAGTTTCTTCCTCTTCTATTGTTTGTGTAACTTTTATATTGTGTACTGCACTTGTATCTAGCACTTCAACTGTTGCATAAGCATTTTCAGTTTGAATTTCTAGAGCAGCACTTGTACTACCTACTGGAATAAATGCTTCATAAGTCTTAGTTTCACTATCATAGTCTGTGACTATGTTTGAATTTACTTTGACATACTCTACATGATTATTCGCAGATACTTTGTTAATTGTTACTGTATAAACTCTTTGTGATTGATCTTGTGCTGTTACAGTAATATTAACCACTGTTGTTTTGCCTGCACCTAAGGTAACTGTCTTAGTGGTTTCTTTTACTTCTGCTGTTTCGTTACCAATTGCTACTGTGGCAAATTCGTTATTTGCAATTGCTTTTAGACTTACCTCTGTTGTTTCTTCTGGTACATCAATTATATAGTTTTCATCTTCTTGTGGTTCTACTTGTGTACCATCTTTGTATAAATCTTTTAAGGTATTATCTGTTGATTGTTTTTGCATTGCAATTGTATAGGTTTTAACACTATCATCTTCTGCAATGACATCTACATAAACATAAGTAATATCTTCCTCTGTTGTAGCTGTATAAGTAATTACTTGCGTTCCTGCATTTCCGTCAATGTTTAAGGTTGCATAAGGGCTAATTGCTTTTGCTTCAATAGCAGCTGATGTACTAGTTGCTGGTATAAATGCCTTATAGGTATTTGTTTCTTCATCATACTCTGTTACAACTGCCCCATTTACTTTAACATATTCTAAGTTCTTGTTGTCTGAAACAATGTTAATTGTCAAAGTAGTTTCATTTGTTGTAACACCATCTTCTGCTATGATTTTAATTGGAACAGTTATCTTTCTAGTACCTGCTATACTGTATTCTTTTGTTCCTTCTCCCTTATTTTCTAAGGCTTCTCCATCTAACCAGATTTGAGCATCCTTATTTGTGGTTTTAACTCTTACAGTTGCTTTTGATAAACTTTCTAGCACTTCTGCTGTATAGCTTCCATCAGCATTTGCAACAATATCTACTTCATTGACAAATAGTTTTAAGATAGACGCATCTTGTGATAACTTCTTAATGACTAATTTTCTGTTTTCTGTTGTTCCATCTTCTGCTACGACCGTAATGGTGATATCATTGATTTCTCCTGCTGTTGATACAGTTTCTGTTGCTATATGTTTACTAAATGCTCCTGCTTCTATTCTAACTGTTGCATCCAGGCTTTCTGTTTCAGCAGTAACTACTGCTTCGTCTACTGAATAGTCCACAATATGAGTATAAGTTTTTGTTTCTTCATCATAGTTTGCAACTACTTTTCCATTGACAGTTACTTTGGTGATATTCGTATTATTGGATACTTGCTCAATATTTAAAGTATATGTTTTACTATTTTTTCCGTTTTGTGCTGTGATGACAATTGGTACAGCTACTACTTTTGTACTTGCTGGTAAAGGTACTGTAACAGTATTTTGACCAACTTGTTTTTCACTTCCGTTAATTTGTACAAAAGCATATTGATTTGCTGCAATTACTTCAACTTGAGCTTCTGTTGCTCCTGGTGTTGCTGTAATATAGTAAGTTTCTTCATCTACCACAATAGCACCTTTGTTATCCACTTTAACACTTTGGATTTCAATATCTGAAGATTCTTTTGCAATGATAATAGTATATTGTTTTACACTTCCGTCTTCTGCTGTTACCTTCATTGCAATTGTTTTTTCTGATTGATCCATTGTAATATCTTTTGTAACAGTATGTACTTTTTCGTCATCTTCTCCTAACTTGATAGTAGCTCCACTATGAGTAGTTTCTACATACAAGTTAGCATTTGTGACATCTTCTTTGATAAATGCCCTATAAATTCCGTCTTGTTCTGTAATTTCTACATTGTTTACTTTAACGGTTTGAAGTGTATTATCACTAGATACTTTTTGTACATTTACTGTATATACCTTCTCTGTTCCGTCTTGTGCCTTTACTGTAACTGTTACCGTTTTACCATTTACTCCTGTTAAATCTAAAGTATAACTATCTGTTCCCAATGCAAATGCGTTATCTTCAATTTTAACTTGAGCATATTGGTTAGAAGCTTTTACTTCCATTTTGTAACTATCATCTTGTACTGGCACTTTAACTGTATAACTTCCATCCTCTTCTTCTGTTCCTACTTGACTGTCCACTTTGACATATTCAAGTGTAGTATCTTGAGATTTTTTCATAATCTTCAAAGTATATTCTACTTGATCTTCTTCAATTGGTGATTTTACAATTATTTTACTAATTGTTTCATCTTCTGTTGTAGTAACTGTGTAAGTAGTAGTTCCAATATTATCTATGGTTTCTCCCACTTTTACCTGTACCTTACTTGAAGTTGGTGTTACAACTACTTGGCTTTGTGTATTAGTAGGGTCTACCCATGCAATATAGGTTCCATCTTCTTGCTTTTCAGCTACTATGCCATCTACTGTAATCTGATCTAAAGTTAAAATATATTTCTTAATAATGGTTAGTGTGTAAGTTTTTTCTTCTCCACTTTCTGCTTTTACTGTGATAACAACTGTATTGGTATCATTTGGTAAAGCAACTTCTTTTGTTTGTGTATTTACTTCATAATTGTTATTTTCAATTTTTACTTCTGCTACTTTACTTGAAGTTACAGCTGTTAGCTCTAAGCTTGTTAATTCATTAGATACTATCATTTGGTAAGTATTTTCAGAAGTTTGAACCACATTATCTTGTGATACATCTTTTCCGGAAATAGATAACAATGTATTATCTGTAGAATTTCTTTGTAAAGTAAGTGGATAAATTTTCTTTGTACCATCTTCTGCAGTTACTGTAATTTCTATTGTTTTTTCTTCTTCATTAACATCTATTGTATTTTGATTTTCCTTTAATGCATCTGTATTTCCGTCTACAGATACCTTTGCTTCTGGGTTAGTAGCAATTGCTTTTACAATAGCTGTACTATTGTTTCCAATTTTCGCTACATATTTTCCATCCACAGGGGTTACCTCAATTCCGTCCACATAAATTCCTACTAAGCTGGTATCACTAGATAGTTTTTCTACATTTAGCTTATAAGTTTTTGTGTTTCCATCTTCTGCGGTAACAATAATATCAAATACAGTAACATCTCCTGTTAAAGTTCCTACTGCTGTTACAATATTGGCTGTTCCTGCTGCATCTACTCCCACAGTAGCGTTCTCATCTCCAGTTTTTGCTTCAATTGTAACATTTTGTGTAGAGCCTGCTACTTTAACATGGTATTGTCCATCTTGAGCTAGTTCTACTAAGCTTTCATCTACTTTTAAGTAAGCTAAAACTGTGTCTTGTGCTCTTGGGTAGATTTCTAATTCATAAGTTTCTTTGCTTTCTTTGTCCTGTGCAGTAACTTCAATTGCCACTTTTGTAGGTGCTGGGTCAGCTTTTGCAATATTTTGTGTACTTTGTGCTAAAATAGCGTCAAAGTTGTCTATCTTAACTGTTGCTAGGCTGTCCTCTGCTTTTGCTGTAACTGCATAAGTGCTTAGGTTACTTGGTACTCTTACTACATATTTATTAGAATATGGTTGTAGAGTTGCCTTCACTCCATTAACTGAAACTTCTGTTAATTTTGTATTATCTGGTACACTATGAATGATTAAGTCATAAGTCTTCGTTGTACCATCTTCTGCTTTTACATTGATTTTAACTGTAATTTCTTTTGCATCCATTGCAATTTGTTTTGTAATTGTTTGTAGCTCATAAACAATATTGTTTAATGCTACTTCTGCTGCTTTGTCAGTAGTTTTTGCTTCAACACTTACATTTTCTGCTTTTTGTGTTAATGTAATTTCATAAGTATCTGCTTTTTCCTCTGATTTAACAGCATCTGCCCCATTGACTTTTACATATTCTAAGGTAACATCACTTGACTGTTTTTCTAAAATTAAAGTATAAGTTTTTTCCTGTCCATCTTGTGGTTTTACCTTAATTTGCAAGGTTGCATTTTCTGTATTAAATGTATAAGCTAAAGTGTCTTGTTTTACTTGATAGCTGTTAGCTTCAATAGCAACTTCTGCTAACTCATAATTTGCAACAGCTGTAATCGTTAAGTTCTCATATTTCTCATTGATTTTTGCTCTATAAATATCGGTTCCGTTTTCTCTTGTTGCATCTATAGATATTTCATTATTAGAAATACGGATATATTTTAAGCTATTATCTGTTGATGGTTTCTTAATCGTTAAAGTATAAGTTGCTGTTTTGCTTACATCTTCTGCGTCTGTAATGGTAATTGTGTAAATATTAGCATTTTCTAAGGTAGCAACTGTGACTTGTGATTTTCCTACTTCTTGAGAGTTAGCTCCAATTTGAACATTACTTGTATTTACTGCTGCAATTGCCAATACTTCTGCTGTTTGACTATTACTTGCAACAACTGCTTCATATTGATTATCACTAATCTTAGTAGCTTTTTCACCATTAACAAATAGGTCTGCTAAATCTGATCCGTCTATCTTTTTTGTAATGGTTAAAGTATATTCTTTTTCTTCTTCACCAACTCCAACTTTTATTTTAACAGTTGTAACATCTCCTGTTAAAGTAATTGTTCTTGTGGTTTGTTTTACTTCTGCCCCTAAGTTATTGATATTAACATTTGCTAAATCATATATTGCTATTGCTTTAACATCTACACTTGTAGTTTCTTTTTCAACTACCATACTGTAATTTAAGTGATTATTCTTAGTTGCTTCTTTTCCATCAACTGTTACACTTTCTAGTTCTGTTACTGCTGATTTTTTGTAAATCGTTAATACATAGTTGACTTCTTTTCCGCTTTCTGCAACCACTTTAATTGGTACAGTTCTGATTAAAGTATCTACTAATGATAAATCTTGAGTTGCTTCATGTATCGCTACTTCATTACTATCAATTCCTACTTTTGCCTTTTCGTGTGTAGTAACTGCTTTAACTGTAGCTAAGTCTATATCTTCTACTACAATAGAGTAGTTAGTTCCGCCTGTTGCTGTTGCTTCTGTGCCATTAACTGTTAGGCTTTCTAATGCCGTTATGGTAGATTGTTTGATAACATCTAATGTGTAATCAAATACAGTTCCATTTGTGGTTTGTACTTTGATTGGAATTTGTGTTACTGGTGTTGGTAAGCTAACCACCTGTGTTAGACTTCCATTTTCAAACCAAGTCGTTCCACCATCAATACTGATTTTATCTGTTTTGTCTTTTGTGCTAATGACTAGGCTTCCAGTATCTTCATTACTTTCAATTGTTACTTCATATTTCATGCTTCCTGATACTTGTGCATCTACTTCATTTACCGCTAATTTTTCTAATCTTTGTGCTTCTAGTGGTTCTACAACTACTACAATTTCTACTTTTGCTCCTGTATCTTTTTGGGTAACTGTAATTGTAGTTTCACCTTCTGCTGCTGCTTTTATCTTAGCTGGTCCTTCTACTGTAACAATATCTGTATCATTAGAAACCCAATCAAAATCATCAATGGTTCTATTATCTTGTTTTAACACATTATATCTTTCTGAGGTTAAACTTAAATCTTTGCTGTCATTTGTGCTCATTAAGACATTGTTTGGTGATACGGTAAAGCTACGTTTACCTACTAGGGTATATACATCTGAAGGATCAGTTGTATCATTTCCTAGTGAACCATATTGGTTTGGTCCTACTGCATAAACTAAACCGCTATTAGCGATATAGTAGGTATTATTCATACCACTTCCAATTGTTAGGACATCCCCAATTTCACCATTACTACTGGTGTTTCCATCAAATAGTTTTCCGCTATTATTTAATACTAAATAGTTGGTTCCTTTTGCTGCAATATCTACTGCATCTTTCTTATCATAAAGGTTTGTGGTTTGTTCCCCAACTTGAACCACATCTCCTTGTTTGGTAAGTACGATTAAGTCTTTACCTGCAGCTACTTTGGTAGCATTTGTAATACCACCTACTGCAACTGGAACTTTACTATCTATATTTCCTAATTTTCCGCTAACATAGATGCTTCCATTACTGTCTACTAAAACAATATATCCTTCTCCTGCTGCTACATCTATAATATTAGCTCCCGGAATTTCTATTTTAACTGGAACATCTTTTGTTTGTGTATCTCCAGTTCCTAATTTACCATTGGTGTTAGCACCCCAAGTATAGACTTCTCCATATTTAGTTAAAGCTATACTGTGTTTGCTGCCTGCTGCAATTTTAACTACATTTTCTAGGTTTGGAATAACAGTTGGTGTTTGACGTGATGCTCTATCTCCTAAACCTAATTGACCATGTTGGTTATCTCCTACACCCCATACAGTTCCATCATTTTTTAGAATTAAAGTAAAGTTATCCCCTGCTGTGATGTCTGTATAAGATTTTAAGATATTGATTTCTTTTGGTACTTTAGAAGCTACGAAGCTAGAATCTCCAAGCTGACCATTTGAGTTATATCCGAAACTCCATACACTACCATCTGCTTTTAATACGACTGCATAATCACTTCCTCCTGCTACTTTTGGTGCGACTTTGTTTCCTGGTTCTACTACTCGAATGATAGCAATTTGTTCTGCTTTGCTGGTATTTTCTGTGACTTTTACCCAAGTAGTTCCTACTTTTTTACCTGTTACATTTCCATTTTCGTCCACAGTTGCTACCTCTTCATTTAATGAAGTATAGCTGAAATTGTTTTCTAATGTATTATTTTCAAACACATTGAATTCAAATTGTGGATTTACTTGTAATTGCTTGCTAGTGTCTTTATTTACTGCAATATCATTTTCTACAAGGTAGAAGTTTTGGATACCTATTTGTGTAGGTACTCTACTATTGGATTTTGTTCTAATAGCTGTTGTACCGTGATAATAGTCACCCCAAGCCCATACAGTACCATCATTTTTAATTGCCATATCATATGTGTTTCCAGTATCTATTCCATACACATTATCAATGGTATCAACTAAAGTAAATGTTACTTGGTTGTCTTTGCTAGTAGTTCCTAGTTGTCCTAAACTGTTTAGTCCTGTGCTATATAGCTTACCATCTTTGGTTAAAATACTAGAATGTGATTTTCCACTTGAAACTTGTTTTGCATTTGCTATATCTACCTTAACAGGTGTACTTAAATTGCTTGTATTTCCTGTACCTAATTGACCATATACGTTATATCCCCATACATATACTTCATTTTTGGTACTTAGTGCTATATTGTGATATTCACCTGCTGAGATATATACAATGTTTGATAAGTTTGTTGCTGGTTTGAAGGTATTTCTCTTATAGTCATCACCTGTTAAACTACCAAAGCTATTATTTCCTGTTGTGTAAACTGTTCCATCTGTTGTTACTACAACGGTATGTGATTTTCCTGCTGTAACATCTAATACATTTTTCAAGGTTCTTACTTTTGTAGGTAATAACCTATTATCATTATTTCCTAGTCCTAGTTGTCCATCTAGGTTTAGTCCCCAAGCAATTAAATTGTTATCTTCTGTGATAGCATAAGAACTATTGTAGCCTGCTACTATTTTAATAACTTTACTTCCTAGTTCTAATTTGATAGGTCGATTACTATTTGCTATTTCTGATGTTCCTAATTGATAATAGCTATTTGAGCCCCAAGCCCATACTTCGCCGTTTTCATCTAATGCTAATGTATGATTTTCTCCTACTGCAATCTCTTTGATTTTAACTTCTGGGTTAAATACTACTTTGTTCAAGTTATCAGAAGCTGTGTTGTTTCCATTTCCTAATTCTCCGTTATCATTTGCACCATAGGTCCAAACAGTTCCGTCAGATTTTAGGATTACATTACTTGAATTTGTCGTTTTAACCAATGGATTAACTTCTGCATTTTTTCTTAAAACGGTTACTTGAATAATTGCTTGATGGTCAGTTCCGTTTTGTGTTACTGTAACAGAGGTTTTACCTTCTTTTAGTCCTGTTACTTTTCCATTATTATCCACTAAAACAATTTCCGTATCATTTGACTTATAAGTTAAACCTTCTGGTTTTAAATCATTGATTAAGTTAAATGATTTGATATTGGCATTTAAAGTGGTTTCTTCGTCTATATGTAATGTAACATGGTGGTTATCTGCAACCACTTCTTCTGAACCTACTAATACTGGTAGAATAGAAT
This sequence comes from uncultured Clostridia bacterium, assembly GCA_948934525.1. Taxonomy (GTDB): domain Bacteria; phylum Bacillota; class Clostridia; order TANB77; family CAG-508; genus CAG-273. The sequence continues at coordinate 52,123 of CAQZSK010000003.1, forward strand.
TTGCGTCTACTCCATTACCCAAGCTTCCATTTTCTCCATTACCCCAAGCATATACTCTACCGTCATTTGCTACAAATGCTGCATGGTTGGTTCCTGCTGAAACTTTAATTGCATTTTGGATATTGGTATTTCTTCTAGGTAAGATTTGGTCATTTGTTTGATCTGTTCCTAGTTTGTTATTTTCATTTGACCCCCAAGTATAAACTGTTCCATCTTCTAGAACTGCCATGCTGAAATTCTTTCCTGCTGCAATATCTACCACAGTAGTTAAAATTCCTGTTCCGACATTGTTTTTTACTTGTGTAGGTGTCATGATATTGGTTTTAGTACCAATTCCGCCTTGACCATTTGTGTTAGTTCCCAAGCTATACACAGTTTTGTCTTGGCTTAAGAATAAGGTATGGTTATCGCCTTGTGCAATTTTAATAATGTTTTGTAGTTTTTCTACTGGATTTCCTGTGCTTAGGTCAACCACTTTCTTATCCATAGTGATACCATAATGTCCGCTAATTTGTGCCATTTTTGGAAGGTTTGCCACTTTGGTTGCTACTTTGTTATATCCTGCACCACAAGCATATACAATGCCATCATGGTCTAATAAGTAAGTAGTATTGCCATATGCTGCTATCATAACAAGGTTTTCTAATGGTTTTCCGTTTTCGTTTAACACTTCTACTAGTTCTTTAACGTTAACACTAGTTCCATTTCCACATTGTCCATTACCGTTCTTTCCAGCAGTATAGGCTTTTGCATTTTCTGATAAGACTACAATATGTTCTAAGCCTACTGCAATTTGTCTTGTTCTTGTAGTAGTTGGAATTTGCTGTGGTTCATTATAGTTTTCTAGGCTTCCCACACCTAGTTTTCCATAAGAGCCTGAACCCCAACTCCATATACTTCCGTCTGCTTTTAAACTTAGGTTAAAGTCTGTTCCTGCTTTTAAGTCGATAACAGATTTTGCGTTTGGTCTTACTACTTCTACATAAATTGCTGATTTTTGTTCTGATGCTGGGTGTGAAATTACGATAGGAGTAATTCCTTCTTTCATACCTGTTACTCGAATGTCTTGTGTTGTAGCAATTCCTGTGTTCATACTTTCAAAAGTAAATCCGTCACTTGCGATAACATCTTTTCTTAAATTGAACGTATTGTTTAAAGTAGCGCTAATTCCTTTGGTTTCTCCCTCTTGGATTGTGATATAGTCTTTGTCTGTTTGTACTTTAACTGTTCCAATTACGCTAGGAGTAATTACTTCTTTTGCTTCTTGTGCTAATTGTCCATAGTCATTGTTACCCCAAGAGTACACAAATCCTTCATCATCTACATAAATACCAAAGTTTTGACCTGCTGAAATTCTTTGTACTTTGCTACTGTCTATCTTAGTAGGTGTTGCACGATAGGTTTCTTTGCTGTTTTGTCCTAAACTTGATTTTGTATTTCTACCAAAGCTGTACACTTCCCCTGTAGTAGTTAATACATAAGAGGTATATAGGTTTGCTTTTACAGATTCAGCTTTTGGTAAGTTTGCAATAACAACTGGTTTATCTGCATTTGTTGTATTTCCTTGACCTAATTGTCCATAGCTATTTGCTCCAAATCCATATACTGTTCCATCTGCTTTTAAAGCTAAATGGTGGCTATCACCTGATGCAATTTCTACTATATTGGTTAGCATTGGAGTTTTTTCGTTTAGGTTTTTCATATTCCATACACTACCTTGTTCTGATAAAATTATTCTTCCTGTCATATCAATTATTTTTGTGTGGAATTCTATCTTTTCAGGTTGTTTTGAATATCCTTCTCCCCATACAAATAGTTCGCCATCTTTGTTTAATGCCATACTAATATTTTTGTATGCTACTATTTTAACAATATTGGTTAATCCTTCTACTTTGACTAATTCTCCACTGTTTGCATTTGCGTTATTTCCTAGTTGTCCATTTGCATTTAGTCCAAAGCCATATACATTTCCATTTGTGTCTAATGCTAAATTGTGGTTATTTCCTACTGCAATTTTAGTGATTTTTACGTTTTCTGGTAATTTTACTTCTTGTGGTTTATGGTATGTTGTGCTTTCTACGGTTCCTAAGCCTAATTGACCATAACTATTATTACCAAATGCCCATAAAGTTCCATTTGTTTTGAGTGCTAAAGTATGTCTTAAACCACCTTGAGCGTCCATTGCTGCTATTTCTTGTGGTTGTAATACATTTACCTCTATTCTTCTTGCTAACTCTCCTGCATGGATAGTGATATAGGTTTTACCCACATTTCTAGAAGTTACCATACCGTTTTCACCAACTGCTGCAATTGTGTCATCTTCAGAAGTATAAGTTAATTTTACATCTGATGTGTTGCTATATAGGTTAAATCCAAGGTTATAAGTAGCGTTAATTGGTTGTTCTACATTTAATTCTTGGAATACCAATTCTAACTTGTCTGTGCTGATATAGTCTTGACTGATATTTTCTGGTGTATGAATGGTAACTGTTGAAGTATTACCTAATTGTCCGAATTCGTTTGTACCTGTTGCCCATACACTTCCGTCTTCTTTTGCATATACACTATAGTTTTTGCCCATTGCAATAACAAAGATTTGGTCTAGTTCTTTTGTACTATTTTCCATTACATTTGTTGGTATAGCGGTATTGGTGGTTGTTCCATTTCCAAGTCCGCCAAATCCATTTGTTCCCCAACCTAGGACTTTTCCTTCATCTGTAATAGCAAGTCCTGCATAATATCCTGCTGAAATACTAGCAATATCTTTCATTCTGTTTGTTTTTCCTGCAATTTGTTTTGGAGTAGAGCCACCAACATCTGTTAATGCTCCTAGGGTTTTATATCCCCAACCCCAAACAGTTCCATCATCTTTTAGGGCAATTACTTGATCTGTACTTGCTGCTGAAATTTCTATCATTCCTGTTAAGTTTGGTATTTTAACTGGTTGTGTTCTTACAGTATTAGTTCCGTCACCTAATTGTCCTCTATTGTTATATCCCCATGCATATGCTTCACCTTCATCTGTTATAGCATAACAAGATAGGTTTCCACCTGCAATTTTGGTGATATTAGATAGTCCTAAAGTCTTAGTTGGCATTGTTTGGTTACTCTTTGCTCCATTTCCGATTTGTCCTGATGTTCCAAGTCCCCAAGCATATACTTTTCCTTCTTTTGTAACTACCATTGACAATTGGTTTGCGGTAGCAATTTCTTTAATGTTTTGTAGAACATTGACACCTGTTTCGTCTCTTACTTGTACTGGTACATTTGAATTTTGTAATAGTCCTGTACCTAATTGTCCTGCTGTACCTTGTCCCCAAGCCCAAACAGTTCCGTCTTTCTTTAAAGCTAAGGTGTGGTTTCCACTAGTTGCAATTTTGACTACATTATCAATTTCTACTTTTGTAGGTGCTATTCTATTTTTGTTGTCTCCAAGTCCTAATTGACCTTTATCATTTTGTCCCCAAGTCCAAACAGTTCCGTCTGCTTTTAGAGCTATGGTTGTGCTTTCACCTGTGACAATTTGTGGGAAGGCAACATCTTTTTCGTCTAATACATAAACATCTACATAAATGGTTTTTTCTGTATTGGTTTCTGTAATTCCAATTTTGGTTTTACCACGTTTTAACCCTGTGATAACACCTTTTTCTGATACGTCAGCAGTAGCTGTGTCTTTACTTGCATATGCAAAATCGCCATCTGCTCCGTCGTTATATAATAGGTTAAAGCCTACCCCTAATACTGGACTTAAGTTGTATTTTCCTCCTACTGAAGAAATGGTAATAGAAGTTTCTTTGACTTTAATTCTAATATCACTAATGCATACCCAAGATTTTTTGTTAACTGTGGTTTCATCTCCTAATTGTCCATAGTTGTTCTTTCCAACAGTCCAAACAGTTCCATCTTCTCTTACAAGGATAGAGTGTGCATTTCCTGCGTCTATTTCTAATACTTCTGTGATTTCATCTGCTCCACCTGCGTAAGTAATTGGCACCGCATTTAGTTTGTTTGTGGTTTGGTCATCTCCTAATTGAGAACTTGTGTCTAATCCCCAACCATATGCTAAACCGTTTTTGGTTTTTGCAAAAACGTGCTTTGTTCCTGCTGCTACATATTCTACATTGGTTAATGGGGTTTTATCTTGTTGTAATACTTGTTTTGGTGTAGTTTGGTTAGTTTTATTTCCAATTCCTAGTTGTCCTACATCGTTAACACCAAAGCTATATACTTCTCCATTTTCTGTGACTACCATACCATAGTTGATACCCATTTCTACTTGTGCAATTTTACTAACAGATGTTAATTTGGTTGGTAAAATGACATTTGTTTTTGTTCCAAGTCCTAATTGTCCTGAGGTATTTAGTCCCCATACCCAAACATTTCCGTCTGTGTCTAATGCTGCTGTTGAATGGTTACCTGCTGAAATGGCTTTTAGGTTGTTTATTCTTCTAACTTCTACTGGTAGACTTCTTCTAGTAGTTGTATTATCACCTAATTGACCATAAGCGTTATATCCCCAACCATAAGCTCTTCCGTCACTCTTTAAGGCAATTGAATGGTTTGCTCCAGCTTCAATTCTGATGATATTTTCTAAGCCTTGTACTTGAACTGGTAACATCGCATTTGTAGTAGTATTGTTTCCAATTTGTCCATAATTGTTTAGTCCCATTGCCCATACTGTTCCATCTTGTTTTAGTAATAGAGTATGGTGATTTCCTACTGCAATGTCTATAACACCTGTGATATTTACTTTGGTTGGTTCTAATCTTCTTGTATTATCTCCAAGTCCTAGTTCTCCATAGTTGTTATATCCCCAAGTCCAAACAGTTCCGTCTGATTTTAAGGCTACATTGTAATCTACACCACTTGCTACTTTAGGGTTTGCAATATCTCCGTCTCTTACTACATTTAGAATAACAGTTGCTTTATTTCCTGTTTCTTGGTTGGTTATTTCGATACTGGTGCTTCCATATTTAAGAGCAGTTACTACTCCGTTTTGGTCAACACTTGCAATATCTTTGTTTAATACTTTGTAAGTATAGTTTTCAGTTTCTAAGTTATTGTATAAAATGTTAAATCCTAAATTTAACTTACATTCGATTTGTTTTTGACTACCAATTTGTTGGATTATCATAATTGGTTCTTTTACTTCTAGTGAAGTATGGCTAATACCTACAAGGTAAGTAGCACTTTTGGTTGTTTTATCTCCTAATTGTCCATAAGCATTATATCCTGCGGTATAAACACTACCAATATTATTGGCAACAGCTGTTGTGTTATTGGTTTGTGCACCTAATAGAACATTTGTGAAATCTCCTTCACCATATTCTCCAAGCATTTTGGTAAAGTATTTGTTAGTTACTGTTGTTCCATTTCCTGCTTGACCATATCCGTTATATCCTGCTGTGTAAACACTTCCGTCTTTTCTTAAAATAGTGGTTGTATGGTTTTTAGCAATAATATCTGCTGCATTGGTGATAACTGCTCCACCTACTTCTTTGGCTTCTACTAGTAAATTCTTTTGTGTAGTGTTTCCAATGGCTAGTTGTCCATAATTGTTATATCCTACTGAATATACTTTTCCATTTTCACCAAGTAATACGGTGTGGTTACTACCTGCACCAATCTTGATAATGCCATTCATTTCTCCTGAACCTGCTGGGTTTAACATTTTGATTGGTATTCTGCTAGCTGTAGTGTTATTTTGTCCTAATTGTCCATAATTGCTATGTCCTGTTGCCCAAACACTTCCGTCTGCGTCTAATAGGATTAAGAAGTTGCCACCTGCTGCAATATCCATAATGCTACTAACACGTCTTACTCTTGTTGGTAATTTGGCTGTTGCAGTAGTGTTGTTACCAAGTTGTCCATATGCGTTATATCCCCATGCAACTACTGTTCCATCTGATTTTAGGGCTGCCATATGGTAGTTTACTGCTGTGATAGCTACAATTCCCTCTAAGTGTGATAAACCATTTTCTGATTTTACTTGAACAAAGTTCGTGGTGTTTGCGGTATCATTTTGTCCTAATTGTCCATAGTTGTTTTGTCCTGTTACCCAAACTGTTCCGTCTCTTTTTAATACAGCTGTGTAATTTGTTCCTGCTGCAATGTCAATAACATCTGTCATATTGGTTTTTACAGGTTCTAATTGTTTTTCTGTATTTCCAATTCCTAATTGTCCATATCCGTTATAGCCCCATGTCCAAACTGTTCCGTCTGATTTTAATGCTACATAATGATTTGCTCCACCTACTATTTTAGGAACTATCATTCCATCTCTATATGGTACAACTACTTTTACAGTAGTAGCTAATCCTAAGGTATCATTTGTGATTTTAATATATGTTGTTCCGCTTCCTGTTGATGTTACATTTCCGTTTTGGTCTACTTGTGCAATACTTGTATTTAAGCTCTTATATGTGTTTGCACCTGCTGGTACAGTGTCTGTTAATAGGTTAAATCCACTATTGACTTTGACATTAACCTTTTTGGTTTCTCCAATGTTTGGTCCAAATAATAAGTATTTTTGGTCTACTTCTAGTCTTGGATTACTAATACATTCTACTGTTAATCTCTTAACTGTTGAATCATTACCTAGTTCTCCATTTCCATTATATCCTGTTGTCCAAACTGTTCCGTCATATTTAACGAAAGTTGTGTGGTATCCATTAGAAGATACAAACATGACATCATCTAAGTTTCCACCTGTTGCTCCTGCTAATACTTGTTTTGGTACTTTTTGAGTAGTGGTATTGTTAATACCTAATTGTCCATTATTGTTATATCCCCAACCATAGACATTTCCTGCTTTGTCAATAGCAAATGATGAATAATATCCCGCTTCAATTCTAACAATATTTTCTAAGTATCCAGTACCATTAACACCTAACACTTTTTGTGGGCGAGTTTGGTTAGTTGTATTGTTAATTCCTAACTCTCCTTCTTTGTTTCTTCCCATTGCCCATACATTTCCATTAGCATCTAGTGCTAAGTTGTACCAACCGCCACAAGATACTTGAATAATATTTGTTAATACTCCTGTTCCTGTTGTGTCTTGTACTTGTCTAATTTTGCTATATGCTGAGGTGTTTCCTACTCCCATTCCTCCTGCGCAGTTATGTCCTACTGACCATATTGTTCCATCTTCTTTTACAATGAAAGATTCACATTGTCCTATACCAATATCTTTTACTTCCTTAACATGTGCGCTGCCTGTGTGGTCTAGCATATATACTGGTAAGTGTTTATCTGTACTTGTTCCATCTCCTAGAATAGAACCTGTATTTGAACCACAACCTACTACTTCTCCTGTTTCTAAAATGGCTAACCATTGGAATCTACAAGCTGTAATTTTCTTTGCTTTTGGTAATGGATCACCATTTACCCCTTTTACTGGTACAGGTGTTAGGCTTTCTACGGTGTTTCCTTGTGCAAGTTGTCCTCTATCATTAACGCCCCATACCCAAATTGTTCCATCTTTCTTTAATGCCATTGAGAAGTGGTCACCTGCTGCTACGTCAATAACATCTGTTAGTCCAATTTTTTGTGGTATATAGCTGCTCTTTGTAGTTCCATCTCCTAATTGTCCATGGTGGTTATATCCCCATGTCCATACAGTTCCATCTGCTTTTAAGGCTACTGTGTGGTTTATTCCTGATACTACTTTTGGAGTAGCAATTGCCCCATTTTCTAGTACGCTGACTTCAACGGTTGTTACTTTGTTAGATAAGCCATCTTTTACTACGATAGTGGTAACACCCATTGCTTTTGCTGTAATTACTCCGTCTGCTGAAACAGTAGCAACTGTTTCATTTAAACTTTGGTAAGTTACATTTCTATTCAAATCTTCTTCTGCTCTAAATAGGTTGAAGGATTGCATAGAAACTTTTAAGGCTTGTGTATCTCCAATTTCCATTGTTACTTTGCTAGGTACTGCTACTACTTTTGAGCCAATATAGAGTGGATGTGATGTTTTGGCGATTGTAATGTCTCCTACTTGTTTTTGGTTATTTAATCCCCAAACTTCTACATATCCTGTATCTTCTACTGCTAAGCCATGGTTTGCTCCTGCTCCGATGTATAGAATATTGCTCATGATACCGTCTTGCGTGTGGTTAACGACTTCTACTGGGAATAAAGAGTTAGCAAAGGTTTCATTTCCTAATTCTCCACTTGTTCCAATTCCCCAAGCAACAACTGTTCCATCTTTTCTTAAAGCATAAGTTGTGTTTGCTCCTGATTTTATATTTCTGATTTGTGTTAAAGTATCTGTTCCACCTACTCCTACTGCTGTAACTGGTAATTTTGTATTTACTTTTCCGTTATTTCCTAATTGTCCTGATGTACCAAGTCCACTACTAATAACTGTTCCATTTGATTTTAAGATGTGTGTACTGTAGCTTGATGCTGAAATACTAATTGCGTCTGATAGATAGGTGTCTACTGTTTCTAATACTTTTACTGGAATTAGTCTTTGGCTATTGGTGTTATCACTTAATTGTCCATTTGCATTATCACCCCAAGTATAAACACTTCCGTCTGCTTTTAGGGCAACTGTATGTCTTATACCACAAGCTACTTTGATGATTCCTGAAAGGTTAGCTTTTACTCTTACTGGTGTATATTTTGCAGTTTTGGTTCCATCACCTAATTGTCCATAATCATTTTGTCCCCAAGTCCATACTTCACCTTTTTTGTTAACTGCTACTGAGTAGTTGGTTCCTGCTGCTATATAAATAATGTCTTGAAGTGGGCTGTTTGCGTCTTCTGATAGAACTTGTACTGGTGTATATCTAGTGATTTGAGTGTTGTCTCCTAATTGTCCATAGTTGTTGTAACCCCATGCCCATACAGTTCCATCATTTTTTAGTGCTAAAACATGGTTTGTTCCACTTGCTATCATTTGGATATCTGTTAAAAATCCATTTGCGTCTTTTCCAAGAACTTGTGTTGGCATTTCAGTTGTAACAGTTGTGTTATTTCCTAGTTGTCCATATTTGTTATATCCCCATGCCCATACAGTTCCATCACCTTTTAAGGCAACTGAATGATTACTTCCACCATCTACCATTGGTTCGTATTGCATATCCTCTTGTTTTTTGATGACTTTAACATATACTGCTGATTGGATATCTCTAGTAGTGTCAATAACACGGATTAAAGTATCACCAATTCCTTTGGCTGTTACTACTCCTGTATCACTTACTTCTGCAATGGCTGTATCTAAACTTTCAAATTTCAAAGTTCCTACTTGGTTTTCTTTAATATATACATTGAAAGAATCTTCAATATATGCCTTGATTTGTTTGGTGTCATTTGGGTTCATTGTGAAAATGATGTCTTCTACTTTTAATGCAATTTCTCCTACTTGTACAATATTTTTTCTGTTGTAAACTGTGTCATCACCTAATTGCCCATAATTGTTTAATCCTACTGTCCAAACAGTTCCGTTAGTATCAATAACACCTGATGTTTGGTATCCTCTTGCGTCATCTGGTAAGATGTCTATATTTTCTGCTTCTCCTGTGTTGTCTTTGTTGTTTAGTGGAATAAAGCTAGTTGCATTTGTAGTTGTGTTGTTTCCTAGTTGTCCATTGTTGTTATATCCTGAAATCCATGTATGCTTTTTGTTTTGTGCATCTACTGTTTGAAGAAGTGTGTTGTATCCTGATGTACCAATATTGACTACTTTATCAATTGGGTCTACACCCATAGTTTTTACTCTAACTGGATAAGCAAAGCTTGTGGTGTTTCCTGTTCCATATTGTCCTACATTGTTATATCCCCATGCCCATACAGTATTATCTTCTTGTAGTACGATATTTTGGTGTAAACCACCAGATAGTTTAACTACATTTCTTAAAACTGCGTCTCTAGCATTGTTGATAACTGGGTTTGGTATGTTTCTACCTTGTGCTGCTGCTGAAGATCCTGTATTGGTTCCATTTTGACCTAGTGTTCCATAATAGTTGTATCCTGTTGTCCAAACAGTTCCATTTGCAATTTGAATACTAGCACCTGATGAGCTTGCTTGTACTCTTATTGCATTTGCAATTCCGTCCATTTGAACTGGTAGAGATTTATTGGCATTATTTAAAATTCCCAATTCTCCATAAACATTTCTTCCTACTCCCCAAACAGTTCCGTCATTGAATAACATTAAAGAGAATTTGTATCCACTGTTAATATCAATAACATTGCTGATTGGATTTTGCCCATTGCTGTCTAACATTTTGCTAGCAAATACTCCCCTTGTGGTACTTCCATTACCTAATTGTCCTACATCATTAAAGCCCCAAGTATATACTTCACCTGTTTTGCTTAATGCCATTACATGGTCTACACCTGCTGATATTTTAACAATGTTTGATAAATATTCTTTAGAGTTAATCTTTACTCTAACTGGTTTTGAACGGTTGATGGTAGTTCCATCACCACATTGTCCGTTACTGTTTAATCCTACTGTCCAAACAGTTCCATCTGCTTTTAAGAAGACACTAAAAGTATCCCCTTGTGAGATATCTGGCATAGTAATTGCTTTTTCGTTGTTTTGGATAACATATACCACTGCTTGTGCTTGGTATCCATGATCTAGGTCTTTTATGGTGATAGTAGTTTCTCCTAGTCCCACTGCTGTAACAGTTCCGTCGTTTGATACTTCTGCAATTTCTGGGTTAGAAGATGCATAGCTTAAGTTTCCTAATTGGATATGTCCTGCAAAGGCATTTAAGTTTTGAGCAATGTGAACATCAAGTTTTAAGGTTTCCCCTTGTTTTACATAGCTTATTCTTTGGTTTACTTCCATAAAGTCTGGTCTTAATTCTTGAACAGTTGTAAAGTTTACATTCCTGTTGCTAAGCATTCTTTGTGTTGTTGCATTATGACCAACTCCTAAAATAGTTCCGTCTTCTCGTATCATATAGCAGGTTGATGCTGAAACACCTTTGTTCAATGTAACAACTTTATCTGTAAGAAGTTCTCCATACATTCTTTTTACTAATTGGGCATAATTATAGTTTGTAGTGTTATTTACACCTAATTGTCCTACATTGTTGTATCCCCAAGAATATGCTTTTCCATCCTTTGTGATTGCATAATCTGCCTCATGTGCTGTTCCGATTTCTACTACATTTGTTAGGAACGTAGCGCTGTCTATCTTGACTTGCATTGGTGTTGCTTTTGCATAGTTGCTATTATCAGAAGTAGAAGAGGCACCATATCCTAAGGTTCCATATCTATTTAATCCCCATGTCCAAATGGTTCCATCATTTTTTAGTGCTATGGTAGAATGCATACCACCTACAATTCTAGCTACATCATTGATTAATGCTTTTACTGGTAAGATTTTTCTTCTTCCACCTGCACTACTTCCTGTATTTCTAGTTCCGTCACCTAATTGTCCATCATAGTTATATCCCCATGAATAAACTTCTCCTGTGTCTGTCAAAGCAAATGTAGTATTACGGTTTGTGGTAACTTGGCAAATACCTTGTAAATATCCTAGTCCTGAACGGTCTTTTACTTGTACTGCATAGTTTCTATTGCTTGCTGTATTATCTCCTAGTTGTCCATAGTAGTTATATCCCCATGTCCAAACTGTTCCATCTTCTTTTAATGCTATTGTAAATTCAAATCCGCAAGATACTTGGATAATTCCTGTTAATGGATTACCATTTGCGTCTAATACATAAACTGGTATTTCACTATTGACATTGGTTTTGTTTCCTAATTGTCCATAATTGTTAAGTCCCCATGTTACTACTCTTCCGTCACGTTTTACTGCTGCATTAAAGTATTGTCCTGCTGATATACTGATAACATCTGTTAAATGATCTTTTCCGTTTGGGTCTAACACTGGAGTTTCTTGTAAATGTTTTGCTTTATCTCCAACTCCTCTTTCTCCATAGGTGTTGCCACCTGTTGACCAAACACTTCCATCTGTTTTTAGGATAATACCTGCATTACCAGTGGATACTTCTGCTTTTACTTTGTCTTGTGCATCTCTTGTTACTTTAACTATAGAGCTAGTTGTCCAGTCATGTTCTGGGTCATAAATTGTAATTCTTACTTCTCCTTGTTTTACTGCTGTGATAACTCCGTTTTCACTCACAGTTGCAATACTTGTGTTAGAAGAAGTAAATTGTAGTTTATTTGCTTTATCTGTTTGCCCTTCATATACATTAAATCCTTGGTTAACAGATACATTTAAGGTATGTGTTCCACCTTGTGGAATAGTTACTATTTTGTCTGATACTTGTAGTTTGGCAATTCCCATTCTAGTGTATAACTTAGCTGTTTGGAATTCTTCATTACCTACTTGACCATTTGCACCTAAGCCTGATACCCATACTGTTCCGTCTTGTTTGATAACTGCTGTGTTATAGATATTTTTAGCAGCTGTTGGTATATTTGCGATTTGGTCAATGTATTTTTCACCTGTGTAGTCATATAATCCACTTGGTTTTAATAGGTCTGTTGTATTATCTTGTGATAATTGGTAATTAGAGTTTTCACCTGTTGCATATACTTCGTTATTTTCTGTTAAGAAGAAGATGCTTCTTTCTGAACTTCCAATTTGAGTAATGCCTGTAATTTGCTCATCTGCTTCTGCTGTTGGTTTATATGATAATACTGGTTGTGGATAATAGAAGTTTGATGCTTTTCCTGTACCTAATTGTCCGTCTGCTCCATATCCCCAACTATATACTTCTTTTGTATTGCTTAATGCTGCACTATGGTATCCTCCTGCTGTGACTTGTGTGATATTTTTTAGTACACCATTTAAGTCTTGGTTGATAACTTGTCTTGCAATTCCAATTCCTTGTGCTGTTGCTGTGCTGCTATCTTTGATGCTATTAATTCCCATTTCTCCATAACGGTTTCTACCTACTGTCCATACAGTTTGGTCTCCTCTTAGCATAATAGTATGGTATCCACCATTAACAACTTGTACCACATTTTGCATTTCTTCCATTTTGCCTAATACCATAGTAGTAGTGGTAGTTCCATTTCCTAACTGACTATAGGTTCCGTTTCCTACTGTATATAGTTCACCATTTGATTTTAAAATGGTACTAAAGCAATCCCCTGCTGCAATGTCAATAACATCTGTTACTGGATTTTCTCCTTCTTCGTCTAGCATATAGGTTGCAGTAAATTGATTTGTTTTGGAGTTAATACCTAGTTGTCCATTACTATTGAGTCCCCATCCATATACTTTTCCGTCTTTTGTTAAGGCAAGTGTGTATTCTAATCCTGATACAATTTTGACAATGTTATTTAGGTTTGCACCTTTGTCTGTTTTAACTGGTGTTAGTTTTCCTATATTAGCAACTGTGCTGTCTATACCACATTGTCCTACATTGTTTTGACCTGATGCCCAAACAGTTCCATCTGCTTTTAGGACTATTGTGAATTTTTGTCCTTGTGAAACTTGTGGTATGGTTATGGTGTTTGCTGTGTTTCTTGTAACATATACAATCGCTGTTGCGATATAACCATATTTATCGTCTTTTGCTGTTATAGTAGTTTGTCCTTCTGAAATAGCTGTTATATTTCCATTTTGGTCTACTGTTGCAATTTGCTCATTAGAACTCTTCCAGGTGATATTTCCTGTTACTGGTGTTCTAGCGTAAATATTAAAGTTTTCTACTACATTAAGAACTAGTTTTTTGCTTTCTCCTATTTTAATTCTATTTATTCTTTGTGTGATTTCTAAATAAGAGGTTTGCATTGGTTTTGCACATTTGATTACATCTGTGTTTTTACCAAATAATTGATAACTTGAGTTTTTACCTAGTCCCAAAATACTTCCATCTTCTCTTGTTAAGAAGGCTACTGATGTATCTGTACTGCTATCTGGTCTAGCAATAGATGTGCTGATTTTTACGATTTTGTCTGTTAAAGCTTCACCATATTTTGCTTTTACTTGTGTGAAGTAGCTTCTGTTGGTGGTTGTGTTGTCTCCAATTTGTCCTTGTCCATTTTGTCCTACTGCATATACTTTGTAATTACTATCTAAAATGTAGTGTGTTCCACCTGCTGCTCCTAAATCAATGACATCTGTTACAACTGTATTCGCATCTAATTTTGCTTTGATTGGAGTAGATCTATTCGTCGTAGTTCCATCTGATAATTGTCCATAGCCATTCCAGCCCCAACTCCAAAGTTGTCCATCTTTATCAATTGCCATTGTTGCATAAGCAGATGTCGCTAATTTATCAATGTTTGACAATTTGCTTAGTTTTGGTAAGTTGATTTGGTCTGTTGTTCCATTTCCTAATTCTCCATCTACATTATATCCCCAAGTCCAAACATTTCCATCTTCTGCTAATGCCATTGACCAACGCATACCACATTGTACATCGATAATTCCTTTTAAGGTTCCTTTTCCTGTTTGGTCTTTTACTTTGGCTGGAACCACTGTAGTAGAGGTTCCTCCATTTCCTAGTTGTCCATAGGCATTCCAGCCCCATGCATATACTTCACCATCTTTGGTTAAAGCTAAGCTAAAGTCATTTCCTTTTGCAATTTTTGTAATGTTTTGAATTTTATCTCCATTAGCGTCTACCACATAAACTGGGATACTTCTGTCAGTATTAGTTCCATCTCCTAGGTTATAGCTTCCATTATTTCCCCAAGCTACCATTGTTCCATCTTCTAATAGAGCCATTGCACTATCATAACCTACTGCAATGTCTTTTACTCCTGTTAGTTGGTCTTTTCCGTTTGGTGCTAGTACTGGTACTTCATTAATTTGGTTTGTAGTTGCTCCATTACCTAATCTTCCTGATGTTCCAACTCCCCATGCCCAAACACTTCCATCTTCTTTTAAGGCTACTGAGAAGTTAATTCCTGAACTAACTTTGCTTTCTGTATATCCATAGCTGTGTAATACAGTGACTGGTACATATTTTTCTAAATCATTGGTTTTGTCTGTTATTTTAATTCTAGTTGTTCCTAATCTTTTTCCTGTTACTTTTCCTGTATTGCTTACAGTAACAACCTCAGGGTTTGTTGCTTCATAAGTAAGGTTTGTTCCTACTTCTTTTGTGTTGTCATAAACATTAAATCCTAATTCTAGGCTTAGTGCAATTTGTTCTTCTCCATTTACTGTCAATTTCATTTGAGTGTTTGCTACTTTTAGTTCTGCATTTCCTACAATGACTGGTAATTGACTTGCTATATATGTTCCATTTCCTAATTGTCCATTTGTATTATCCCCTGCTGTGTATAGTGTTCCATCTTTTGTGATATAGCTACTGTTGATAGTATTTCCTGCACCTTTTCCAATTGTTGTTACATTTTGTAGTGTGTTTTCTCCTTGATAATCTAGTACTTTTGTAAATGTGTTGATTGGTGATGTTTTGTTTCCTAATCCTAATTGTCCTGAAGTGTTTAGTCCTGTGCTATATACTTCTCCATTTTTGCTTACTGCAAAAGAGGTAGCTCCTCCACAACTGATACTTGCGATATTTTCAAGATCAACTAATTCTCCTTTTTCGTTTTTGGTTTGTGCTACTACTAGTACATTACTTGCTGTGGCATTTCCTGTGGCAAGTTGTCCTGAAGTGTTTAGTCCTACTGTATATACTTTTCCATCTTCTTTTAGGAAAATGGTATGGTTTGCGCCTGCTGTTATATCATAAATTTCTCTTTGAATAGCTCCTTCTGCGTTGCTTCCCATTTCTAGTGGAGTATATCTAGTTGTAGCATCTCCCATTGCTAGCCAACCATTTGTGTTTAGTCCTGTTCCTTGTGCTGTTCCATCTCCGCGAAGTAAAACAGTGTATTCTGCTCCTCCTGCTGCTTTTACCACATTATATGTGTCCCATACTCTAACTGGAATTAATTTATTAGCTGTAGCATAATTTCCTAATTGGTAGTTTCCACCTTTTCCCCAAGTATAGACATTTCCTTGGTTGTCAATTGCAATACTATGTAACCCACCTGCTGCTACATCTATGATGTTTTGTAAATAGTTTTCTCCTGTTTCGTCCAATACTTTTTGAGCATAAGTTTGTTTTGCAGTAGAGTTAATACCTAGTTGTCCATTTCCATTTAGTCCCCAAGCATATACATAACCGTCTTTGGTAACTGCTAATACATGTGAATTTCCTGCTGCAATTCTAACAACATTGGTTAAGTTCGTATTCTCATCAATTTTGACTGGTTCTAAGTTCTCTCTATTTGTAGTAGTTCCATCTCCTAATGCCCCATTGTTATTTAGTCCTGTTGTCCAAACTGTTCCATCTGCTTTTAAGGCTACTGTAAATCCTGTTCCTTGTACTACCATTGGTGCTGTGATTGCTTCTGCTTTGTTGGCTGTTACATAGATAGTAGCTTGTGCTCTGTATCCATGTTTATCGTCTTTTGCAATAATGGTTGCTTGTCCTAATTCTTTTGCTGTGATATTTCCATTTTGGTCAATGCTAACTACATTTTCGTTCATAGATTTCCATGTTATGTTACCAAGTTCTGGTGCTTTTGCGAATACATTTAGGTTTTCTACACCTCTTACTTCTAATTTTTTAGTAGTTCCTTGTTTTACGTACTCTATTCTGTTTGCAAATTCCATGTAGCTTGCTAAAACATCTTCTACATAAGTTCTTGCGTCACTGTATAACCCACCATCTAGAATTTGTCCATTGACAACTTTACCATTTGCTAAAATACTGCCATCTTCTTTGATCATGTAATTGGTATATCCAGATGAAGACTCATTTAGTTTGACAACTGTTTTTTCTACTTCGTCTTTATACCTTCTAAGGTTTTTGGTTGCATAAGCTTTATTAGTTGTTGTACTGTCTCCTAGTTCTCCTGTTGTATTTAAGCCCCAACCATATACGATTCCATCTTGTGTTAAGGCAAATCTAGATTCCATTGTTCCACCAATATCTACTACATTTTCTAGATAAGTATTGGCATCTATTTTTACTTGAATTTGTGTTGTTTTTAAGTAGTTGGCATTGCTACTGCTAGTGCTTAGAGTTCCATATCCTAAGGTTCCATATCTGTTAATACCCCAGCACCAAACTGTTCCGTCTGCTTTTAATACAGCAACTCCTGCATTTCCTGCTACTATTTTCTTGACGTCTGTTACACCTGTTGCTTGTACTGGTAATTTTTTAGTTGTTTTTGCTCCATTTCCTAATTGTCCTAAAGTTCCTGCTCCCCAACTCCAAACTGTTCCATCTTTTGCTAATGCTGCTACAAAGGCTTGTCCTACACTAATTTGTTTGATGTCTTTTAAGTAGTCTGTTCCTGTAGCATCTAATACTTGTACTGCATAAGCACAAGTTGCTAGGGTAGAGTTGTTTCCAATTTGTCCATAGTCATTTCTTCCCCATGCCCAAACTGTTCCATCTGCTTTAACTGCTGCTGCATGATCTCTTGCTGCTGATATATCTACTACACCTGTTAATTGGTTTGCATACATGTCTACAACATAGATTGGTCTTTCTGCTGTTCCATTTGTGTTTCCTAATTGGCCATAGGTATTTTCTCCCCATGCTACAACAGTTCCATTTCTTTTTAGTGCTACTGTAAAGTTGTTTCCTGCTGCTATGTCTACTATATCTGTTAAATATCCTGTTCCTTCTGGGTTTAATACTTGTGTTGCTTGTGTAGCTTGTTTGGCGAAGATTTCTCCATTTCCTAGTTGTCCTATATTATTACCACCCCATGCCCAAACTGTTCCATCTTGTTTTAGTAATACTGTATGGCTGGTTCCTGCTACTATTTTATGAATATCACTAAAATCTCTTTTTCCTACTGTGACATAAGCTGTTGTTTCTAATTCATTTGTAGTGTCTGTTATGACAATTCCTGTAGTTCCTTCTTTCATTCCAATGACAGTTCCATCAGTAGATACTGTGGCAATTTCTTCGTCTAGTGATTGATAGGTTAGTTCTCCTATTTGTAGTGTTTTTTCATAGTCTACATTTAGGTTAAATGCTGGTTTTATGTTAACGTTTAACTTGATAGTGTCGTTGACATAAGTTTCATAAATGTTACCTGTATCTAAAATTGCTCCTTGTATTCTTGTCATTTTATTACTACTAGCTAATGTCCAATTTCCATGTTGTCCACTAGTTCCAAGTCCTGTTACGCCAACACTTCCGTCTGTAAAAGCAAAGCCAAAGGTGGTATTTTTTGAACTAGAAATAGTAGCTACACCTGTTAATGGTTCACCATTTTCGTCTTTTGCTGGTGTGAATATTTTAACTGTAGTGGCATTTCCAATAGATAATTGCCCTGTAGTGTTTAGTCCTACTGCATATACATTTCCTTGTGTGTCTAATACATAGGTAGCTGATGGTCCTGTTGCTATATCTTTGATGTTTTGCATAATATCTGTGTTTCCAACGTTTTTAAGTGGAATGGCATGTTTATAGTTTGTGGTATTGTTCATACCAATTTGTCCATAATTGTCGTAACCCCATATCCATGCAGTTTTGTCCTCTTTTAATGCTATCGTGTGGTGGCTACCTGTGACAATTCTAACAACTCCTGTTAGTTTTCCATCTAGTGTTTCATTAATAGCATATACTAACTCTCCTTTGGTAGCTGCTGTGTTATCTCCTAATTGTCCTGAAGTTCCAAGTCCTACTGCTTGTACAGTTCCGTCCGCTTTTAGAACTGTACTTGTGTCTGAACCACCTTGTACTTGAATAATGTTATAGCTGTCATGCATTTTGATAGGTATAGCTCTATTGGCAGTATTATTAACCCCTAGTGAATGGTTGGTTCCAACTCCCCAACCTACAACTGTTCCATCTTGTTTTAATGCTAAACAATAGTCTATTCCTGCTGCTACATCTATGATGTTTTGTAAATAATCTTCTCCTGTTTCGTCTACAACTTGTGTGGCATAATATCTTGTAGCATTTGCACCATCTCCTAGTTGTCCTGAGGTTCCAAGCCCCCAAGTCCAAACAGTTCCGTCTTTTCTAAGTGCTATTACATGTTCTGTTCCAATTTCTACTTTTCTAACATCTGTTAAATATTCATCTGTTCCAATTTTTACTTGTACTGGTTTATTGATAATTTTGGTATAACCATTTCCTAACATTCCATTTGCACCATCTCCTGATGTCCAAACGGTTCCATCTTCTTTTAGATAAACGGTTGCTAAGGTTCCACTAGCTACTTGTGGAAGGGCTGTAGCACCTTTTGCTACTATATTGATCATACTTTGTGTTGTATATCCATTTGTGGTGTCTTCTGCAATAATGGTTACATATCCTTTTGCTTTTGCTGTTATGGTTCCATTGGCACTAACTGTGGCAATGTCTTCATTTGAACTTCTAAAAGTTACATTTCCTGGTACTACTTTTCTGTTTAGTAGGTTAAGTCCGTTATAGTAGCCTACTTGTAAGTCTAAAGTGTTTCCTACTTCTAGGTAAGATTGATTGTTGCTTAGTTTGAAATAGCTTTCATCTAGTCTAGTAGCAGTATTTGTGGCAGTTACTCTGTCACTTAACATTTGGTAAGAAGTAGATAGTCCACTTCCATAAATGTCACCTTTTTCGTCTATGATGTAATGGGCATTTGTGTTTTGTCCTGTTGATAACATTTTAGTTCCTGTGATGTATTCTCCTGCTTGTTTCTTGGTTTGTGTTGCTATTAGTTTATTAGCTGCTGTTCCATCCCCTATTTGTCCTGAGGTATTTAGTCCCCAACCAAAGGCTTCTCCTGTTTTGGTAATAGCATAGCTGGTTTCTAAATTAGCACTAATTTCTGTAATATCTTCTAGTGGTGTTCCTGCTGCTTTTAATACTTGTACTGGATATATTCTCTTGTATGCGGCATTACTACTGGAGGTACTTGCTGTATTAATTCCTAATTGTCCATATCGATTTAGTCCCCATGCCCATACTGTTCCGTCATTTTTTAAAGCAAGTGTGTGTAATCCTCCTGCATCTATTTTTTCTACGTCTTCTAAACCTTGTACTTGTGTTGGTATCATAACATTTACTGCTGCGTTGTTTCCAATTTGTCCTGAGGTTCCAATTCCTGTGCAATATACTTTTCCATCATTGGTTAAAATTACTGAAAAATCATTTCCTGCTGATACTTGTTTTACATTGTCTAGGTTTACTGTTTCAGTTGTTATGTTTCCTTCTTCATCTGTTACTTCTACTTCTTTTTGCATTTTAACTGCATATGCTTTTTTGTAATTTGGATTGCTAGATGTAGTTGATATTACATTTAATCCTAGTTGTCCTACATGGTTTAGTCCCCATGCCCATACATTTCCATTATTGTCAATGGCTAAGGCATGTCTTTCACCTGCTGCGATTTGCTTGATATTTTCTAGTGGTACATCTTGTGTTGTTTCGTTACCTTCTTCGTCTGTTATGTCTACTTGTGTGAGTACATATTCTGGTGTTCCTGAATTTCCTGTGGCACCTCTACCAAGTTGTGCATAGTTATTTCTTCCCCATGCTATTACTTTTCCGTCTTTGGTTAAGGCATATACTTCATTAGATCCTACTGCAATTTGTTTAATATTTTCTAGATGCCCTTCTCCACCTACACCAATTACTTGTGTTAGTTCATAGGTTGCGGCATTTAGGATTTCTCCATTTCCTAATTGACCACAGTTGTTATTACCCCATGTCCATACAGTTCCATCTGCTTTTAGCACAGCTGTAAAGTTATTTCCTGCTGCTACACCAATATTTTCTTTTGCTTCATCTGTGAGGGTTGGCAAATGAGCGGTAGTGTCTTGACTATCGCTTAAAAGTTGGTATGCATTATTTTCTCTTTGCATTCCAAGTTTAGATAAATTTTCTGTTAGAGTTTTAAAGTCTGTTAGCTGTGTTGCTAATACCACACTGGTAGTCGCTACTGCTCCCACAAGGAGTGTTAATAGTTTTTTGTTTCGTCTTTTCCTTAGTTTTTTGCTTAGTTTCATTTGTTTTTCCCTCACTTTTTTCTAGAAGCAATTTATGCAAATGTTACAAGTCCTTGAAGCTTTGTTTTAGGAACTGTTCATTTGTGCTTTTGCTTTAGTCTCTTTTTAGGTTTTGTTAGTTCGCCTAAATAATTAATATATTATTATATATGCTTTTTATCTTATTTTTTCAATACTACTAAATTCTATATTACATATAAATATAAGTAGATAAATATACGGAAAAAGCACTTTCTCCTTAGAAAGTGCTTTTTTTGACATTTTATTTACTTTTGTGTTACAAACCATAACCCTTTTTTGTGTTTTGCTAGGGAATACTAGGTTTGTGATTTTTGCTTTTTTATATTCCCGTAGAAGATAATTATTGCAATTGTTACAAATTCTTAAAGCTTTGCTTTTTAGAATTTGTTAACATTGCTTTTTTAATTCTTCTAATTCTTCCTTACTCAAACCTGTTATTTTCATAATAGTTTCTTCTGCTATATTTTCGTCTAACATCTTTTTAGCATTTTGTAAATTAGTTTCTTTTTGGGCCTTTTCTCTTAAATATGCCATTGCATCATTATAGTCCCATTCTGCTTTTTCTCTATATTCACGCATTACTTTTTCGTCATCACTAAATCCTAGTTTATCTAGCAATTCTACTACTTTTTTTACTTCTTCATTTTCTTCTGATACCATTTTTATTTTTTCCTCCTTTCCACCTGCTAATAGCCATAACCACTGTTCTAATTTGGTTTTTCCTGCTGGATTTTTCTTTATGAACTTGGGAAGTTCTATAAAATGCATTTCAAATACATCTGTTGCTATTTTATCTTCTTGCTCATACCCCATATCTACATACTTTTCTTGCAATGTTTCGTCAAATTTCATTCTTGCAATGGAATGATATGAATTTCTTTTAAAATATTCAAAGTTCAATAAATTAATGACTATTCCCTTTTTTACACTTTCGTATCTTTCTCCTGTTTTTAGTTGCTCTGCCACTATTTTTGACAGATACACACTACTTCTTTTCCCTATGTTGTGTTCGTTTCTTATTTGCATTTCTACGTCTATGATTTCGCTTCCATCTACTTCTACCTTTAGGTCTAATATTCCCATTCTTTCGTCAAAAAAGCTTTTAGGAATTTCTGGATTTTTTACAATTACTTTATTGATTTTCTTATCCAATATGGCTTCTAAAAAATCCTTTAACATAGAATTGTTTTCGTCTTTAGCAAATACTCTTTTGAACACATAGTCTGATGTAAGGGACGGTCTTTTTGGTAACAAATTCCTTTCCTCTTGTCTCATTTGCTCCTGGTTGATTTTTTGCATCATCTTTGTTCCTCTCTATTTTACCAAATAATTTACCACTTTTTCAATCATTTGGTAAAAATTTAATAAATTTTATATTCTAGCTTGCTCTATCATGGATTTTTAAGAAAATGTCTAGTAAAACTGAAGTTGCTTGATAAAAAATAAATAGAATAAATTATTTTTTGATAGAAATAAAATGGAAGAATATAATTATTTAATTATATGCACTCTTCCGACATAACACAAGAAAAATCGTCATACTTTTTTCGACATTTTTCGTAGTTTGCCTTGCTTCCTAGAATAAAAAACAAGATATGCTTATATTGCATATCTTTGATAACTTATTGTACTGGCACACTATTAATTCTAGTAATTTTTCCGCCATTTTTCTTGATTTCTATCGTATTTTCTTTTGATGATATATAATAATAATATTCATTTGCTCTTGAAAATTCTAATACTTCTAAATCTTTTTCTTTTATCCATTTCTCGTCTAATTCTTTAAATTGTTTTACTGCTAATTTTCTAGCTTCTTGCTGCGTAATTTCATTTGCACTATTTCCATTTTCAACTACCTTTACATCTTCTTTTTGGGTCACTTGATTATTTGCAGTAGGTTTTGTTTGATTTTCTGTTTGTAATTGATTTTGATCCTTTTCTTGATTTTGCACTTGTGTTTGCTCTTTTGCTTTTCCTACTACCATTTGTTCAACATCTTCTGAAAATAGCATATGTACTGATACAGCAATTAGCAAAAGGCATAAGATAATAAGCAAACTATGTGTACTAATTAATCTTCTAGATTTTCTTCTTCCCATAGATTCATTCTCCTCTTTGGTTTGTTTTTTCTTTATTTTACCATTGCATTTTCAAATTGTAAATGCTTTTTCAAAAAAAGACAACGACAAATAGACTGTCACATAGGGCAGTCAAAATATAGACTATTCTTAATAATCTGTTTTTTGCGACACGACTAATAAACCTTCTTGTGAGGTTTAAAAAATCTTAGTGTCTTTTCTATTATCTTTTTTTAATTTTCTGAGTTCTAGGAAAGTGCTTCTAGCACTTGACGTAGATATCTTGGCTGTATGAACGTAAGTGAATTACAGCTAAGTTATACTTTAGTAAATCAGTTATGCGAAATGTTACAAATTCTTAATAACCTGTTATTTAGAATTTGTTAATTCGTATTTCTTTTTCATTTCTCCAGCTATCCGTTTGCTGGAATATTCTAAACATTCTAATACTTTTAGTTCATTTAATATATTAGCATAAGTTGTCTACAAAACTCCCTCTATCTCTGCCCTGCGCGCTTAGGTCAGGGATTTAGAAGTTTTGTATGCGCGCTTGACAACTTTGCTTATTTACTTTTCACTGTACAGCTTACTATACAATTCATTTACGTTTCCTTGTATGAATTTTGAGCTCTTATTTTCGCTTTTAAGCGTTTTTTACTTACATATCCATATAAGTTGTAGTTAATGGGGTTAACTCATCTTATATCTTATTCTAAGGTGATATCTACTGGTTCACCTAGATATTTAACTTTAACTTTAACAATTTCGCCTCTATGCTTAATTTCGATTTCTTCTTCATCCAATTTGTCTGAAATAGAATCATTTAAGCAAATCATAACTTTATTATGATAGTTTTCTCCATCTAAGTATTGATCAATGTTAATTGTTAAATCATTTCTGCTTAATTTTTCAGTTCCAGCTAATACGAATTCTCCGTCTTCTTCTACGTAAATCTTAATGTTACGACGTCTCATGACAACTAAGATAAGTAGTAATAAGATTCCTAATCCTCCAGTAATAGCTGCTATAGTTTTCTTATCAAAGCCATTATTCTCATCCTTTTCACCTAATACAATAGTTGGTTTTTCTGGTGCTGGAATAGGTGTTGGTGTTGGCTCTGGTACTAGATCTACTGGTTCTTCTGGTTCTTGTACTGGTTCTTGTGGTGCAACTGGTCTTACTGGTGTGGTTTGTTCTTGTGCATTTACGACTACTACAAATTGTGTTTTCATTCCTTCATAAGTTACTGTAATTACCTGGTTTCCAGATTTTCTAGGGTTAAATCCTGATACCATTTTGTTTGTAACTTTAACTACGATAGTTCCACTTGATTTTACAACATTAATTGTTGCTCCAGTTACATCTAATTTTTCTCTATATTCATACTCTACCTTATTTGGTAATTCATTCATAGAGATACCTTTTACTTTATCTTCTACAATTACTTGGAATTCTCCTTGTAATCCTTGATATTCAACCACTATGGTTTGTTTTCCAACTTGTTCATTATTGAATATAGATATCATAGAAGCTGTTAATGGGGTTTGCTCTACTACTTTACCACTTGCCATTAGGATACCTACGGTTCCTCCTGTTAAGTCTAAATCTTCTCCATATTCATATTTTGTTTTTGTTGGTGCTTTTACTTGTAATTTACTAATAAAGTCTTTTACATTTACGATAAATTCTTGTGTACATCCTTCATAAGTTACTGTAATTGTTTGGTCACCTAAGATATTTGGGGAATATCCTGATACCATATCTTTTGTCATTGGTATTGGTGAGGTTTGTCCACTTTCTTTAATAAGTGCAATAGTTCCTCCTGTTAAGTTTAATTCTTCACCATATCGGTATTCTAGCATATCTGGTAATGTTACTAGAATCATTCCTTTTACACCATCCATTACGCTAACACCAAATGTTTTTGTAAATCCTTCATAGGTTACTGTAATTGTTTTAGCTCCTTCTGTGCTTGAATCAAATCCTGTAATCATGCTAGTAGTCATATCTACTGGGGTAGTAGCTATTCCACTTGCCATTACTAATTTAACGGTTGCACCTGTTAGGTCTAATTCTTCACCTAATGCGTAGATTTCTTTATTTGGTCTTGTAATTTCTATGTCTATTGCATAATCTTCAACTTCTACTGTATAGTTTGTTGTCGCCTCTTTGTAAGTAACAGTTAAAGTTTGTTGTCCTAATTGGTTAGGATTAAATCCTGTTACCATGTTAGTATCTAAATTAATTGTTTCTGTTTTTCCACTTGATCTTGTAACTAATATGGTTCCTCCATTAATATCTAATGGTTCTCCATATTTGTAATTTTGTTTTGGTGTATCTACCATTGCAATAGTTTGAACATTGTCTACTACTGTAACGGCAAAACTTGCTTGTTCTCCTGCATATTCTACGGTAATGGTTTGTGCACCTTCTTTGTTTGGATCATAGGTACCTAAAGTTACTTGGGTAGTGTCACTTAAATCCACTGGGGTGGTAGCTGCTCCACTTGCCATTACTTTTTGTACAGTTCCTCCTGTTAAATCTAGTGCTTCACCATATTCGTATTCTGTTTTGGTTGGTGGTGTAAGTACAATTCCTGTCATATAGTCTTTTACATTTACCTGATATTCTACTGTAAATCCACCATATTCAATAGTTACTGTTTGTTCTGCTATATTTTGTGGGTCAAATGTAGAAGTTATCATATCCATAGTTAATGGAATTGTTACATTTCCACTTGGTCTTGTGATTTCTAATTCTCCTCCACTAATATCTAATGGTTCACCATATAGATAATCTGTTTTTGGAGTTGTTTTTAAGGTTACACTACTTACATCATCTTTTACATTAATGTTGTAGCTTGTGTTTTGTGTAATTCCGTTTTCTGTGTATTGTACTTGAATCGCTAAGTCTTTGTGTTCTGCTGTTGAATCAAATCCACTTGTCATACTTTCTGTAAGTGCTATTGTTTCATTTCCAACGGCTCTTTCGATAAGTACTTCTCCTCCTGTAACTTCAATCGTATCTCCAATGTTGTATTCTGTTTTTGGTTCTTTATACATACTAATTGATTTTACATCATTGATAATTTCAATTGGATATTCTACTTCTGTTGCAGTAACACCATCTTTGTTATAGTTTAATTTTAATACTTTACTTATCTTATGGTTATTTGCTTTGTATTCATCTTCTGTTGCGGTCATAGTATATGGGGTTCCATCATCATTTGTGATGGTTACATCTGACCAATTTCCTAATGTTGTATCTCCATTTGCATAAGTGAAAGTAATAGTTCCTTCTGCTAAACTTTCGCTGTCTTTATATGTTGTGTTAGTAGGTGCAGTAATAACTGCTCCTGTGATTCCATTTGGTGTTTTTACTGTTATAGTTGCTGAGAAAGTTTCTCCATTTGTAGCGCTTTGGCTATCATTATCTGTATAAGTAATTGTGATATCCCTATCACCTAAATCGGTTTTGTTGTATCCTGTTACCATACTTTCAGTAGGTACTTCTGGGTTCAAAGCTCCTGCTTTTGCATAGTTAACTGTGTACATAATATTTTTATTTGTAATTAAATCTGCTAATTCTTGATTGTAAGTTCCGTCTACTTCTGTTGGTGTTACTGTAATTCCTGTTACATAGTCTTTGACTGTAACTGTATAAGTTGTTGTTTTTCCTCCATAAGTAACGGTTAAAGTTTGTTCTCCTAAGGTTTGTGGATCAAATGTAGATGTTATCATCGCATTTGTGATATCTACTGTTTTGGTTTCTCCACTCGCTCTTGTAATGGTTAAAGTTCCTCCTGTTGTATCTAGTGGCTCATTGTACTTATAGTTTGTTTTTGGTGTATTACCCATTGTAATACTAGATACTGTATCTGTTACAGTTGCAGTATAACTCGTTGTTGGGGCAGGAGTTACACCGTTTTCTGTATATGTTACAGTAATGGTTAATGAATTGTCTGGATATTCTTGACTACTGTCAAATCCACTGGTCATTTCTTTTGTAATTGCTATTGCCTCTGAACCAACTGCTCTTGTTACCATGATTTCTCCACCTGTAACATCAATTGGATCATTAACACTATAGTTTTGTTTAGGATATGCATACATTGCAATAGATTTAATATCATTGATAATTTCAATTGGATATTCTACTTCTGTTGCTGTTATGCCATCTTTGCTATAGTTAAGTTTTAATGTTTTGCTTATCTTATGGTTACTTGCTTTATATTCGTCCTCTGTTGGGGTCATATTAACATTGCTTCCATCTGCTTCAGTAATAGTAACATCTGCCCAATCTCCTGTAGTTTCAGTTCCATCTGCATTAATTAAAGTAAGTGTACCTGCCTCTAAGCTTTCTCCATGTTTGTATTTTGCATTTGTTGGTTTTGTAATTCTTGCACCTGTTACACCATTAGATAGTGTTACAGTTAAGTTTGCTGTAAAGCTTTCATCTTTACTTCCGCTATTGGTGTCTGTATCTACATAAGTTACTGTTAAGTTTTGTGTTTGTATGCTTGTTGGAGTATATCCACTTACCATAGCTTCTGTTAAGTTTTGTTCTGGTTGTGCTCCTGCCACCTTGTAAGTTACTTGATATTTTACGTTCTGGATTAGGTCTGCTAAGCTAGTATTATATGTTCCATTTAAGTTGTCTGGGTTTACCGTAATCCCTGTTACGTAATCTTTGACATTTACTTCATAGGTTGCAGTTTGTCCTCCATAAGTAATGGTTAGGGTCTGTTTTCCTAATTGTTGTGGGTTATATCCACTTACCATAGCATTTGTCATGGTAATTTCTTCTTTATCACCACTTGCTCTTGTTAATTCTAATTTTCCTGCTGTCGCATCTAGTGGTTCATCATATTTATAGTCTTGTTTTGGTAGTTTTGTGATTTTGATACTTGCTACTGTATCTGTTACAGTTGCTTTGTAACTCGTTGTTGGGGCAGGAGTTACATTGTTTTCTGTATATGTTACAGTAATAGTTAAAGAATTGTTTAAATATTCTTTACTACTATCAAATCCACTTGTCATTTCTTTTGTAATTGCAATTGCCTCTGAACCAACTGCTCTTGTTACCATGATTTCTCCACCTGTAACATCAATTGGATCATTAACACTATAATTTTGTTTTGGTACTTGATACATCGCAATTGATTTTACATCATTGATAATTTCAATTGGATATTCTACTTCTGTTGCTGTCACACCGTCTTTGGTGTAATTTAGTTTTAAGGTTTTACTTATCTTATGTGGTGTACTACTTGCTTTGTACTCCGCCTCTGTTGGGGTTGGAAGCGTTGTAATAGCTGTTCCACCATCTGTAATTGTTACATCTGACCAATTTCCTTGGCTTGTTGTTCCATCTGCATAAGTTAGTGTAACTGTTCCTGCTTTTAATGGTTCCCCATGTTTATAGGTTCCATCTGTTGGAGCCACAATTGTTGCTCCTGTTACCACATTTGGCGTGGTTACTTTTATAGTTGCTGTGAACGTATCACCATTTGTAGCACTTTGGTTGTCATTATCTGTATAAGTAATGGTAATGTTTCTAGCATTTAAGTCTGTTTTGTTGTATCCTGTTACCATGTTTACAGTAGGTGCTACTGGTTGCAAAGCTCCTGCTTTTGCATAGTTAACTGTGTACATAATGTTCTTATTGGTAATTAAATCTGCTAATTCTTGGTTGTAAGTTCCATCTACTTCTGTTGGACTTACTGTAATTCCTGTTACATAATCTTTGACTGTAACTGTATAAGTTGTTGTTTGTCCTCCATAAGTAACGGTTAAGGTCTGCTCTGCTATATTCTGTGGATCAAAGGTAGAGGTTATCATAGCATTTGTCATATCTACTGACACTTTTTGTCCACTTGATCTTGTAATTTCTAATTTTCCTGCTGTGGCATCTAGTGGTTCATTGTATTTATAGTCTTGTTTTGGTAATTTTGTGATTTTGATACTTGCTACTGTATCTGTTACAGTTGCTTTGTAACTCGTTGTTGGGGCAGGAGTTACATTGTTTTCTGTATATGTTACAGTAATAGTTAAAGAATTGTTTAAATATTCTTTACTACTATCAAATCCACTTGTCATTTCTTTTGTAATTGCAATTGCCTCTGAACCAACTGCTCTTGTTACCATGATTTCTCCACCTGTAACATCAATTGGATCATTAACACTATAATTTTGTTTTGGTACTTGATACATCGCAATTGATTTTACATTATTGATAATTTCAATTGGATAACTTACTTCTGTTGCTGTCACACCATCTTTGCTGTAATTTAGTTTTAAGGTTTTACTTATCTTATGTGGTGTACTACTTGCTTTATACTCCGCTTCTGTTGGAGTTGGAAGCGCTGTAATATCCGTTCCACCATCTGTAATTGTTACATCTGACCAATTTCCTTGACTTGTTGTTCCATCTGCATAAGTTAATGTAACTTTTCCTGCTACTAAACTTTCTCCATGTTTATATGTTGTTTTAGTTGGAGCTGTTATGGTTACTCCTGTAACTGAATTTTCTACTGTATAGCTATACTTAGCTGTTTTGGTTACACCATTTTCGGTATATGTTACAGTAGCTTGTCTTGTTCCTACTGTATCTGTGTTAAGTCCTGTTATCATACTATCTGTAATTGGAAGTGTACTAGTTGTTCCATTCTTTCTTGTAATTTCTATACTTCCTCCTGCATTGGTTATTGGTTCTTTGTATGTATAACTTGTTTTTGGACTTGGTTTTAAAGTAAT
Organism: uncultured Clostridia bacterium; assembly: GCA_948934525.1. Taxonomy (GTDB): domain Bacteria; phylum Bacillota; class Clostridia; order TANB77; family CAG-508; genus CAG-273. Next base: position 81,900 of record CAQZSK010000003.1, read on the forward strand.
TCCTGTGATGACATTTGTAATAGTAATATCATAAGTTGCTGTTTCTCCCATATATTCTACTTTTAAATGTTCTGTATATTTGTGATTTGCGTCATAAGTAGTTGGGCTCATATTAATGGCTGTTCCGTCTGCTTGCTTAATTGTTACATCTGTATTTGACATTGGGATTACCTGTGGATCTGCTACTGCATAACTTACTGTCAATTTTCCGTTTCCTGTTGTAAAGGCTGCTCCATGTTCAAATGTTTTTGTTGGATCTGTTGTAATGGCAATTCCTGTTACTTTGTCAGAAATAGTAATGTTATAAGTGGTAGTATAACTTTTTCCGTCTTTGGTGTAAGTTACTTTTACTGTTTCTGTTGCTTGTCCATTACTAAATTTGGATTTAGCTACTTGTGTAGTAACTGGTGTTGTTCCATCTGTCTGTGTTAGCTTAACATTTGGATCAGACATATATATGCTATCACCTTTTGCTCCACTAGCATATGTTGTTTTGATTTTTCCATTGATTGCTTCAAAAGTATCACCATATTCAAATCCCATTGTAGTTGGGTAACTTTCTATTGCAATGCCTGTGATTTTATCTTTTATTGTAATTGTTTGTGTTTTTGTAATTGGAACTTCATCAAAGGAATTGGTTCCGTTTGTTAACTTTATGTTGATTGTTTGACTAGCTTCATGTGAACTATTAAATAAGGTTGGGACTGGTCTTTGTGTATATCCGCTAATCATTCCTGCTGTAATTGGTTCTGCTGTTCCAGTTGCTCCACTTTTGTATTTCTTTACATAAGTTGCTCCATTGATAACAGTGGCAACTGGTGTATCATATTCAAAAGTAGTTGTTGTAAATGTTGGTATGATGTCTGTAATATAGTCTTGCAAAGTAAGTTTTGCTTTTGTGGTAGATGTTTTTCCTCCATAAGTTACTGTAAATTGTTGCTCTGTTAGTGTATTTGGATTATATCCACTTTTGTCAATACTTACTGAGTTTTGATCTACTGTAAAACTTCCTCCACCTGCTGTAGTAACAGTTACCTCTAAACCTGTAAAATCTGGATTAGTTTCTCCATATTTATTTTTAGCTGTTGGTTGTTTGGTTACATTAATACTATCAATGGTATCATTTACAGTTATATTATATTTTGCTGATTTTCCTTGATATTTTACTGTAATTTCTTCTGTTCCTGCAGTTAATCCACTTGGTGTTGTCCATGAATTGATAACTGTATTAATATCTGCTGTAGTTGGTTCTATTGTAATTCCTGCATCTGTTGCTGGAATTATGGCTGTTGCTCCACTTTTTGTATAGGTCGTAATAGAGCCACCTGCAAAACTAATATTATCTCCATGTTCATAGGTTATCTTGGTTGGTGGATTTACTGTAATGTGGTCTAGTGGATCATTGATTGTAAGTGGTAAATCTATGGTATATCCTTCATAAGTCAACTTTACTGGATTTTTGTTTACATCTGCTGTTGTAGTGTTTGTTTCAATTGTCTGATTGCCTAATCCTGTTGGGATGGATATTTCTTCCCTGATTTGTGCTCCACTACTATTGGTAAAGATGGCGTCTATTTCTCCTCCTGTAAAGTCTAGATTATCTCCATGATCATAAGTAGTTTTTGTGAGAGTTGTTCTTAACATTGCACCTGATAACGTATAATATGGTATTTCAGCTGTTTTACCTGAATAGGTAAGTACTGCTTTTTTGGTTGTATCAGAAGCATATTCTGAATCTACTGTTAGACTTCCATCTGCTATACCATCTACAATGCTTTGATTTTCCTTTTTCGTTCCATCTACATAATGGATTGTATAGGTTCCTCCTGCAAAATTTAGGGTATCTCCATTTTTATAGGTTAGGTCTGTTGGATTTTGGGTAATTTCAATTCTATCTACTGCTACTTTTGCAGTTCCAAATCCTTCATAAACAGCTGTGTTTGGATCAATACAAGTTAATACATTATCATTGTATAAATATTTGTATCCATTTGGATTTCCTATTATTCCTGGTTTCCATGATAACATATCATTGGTTAATTCTGTAATGCTATCATCTACTAAAAGGAAATATAGTGAGAATAGTGGCATATAATAGTCATATCCCTCTTGTGCTTCATAACCATAATCTGCTAAATAAGAGGTTAACCCTTCTGCATTGGTCATTTTGACCTGTACATATGGTTTTTCATCACCTGTTACATTTCTCTTTAATGTTTTAGCATCTTCTTGTAATACTTCGTCGTCTCTAATTGAACTTGCAGCTGCATAGCAACTAGTATTTCCATTGGTAAGTGATGTTAAGGTACATTCTTTACCTGTTGCTTTTTGTGCTGGTTTAATATAGTTTGGATCATATTGAATGGCAAAGTCAATTCCTCCAACATTTTCTCCTATAATTATATAGTCTACCTGTATGACCTTATTACCACTACTAGAAGTTTTTGGTTCTGAGGCCTTTACTAATACTAGCTTGTCTGTTGCTGGATTTACTGCTGCTTGTACAGTACTTAATAATACTGTATAGGGTGAAAACATTTGTATTAGCATAATAAGTAATGTACTAAATGCTGTTATTTGTTTTTTGGTTAATTGTTTTACGTTTTCTATTAGCCTGCTAAAAAGCGATTTTTTGTGTAGCTGATTGTTTAATTGCAATTCTTCAAATTCTTGAACTTCAAGTTCTTGCTGCAATAGCTCATCTTCTTCATAAAAAACTTGATGATATACTTGTTCTTGATTTAAGTTTTTTATTTTCACTCGCTTTGGCACAGCTAATGGCTTTGCGTGCTTTCCTTTCATTTTTTCCTCCTTCTTTCTTTATTTTCATTTGTTAAAGTAAACAATTTGTAATTGATTATCTTGATTTCTTTTTGCATATTTTAAATCCTCTAAGATAACTACATTTGTTTGAGTTGGGTTATATGCTGGGCTAAATTCTGGTGCATCACTTTGTGTTTCTAAGTATCTCTTTATTGTAGAGATATCCTCTAAGGTAACAACTCCATCTCTATTAGAATCTCCTGCTTCTAACCTGACTTCTTCCATTTCTATGATGTCCCCTTCTTTTAGCTCTACATCAGAATAGATATAATCTAAATATCCTAGTCTAGTTAATTGAAGATCATATTTTCCTGGTATAATATATATTTCAAAGGTTCCATCATCATTGGAGTTTCTAGTCGTTTCCTTTGGTATGTTTTCTAATTCTTCATAGGTAAGCGGATTTTCATATTCTAGCTGATAAATATCTGGTATAGACTCCCATTCTGCTAATCCTGCTTTATATAGATTGATTCCTATTTTATGATTGATCGTTACTCCATAAATGTCGAAAATGTTTTCTACAATACTTTCATCGTCAAAGTCTGCTAAAATAGCTTTTCCTTTAATCGTTGCATAAGGTCTTTTGATAGTGACTTGATATTCCTTGGTTGTCTTCCCATCTTCTGCTGTTGAAATAATGGTTAGAACAGTATCTGGTTCTCCTAGTTTATTTAATATACTATTGAATGGTGTTTTATCTAGCATTTCCTTTTCTTCATATTCTATGGTTGTTCCATCTGCTTGATAAACTAGATTTCCATTCTCATCCCTTTTGGGAACTTTGATTTTTAGAGTTGCTTTTCCATCTAGTGTGGTTGCTGTAATATCCATATCATCTATGTATTCTAATAATTTGATTTCATATTGCAAGGTGTCTTTGTCAAAGGTTGGTGTTAATGGATATTCTTGATAAGTAGAATTGTCTGGATTGTCTGCATCAATAATTCCTTTACTTAGTACTAAATTACTTAAACTTGCTTCTTTGGAAGCTATGTCATCTGTAAATCGGAAAATAGATTGTGCTTCATATCGTTTGACAGTATTGACGCTAATCTTAACTCCTGTTGTTGGGGAACTATTTGCTGTTACTAGTTTGAACCATGAAATGTCGAATTCCTCTACTGTCATTTGGAAGCTCATAGTTCCAAGTAGGACATCTCCATTTGTATGAAAGGAATACTTTCCATCATCTTTTAGAATAAAATGGTCTGTTGCTCCTGCAATTGGTGCATTTACTGATCCTATCATTCTAACAACTGTTGCTCCTTCCTCTTTTGCAATTCCTTCTTCACTAATTAAATCGTCATCATAATCTAGGTTGAATATATCTAAGGAGCCATTATTAAATTGAGGTTCAAATTGAAAATACTGTGTTATATCATCTGTTACTACATTTGTTGTGATATTGGATGGCTGTAATTTAGTATTTTGATAGGAAAACCTAACATCAAATCCGTCTAAATTCTAGGTTATGGCCCCACAGCTGCATAATGACTTGTTTGTTTTGCCCTGTAACATCTTTTACTTGAACAGCTTTTAGTTCTAAGTATTGGTCATCTGTTGGCACTAACAAGTTTTCATCATTTGCCGCAAATATGGTAGCAACATTTCCTAATAAAAGAAAAATACAAATGAGAACTGCAATCACAATTCTTCTTTTTCTTTTTTTGACTTGATTGCTTTCCAATTTTGGCTCCTTTCTTTTTCATTTTTCGTTTTATTCTACGATTAGTATCATATTATAAATAAAAAAAGAAACGTGTCAATCGCACTTTTCTTCTTTTTTCTAATAAATGGGTTCATTTTTTCTTACGGATTTTCTAGGCTTATATCCATTTTTTTGAGATTGTTAAGTTTATATGACTTTCTTATGACAATTATTACAAGTGTCTCGTAATATTGTTGGCTTTTGTTGTATTCCCTAAGGCTAACGTACCTTTTAGTTGAAATCTTAGTAATTATATCGCTTGTCCTTGCTGTTCGTTTCTTTCATTCCTATATAACTTAAAGAAACGAAAGGCGCTCGCAATCTCGCCTTGCGCGGACTTCACTTATATCATTACTAAATTTCAACTCCAATTATGACGTTTTTCATAGACAAAAGCTTACAAATATTATAAAATAAGTCTTATGAAAAATGAAAAGGAGGCTTAAAAATGCCAATTGTTTTAAAATATTTGATTACATTTATCATTGGTATGGTACCTATTATAGAGCTTAGAGGAGCTATTCCAATTGGTGTTGGAATGGGACTTTCTTACTTTGAGGCTTTTATCTGTAGCTTTTTAGGAAATATCATTCCTATCTACTTTATTGTAAAGTTTATTCGTCCTTTATTTGACTTTTTTGGCAGGTGGAAACCTTTTAAGAAAATTATTGATTGGGCTACCAATAAGGCTACTAGAAAGATTGAGGAAAATACTAGGTTACAAACCTATACTGCTTTGGCTTTATTCTTATTTGTTGCTATTCCTATTCCTGGTACTGGTGCTTGGGTGGGTTCTTTAATTGCTAATTTCTTAAACTTACCACCTAAAAAGGCTATTCCCCCTATTGTAGCAGGTGTTTTAACAGCTGGAGTTATTGTATTAGGTGTTACTGCTGCGACTTATGGTGGAATTCAATACATTTTTAGCCATTCATAATTATCTACTTTTTCATGATAAAAATATCTTAAACCTCTTGTATCCTTAAGGAGTTAGTGATATACTTTAAATGCGTTTTGAACATAGAATTACAATTTTTCTTTGGTCAATTGCATAAGTTATTCGTAATTCACTACGTTCAAACGACTAACTTAAAAGGAGTGTTTTAAAAATGGATGAAAAAAAATCTAAAAACAAAAAAGTCATTGTGATTGTGGCTATTGTTGTAGCAATTATCGCAGTAGTAGGAGTAGTTGCAGGTATTTTTGTAAATGATTTTGCACAAAGAGCTATCATTGGTACAGAAATGGAAAAAATTAATACTTCAGGAAAGGTAGATGAAGATATCAAGTCAAGTGGAAAATACGCTGAAGTAGAAAAAGCTTTAAAAGATTATGTTGTTGAGTATCAAGGTGTTGCTGTTTCAATAGCTAATCAATACAAAAATGAAAAATTAACAACAATTTTATCAGCAGATAATTATAAAAAGGATGGTCCAGAGTTCACAGAATCTAAAAAATTAATTACAGATGTAAAAAAACAAGGTGAAGAGGCTAAAACAAAATTAGCAGAAATGGTTACAGCTGATTTTAAAGATAAAAGAGCTGATGAACTTGGATTAACAGGAAAATATAAAGATTTATTTAAAAATAGTATTCAATTAGATAGTGAGTTAAATGATGTTAATAGAACAATTGATAATGTTAACAATTATCTATCTAAAATAGATGATGTTTTTAATTACTTAAAAGAAAACAAAGCTAATTGGGAAATTAAAAATAATCAAGTTCAATTTAAGTCTATGTCACAAGTAACTAAATATAATTCTTTAATTACTATGGTAAATACAGCTGCATCAAGATTGAAATAATTATATTATGTATACAAAGAGTACATTCTAAAGAGTGTACTCTTTAATTTTACCCTTTATATTGTCCACCATTAATATGCATAACTTGCCCAGTCACATAAGAAGAATCATCACTTGCCAAATAAACAAATAGTGGTGCTATTTCATATGGATGTCCAGCTCTTCCCATTGGTGCATCCGAACCAAGTGTTGGTATCTTTTGTGCTTCCCAACATGCTGGCTGTAAAGGCGTCCAAAATACTCCTGGTGCTACAGCATTAACCCTAATATTCTTTTGTGCCAAATTTGTTGCTAGTGCTCTTGTAAATCCTACAATAGCTCCTTTGCTTGTAACATAGTCTATTAATTCTGGTTCTCCCTGAAATGTAGTTATTGAAGTTAAATTAATAATACTTGCTCCTGATACCATATATTTTAGTACTCTTTTTGTAAGGTAAAACATAGAAAATATATTAGTTTTCATTGTTAATTCAAATTGTTCATCTGTTATATCTAATAAGCTCTTTTGTTGATACTGAACTCCTGCATTATTTACTAAAATATCAATTCTACCATAATTTTTTATTGTTTCATCTACAATTTTATCACAAAAATTTGTATCTTTAATATCTCCTGCTATTAATAAACAACTTCCCCCTAATCTTTCGATAAATTCTTTTGTTTCTTCTGCATCTTTATGTTCATTATAATATACTATCACAACTGCAGCTCCTTCTTTTGCAAAACCAACTGCAACAGCTCTCCCTATTCCAGAATCTCCTCCTGTTATAATAGCAACTCTATTAAAAAGCTTTCCTGCGGCTCTGTAATATGGATTATTAAATATTGGCCTTGGCCTCATTAAATACTCCATTCCTGGTTGCTCTTCTTGATGTTGTGGTGGAAACTCAATCTTATAGTTTTTGCATATTGTTCCATATCCTTGTGTATTTACATATTTTAAGCCATAATTATTTTGATAATCGCTCATTTTCTCACCTCACTTATTTATATTATACAAATAAAATTTTTGTGAACATTTTATTAATATTACCTGCAAAATTGCTCATACATTGACTTTACTATGTATTAAGTGATATAATGGATAATATATTATCAATAGATATTTAGACTTTTACTAATTAAAATTAGTAAAAGTTTTTTAATGTTAGGAGCTAAAAATGTATAATTATAGTGAAGAAGAAATTAAATATTTAAAGTTACTATCCAAAAACTTTCCTACTGTTCAAGATGTTTGTACAGAGATCATCAATTTGAAAGCAATTCAGAACTTGCCCAAAGCTACTGAACATTTTTTAAGTGATTTACATGGAGAATATGAATCTTTTTTACATATTTTAAAAAATGCATCTGGAGTTATAAAATCAAAAATAGATGAATTATTTGAAAATTCTATGACACAAGCTGAAAGAAGAAAATTAGCTACACTAATTTATTATCCAGAGGAAAAAATTGAATTAATTAAAAAGGAAACTGAAGAACTAAATCAGTTTTATAAAATAGTGTTACATAGACTTATTTTAGTTTGTAAGCAATTATGTTCGAAATATAGTCGTTCAAAAGTTAGAAAGGCTATGCCAAAAGAATATGAATATATTATAGAAGAATTAATGAATTCAAATGCTAATGAACTTGACAAAGAATATTATTATGAACAAATTATTAATAGTATCATTAGTTTGGATAGAGCTGATGCTTTTATCATTGCAATAAGCAAATTAATTCAAAGAATGGCTGTAGATCACCTTCATATTATAGGTGATATCTATGATAGAGGGCCTGGTCCTCATATTATATTAGATGAACTTTTAAAATATCATTCTATTGATATTCAATGGGGAAATCATGATATTCTTTGGATGGGTGCTGCAAGTGGAAGCAAAGCATGTATTTTAAATGTAATACGTATTTGCGCTAGATATAATAACTTAGACATATTAGAAGATGGATATGGAATTAACATTAGAAATATAGCTGAATTTGCTATGAATACCTATCCTAATGAAGATCAAGAAGAATTTAAGCCAAAACTTGAAAAGAATGATATTATCTCTAATGTAAATACAAGTCTATTATGTAAAATTCAAAAAGCTGCTGCTATCATGCAATTCAAAGTTGAAGGCAACATAATCAAGAATCATCCAGAATATAACATGGAAAACAGAGCAATGTTAGAACATATTGATTATAAAAAAGGAACCATAGATATTAATGATAAAAAATATAAACTTAATAATACTTGTTTTCCAACAATTGATCCAAGTAATCCTTGTGAATTGACTTCTAGTGAACAAGAAGTACTTGAAAAATTGGTTCTATCGTTTAAGAATAGTGAGAAATTACAAAAACATATTCAATTTCTATACACAAAAGGTAGTCTATATAAAATCTACAATGATAATTTATTAATTCATGGTTGTATTTTAATGAACGATGATGGCAAGTTTAGAAAAATCAATGTAGATGGCAAACTTTTACAAGGTAAGGAATACTTTGATGCAATTGAAAAAACTGTAAGACAAGGTTATTTCGCTGATGAAGGCTCTGAAGAAAAATCCAATGGAATGGACTTTTTATGGTATTTATGGTGTGGAGAAAACTCTCCTATTTTCTGTAAAGATTCTATGAAAACCTTTGAAAGATACTATCTTGATGATGAAGAAACTTGGAAGGAAACCAAAAACCCATTTTATACATTTTGTCAGGATGAAAACATCTGCAAGGAAATATTAAATGAATTTGGAATTAATACAGAAATTGGGCATATTATTTGTGGACATATACCTGTTAAATACAAAAAAGGAGAAAATCCAATCAAGGCTTGCGGAAAACTCTTAATGATAGATGGTGGACTTTCTAAATCATATCAGGAAACTACAGGTATTGCAGGTTATACGCTTATCTTCAATTCCTATGGATTAGTATTAGCTGCTCATGAGAAATTTAGTTCAACAGAAGATGCTATTTTTCAAGAAACTGACTTACATTCTTCTGTACAAATCATTGAAAAAATAGAAAGAAAAAGAATAAATGATACTGATATTGGTAAAAAGTTACAAGCACAAATTGATGATTTAACGAAACTTTTATATGCTTATAAATGTGGTATCATAAAACAATAATAAATAAAAAGCCTGAAAGTAATTTTCTTTCAGGTTTTTTATTATTTCTCCACTAGCTTAGGTAGTATTTTAATCAGTACTCTTTGTAATTTTCTTGCTTGTTCTTTGTCTAATTTTTCTGCTAAGATTTCATTATTTGAAATAATTCTAATTCCTACACAAGGAATATTAAATCTATTGCATACTGTATAAGTGCCTATACTTTCCATATCTTCGCAATGAGTTTTAAATATCTCTGTTATCCAAATTATTCTATCTACTTCTCTATTGAAAACGTCTCCGCTTCCTAATACTCCTTTATATATTGGTTTTATCTCATTAGAAATCAGACTTTTCTCAATCTGTTCAACTAATTGTGCATTTGCCTCTTGCACTTCTTTTGCACGTTTATTTAATTCCCATTCAAATGGATTTGAACCTTCGCCTTTGTTTTTAGCTGGCATATCATATGAATTGATATTATAACACTTTTCTCCAATCACGATATCCCCCGTATGTAAATCAATTCTATGTGCTCCTGCTATTCCTTGGTTGATCACAATATCTGGTTGAAAGTGCATAATACCAATAGTTGTTGCTGTAGTTGCGTTTACTGCGCCTATCATTGTTTTAGATATTTCTACAACTTTTTCTCCTTAATGATTGATACAAATATTAATCAATTTACTAAAGTATATCATAATTTTCATAAATTACAATAAATTTATAAAAAGAAAGCTATCCATATATGGTGGTATGGATAGCCTTCTACATGATGAGGTAATTATCCTCTCATAAGTTCAAGGACATCAATCCCAAAGCTGAACGTACCCAAAAAATCATTATATGCAAATTCGTCAGGTACGATAAAGCTCATGTCTCTCAACCATTTCCTATATTCCTCGGTATCATAAGTGATACCATTAGTGGAATATCTATCATTAGATGGCTTTGGAGACCAGCGTTTTCTGCAGGCCACTTCTTTAGCAGCTGTTTCAGTAAGTGCCACCAGTTTGCATATAAGTTGCTCGTCACTCATGCAAAACCGTTTGATTTCATTAGTTACCTCCAAAAGATCCCTGTTTAACCGATACAGCTCGCGTTCGTTAATACGTTGCAATTGCTCTAAGTCCTCAGGATTAAAACGTAAATTCATAGTAATGTCCTCCTATAAATCTGGTACTAGACCAGTTGATAAGTTAATTATACCATATTTTCAAGGAAAAATCAAAATTTTGTTTATTTTTATCTCTTAATTTCTTTCTAATTCTTGCTTAATTAGGATGATTTCTCGAAAAAAAAAATCAACCATTTTACTGATTGATTTTATATCTATCTGTTCTATAAAGTTCGAACAGAAACGTTATTGGAGGCGCCACCCAGATTTTATTCAGTTATATCACTTTCCATTTCTAGTGTATAAGTATTTTCAATATTTTTTGTATGCAATTTGTATGCATTTTTTTATAATGAAACTATTTAATTTTTCAATATGATTATATTTTAAAATATTTAAGAAGTCAATATTACAAAAAAATTGATTGCATTAGTTCTATTGCTTCTTCTTTTTTTCCCCTCGAAAGTAATTCTATAAATTTTTCTAATCTTTCATTCTCTTGATTTTTCAACATTGTATTGTCCTTATATTCTAGCAACAAAAACGCAAAACATTTCGCAGAATAAATATCTTTTGTCGCCGATACAATTAACATTCTCTTGATTTCCTCTTTAGTCAATTCCCTTATTTTTTCTGTTAGTGCTTTTTCTTCATTCATTGTATAAAATCTCCTCACTTGGTTATAATATTTTTGAAACTTACTACGGTTCATCGTAATTAAAAATCTATATTAAAATACATAAAAAGTCAAGTAATGAGGAATATAGATATGAAAATAAAAAGATTTAATGATAAAAGAAATATTGTCGCTGAATTGATAACAGATGCAAGAGAAAAGAAAAATATGTCTAGAGTAGAACTTTCTCAAAAATTAGAATTGTATGGAATTTACTTACACAGAAATGAAATCTACAGAATAGAAAATAATTTGGCATTAGTTAAAGATTTTGAACTTGCGGCACTCGCAAAAGTATTAGATTTAGATTTGAATAAAATTAAAGACTTAATTGATTCATAATAAATATAGTTTAAATGGCTTAGATTTCATTTCTAAGCCATTTTTATTTTCACAAGTAAATATTAATATCCTAATAACTTTTTGTTTACTATAGCTTGAATATCGTTGTAATTATACCCTGCTTTAGTTAATTTTTGTTTTCTAGTATTACCATTTCCCCATTTCCCACTAATTACTTCTGTTGCAATAATGGTATTAGATTTCTTTGAAGTATTGATTCTACTCACATAGTCTAAACAAATCCAGCCTCTGTTCGTCTTGCCCCAACCGTTACTCTCTTTTGTAATTGTTACTGTATTGTTGTAAGCATATGCACCTAATACTTTGTATTTTGTACTTGCTCCTGAACGGATATTTAAACCGATTTTTGCTGTCACTTTTGCTTTGTAACTCGTGTCTTTAACTGTAGAATTGTTATTATTTTTATTAGTTGCTGTTACTGTAGTTTTGTTATCTACTACTTTATTCGCATCATATTTGTAGCTGAAGAAACTCTTACAGTTTGCATATTTCTTAAAGTTATCTACAGATACATATACAGTATTGCCTTTGACTGTTACATTTGCCTTTTTTCTTGATGCTGTAGTAAATTTCCCTGTGTACAAGTATGGATCATAGATTTTTAAATTGTTTCCTTCGATGCCAGTTATAACAATAAAATGCCCCCCGGTAAGTGAAAAGTCCGCTCGTTACAGATTGCCACTAAATAATGACTATTTTTCAACTTATTTACTGCTGTATCTACACTTGAAAATTGACTATATCCATCTAAGTCAAAAACATCTGCTATCCATCGAAACGCACTCCAATATGTTCCATCGTATTTGCTTTCATAACCATATTTAACAAAAAGGTCTCCGCATTTCTGGTGGCGTAATTGTACCTTTGATACTTGATACTATCATTGCAGCACAAGTTGGTCCACAGCCATAGTTTGCAATATCCTGATTAGGATCGTTAATTATTGTATATGGGTGTTTCGCCCACCTACTGTCAACTTGACTGTAATATGTAAGACCCTGATATTTTCCTAAACTCACTCTTGGAGTTTTTGATGAGCCTTTATAAGCAACTTGTCCTTGTTGCTCAAAACCTTGATTTTTTCCTACATTTGCCTCTTGAACCGCTAAAGACTGCTCATCTTCTTGCGTCAAATTTGGTATTTCTGTAGTGGACATATTATCTTCTATAATATTTACTACTGTTTCAATTCCTTCAGTAATTTTATCCACGTCATCTTCAGTATAACTGATTCCAAAAAATACTGCTGCGACTGTAAGTAATAAAATCACAACAGAAACTATAATTTTTTTCTTATTCATTTTCCTATTTCCTACCTTTCTTATTTTCTAATTTTCTTTTTTCGTGTATTTTATTGTCACAAGTGCATTGAAATTTGACATATCTTTATTGCACGAAATAAAAACATTTTGAGTAGTAATTTGTAATTCCATATACTGTGTTGCTGATGCTAGATGAGGAAAATAAATACCACCAAAATTATTGGTATTTATATTGTTACAAAAAATATTTACATCTAATATTTTATCTCCGTCTGTAATGTTATGCGGAACACTTTTAGAAGTGTTATTCGGCATAGCCCCAAAGTCAATTACTTTTTTGAAAACTATTTTATTATTGAATTTTTCATCTGTTTCAAACTCTATACCTGTTGCAGTATTTTTATATTCTTTCGTATCTGGCATTTTCATTTCTTATTTTTAAGAGCGATTTAATATGATTATTTAATTAAATGCATCAAATTCAAAATCCCCACAAGCATAATTTGTATCTGTTTGCACATAAATATCACCATTTTGACTTAATTGTACTCCAGTTGATTTAAGTAAAGAGCTACCACAAAGTGTTTTTTGAACTAGCCCATAAGGTCTACATCCCTCTGGAAGATGGAATACAAATTCCCATTCTGTACTATCTACTTTTATTCCCAAGTGAATACATACTCGTGTTCCAGCTTTATAATAAAAACTATTTCCAAAACCTGGATAATTAGTTATATTAGGGTTATCGGATATAATTGGTATTATTATATTTGCATCCAATTTATCTTTTTTTAAATTCTGAATTCCTTCATCTGGCATCTTCATACTAAATCACGAGGAAGTATGCTAACTTCTAGTTGCTCTCTACTTCCTCCTTTACTCCATTGTTGTGTAAGACTATAAGTGTGTGTGTGTGTGTGTGTGTACAGCCTCAAGGGTTGTAAGGTTTGTTCTAGTTTTCATAAACTAATCCTCCTTTTTTGTTTTTAAAATATTGCCTAGTTTGCCTAAGTTTACCCCAGCTTTTTTCAAATTCTCCAAGAACGACATTAATTCCATTGTGCAAATATAAATCGTGATAGCTGGTGCTACAAAATTCAAGCTAAATGCAAATTGAATTACGTAGCCAATCACAATTACTAAAATTAGCAAAAACTTATGTAATAGCCCTTCTCTCATAATCTTGCTATCTACATTTTTATTGATTAAAGCTTGTACATATCCTGAAATAATATCTACTAAAATAAACACAAACGGCGTTATAACTTGCCATATAACTGTGCTAAAATTTACATTATTTAATAATTCTTCCATTTTTCTAATTTCCTTTCTTTTCTTTAATTTTTTGTATAATATATTGTTGTAGTGCAATTAAATGATGAAGCATCCCAATTTGATCTAAGATTAATTTGTGTCTTTGATATTTGAATATTACAATATTGTGCACTTGAACCATCATAAATAAGCCAGTTCAACTTAAATGTAGAGCCTCCTGGATTAACTGCAATTGATTCATAATTTATAATTTCATAAACATTTGCAATATTATGCGCTATGCTTTTAGTCGTATTATTAGGCAAAGCTCCACAATCAATTATTTTTCCATAAACGACTTTTCCATTTCGTGTCTCATTTGTTTCAAATTCTACACCTGTTGTGATTTCTAGTTTCTTCTCTTCTTCAAACTCTTCATATACATCATTATCATTTTTTACAAAGATTTTATCTTTAACATATGTTTCATATTCTGTTGCTACTGAATTGTGTTCTATCTGTATATCCTCTACGCTAGCACTATTTTGTCCCAATCCGCATCGAAAACTCATATACAAATATTTTTTATTTGATATATTTTTAATAATTAAATTGCTTGTCAAGTCTACACCACTATTGTTCGTTTTATCTACAATAGTATCACTAGTGCTTAAATTTTCATCTGATAATAAATATTTAAACTCTGCATTAGCAGTTAAATTCTTAAATGATATCGCTAGCTGTTCATTGCTTTGCAACTGCATTTTGAACACAAATGTAGCAAGTCCCATTCTTGATGTTGATGTATATTTATTTCTGACAACTGTGCCGTTTTCATTGCTATTATTTGTTCTAAAAAATCCGCTGAATAAGTTTTTACTTCGTTGAAACCAAACTTTTTTTCTATCTGCTCCGTGCTGGTTCTGTTACACTTACTACAATCTCTTTTCTATCAGGCATCTTGCTCATTGTTCCACTCTCCCCTCACATAAAACGTTAATATGCTACCGTGCTTTGATTTGTGCATCTGCTGCAAGCCTTATTTTATTTGAAATACTGTTGGCTTGTCCTACTTCGTAAAACTGTCCCTGCTCGTCGTTGTCAGTTGCTTTTAATAGCATGTATTCGTTGTATTGAATTGCTAACAAGCTTCCATTTCCGAACTTTGTAGTAGAACGGCAACTCTAGTTCTACACCCAGTGACGTATCTTCCTCTATTGTCATTGTGTAAGTATTTATGTTACAAGAACCATTTTTTTGTCGTTCTTCTTCAGCTAACACTCTAGCTTCCTCCGCTTCTACTCTTGCTTGTTCAGCAGTCTCCCTTACACTTTCAGACTCTGCTCTATTAGTTTCTGAAGCATTTCTAGCTACTTCTTTTGCTATTCTTTCATTCTCTGCTGTATTTCTATTCGTTTCAGCAACACTACGATTATTTTCGTTTGTTATACGATCCTCTTCTGCTATATTTCTAGCTTCTTCTGCGTTTTGTCGTGCTACTTCATTAGCAATTCTTTTTTCTTCTTCAGCTGAAGCATTTTCTAATATTTCAATATAATTGGGTACATCGTCACTTGTTATATTTTCTTTTGAACTTTTTTCAATAATCACTGGAACATAAAAAGAAGATACTATTTCAGTACCTTTTTTGAGTTCAACTTCTATATTAGCATTTCCTGGTATTCTTAAACAATTTTCAAGTAATACAGCATTTACAATATTATCTTTCTTGGTTATTTGTGATGACTGCATTACTATTGTTCCGATTTGGTTTTGTGAATATTATATAAACTGATAAATTTGTCAAGTCTACATTTAACGAATCATCTAATATAATCATCTCTAGTTCTGTTGTATCAAATTGTTTTAATCTTAATGGATTGAACTGCTGTAATTTTAAATCAACAGTGATTTTTTCTTTCCTTTTCAATTCTTTTCACTTCCTTCCTAACTCATATATCCTGTTACTTGCAAATATGCAAATCCTGTTCCTGTATCGCTATACATTCTATCAGAAGAACCTTCTACTATTGCATTTCTTGTCTTTATAATAAACTCTGTATTGCCTTTATCTATATAATTCTTTATATCAGTACCAATTTTAACTTCTTGTTTATGCTCAATATCACTTGGAACTGACGGTGTATATCCATTTGCTCCGAAACAATTCGTAGACAATAGCCCAGCTTGGTCGAATATATCAATTAAACTACTTTGGATATATGCTGTTCTTGGATAATCCTTTTTTGTTACTTTGAATACATCTATATTTCTTGAATATCCCCATATATTCTCTGGGCTAGTGTATGGATTTTTCACCCATTGTACTGGTATATGTGTTAATATTACTTTTGCTTCAGTTATTACAAAATTTTCTGGAATATAAACATTGATTCTGTAATATCCAAAATCTGCATCATTCAATAATACATATCCTAAGAAGTCATTGAAATTTGATTTTGCTGCAAAAATAAATGTGGAAAGCACACCATTTCCACCAATAAGTTTTGCACCATTAGACAGAATAATTCCTCTATTGTCCATTCTAATTACTTCTTCTGCTAACTCATTTAACAAAGAAAATACACCAGAATAATTATTATTTCCTCCAAGAGTAAGACTTCCACCATGTATTCTATCAGCTGATAGAACCCCAGTTTTTATCATACTTGCAACCAAACTTCCATCCATAGTAGCTGCAATTTCGTATGGACCATTAATTCCATTCTTTGAATATCCCCAACCATTAATATTGAATCTCCAAACCTTTTGACAAGTATTAGGGTTATCAGTATCCATTATAAAAAGTTCACTTCTAGTTTTATGGATATTTCCACCCATTGCATTAATCAATTGTTCTGTTGCACTACTTTGTGCTTGCTCTAAAATAGTAGTAGAAATATCTTTTGTTTCCTCTTTTACAGTATTTTGAATATTTTTGTCTGTATTGGTAATATAGTTTTCTTTGAACTCTCCTAGTTCTAATTTCGTAAATCTGTTTCCATTATGTGTTGTTTTGATTACTCTTATTTTTACGTTTATTTTATCTATTTTAACAGTGACTGTATCTCCTAATTTCAATTCTTGTAAGAAAGAATATTTTGAATATGCAGTTGTCTTTCTCAAGTCAACAAAGTCTACTTTTAAATTGACTGTAGGCTTATCTATATTTTCATCTTGATACTTTAACTCACATAATTTTCTTAGTTCTTCATAAGCTTCTTCTATTGTTTCAAAGCCTTCTTCATCTTCTGCATTTTCTTTTACTTTCACATCTGAAAACTCTACTAGTTTAATTTTTGGAAAAGGATATTGGTCAATAATAGGACTATCAACATATTTTTCTGGTAAGAGTAAACCATTGTACCCCATTGGCATAATCCTGGTAATAACATCCGAATTATCAATAGTGTAATCTAGTCCTGTTATATTTTTTCCATATTTTAGAATATATCCTGTGTCCTCTCCTCTTTGACGTAGCATTTTAATTTGAAAGTTGTTTCTTTCTAATTCTCCACCCCAAACATTTACAAAGCTATTATCAATATCACCAATTATTGCATTAAGTGGATTCTTTCTCACATATCTTGCACTTCCAGTTTTAGTTATATTTGAATTTCCTGCAAAATTGTGTTGATATTGAGTATGGGATAAAATCCAATCTAATGCATCTCCTCCAGTTAAGTTTTGTGGAAATGTATCTTCTAATAAGTTATCTAGTAGGTCATATGTAATATGCTCTGCATATACTTTTACTGAACTTAGCCCTCTGCTCGTATTTTTAATTCTAAAAAGCTGTTTTTCGTCTGTTCCAACATCTACCTTGATTATATTTTCATTTTCAATAAAATCAATATATTTACATTGCAATGGATATTCAAAACTTGTTGTTAATTCTCCATTTAGTTCTTCTGCTGTTTGTACATTAAATGCATCACGCAAAATTCCAATTCCATTGTTCAGAAAATCAGCTGGCTTGTTACAAATTTTGTCATATAAAATTATCATAGAAATACCTCTCTATACTTTAGTTTTACACTAGATACATCTCCTAGCCAATCAATTAAATTCTTTCCTGGCCCTAAATATAAAAAATCTTCTGAATATATTTTGTCGTTGCAATTTATATTTCCCTTAAATGCTTCCTCCAGTTCGCAGTCTAACTCGATATAGTCCTCTATGTTTTTAAGAATCATAGTTTTGTCATTAATACTAAGTGAAATATCCCCATTACCAATAACTTTTATATATGGCTTAATATAATATGTAGAATCTAAAATAGTTATTTCTGTACTAGATAGTAGTTTCTGTTCCTTTTCACATACAGAATAAGCAAAAGGTTGTACTTGAAATTCAATTGAAAATTCATTGCACACTTGATATACCTGTTCTAAGTCAATTTTACTTTTAATAAGCACATTATAAAATTTGTCTGTTTCTCGGCTTAGAATTAATTTTCCTTCACCTTTCAGCCATTCAAATATATTTCTTGTATTTGCATTATCAATTAAAGTACATTCTATCTGATAAGTAAAAGGTTCGTATGTGTCGTATTTTTCGTTTTCTTTTATATAAAGGCTTCCGCTTCTTCCTGGTACTACTATTTCTTCTACTTTCATTTCTGGTCGTGTAATAGCAGGCATCTTGTTTACAATGATGCCCATATCTTTGCTATTCTTACCATTAAAAATAAAAAAGGGTATCATTTTATTTTTCTCCCTTCCTTCTGTTCTTTTTCTTATAAACAAACGCTAGTTGCTCTCCAAAAGCTTCTACGTCACTATCAGTTTCATTATAAAACTTATCAATATTGACAATTAAATCACCTTCATAGATTATTGTTTGTCTTTCCTCATCTTCCTTCTTATCTTCTTTCGACTTATCTTGTCTATACTCTTTGTTTTCTTCCTTGGTTAAGACTGCTTCACCTTTATGTAGCAGTGCTGGGAAGTCATCTTCTGGAACATAGTCCATACCAACTTTCAATTTTGGAATCTGTGGAATGTTAATTCCAAATCCCCCAATTCCTGGTACCCAGTCTGGTATTTTAATTTTGTTTAATCCTCCAATAAAGCCATTAATAATACCTATAATAAAATTAATTGGTGTTTTGAAAATATTTCCTAGTCCTTTAGCGATATTAGAAAATATATTTTTAACATTTTCCCACGCTCCGCTTCCAATTTCCTGTAAATACATTTTTCACAAAATCTATAATATTTGAGAATACATTTTTTATTGATTGTATTGCTTTTTTTACCCCTTCAAAAGCGGAAGAAAAAACTCCAGATAATATTGATGCAACTAATTGGAAAGCCTGCTGCAATGGTTTTAGAGCAACATTGATTAATGTTGTTATTAATTGTGTTAAAGGAGGTAAAACCATATTTATAATCTGTAGTAGTGGTTGTAATATCGTCATTAATAGATCAATTAATGGTTGTAAGAAGTCTAATACAGGCTGCAATAAAGCTAATATTGGCTGTAATAGTTGTATTATTATTGGCAAAACTGCTTCTATAATTTGCATAAGAGGTGGTAATAATGTATTTAGCAACTGCACCAGTATTGGTAAAATTGTTTCTAGCAATTGTGAAACAAACGGTATTATTTGTTGTAACAAATTCATTAATATAGGCATAATTGCTTGCACTAAATCCATCATTGGAGGTAAAAGTTGCGAGAATAAATTTGTTATAACAGGAGCAAGTTGCTCTATAATTCCTTGTATCATTGGCATATTATCTGAAATTATTTGAATAACTTGTTTCAAAATTGGCATTAATGCATTTCCCAATGGTAGCACTAACATTTCAACATTTCTTTTTAGTCCTTCAAACATATCGGATAAATTATCATATTTTACTTCTTTTATTTGGTTCATTGTATCTAAAGTTTCATCAAAAGCTTCTCCATATTCTGTCATAGCAAATATAGCATCTTTTCCCAAATCTTCCCACATTGTTCCAAATATTGCTACTCCAGCTGTGTTTTGCTCAATTGGATCCTTAATATTTTTTAATCCCTCGACTACTTCCCCAAATGCCCACGATGCTCTTTCTCCACCTTCTCCAAATGCTTTTGTAATATCGTCTGCGTTTAATTTCATCGCTTTTAGAGAATCTGCTGCCGAACCATCTTTCATTCTAATGCCCATTTCTTTAATGGCATCGCCTATTTTATCTATTGAAAATGCTCCACTCTCTGCACCTTGCTTGAATGTATTGAACATATCTGTTGCATTTAGACCATTTTGCTTAAAATGTACAGAATATTCATTGATAGAATCTAACAAATCTCCATTCTTATCTAATCCTTGTTGTGCTCCTTGTGCAATTAAATTGTAAGCTTCTTTGGAAGATATTCCAAATTGGTCCATTAGCATTTTAGCTGCTCTTACACTCTCGTTTACTTCAAATCCAAAAGTATCCCTTAATGCCAATGCATCTTCAGTTACATTCTGAAGTTCTATATCTTCAATTTCTCCTAGCTGTGTCTTAACTTGAGCCATACTATCAGCAATGTCTTGAAAATCTTCTCCATAGTTGTTTTTATAAATATTTTTTAGCACTTCTTCATATTGTGATGTAGCTTCTTTTGCGGATCCTGTACTTACTATATAGCTATCAACTGCTTTGTTTACTTGTTGTGATGTATTGACTGCCATTCCACCAATAGCTACTGCTGCGGTTCCTACTGCTGCTCCAATACCAATAGCCCATTTTCCAGCTTTCTTAGCAACTTCCCCCAACTTATTTCCCAGACCTTCGCTGCTTTTACCTGTTTTTTCAATTTTTTCATCTGCTTCATTTGTATCAACAAAAATGCTTCCAAACAGTTTAAATATTTCCATCTTTTACACCTGCCTTTTGCTGACTTTCATATGCTTTTACAATTTCCATACTGTGTTTTACAATTTGTTCATTACTTAAATTACTTTGATGTTTATTTACTTTTGCTTGTTGGTAAAGTTTTTCTTTGTAATCTTTAAATGAAATATATTGTGGTATTATTCCTGCTTCCATAAGAGGATATATTGTAAGCCATCTTTCATAAATTTCTTTTTCATATGCAAAATCCAAAAAATCCCCTAGTTTTCCTAAGGGATAATCTTTTATATTGCTTATGCCAAAATATTTGTTCAAAAGATATGTTACTTCTTCTGTTCTGGCATAAGCTTTTGTTTTAAAAAACTTGTAAATTCTTTATCTTTCATAATTTCTTTTACAAATTCAATTATGTCTATTTTCTTAGCTTCTTCTTTTTCTATTTCCTTGTAAGTTGCAATAAATTCTACCAACTCATCTTTTACTAAGTGCAACTTACTTGTTAATTTAAGAATAACTTTTATACCTATTTGTGTTTGTAATTTTTCAATGTTACTTCCACTCTTTCCTTTTGCACTTTTCCCCATTTCTACTAAATCATTAATGAAGTCGTCTGTTATTTCCATTTTATTAATAATAGAACTAATTAAGCATATTGAATCAATAGTTAATTTCATCTTATAATACCTCCAAATCCATACTTTCTACAGTTTCGATAGTGTAAATTGGTTCACTTGTTTCATCAGTATATTTATGATGAGCTTTATAAGAAAGTTCAATTTCTCCCTCTGCTTTTTGTACAGCTGAAAAGTCCAAACCATTTTTATCTAAAACCCTTCTAATAGTGACTTTGATAAATCCTCCACCTACTTTTTGTGCAAACATAGTGATGTTTTTGGTGTATGCCTCTTCTGCAATTAGTCCTAAGTCACCTGCCTCAATTTTTGTTATCTTCTTGTTCTGCTCATCTCTTGTTACTTTTGCACCTGGCAATTTATCTGCAAAAGTTTCCATTGATGCATTAATAGTTTTTGCTGTTAAGGTAGCATTTTCATCATCAAGTGTTGTTAATCCTTCTGTCTCTCCTTTAGAGCCATCATATTCAATGTTTCTATAAGTTCTTTCTACCTTGAAATTTGTTCCCCCTCTAAGCGGACCAATAAGTTCTTCTCCTTCTAATCCATAGTTTTTAAATAATACACCATGATCAATCTGAATATTTTCAATCATTTGTTTAGTTAATTCTGTTTTCATTTTCTTCACTCTCCCTCTTTAAATTTGTATAAATGTATTTCAAAAGTTAATAACCTTCTTTTGATTGTTTTATCGTCATCAAGTATCGTTAAGCAATTTGAGAAAAATATCACATAAGCATAATTAACTTTAATTTCTTTCTTTTTATTTAATAACGATTTTAAATCATCACATATTTTTTCAATTTCAGTAGTATCATCACCTTGATCCCATATCTCTATTTCTAATGCATATGGGATATATACTTCATCATCAAGTTCTTTTATATCAATAACAGCATATGGATACTTTGCTTTGTGATACGATGTAAGGAAATAATTATGAATAACATTGTCGACTTGTTCTTTTATTTCTTCCCTCATAAATAATCTTGGTCTTTTTACTTCATTCATTGCCTATTTCCTCACTTTCATCAATAATACCTAATACCTTATTTTCATCTTCTATTGATTTTATATATGTTCCTTGAATTTTACGAATTTCATTTTTATTTTGTAATACAGCATTTTTTAAGAATTCCTTTTTTATATGATTAGATGTTCCTAATTCTTCAAATCCCATATAAAAGCCTCCAGGTTTATATCCAACCAGGAGGCTTCCATCTTTCCTTGCCCAATATTGTGTATTTTTCTTTCCTCTATAAGTTCTTGATCTCATTTTCTTTTTTGCTTCTCTAGTAGCATATTTTCCTACATCCTTATTAGCTGCATGAACCAATTCTTTTAACATATATTTCGTTCTATCTACTTTGTTAATATATTGAACTCCATTTTTCGTTATTTTTATCGCACTAGGTACCATAACAATTCACCTCATTATTGACTTTTGCAACACAAGTAAGTTCTACCTTTTCATCATCTTTGATATAAGTTCTAGTTATTTTATATTCCTTACTCTCATAAAGCAAAAATGGCTCATTATTATATTCAAACTTCCAGATTGTACACATAATTTCAGGTTTCAAACCAACTGCCGCTGCTTGATAGGCTTCACTTTGTCTTATGCTATTTACATCAGCATATCGTTTATTCTTTTCCATTGAACGAATAATATCTCCAATTTCATTTTCCTTTACTTCTTCTTTTAGTAAGTATATAATCTTATCCATTTTACTCATTCTCCTGTGTATATTCTTTTGTTGACCTCATAAAATTTTTATTTTCTTCAAATACAGCTAAAAATTTTGTAGCAATATCTTGTTTAGTATATCTGTAGTTTCCTCTAACATATGCTTTTATTGTTTCAGCAATTAGACTATCTTCTTTTTTGATTTTAGAATCAACTATGCCAGACAATTTTAATTTTTTAACAGCTGAATCTCTTAAACTTTTCAGATCTTCGTCAAATTCGTCAATTGTTAATCCTACACATTTTCTAAGTTCTTCTATTGTTACTACTGCATAAACTTCATTTTCTTCTGACATAGTTTTCCTCCTAGTTATTCATTAGTTCATCAATAATATCTTGTTTTTTTACATTTGTAAGTTCAATGTTATTTTTCTCTGCTAAGTCTTTTAACTGATTTACTGTCATTGCATCTAATTCTTCTCTTACAAACTTTATTTGTGGAACTTTATTTATTCCACTTACCTGTCCTAGTTCATTTTCATTCTTTTTTGAGTTATTTTCTTCTGAACCGTCTCCTAAGTCTTCTTTTATTGCATCAGTTTCCTCAATAACGATAATATCTACTACTTTACCTACTGATTTTACATTTAATTCCTTCATTCTTTCAACAGTTACCTCAATAATATCATTTTGCTTTACTTCTTCTTTTGAATATTTATCTGTGAATGGCTTCTCTACTTTATATTTAACAACAAGTTTCATTTCCGTTCTCCTTTCTTACACTTCACCTAAATTATTTTGTGCTACATCTGCACCTTTTTTCACTCTAACAAATCCATTATGTGCGACAACATTTCCTCCAGCAAATACTGAACCTCTATGAGCAATTTGTCCTTCTTTGAACTTATAGTCATCACTTTGTTTTATTTCTAAAGATGAAAATAGAGCAACTTCATAATTGGATAAAGAACCATATGCCATACAATAATCACCATCTTTAGTCGCTGGATTTAATAATGATTTTGCTGCACTATTTAAAACGAATGGAATCTTATTGATCTTTCCTGTATTGCCATTTAATTCAATATCATAGAAATTCTTTCCGTCAGCTGTTTTTACATCTGCAAAACCTTGTAAGTCATTTTTATTTAAAATTAAGCAAGCATCATTTGCAACATCTTCCTCTCCTCCATAGCCAAAAATAATTTTATTTAATGTACTATTGTCAATTGAAGAAATTTCTATGTCAGTATTTTTATTAATAGCAAATTTTTCTGGATTAGTAAAAATACCTTGTAATCTTCCTTTTGTTCCTGGTCCTACTAAAATATCTTTGCTCATTTTCTTTTTTACTGCTATTGAAGTACCATTTACTGTTTTATCGTGATATTCATTATCTGCAAGTCTAGTAATTTCTTCTGGCTCTTCTTGATATGCAGTTATTTTTTGTTTTGAAATTTCTGCATATCCATATTGGGTTTCTACATCTTTATAATTTCCATTTTCGTCCGTTTCTCCACCTTCACCATAAGAAATAACATATCCCCTTTCATAAGTTTCTCCACCTTCTAGTGGAGTAATAGTTACTAAATCTATTAAAGTAGATACTTCATTAAATGTATCTTTAACACCTTTAGCAGTATATTTTGGTACTGCAATTTGGCTATTTCCAACAGTAATTGCTCTTTTTTCTTTTAACTCTTTTCCTCTCTTTTTCTTCTCTTCTACTGTTAAATTTCTTTTTTCTGGCTCGTTTTCCTCTTCTGGTTTAGCAATACTTCTAGTTTTCATTGTTTTTTCTAAAGCTGCTGCTTTGTTTCTTTCTTCTTCTTTTTCTTCTTCATCTAAAACTGCTTCTTCTTCAGCATTTAAGTCTGTTAGTTCTCCTTGTAAAGCTTTGATCTCTTCCTCTGTTAATTCAATAGTTCCCTGAATTTGAGCATCTAACTTTGCTCTAATTTCTGCTTTTCTTTTTAAAATTCTTTTTAGTTTCTCTTTCATAATCTTTTCCTTTCTTTTACATTAATTTTTATTTTTTTAGTAAGTTAAGTTTAATAATTCCTTGCTTTTACATTTCTTTGATTGGGTTCTCTCCAGAACTTTTTGTTCACACTCAGCCACCACCAAACGTGAACTCCTCGCTGAAATGCTAGTTGTATCATAAGCAGGGAAATCCACTGCACTTACATCATATAATTTTTCTACTTTCAGAACCCTCCATTGGTGTTGCTCCTTATCATAACTTTCCTCTTGGACAGTAAAGCAGAAACTCATTTTATCTATATATCCACCTTTAATTTCCTCATACAATTTTCTTCCTTCTTCTGTTCCATCTAGTCTTGCTCTTATATTTAAACCATTTGCATCTATAAATAATTCTAGTGTCTTGTTTCTTGTTCTAGCAACTACTTTTCCACCGTGATTATAATTAAAAATCACGTCAGTCATATCTGCTTCGTTAAAGGCATTTCTGTCTATTACTTCTTTATATTCTGTCTCTCCACATTTGAATAACACTGTAGGGTTTTCAAAAGTAACAGCTTGTCCTTCTACAATCATTTCTTCTGTTACTTTACCATCTTCTGTTTCTATCTGTTCACTTCTTACTTTTAAATTTGAAAATGTCCTATACATGCGGTCGTCTTTTAGCCTTTTTAATAAATCATTTTTCTCTTTATTCATTTTCTTTTTCCTCCTCTTTCTTTCCTAACTGGTATTCATCTGCTTTCTCTGCATTGATATCATTTAATGTTTGTAATCTTTTATCTCCTCCTGGTATTGGTCCCATATTCCAGAATTCTCTTTGTTCATTTATTGTAAACAAGTGTTTTAAGTATTTGCAAATTGTTATTTTGGTTTGGTTAGATGCATTTGCTAATCTGTTAGCTTCAAAAATTATAGCATTACCATAGTGTTTTTCTGTAGAAGTAAATATTTTTTCTGTCCATTCAAGACTTGATTGAATCCCAAAAGGTTCTATTGTTGTTTCATAATATGAAATCCAGTCTTGTTCTGTATATTTGCCTGTAATAATACTTTCGTTTGTATTAAAATATTCATATATCTCTTTTTTCGAGTAATCCATTTGCTTTTCATTTGGCACAAAAGGTTCTGCCTTTGTTTCGTGGAATTTGTATCTAGGATCTGTATATGCAAGTCCCTTGTTGTTATTATTAATGTCTAAGTATCTTTCTGAAAATTCTTGTACATTCTTATCTACATCTTCTTGTTGTAGCACTTGTGCAAATTCTATTATTCCTCGAATAAATGCAGTATTCTTGATTGCATTTTTTATTCCTTGTGAAGTGGTTGTAATAGTGTCAAGAGGTGTACTCAAAGTTTTTTTGTTACTTTCTCCCCAAAAATCATTTTCATTAAAATGCTTTCTTAAATGTATAATATCTGAATATGGAACAATTTTATATAAGCCATTTTTAAACACAAATTTAAGATATAAAGTTTCTTCTTCATCTTCCAAACATTCTACAGTATTAGCATTTAATGGGTATATTCCTTTTATTCCTGTCATTCCTGGAATATTACTATCTCTATCTATAAAAGCAAAAGCATTATTATTTATTTCTAATTGTACTCGCATTTTATATTCAAAGTCATACATTGACATATACTTGTTTGGTCTTTTCAATAGTCTTGATATATTAATGTTAGGAGAAACTTCAATTTCTTTTTCCTTTTGCCTAATATGTTTTGGGTTTAATTTTCCTGTATGTAATGCATTAGTTCCTATCGCTGTTCTAATTAAATTACTATCATATAATTTTCCATTCCAATTATAAAATTTTGCATTGCTGTCATTTAACATTTTAAAAGTCTGTATTACTTTATAGGCTTTCTTCTCTTCCTTTTCTTCTTTCTCTTCCTTCCCAAAAATATTTGAGAACATACTTCTAACTTTCAAGGTCGTATTCCTC
Source organism: uncultured Clostridia bacterium (assembly GCA_948934525.1). Classification (GTDB taxonomy): domain Bacteria; phylum Bacillota; class Clostridia; order TANB77; family CAG-508; genus CAG-273. Next base: position 109,096 of record CAQZSK010000003.1, read on the forward strand.
CTAAATCATATTTACATAATCGCTTTTTTTCAATTCTAATATTGTGTATGCATTTAATAATGCTGCTGTTCCATCAATTCTTAATCGTTTATTCTTTCCTTTGTCTGGTTGTATATTTCCGTTTTTATCCACGTCTATACAAGTATTACTTAAACACCACTTGTCAACAGGATTATTATTATAAATAACTATTTTACTTTTCAAATCCGCCTCAAGGTTCTGCATAGGTAAGCTTAGTGTTCTTTTTCCTTGGTGAACTTCTATCATTGCTTCTTCACCAAAATGTTTACTCATTTCTTCAACCCAATATTCAGCCGACCACGCATCATATCCTATCCAAGGTAAAAAAATTCCATATTCATCTCGAATTTCTAAGAACCACTTTGTAACTTCTTTTGGATGAATTTTATTTCCTGGCGAAAGTCTAACATAACCTTTTTCTACCCATTTATCATATGGAATTTTGTCCTCTTTTATTTTTTTATCTAGCAATTCTTCAGGTAGCCAATATTGCTGTAATACATAAATGTTTTCATCTTTTGGAAGTTGAAAAATAACTTTTGCAGCAGTAAGGTCATTTGTCTTTGATAAGTCTGTGCCACCTATTCCATATTTTACTTTCATTTTCGCTAAGTCGAATTTCTTTTCATTATTCAAATCTTCATAGCTTAGCCACGCAAGAATCGATGTTTCTCTAATGTTAAAGTCTTTGCAAAGTAAATTCTTTAATTCATCTGGTTTTAACTTTGCTCTTGCTACTTTGTCTTTTAGTCCTTTTATTTTTTTAATTGTACCTAATCCTGGATTAGCTTTTTGCCAACATTCCTCATCTGTCCATTCTTCTTTAGAATCTAATTCATATATAATTGCTAATAAAGTTTCATCTACGAAGTCTGATGTTTCATCTAAATATCCATTTATGATATTGGCTGCATAGTCATACTCACTATCAAATACATTTTCTCTTACTGTTCCCATTGTAGAAGTTTCCAAAAATAACGGTTGGTCACGTGCATCCATTGAATCGTAAGTAACATCGATAAGGTTCTTATCTTTCATAGCGTGTACTTCATCTGCTGCAACAAAAGATGCATTTAATCCGGTCAAGAGTATCCGATTCATTACTTAGTGGTTTAAATGTAGCTTCTTCTTCCTCATAATATAATTCAGATATTAAAGGCTTAACTCTTTTTAGAAGCATTGGATTTTTTTTAATCATTCTTTTTGCTTCTAGCCATAAAATTTTGGCTTGGTCCTTTTTCGTTGCAATAGAATAACATTCTGCTCCTGGTTCATTGTCCATTAAGAACATATATAATCCTATCGCAGCTGCTAAAGTAGATTTTCCATTTTTTCTTGCTACAAAAAGAATTACTTTCTTGTATTTTCTAAATCCAGTCTCTCCATCTACAAAACCAAAAATCGCTGATACAAAAGCTTTTTGCCATAATTCTAATATAAAAGGTTTGCCTGCAAATTTTCTTCCCTTGCTATGTTTACAGAATGTCTCTATGAACTCAATTGCATCTAATGCTTTCTGATTATCATATATGTATGTATTTTCTTCTTGTTCCTCTGTTTCTCCATTAATGCTTTTTACTACTTTCGGTGTTTTAATATCTTTCACCAGTTTTTCATAAACAATTTTTACCTTTCTGGATACTTTTATTTGACCAGTAACAATCTGTTCATAATACTGTTCAATATAATTCATCTATTCCTAACCTTATCTTTATATGCTTGAAATTCATCATCTTTTTGTATTTGTTTACCTGGTGGAAGGAATTCTGATAGTTGCTTAGTTGTAGCATTATAAGTTTTCATCGTTGTGTTATAGCTTTTTAAAGCTGGTTGTTCTCTCATAAATTCTTGCTTGCCTTGTTTGAATTTTTCAATTGGACCTTCTTTTTCAATAATTTCATTCATTTTTTTCAATTGAACATACATAAAAGCATATTGTTCTATTAGGCTTGTAACAAGGGTTTGTTTTTCCATTGATGTATCTTTAAAGAGTTGCTCCAATTCGTTTATTTTCGTTTGCTTTAATTCTTTTTCTTCCGATTTTTTCAATACTTTCGCCTACTTTCTTGTATCTATCCCCCCTCGTATATTTCGACTTGTGTATTTTTTGGAGGTCCCTCCTTCGGTCCTTAGGGATTATAAAATTAATTATTTAATGGGGGGGATTTTATTTCTATTAGGTTTCCTTCTTCGTCAAATTCTAGCCCGCTTCTTACTGATTGCTCTTTCATATGTTCCTGGTTGTGACACTCTTGGCATAAGTATTCTAAGTTGTTAAAATTTAAAGTTACCATTGGATTGTCTATGTTTTCCTCCGTAATATGTTTTTTATGGTGAACTATTTTGCCAGGATTATTATGACATCTATTACACAATTTGCTTGTTAAACTCTTTATAAAAGCATTTCTGCAATTTATCCAAGCTTGTGATTTATAAAATTTTTCTGCATATTCTTTCATATTCTCTCCTAAAGTGAAAAGCAGCAATTCACTTGAATAAGAATTACCGCTTTTTTGCTTTTTTCTATTTATCTTAAAGGAGTAAGGAGTTACTTATCCCATTTCTAGGAATAGCCAAATTATAACTTGACGTCCGAGAAATGTCTACAAAAATGTCCGCATTTTGTCCGTGTTTTGTCCGGCTTTTTTTAATCATCTTTCAAATATCCTAATACTCTAGCAAAAGAGCAAATTGCAAAGTCTCTAATTTTATAATATTCGTGTTTAGTTTTTATTGACATTTCTTTCATAACCTTCCAACGTGGCTCATCCTGAAAATATCTTAAATCAATCAGTCTTTTCCTATCTTCATTTAGTCTACGTTTGTACACAGTTTCAATAGCATTTATTTTTCTTATTATCTCTCCATTGTGTTCAACACAGTTTTCTACTGATGATTTGAAACTATAGCTTTTAGAATTTACTGAATCATATGTTGTAGAATTTATACTTTCCGCTTCTATTCTCAATAACCAATCTGGATATTTGCGTAAATCCTTTTCCACCTTTTCTATTATTTTTGGTGTTAAACCTTCTAACATTTCTTGTATTCTCCTTTACTTTTGTTTGTCTTTATCATTGCTTCCAAAGTATGATAAGATAATTATTGTTCCACATATGATTAAAGTTATCAATACACCATTACTCATTTCCTTTGCCTCCTTCTTGTTTCTATTATTTTGTAAAAAGTGTAAGGAAAGAAAAAACTAAATACAATTCCATAACTTATACTCTCTAATTTTTCTATTGTATTTCCGCTTCTTAATAGTTATTTTTAAGTATCCTGCCTGATATAACATTGCAAAAATTATAACTATAAAACAATATACTTGTATAAAATTTCTAATTGCTAACATTGTGTTTCTCCTCTCCTTTGTATTTTTCACATTCTATTTCGTCATTTATATGTTCTCGAGAAATTATTTTATTATATGCTTTGCAATAACTACCTTGGTATGGTAAGTCTAGCTTTCTATGTTTTAAACAGTTTTTACAGCATACCTTTTTCATTTGCTTTCTTCTCCCTTCGCAACTGCTAATACATTTTGTAATACAATTTCTATAATTGTTTCGTCATATTCTCCTATTTTCTTTTCTATGTATTCTATTAGCTTTTGCTTGTCTGTTTCTAACTGATTTGCTTTGTTATTTGCTTCTACTTTTTCTCTTACAATGTCCAAATAATCTTTTGTCTTATATTCATTCACAAAATTTATAATTTGTCTTGTTGCAACTTTTAATGTATTTACTCTTCCTCCAACTTCTATGTAATTATTTAATATCATTGCCTCTAGTATTATAACTGCACTTTCTAAGTCATTGCCTCGCAATAAAATGCTTCTTGCTTTTTCTATCTCTCTTCTGCTTATCATTGCTTGTCCTCGCTTTCAGCTCTTTTCTTAACAGCCTTTAAACTTCTAACAATTAGCTTTTTTAGTCTTTCATCTGTTGTTCCTATGTTACTATAGAAATCTATCAGGCTATCTATATGCTCTATTACTGTTTTCTTTTTTGTTTGCATACTAACTCCTTTCTGGTTCTTCAACTTCTTTTCTTAATTTTTCAAGAAATTCAAGTATTTGTTTTTCTTTATTCTCACTTCTTTCTATTTCACTAAGACGATGCTCAATCATAAATAACAACTGCTTATATGCATTACTTTCTTCTCTTAATGTTTCTGTTCTTTTGCTACTTTTTAATATAACTAATAAGTTATAAACAAGATCTATTTTTGAATCTGTATATCTTGTATTTCTATCTACTTCTAATAGTTCAACTTTATGTCTTTCTAGCTTATCTAATTCATTTTCATAATACTCTATGTAATCGTTTAATTTCATATAAGTCATCCTCCAATTCTTCTATTTCTACAATTACTTCGCTTGTATCTGCATAAATAATTTCGTTACTAATATCTTTTACTCTTTTTGCATTATCGTTTTGTAATACTTCTGCTTTTACTAATGCATCTAGGATATATTTCACTGCACTATACACATTATCTACATCACGTTTTCTATTTTCTTCTATCCAGGTAATATGTAATTTTATTGGCTTTGTTATTTTTAAATCGTGTAGCTGACTTTTTACTTCGTCATATATTCTTCTGTCGTGTATCATTTTAAATTGTGCTGCCATATGCTTGTTAAATTTGCATTTATTCAAATATTCATTCAGACTTGGCAATCTGTAATGAATTGTAAATCTATGTTTCATCTCTCGTTTCCTTCCGCTTCTTTTTTATTTTTCTGGCATTTGATATACTAAATTTCTTATTATTTCTTTAGCTGGTATAAACTCGTGTATATTTATTTTTGGCATATTCATCATCGTTATATTGGCATAAGCTATTGTTACTTCCTCTAATATCTCTTTTGCTCTTTGCTCTGTTTCGTAATATCCTAAATCCCAACATTGGCTATCTACACTATTAGTATCTGCTCCAATTCCAAATCCATCTTCTGAAAAATCTGCAATAAAAATTCTTGTTACATTATCAAAATTTATTACTTCTTTTTTTTGACTTACAATTATCATTGTTCAATCCTCCTTCTCAATCAATTCTAGGTATATGATTCTCATTATCTTCTAGCATATTTTTGTCTGTAAATTGTTGTACAACTGGTCGTAGACATTTATTGCATAATGCTAATTTTATTTTTTTATCTGTTCTAGTCAAAGACTGCGGTAAATCTACTATTCCTCCTAATGCGATAACATTGCCATCTACATTTTTTTGATTATCTAGGATTCTTATTTCGTCGTGGCAATAATCGCATAAGTAATATTCATAGTCTTTTTCCTTTTTCTTCTTCTCTTTTGTCAAACGATTTATTCCTTCTACGCTTTTTTTGTATTTTATATGTTTTTCTGGTTTAGTTCTTGCCATAAGGTTTATTGTATTTTCAGCAATATTTTCTTTCATAGACTTTTGCACCTCACTTTCTATTCATATACATAGAATTTAAGTTTTGATATTCTCTTTGCTCATATGTTTTGAATGGTATCATTTTATTTGGTCCATTATTCTTGTTGTTATGTTTTTGTTTTTCGTGTTCTGTTTGTCTTTTAAGGAAAGCATCTAGGGTAAATATGTTTGACTTCTCACAATTCTGTAATATAGTCAATACGTATTTATAAGATTTGGCATTATAATCTACCGCTTCTTTAATGACATTTTTCAAAAGTTCTAGTTGCATCTTTTCAGAATATTTTTCTAACTCTGTTTTCTGTTCATCAGTTAGCTTAGTAATATTTCTTTCAAAGTATGAAAAGACATCTTCTACATTTTGAGAAATTTCAGTACCAGCAGCACAAGAATTTTGCTCCTCTTTTTCTTCTTCTAGTTCTATTTCTATATCTAGTTCTATTTCTTGTTCTAGTTCTATTTCTGGTGGACAAATGTCTGCCTTTTGTCCGCACTTCTTCTTTTCCTTTTGCTAGTAGTCTTTGCTGTTGTTTCTTAAATGCTCCTACAGATTTTTCTCCAATCATAGATGCCACCTGCGTGCAATAGATTTCTCCATTCTCTAAAATTTCAACTAAACCTATTTTTTGTAATAAATCCATAGCAACAACAACTGTATCTACATCTGTTCTTGTGATTTCAGCTAACTTCTTTTTATCGTATGGAATAAGTAAATTACCCACTTTACGAATTAAAATTCCGCTTCGTTTTGAGAGATTTTAGGCATAACTTTAAATAAAATAAAGAATATCTTTCTCCATTTTCGTGTTCTTCTAACCAAGCAATTGCATCCTCTTCAAAAAAGTCCTCTTTTAACTGTAACCAATAAAATTTGTTTGTTTCATATTTTGACATACCTTTTCTCCCTCACTTATTCATTCGTTTTTACAAAAAACCGTCAAAAACTGTGTTTCATACACAACTTTTCATATTTTTATCAACCTCAACTTGTAACAAAAATAATAGCTTTTTTGGTGTTATTTTTGCACTTGTATTGAAATAGTTCTGTAGCTTTCTTTGGTAACTATCAACTATGTACCTAATTGCTCTTTCAACTCTGTTAGGTTCTACTTTAAATCTTGTAGCATATTCTCGATAAATATCACGGATTTTTCGATTAATCTGTACATTATAGCCATCCATTAATATTGCCTCTAAATACCTTGTACCTAAAAAGCTTAATGGTATCCCTGTATTTCTAAACACTATATTTATACTATTTTTTAGTTTTTGCCTTTCCGCTTTTTTGAGTGGAATCTCAAAGTTATTAATTGTACTGGCAAAAGCTGCAAAAGTATATATATTAAAAATCATTTCATTTTCAGTAGTATCTTTTGCCCACTCTATAATTGCCGCTTCCTGCTCTGGAATATCTGTAGTATCTTCGATTAAATGGACAATATTTTTAAATACATTCATTTTTAACCTTTCCGCTTCTTACTTCAAAAATAAAGTAAGAAGCTGTTTAATATTTTCTTGACTTCTACATTAATCTCGTGTAGAATACAAATAGAATTCATATATTTGTATCGAATTTGAACTAATTCTCTGATTGGTAGTCGCGAGTTAGTTCTTTTAATTTTGCTCTAACCATTTCATCACTAAATGGACTCTTAAAAACTAAATCTGCTACTTTTTTCAATGCGATTCTTAATTCTGCCTTTTCTTCTCTTAAGCGATCATTGCTATTTTTCTTTAGCTTAATTCTAGTCTGCAAGTCTTTTATGTATTTTTCGTGATTTTCAATTTTCGATTTTTGGTCTGCAATTTGGATGTCCTTTCTTGTTTTTAACATTTCTCATTTCCCCCTTGTATTTTTCTCTATAAAATCAATTAACTTATCAATATCATTTGGTCCTGCTTTTCTTAAAGCTATACTTGCTGAAGCTATAATTTCAAATGGTTTTATTTGAAATATTGAAACTTCTAATTCATTTGCTGTATGTAATTGCGTATGGGTATAATAGTTTTGCTTTTCATTTACTCTTTTTGCTGTCATATTTAAATTTTTCCTCTCATAGATAAAAACATACTTTTTTCATTTATTTTTTGTAACTCCAGTAAAATTAGATAGTCAATGCCTTGTTTTGTTTGGTTTTTAACTTCTATTCCCATATCATAAAGCCTTACTGCTGTTTTATCGGCAATTTGCTTTCCTCCATCAATTCGCGGAAAGTTTTTCTCATTAAACTTATTTCTTGCCCACTGAACCGAATGCCCTCGTATTTTTGCATAAATTTCTGGCGTTATAGTATCTGGTGCCTCTTCCCAATTCATAGTAGATTCTTTCTTAACATTCAAATTATCATCTCCTTTGTTTATTTTTTGTATCAGGTCGCGATTTTCTTATTTTTTTCATAATTCTATTTTCTCCTAGCCTATAATTAACTTTAAGTGTATTATTGATGCAAAAAAATTTACCATCTTATATTATCTTTGCTAATTTGATAGAGTTCTTCCATTTTAGCTATCATTTTCATATTCGGATAGCTAGTTCTCGCTTCATACTTTCCTAATGTTGATGGTGATATTTCTAGTTTCTTAGCTGCTTCCTTTTGTTTATATCCTGCATTTACTCTTGCTGCCTCTAATGTAATCTTAAATGGTTCATTCATTTATTTTCCTCCCCTCTTCGCGAATTATAATACACTAAAAGTTAATTTGTCAATACCAAAAGTTAATTTTTTTTAATTTTTAATTGCTTTTTTTTAACTTTTAGTTTATAATGCTTTTTAGAGAGGTGAAAAAATGAACGAAAAAGAACCTAGAGAAGTTTTTTCTAAAAATTTAAAATTTTTATTTTCAAAATATAATATAGAGCAAAATATACTTGCTGAAAAATTAGGTGTTAGTCCAGCAGCTATTACTGAATGGGTTAAATGTCGCAAATTTCCGAGAATTGATAAAATTCAAATGTTAGCAAATTATTTTAACTTGAGTATATCAAATTTGTTGGAAGATAATATAGAAATGTCACTTACTAATAAAAGCAACTCTTTTAATAATGATTTGCAATTAAAATATGGCAATTCTATATTAGAAGTTTTAGAACATTATAATCTATTGAATAATTTAGGAAAGGAAAAGGCTTTAGAAAATATAAAAGATTTGGCTGAAATTCCTAAATACATCGAGAAAAAAACAGAATTAGGAAATGTATAAGTAATGTGATATATATAGATTTTAGTTAAAGGAGATAAAAATTATGTATTGTAACTACTGCGGAAAACAAATTGATAACGAGAGTAAATTTTGTGTCTTTTGTGGTCAAAAAATATTAACTACTTCTATTAGAACTTGGGATATAAATGCTGTCGGAGTTACATTTTCAAATGACGATGGAACAGATAGACAAAAATTAATTTCTAAAATGAAAATTGGAGAAACTATTCTATTTTCTACTTATACTTATAATGGAAAGCCTGCTGTTTATATCTTAAATTCTAGGCATCAAATAGTTGGTAATGTTCCTGCTGAAGATGCAGCAGAAATAACAAATAAATTAAAAGATAATAGAATCCAGAAAGCCAAAGTAGAGAAAGTTGGAAAATTAGATAATAAAAATATATATTATTTAGGTATTAGATTATATATATCATATCAAAAATAAAAAAGGGAAAATGTATTCAAAGTTTCGCGACCTGATACATTTTCCACCAAATAACCACTCGAAAGTGATTACTTGTTTATTATATAAAAACAAGCCTTCGTTTTCAAGTGTTTATTCAAAATATTTGAAAAATTGGAGGTAATTTTTATGGGAAAAAGAAGAGCAAACGGAGAAGGAACTATCTTCTCTACAATACAAAAGAACCAAAAAAAATTTGATAATACGAAAATGTGTGAAACTTGTGCTACTTGTACAGATAGAAGCAAATGCAATAATAGGATTACTTGGGATAAATGCGAAAAGTGCAAACAATGTAAGCAATGCTTGAAATATTGCGATAGATTTTATTGTTATCAAAAAACACAAAGTCAAGATTCTATAAATGGATCCAGAAAAAGTTCTGGTAGTGGCAAGACTGAAAAAGAAGTAAAGCAAAAAAAGGAAGAACGAATTAGACAACTAAAAAAGCAAACACTTTTAAAGAATGGACTGTTAACCTTATCAGAAGCTATGAGAGAAATAGAAGAAGAAAAATTGAAATGCGAATTAATAAAAACCAATTCATATAATAGAAACATTGATACTATAAAATTAATAGAGCAACATAATATTTCCACTAAAATAATTTGTGAATTGACTGAAGATGACTTAAAAGGCTATTTCTCATTTCTTGTGAAAACAAATACTAGTCAGTCAAACCTTGAAAAAGTATATGATGAAATACATCAGGTTGCATTTAAAACTGGAATCTTTGACAATATTAAAAGAAATACTTTTATAAGCAATGTAGATATTGAAGAAGTAATTGCCTTTACAATAGATGAACAGAAAAAGCTATTAAATTACATTAATGAACATCCAGATGATTTAGTAAATGAAAATAAAAGCAATATAGATAATATAACTATTAGAAATCTTATCAAACTTGATTTTGCATCATCTATGAGAATTGGCGAACTTTGTTCTCTTGATAAAGACAAAAATATTGATAAAAGTAATAAAAGATTTATTGTAAAAACTACTATTACAAAGGATATAGATAGAAAACTAATTATTGGAACAACAACAAAAACTGGAAAGAAAAAGAAAAAGATAGGTCAAAATGATACCAGGTATGTGCCTTTTGATATTCTTTTTAGTTCTGAAGAAGTGGAAGCTATTATAGATGAACAATATGCCCATACATCATCTAATTTGCTATTTTGTACTAAAGATGGCAAATTAATATCTCATAGTTCTATTAATGCTATTTTTAAGCGAATATGCAGAGAAGCTGGCGTAAAATTAGAATTGGAAAAAGGCTGTCATATTCATATGATAAAACATACTGCTGTTACTAGAATGAAAGAAAACGGTATTGATATTTATGCCATATCTAAAGTGGTAGGCACTTCTGTTAAAGTCTTAACAAAAACATATGCCCATATTTTTGATGATTTTGTACAGAAAGAAATAGAAAAGTCAAAAGAAATAAGAAAAGAAGTAAATTTAGAATTAAATTCTAATTCCGCTTCTAATTGTAAAATCATTCCCTTTAATAGAGCCTTATAGGTTCTATTTTTGTATGCAATTAATTTGCTTTTTGTATGCAATTTGTATGCAATTTTTTTATAAAACATTAAAAAACAATGAAAAATAATAGAAATTTTTGAAATTAAAAATGTAAAGTAAAATTTGTAAAACCATTGATATTACTACATAATATATAGGTAATAAAAAACAATAGGCATATAATAAAAACCTATTGTTTTACTATTTTTTGGAGGCGCCACCCGGATTTGAACCGGGGATCAGAGTTTTGCAGACTCGTGCCTTACCACTTGGCTATAGCGCCAGCTATTGTAATTTGTATTCATGAATAAATATCCTTGCATACTGTCAAAACATATTTGGAGCAGGTAACGGGAATCGGACCCGTAACTTAACCTTGGCAAGGTTATGTTTTACCACTAAACTATACCTGCAACTATGCTAATTTCAAACTGAAATCGAGCATATTTATCATACCAAAATTCTTTAGAAAAGTCAAGGTGCTAGACTTAAAAAATCCATAAAGTAATCCTTTATATTCTTTTTTTCTATTGTTTTTTGATTTTGTATATTTAATGTTCCAATTGTCTTATCTTTTATTTGTATTTTTACATTTCCTATTGTTGCATTTTCTATTACTGGAGCTTCCAAATAATATAGGCTATTCATTTCCAAATTGATATTATCTATCTCTGTGTTTTTAACTGTCATCATCTTATATTGCATTTCTTCTAGTTTAATATGGATTTGATTTGTTTTGCCTTTATTAATATATATGCGCTTCTCATTTAATTGTTTCCAATTTTCAAATTTTTCTTTTATAATTTCTTCTAAATTTACTACTTGATAGTTTTTATGTGCATATTCTATTAGGTTCATACTATCTTGTGTTCTAATTTTCTTGGTATCTGCTGCTAATACAACTGTTATAATGTCTAATTCTCCTCTTTTACAAGCTGTTACTAAACATCTATTAGCTCCATTCGTAAAACCTGTTTTTACACCATATACACCATCTAAATATCCTAACAATTCATTTGTATTTGAAATTACTTGTGGTCTTCCATTAATTGTTACTGTATAACTTTTTGTACTAACAATTTCTTTAAATTTTGGATTTTGCAATGCATAGTCTGCCATACAAGCAAGTTCATAGGCTGTTGTATAATGTCCTTGTGCATCTAATCCATGTGGTGTAACAAAATGACTATTGACCCATCCCATTTCTTTTGCAGTTTGGTTCATCATTTCTGCAAATCCTTCTACACTTCCACCCACATGTACTGCTAATGCTACGGCTGTGTCATTTCCCGATTTTAGCATCAAACCATATAATAAATCATGGACTGTTATTTTATCATTTACCTTTAAGCCTAATCTTGAACCTCCTGTTCCTGCTGCTTTTCTTTCTATTGTGACGACATCTGTTAAATCTGCATTTTCTAATACAACTATTGCTGTCATAATTTTAGTTGTACTGGCCATAGGAACTTGCTTCAATCCATTTTTTTCATATAAAATAGTTTTAGATGCTCTATCAAAAATGAGTCCTATTTTGGCATTTAACTTTGGCTCTTGTGTCAATGTTTTGGAAGCCTGCACAATTTCCCTTTGTATTTCTTCTACATTGACTTCTTCATCATCTTCTAAGTCTGCATAGCTTGATGTTACATTAAAAAATGCAAATAATATTATGTTAATAAGCACTAGAAATATCTGCATTATTCTTTTTGTTTTAAAACGCACTTGGTTTACCATAATATTTTTGTCTTTTTTTCTAGTTTCCATAAAAATCTCCCATACTTTTACATTACTCAATCTTTAAGATCAAGCTCTGTTCTATTGTATGAGAGATTTTGAAAGTTATTCTATTTTTTTGTGTTTTACATAATTTTTTCTAAATATTCCTTTAATTGTATTAAAGCTTTATACCTATGACTTATCTTATCCTTCTCTTTTGTTCCAATTTCAGCAAGAGTTTTACCATTTTCTAACTCAAAAATTGGATCCATTCCAAAACCACCGTCTATCTTTATCTCAGTTGTAATATATCCTTCTAATTCTCCTCTAAAAACCTTTTCTTCTTGTTCTGGAATTACTGCTGCAATTGTACAAACAAATTTACATTTTCTCTTTTCTTTGGGCAACCCTTGTACTTTTTCCATGATATATTGATTTCTTTCTGCTTGAGTTGCATTTTCTCCTAAAAATCTAGCCGTTTTTATTCCAGGAAACCCATTAAAAGCTTCCATACACAATCCACTATCATCTGCTATACATAATTTTCCTGTCACTTTTGCAATTGCTCTCGCCTTTATAAAAGCATTTTCTTCAAAAGTTTCTCCATTTTCTTCTATTTCTATATCAATTCCTAAATCTTTCATAGATATCACTTTATATTCATTTAAAATATCTTGTATTTCTCTTATTTTCCCCTCATTGTTAGATGCAACAATTATTTCTTTTTCCATTTTATTTCTCCCTTTTAAAATTTTAAGAACAGATATGAAAAATCTATATCTGTTCTTAAAGTTAATTTGCTTTTTTTCTTCTACGAGGTATTTCACATTTTGGAACTTCTTCTCCATTTTTTCTTCTATCAATAACATAAGTACTACCTGGAGTAATTTTAGCTAAATGTTTTACTTGTGCTGCAACTTCCCCTATTTCTAGTACATTGTGAAATCTTCCCTCATCTGCTATTACTACCCCTATTGAAATAGTAGTAAGTGGAAATTGCTCTAAAATACATTTTCTATTTGGTACTTCTAAATATCCCTTTTCTAAGTCTTCCTCATTAAAATATTTTTTTACACCATTTTCAAATTCTAATACAATATCTTGACAAATACGTTCACAATCTATGTTAGATGTAATTGCTACAAAATCATCTCCTCCAATATGCCCTACAAAATTGTCCTCAGATTCTGTGTCATTATGGAGACATTTCATAATACATCTAGAGGTGAATTTAATAATTTCATCTCCATTTAAGAAACCATATATATCATTATATGCTTTGAAATTATCTAAATCAATATAAAGAATTGCAAAGTCATCTTTATTTAACAATCGTTTTTTCATCTCTGCCTGAATTTGAACATTTCCTGGTAAACCTGTTAATGGACTCACTCTACGATTCGTGTCTAACAAACGAATTACATTTTTTATGGTATAATACAAATATTCTTCATCAATTGGTGCTTTAATATAATGTTCTACACAGGCTTTTAGAATCTCTACTCTATGTTCCTTTTCTCGTTTAGAAGATATTACAATGATTGGAGTAATACTATTATCTTCGTTTTGACGAATTTGATTACATAATTTTATAATATCTTCTTGTATTCCATCTTCATTAATAATAATTAAAGCAGGAATATTTTTTAGAACATTTTCTATTTCTGTAGTTTTGGCTTTCTTGAATTTATACTCTTTCTCTTTTCTAAAGATATCTACTAATCTACTTTTTAGTTCATTATCATTATCGATAATATAAATTTCTTGTGCCATATTCCTCTCCTTCATTTGTTACATTTTTTATTCTAGAATTTTTATGGATTGTACAAAATTTCTGTAGCTGCTTTTTCTGTATATCCATTTACATTAGTTACTTCTATTAAAATAGTATTATTTCCTTGTTGTAATAAAGCTGGTCCTATTTTAATATATTTCAAATTGTTTACTGAATTTACATATTGTTTACCATTTAAGTTTAACTTAATTTCTTTAATTCCATCTTCATCAGATGCTTCTATCATAATTTTTTGTCCATCTTTTAATAGCTGCATTTTTGGTTTTGAAGTTGTTGCTACAATTTCCTTTTCTATTTGTTCTATATTTCCACTCGCATCTTCTGCTATAATAATAATTTTTTTAGTTCCTGGTGTTAAATTAATTTCTTTTTCTATTTTAGTTTGATTTTCTGTTGCTGCTTCTTCTCTTACTGCTTCTTGCCCTTCCCACTGATAAGATAGATATGCCATTGCTGTTTCATCTTCTGCTATAATTGTCATTTTTTTACTTCCATCAGCTACTTGTATATTGATAGTCGGCTTTGTGATATCCATCCCCTCTACCATATATTCTTTTTGATAGGATACCCTTTTTCCATTCATATCTTCTATAATAATATTTAAAATACTATTTTGATTTGGAAGTAGAATTTCTTCTTGTGCTGTCTTACCTCCTTGTGGTAATTCTGTTGCTTCTCCATTATTCCAAGAATAAATTACTTTAGATATTTCATTAGTGTGTTCAACATTTAAAATAACAGTATCTCCTGCTCTACTTACCATAACCTTTGGTTGATTGGCTGGATCTTTATCTGCAGCTTCTTTACAAATTGCATAAGTTCCTTCTCCTACCAAGGCAATACCAAATATAGCAATGATAATCGCAAAAAAGCGGACAATACTTTTCACTTCCATTGGTCTACCACTACTTTGTCTTTTCACTTTTTCTTGTTTTCTCTTCTTTTCTATCATAAGAATTTGATTCATTCGTTTTCTCCTTGCTTTTATCTATTTTGTGTAATATTTTCAATTATATTCCTACAAATAAATTATACCATACGCATTTTTTAAAGTAAACATTTGTGTAAGAAGTTTTTTGAAAAAGCAATATTGGCAAATCTTAAATACCAAAACCATAAAAAAATGGAAAAAGAAATCACATTCCTTTTTCCATTTCATATTAAATTACATATTTTTTAATTAAGAAGATTCCTCCTGCTAGAATAGTAGTACAGCTTAATACTAACATTGCATAAGTTGGGCTATTACCTGTTGCTGGTGATAATAATACTGGTGCTCTATCTATATCGTCTTCTCCTTTTACTTTGTTGCCTGGAGTTGAATCAATATCTGGTGAATCGAACTCATTTTCATCTTTGCTAATTTCTGCCCAGTTTACTTTCTCACCCATGTTATTCTTACCATTAATCCAAGTTAGTACAATATCTACTGTTGCACTTTCCCCTGGTTGTAATAATGTATCTTTTAATTGATCTGTTGTTACTCTTCCATCTTTTTCTTTCCACTTTGGATTATCTTTTGCTACAAATTTTAATCCTTCTGGAATATAATCTTCTAATTCTTTTGCATAACCTGCAATCTCACCTTCATTGGTTACTTTAATGTTAAATCTAAATTTAACTGTTGTTTTATTAATTTTTCCATTTTGAATTTCTACCTTCATTGGTGGCTCTGGATTTTCATCTCCAGTATGACCAGATTTTGTTACTGTTGTTTTTCCATCTACTGTTACTATCGCTTCTGTTACCCATTTCTTTAAACTTAGGTCAAAGTATTTTACTTTAATCTTTTCAATATCTTGGTCATCTTCGCCTTCATTCCATTCATCTGGAACTGAGTCAATATCATCTACAGGTTTGTTTTCTTCATCTCTATCATCAGAAATTTGTGCTTGATTAATGATAATTCTATCTGATGTATTTGGTTCTGTTACCTTGAAAGCTATTTTGATATCTCTATAATCAGGCATTGTCATTACATCTGGATTAAATGCACTAATTAAGTTTTCTTTTTCTGTTTTTTCCTTTTCCTTTGATAAGAAGTCTGTTTCTATATATTTTGCTTCTGATACCTCTTGTGTTTGTGTTCCATCTTCTTTATACATTTTCCATAAGAATGCTGTATTAATACTATGTTCTGGTAAAAATTCTAATCCGTCTGGTATATCGTCTTTTACTTTATTTGCATATCCTGCTATGTTTCCTTCATTGAAAATTCTTAAAGTATAAATAACAGTATTTCCATTTGCTACATCTACTGGTTCCTTTGTATGTTCATAACTATAATCATTTCCATTTTTAATAAATACTGGTGCACGATTCGTAATATCTGTAGTTGTTTCTCCATTTATAACACCTGTAATGAACTTTCTTAAAGCTAAGTCAAAGATTTTTAACTCTAATTTTTCAAAATCATCATCATCTTGTTGTCCTGGTATATATGGAATTTCACTTTCAATTTCTGGATCTTTATATGCTGGTAAAGTTTCATCTGTTGGAAGAACTACCTTTCCCTCTTCTGGTGCTTGTGAATCTCTATCTGTTACTTCATGTCCTTCACTATCTGTAAATTCACTAATTTCTGCTATATTTGTAATTTTTTGATATAAGTCAATATTTTCTCTTACCTTACATCTAATCTTCACATCAATATAGTCTAGTGTATCTCCTGCCTGATAAGTAAATGCTTTTAGTAATACTTTATCATTTCCTTCTCTTCTATCTGCATAAATTAAATCTCTATTAGCTGTTTTCTTTGTCTTTGGAGAAGTAATGTCTGTCTTTACTGTTCTACCATTTGATCCTTCTACAATTGACCATCCATATTGTTTATTTAATTCGTCATCAATAATGAATTCTAATTGTGGTGGTAAGTGATCTGTAATTTCATCAATATAACCATCTACTTGACCTTCATTATATACTCTTAAAGTATAAGTTACAATATCATTATTATGTACTCCTACTGGCTTTTTGGTGTGGTTATAATCTGCAGTTAATTTTCCTGCTAGTAGTGGTGCTACATCTACTCTTGGTTCTCTGCTTGGTAAATTATATGATTTTCCTGTAGTAGGATTTTTAATATCACTAATAAATTTTCTTAAAGCCAAATCAAATTGTTTTTCTACTTTTGGTAATAACTTCAATTCTTCAAAGTCATCATCATCTTGATAATCGTTTGGCTCATTACCATAATTATTAATTTGATCAGGTGTTAAACTTCCTGGTTTAGAATCGCGGTCAGTTAAATTATCTCCTTCTTTGCCATTTTCATCTTTATGTCCTGTTATTTCTGCAACATTTTTTAAGCTTCTTTGTGTTGCTCCTGGAGTTGCTATTACTTCACATTCAATTTGTAGATCTTCATAATCTAAGTTTGTTCCATCAAATGCATTTAGCTTTTTATTTTCACTTGCCAAATAATTAGTTACAATTGTTTTTCCATCGCCTTTTGGATTTGCCCAACCATAATTAGTATTTATTGTACTTTGCGCAGCTGGTACAAATTTTAATCCTTCTGGTAAGTAATCGGTCACCTGTGTTGCCCATCCAGCAACTTCTCCTTCATTATAAACACGGATAGTATAAACTACTTTATCACCAGTTTTAACTGTTAATGCATCTTTTCTATGTTCTTTCTTAGCAGTTGTATTGTTACACCCAGTTGCTTGTTTATTTGCTAAATTTTGTAATTCTGTTGGGGTAATAGTTGGAACTCTACTATCAGCTCCTGTTAATGTTTTTCCATTAATAGCTGTAATAAATTTTCTTAAAGCTAAGTCAAATCGTTTTTCTACTTCTTTTTGTGCACTAATTTCATCACTAATTGGATGATATCCCTTTTCTACTTGTACTACTGGTTGGTCTCTTAAAGGATTTGGACTTTTTACTGACCAATAATTAACAGTAGTATCATAGTAATTTCCAGCAATACTCATTTTAATATTACTTGCATTAGTTGTAGCTGGTATGGAAATATAGAAAATTTTATTTTTTCCTACCATATTTTTAATAGTTGTTCCTGCTGCCATCTCATTTTTATTATTATCTAAATATTTAACATCTGTAATTGTTGCTCCATTTCCATCTGTAAAGTTAGCTGTTAATGTATAAGTAATATTTCTAATTTCATCTATTTGGAATGGACCTACAATATATCTATCATTTTTTGTTTCAACTGATGGATCTGTTTTTCTTAGTACTACTGGACTAGAATTATCACCATCTGTTTGGTAATTATAATTAAATCCTGCTTGTTTTGGTGTTTTTGTTAAGTAATCAAATAATGCATTCATAGCATGTATTCTAGCATTGTCTTCATCATCATTAGAATTAAGTGAGCTATAGGTACCATCTTGATATCCTAATTGAATAGTTGGATTATTTTCTACATGATAATCATCATTATTGGTATAGTACCACACTGCTAATTGTTGAATAGCGTCTATATCATCATTATTTAAGTTATCTACTAATCTATCATGAATATCACTAGTGTTTGTATATATATTAGGATATTTTGCTGCATAAGCTTCTACTGCTTCTAATAAAGCAACTTTACTATCTTCTGCTGCTTTTCTATCTTCAGTAGATGCATTATTTTTAGCTGGTATATAACATTGGTCTAATACCCACATTAATCTTTCATAATCTTTATTAGGAGCTGTATCATAGATAAGAGATAAAGCTGTGCGATATTCAGAAGTAATACTACTTGGTTTTTTCATATCAAAAACTTCAGTATATTCTGCTGGTGCTGTATCTGAATCCATAGAACTAGAACCAAAGCCTGGTCCACCTTTAATACAATAAAAAGTTTCATTTATATTTTCTTTTGTATTATAAATTTTCCAAATGTATTTGGTTGAATTGTTAACTACTTTATAACCATATCCTGAACTTCTAACAGGTTTAATATTTAATGTTTTTCCATTAATTGCTGTCATAGCTTGAACACTACTAGATATTCCTAATATACTAGCAGCAGCCAGAGTTAATGTAGTTAATAAAATCCCTTTTTTTAGTTTCATTTTTCTACCTTCCTTTTTACCTAATACCTTATTCTTATTTTACTTTGGTAAATCTATCTTGTCAATAGCAGTATTTTCCTGCTTTTTGCTCCTTTTCTTTAACACTTTTTTAAGCCTTACGGAAATTGTTTTCTTGGAGTTTAATTTTTTTCTAAGCATTATATTACAATTATATTACATTTTTGTCACTTTTTCAATACTTTCAAGGCATTTATTGGCTTTTTGTTAGTATTCCGTAAGAACTTTGACTTATTTTTTCTTTCCTTTTCAAGCATTTTTTGAAGTGAGCTCATATACTTATCTTTATCTTGATACATTCTAACTGCTTTGCATATTAAACAGTTTTTCTTTCTAACCCATTTTGTTACATCAGAAACTGTTGGAATGTTGAAATGTTTAGCAGTATATTGATATCCATAATTTCCTTCTATACAAAACATAACCACTTTTAATTTAAATTCAGCTGAATATTTACTCATAAAAAATGAACCCTCCATATTAAACATTTTTTGCCTAATATTTTGGATTCAGTTTACTAGTAGCTCCACTCTAGTGAAAATTCACTTTATCCTGTGATTACTCACATCCTAAAGATAAAAATTGTTCTCATCAGTGTTCAGAACTACGGTCTATAAAGTGTAGTTCTAAACGAATAATTACTTCCAGAAGTGCCCACATTGTTGACACTACGGACAGACGCGTAGTAGCTTCCGATGTTGCTGTAATTACCTCCCCTAGCAGTACAAGGACCAGCAGAAGCTGTACAGGTTTCTGTATTCCATTCTACGCAGTTAGAAGATATATCATAAATATTACATACCTTGTCTCTGGATTTTCCTGTATTTAATTTTGTGGTATTTTTTGAATTCTGGCTAGCATATCCTGCATGTCCAGATTTCTCTATAAACACAATGGCTGTATCCCATGCATATGAATTTACTAAATCACTTTGATAGGTTCCACTTGCTTTCAAATTTCGTGCTTCTTTTGATGCAATTGACTGTGTAACATTTCCCCATGCTTCTTCATCATATCTTGATTTTGTGCCTGAATTATTACTTGCTTCATATCTTCCAAACCAATAGCCTCCATCTATAATAGCATTGTCGATAAACGTTTTTAAATCCTTTGCATGTGCATTACTTTCAGTTTGATTAATTGACTCTTGGAATTTAGGACCAATTAAAATTTTCTCTGAATAATTAGCCTGAGTTTGTACTGGTGTTTCTGGAATTGGTTGGTCTTTTGCAAAAGCATATCTTCCTAGTGTTACCGTAAATACTGTCGTGCCTGATTTTTTTATATCTCCTACTGGTATCCATACGAATTGATTTCCTTCATTATCTTGTGCTACTAGTCCTCCTGTTACTTTGTTAACATTTTCACTAGTTCCTACTGCATAGCCATCTGGTATCTTAGCTACATTTCCATCACTATCTGTATAGGATACTGAACCTTCATTTGTCTTTCCAAACAATTCACTTGTTATTTTACATTCTGCTGTTTTATTACTTCCGTCTTTTGTTGTTGCTGTTATGGTTACTTCTCCGCCCTTTTGTTCCTGCTTTTACTAATCCATTTTCATCTACTGTTGCAACCTCTGGATTACTACTTTTCCATGTTACTTCCTTTTCTGTTACATTACTTGGTTCAATAGTTGCTACTAATTGTTTATCATGTATCCAAGATTCTCCTCCTGTTACAACATATTCTGTTTCATTTAATGTAATACCTGTTGCTAGCACTGGCTCTACTACTTTTACGGTACATGTTTTGGTATAACTTCCATAGGTTACTGTTACAACCGTTTCTCCTTCTGTTTCTGTTGATGTTACTTCTATAATATTATTACTTCCTGCCTTTACGCTTGCTATTGCGATCTCTGCTTCGCTACTAACAACTGTTAGGGTTGTTGTACTTCCTTCCCCATTTTCTGCTTCAAAATCTTCTTTCGTTAAGTTTGAAGGTTCTCTATTTATTGTGATAAATCCTTTTGTACTATGCATTTGATAGTATTTTCCTTGTACTTCTACATAGTAAATAAATGGTTCTTCTACTCCTTCATATGTTACTTTGATTTCTGCTGTCTTACTTTTTCCTATTGTCATGTTTTCTTTGTCTAAACTAATTCCTGTGATATCTTCCGCCGAAACAGCTATTTGCTTGATTGTGTAGCCTTCTGTTTTTAACTGTTCTATAACTTGACTCGTTTCAACTTTTATTTTCATATTACTACTTGCATTTTCCATTAGCTTATCTGAATAAATCAATTGAGCTCTTTCTTCTATTTTTGCTATCTCTGTTTGTGCCTTAGACTTTGTTGCTTGCTTAAATACGCTATTATCTCCCATCACATAAGTAATGGTAATTCCTGCTAAGATTAATAATACTACAATGGTTACTACTAAAGCAACAAGTGTTATACCGTCTATTTTCTGCTTTTGTATTCTTCATTTTTTTCCTCCTTTTTCTTTAGTATTTACTCTTTTGTTCATTTTATACTAACACATTAGTTATAACATATTGTTTTTAGCCATGTCAATATATGTCATATTTTTGACTAAAAGTGAGCTTCTTTTACACCGGCACTAATTTATGTTAGTGCCTTTTATGAAGAAGTTGAAAAAATGATTTGCTGTGGCTTTCTTGACAAATCCGCAATTTTTCCTATACAATAAAAAAGAAGCATTCTTATGCTTCTTTTAATTTTTCAAATCCTAGTGTTACTTTAAATAAATCCCCATCTAAATAAATATGAAATTTTCCACCTTGTAATTCTGTTAGACTTGATGCAATTGAAAGTCCTAATCCGCTTCCCTCTGTATTTCTGGAGCTATCTCCTCTTACAAAACGCTGCATCAATTCATCTGTAGTAATGTTTAATTTTTCTTTTGACACATTTTTCATCTGAATAACAATACTAGTTTGCTTTGGAACAACATCTAAGTATACCCTTGAACCTTCCATTGCATATTTGGAGGCATTAGAATATAAATTTTCAAGCACACGGTATAAATATCTTCCATCAGCTTGAATAAATACATTTTCTTCTGGAAGTGTCATAATTTCTTCTAAGTTTCTTTCTTTAAATCTATCCTCAAATTCTCCTGAAACTTGCTTAATTAGTTCATTCACATTAATTTTTTCCATTTTTAGCTTTATATTACCTGAAGATGCTTTTGACGCTTCTACTAAATCCTCAGTTAATCTCTTCAATCTTTGCGATTTACTATCTAATATTTCTAAGTATTCTCTTGTTTTTTCATTTGGCATTTCTTCTTTTTTGAGTAAATCTACATAGTTAATAATAGAAGTAAGTGGTGTTTTAATATCATGTGAAACATTCGTAATTAATTCTGTTTTCTGTCTTTCGTTTTTTAAGCTTTGTTGTATAGCATTTGATAAACCTCCTGCGATATCTTCAATATAAATTGCCATTTGTTTTAATACTCCTGTTAGCTCATCTGAGTCTAACTCTATATTAGTATTTCCTTCATAAATAGCTTTTAAAGCATCTTGAATATTTTGAAATTGTTTCATTCTCTTAAATAATATGATAAATGTTCCTAATCCTAGTCCTGTTAATACCATGAACCAAAAAAACATGGATCCATTATTATAATAATTATAACGAGCATCTATCATGGCCATCGTAGCAATTCCACCTGCTAAACAAAAACCTCCATAAGCTAGCACTAATTTAGTTGCAAATTTACGATTATCAAATATTGTTTTTATTCCATGGCCAATCATATAAAGTAATGTGGTTTTCCAAAGAGTATGTGTTTTCATTCTTTTTACTATAGTCTCTAATAATGATATACCTGCTAAATAAATAATAAGAGATCCTATTACCACTCCACTAAAAATAATAGCTCTAATTTCCGAATTGATTGTTACAAAACATCCTATACCTATTCCAGTTGTTATAACTCCTATCATAAAAGCAAATTCTAAAGGCATTTTATCAAATCCGTTTAAGTGAATTCCTGCTCCTTTTCCTTTTTTTCCAATACCATTTAAAATAATAAGTCCTAATGCTAGTAGTATAGCAATACAAAGTGGAATCAAGATTGGTGCTAATGTATTTGCCTTCATTGATAAGTCATAAGTGAATTTTGTAAGTGCATAATCATCTTTATATGGTAACCCATCTATTAAAGAAGTATATACTTCCTTAATGTTAGAATTACTCATATTTTTATATTGGCTACTATAACAAATTTCTTCTAAAGATAGGTGAGAAATATTGGTATCTACTTTTCCCTTTTGAAAATTCCAATAAATGGAGTTTTCGCTAATCACTTGCTTAATTTTCTCTATACTATCTGTCCTCATTGTGTGTTCTAAATTTGTAACAGCAATTCCTTTTTGTATATCTATCATCAAATATTTAAAGTTATTCGTAGTATTTCTATTATAATAAATGGTACCCTTTTTTCCATTGACATCAACATTTTCTTGTATATCATATCCATAATATTCTACAACACTATAATGCTCATATACCTCATCTTGATACCCTATTGAAACCGATGCATTACTACTAGCTTCTAACTGTGCTCCCTCTGTGTTATCCGCAACAGTTGCATTATTCTCTTCTTGATTAGCAAACACAGGAACATAGAAATAGTTGTTAATAGAATTAAAATAATTATTAGAAAATAATTTGGTATCATAGTAATTGGTTGTTTCTTCTACTTCAATATCAATATCAATAATGACTAACCCTGTTATACATGCTATTAGAATAAGACCAAAAAAGGGTGCTAGGAAATAGCAAATATTTTTACTAACTCTTGCCCAACTAATTCTATTTTTTTCCATTGTGTCCTCCTTTTTGCATTTTTTCGGCCACCTTGCCTAATTTGCATCCAAATTTTCAATTTTATAGCCAATCCCCCAAATAACTTTTAAGTATTTTGGTTCTCTTGGGTTAATTTCTATCTTTTCTCTAATGTGTCTAATATGTACTGCTATAATGTTTTCTGCTCCATAACATTCTTCTTCCCATACATTTTCATAAATTTGTTCAATAGAATAAACAATCCCTTTATTTTTAGTTAAAAACTTCAATATATTATATTCTGTTGGAGTTAGTTTTACTTCCTTTCCCTCTACTTCTACTTTTTTAGTATCATCATTAATAATTAAATCTCCAGAATGATAAATAGATTCTCCTTCTTGCATTTTATCTGCAATAGATCCTAAAGAAGTATATCTTCTGATTTGCGAGTTTACCCTTGCTATTAATTCTAATGGATTAAATGGCTTGGTAATATAATCATCTGCACCATTATTTAGTCCCGCAATTTTATCATAATCTTCTGATTTAGCTGAAAGCATAATAATTGGTATGGCTTTATCTTTACGAATTAAACTAGCTGTACTAATTCCATCTAATTTTGGCATCATAATATCTAATAACATCAAGTGTATATCTTCTTTCTCTTTTACTATTTTGAGAGCTTCCATCCCATTATATGCTTTTAAAATATTATATCCTTCTTTACTTAGATAAATTTCAATTGCATTTACGATTTCTTTATCATCATCTACTACTAAAATATTATACATTGATTTTCTCCCTTTAAAATTTCGTATCTATTATAGCATATTTTTTCAAGTATTTCTATAATATAAATGCAATCTGCGCAAGGCGAGGCATAGCCGAGCGCCTTCTGTTTCTTCCTTTAATTTGCGTTTAACATAACGAAAGAAACGAATAGAAAAGATAAATGTTGTTATAGAAATACTTGAAAATTCAATATGTATACTATATCACAAACTTCTTAAGAAAAAAGAAAGGAAATCATTAAGATTTCCTTAAGTACCTATGTAACTATTTATTCTAATTGTTGTAAATGAGAACCATCTCCTGTTTTCCATTCTATGTATTCTTCTATTAATAACTTAATAACTGTGAAAACTGGTACTGCTATAAACATTCCCAGTACTCCAAAGTAAGCTCCTCCTACTGTAACTGCAAAAATAACAAGTAATGGACTAATGGATAATGAATCCCCTATAATCTTTGGATTAATAATATTTGCATCAATTTGTTGTAAGATAATTACTACTACTGCCATTAATGCTGCTTGCCCTATTCCTCCTGTAAATACAGTAATAATAATAGCTGTTCCTACTGCTACAATAGCGCCAAAGTATGGAATAAGATTAAATAATCCTATCATAAAGCCTAATAATACAGAATATTTTACTCCAAGAATAGACATTGCAATAGATGTTAAAACTCCTACAACGAAAGCGTCTAGCACTTGCCCTCCAATAAAACTAAAAAATACTTCATTTGATTTATTGAAATATTTACTAATCATTTGATAAGTATCTTTCTTACATGTTGCTTTTGTTAACTTTTTAAGAAAATCTAAAATACGTTTTCTTTCTGCTAACAAATAAACAGATACTATAAAAGATACAAATATGTTAAAAATACTTGTAACCACATTAATAGCACCTTTGGCATATTCTGTTAGCTTTTCCATGTTTAAATATTGCTTTAAATCAATATTTTGAATATGTTCTGCTAAATTGAGAATAATCTCATTTCTCCAAACAGAATCTTCTGGTAAATTATTAATGCTCTCCATTGTGCTATTATAATATCCTCCAAAATTATTAACAAAGTCTATAATGCTTTTAGCGATATTAGGAATAACAAAGTTTAGGGCAATAATAATAAGTAAAATAGCAATAATGTATACTGTAATAATGGATAATCCTCTTGCTCGTTTGGCTATCATTTTTGGCTTTTTTACTTTACGGTACCAGCCTTCTACCTTTCTACAAGGGATATAAAATAAATATGCAATTAATAGTCCCATAATAAATGGCATTAATACATTTAAAAGATTTCCAAACCAATTAGTAATTTGGCTAAAATTATCTAATAGTTTATATACTATAATAATTGCTATTCCTAATGTAAACCAATAAAACCATTTTGTAAATTTCTTTTCTTTCATAATTCTTTCTGTTCTCCTTTTTATATTTTAGTAACCGCCGTGTTGCTATTTGGTGGGTTCCTGTTTGCAAAGTTCCTATTCAACTTCTAGGATTTTCTACCTTTGAATCATCTGACATCAGTTGCAATCTGTCTAGGATATTCGTTCTAGATAGGTTGCTTTTTTGTAATTTATAAATCTATTTCTAGACCTACTGGGCAATGGTCACTCCCCATAATTTGTGCATATATTATACTTTCCTTGATTTTTTCTTCTATAGATTTTGAAGTAATAAAATAGTCAATTCTCCAGCCTACATTCTTTTCTCTTGCATGAAACATGTAAGACCACCAAGTATAGCAATTTTCTTTGGTTGGATATAAATATCGAAAAGTATCTGTAAATCCTGCCTCTAATAATTCTGTCATCTTTCCTCTTTCTTCATTTGTAAATCCTGCATTTCTATGGTTTGTTTTTGGATTTTTTAAGTCAATTTCTTCATGTGCTACATTAAAGTCTCCACAATAAATAACTGGTTTTACCTTATCTAGTCTTGATAAATATTTGCGTATTTCATCTTCCCATATCATGCGATAAGATAATCGTTCTAATTCTCTTTTAGAGTTTGGAGTATAGCAATTGACCATATAGAAATTCTCAAATTCTAAGGTAATAACTCTTCCTTCTTGATCATGCTCTTCTATTCCTATTCCATAAGTTACATTAATTGGCTTTTGTTTAGTAAAGATGGCAGTTCCTGAATAGCCCTTTTTCATAGCACTATTCCAATAACAATAATATTCATGAAAAATATTATTTAGTTCTATATCAATTTGTTCTTCCTGCATCTTAGTTTCTTGTATACAAAAAATATCACTATCTACTTCCTGAAAAAACTCTTTAAATCCCTTTTGTACTGCTGCTCTTAGACCATTTACATTCCATGAAACTAGTTTCATCTCATTCTCTCCATTCTATTAATTTGTTCTTATTGTAAAGAACTCTATTCTAAAAGTCAAGTTCCTTGAATATTTTATTATTTATCTATTATATCTTATCATATAAATAAACGTCCATCACTATACTGACAGACGTTACAAAATCATTATTTTTTAGCTTTCTTCTGTTTCTTCAACTGCATATTGAAAAAACTCATAAAAATTAATTAATGGCATTGTAATGGTTCACATTCCGCTTAATGCTGTTGTATTTCCGATTAATTACTATTTAAAATACCCAAAAAGTATACAACTTCTTGGGTATTTTCTCATTTTATCTACTACATTGCATTAAAATATACATTACCACCTATGTTAACACCTGTTGCACAACCTGCTGAGCGGAATGATAAGTAATTATGGTTTCTTTTGCCATTTAATGCATCAATTACAGCTTGTTTTACATGTGCTGGATAGTTACCATTTAATCTTTTTACCCAGTGACTATCAATTGAATAACAAAATTGTCCTGGTGCTTTATATTGACTTAATGGATCCGTTCCATGATATTTCCATCTACTACTTGCTGCTCTGTTACATGCTGTAGTAATAACTGCTAATGAAGCATTATAGCTTGAAGATGCTTCTTGTGCAGTAATAGCACATAATAAATCAAGTTCTGCTTCTGAGTAACTCCATTTACCTGATGCATAGCTTACTCTTGGTCCATTACTTGCTCTATTTGTTATTGTTTGTTTATTTCTAACTTCTACAATCTTATTAACTGGTTTTTTAATAACTTTTGAAGAAATTTCTTTCTTCTCAATTTCTTTATTGTTTTGATATTTTATTTTATAAGTAACTTCTTTTAATCCATCCACACCATATTGTACAATTCTATCTTGTTTTGCACCTTTTCCAGATGCTACATTTTTTGTAATTGTTTCATATGGAATTTTTACTTTTTTGACTACTATTTTTTCTACAATAGTGTCATAATTTTTTAAAATTTCTTCTGCTGTAATTTCTGCAGATGTTTCTGCTAACTCGGCAGCTTCAATTTCTTCTTCTGATTTTTTAGAAATCTTAATTGTCTTGTTATCAGATAGTTCTGAGTTTAAATCAGGAACTACCTTTTCATCATTTAATAGAATAATGTGGTTTTCATCAAGTATCTCTGCTATTTTTGTCTTACTTGTTAGTACATTCATTTCATATCCACTAGCTAAAACTATTTTAACGTTACGGAATGTTACATTTCCTGCCATTACACTTGCTGCCATAATTAAAATAAAGATTAAGCTAATGCATAAGATTTTTTTCAGCGATATTGATGCTTTATCATCATTTTTCATAAAATATTGTTCCTCCTTTATTCAAGACCAACAACTATATTATACCATTTTTGTTAAGAAATGTCAAATTTCCGTAGGTTTTGACATAACTCCCTGCCTGTCTGAGTTCTAAAAAGTATTACAAAAATGGCAAAATTTGAAAAGCACCTATTACTATATTATATGCAGGCTTGTACACAAATATGACTATTTTAAAAAAATTCTTTCAGCATTGTCATAAGTAATTTTGGCAATTTCCTCTAAACTTATGCCCTTTATCTTCGCAATTTTTTCTGCTATATATTTTACATTTCTTGAATCATTACGTGTTCCTCTTTTAGGTTCTGGTGCCAAATAAGGACTATCTGTCTCAATTAATATTCTATCTAATGGAACTGCATTAATAACATCTTCTGCACTTTTGGAATTTTTGAATGTTACTGGTCCAGCAAAAGAAATATAAAATCCTAGTTTTATTCCTTCACGAATTAAATCTAGGTTTAAGGGGCAGCAGTGAAAAACTCCTTTTTTAACTGGTGTTATTTCACTCTTTAAAATTTCTAGTGTATCATAAATTGCCTCTCGAGTATGAATAACAATTGGTAAATTAAGTCTATTAGCAAGTTTTATTTGTTTTTGGAATGCCAGTTTTTGTTCTTCTTTGTTTTCTTTGTTCCAGTAATAATCTAATCCAATTTCTCCAATAGCTACAACCTTTTCCTGTTTTGCTAATTCTTGAATTTGTTCTAACTGATTATTTAAGACTACTTCATATGCTTCTCCTTGCTCTGGGATATCATTTGGTGAAATCCCTACAATCGCATAGATATTTTTGTGTATATTCGCAATTTCTATTGCATCTTTAGAAGAAGAAAGGCTATACCCAGCACATACTAGCTTGGTAACGCCTTCATCATATACCTTTTGTAGAATTTCTTCTCGATCTTCATTAAATTTTTCATCATTATAATGTGCATGTGAATCAAATAATTCCATTCATATTACTCCTTAAAAATAATGGTAAAGCTTGCTACTGCATATTCAGCAATATGGGAAAGGCTTAAATCCATACTCTGAATATTTCCTAAATCAAGTTTTTCCAAATTAACAATTGGTTTGTGTTCACTATTATTTTGAACTTCTATTTTCGTCCAAACATCACCAATACCATTAGGAAGCCTGCTAGATATTGCTTTAAATACCGCTTCCTTTGCTGCAAATCTAGCAGCATAATGTTGATACTTCATTTTTTGAGTATGCTCACAATATGCTATTTCTTTTTCTGTATATATTCTTTCTAAAAACCTTTCTCCTTGCTTTTCAATCGCTTCTTGAATTCTCTTTACTTCAATTATGTCTATTCCTGTTTTTATCTGCATTATTTTCTTCTTTCTATACTAATTATTAATTATAAATAGCTATTCCTATACAAATTAAATTCATAATAATTAAAATAGTCATAAGTATAATCATCCACTTATTACTTTGTTTATTTTTAGCTATTTCATAATCTTTATATAATAAATCATATTTTTGTTTTAACTTATAAAACATTGTTTGCAAAATTTGCTCTTCTGCATAATACTTTTCTAACACTTTTCCTATTTCATCATAAGTCACTTCATAAATCCATTCTTTTTTAGCAAATCCCAAAAACTCCTTTTTTATTCTTTCAAATTGTCCTGTTTGTTGGAATTCATAATTTAATTTTTTTAAATAAATCTTTTTATATAAATTAAAAATAAAGTGATATAATTGTTCATTTTCAAATTGGAATAGCAAAGTGGTATAATTTTTAATATTATTGTCACAAGTAAGTAGTACTGTAGTATTATTTGAAAATCCATAGTATAAATATTTTTCCTGATACGTATATGCTTCTTTTAAAGAAACATCTTCTATTTGTTCTCTTGCAGATTTTACTGTTCTAAACTTCTCAAATTCTTTTTCTAACAAATTTTTATCTGTATTTTCATTCCAGCTGGCTTGATTTAAACAAACATAGGAATATGTAATTAGCCTGTCTGTATTTAAATTAATTTGCTTAGCTTTTAAGTTATGTCCTGCAATTTTTTTGATAAATTCTGAAAAGGACTGCATATTGTTTAACTTGCCTGTTTGTATTTTGATTGCTTCGTATTGTTTGTTATGCTCTGCCTTAGAATTTATGTCCCTAAATTTGTAATTAAAATTTAACAAATCGGAAAAATTTTGATTTTCAGTTAGCATTGTTTTAAGTAGTAAAAAGCATTCTCCTGTATGGAAGCATATAATTTCTACTTTAGTAATATCAAAGAAAATGCCTCCTGCTTCCCCTATCTTCCCTGGAACGTCTTCTTCTAATGCATATTCAAATATATTACAAGGTTGCTGGCTAAGTATAGTTGCCTGCATTTTTTTATCCATAGTCTCTAACTGCTTTATTTCACTTGGTTTCTTTTCTATAGACCAAAACATTTTCTCTTTTAGTTCTGGTAAAAAGTAAGTATCTATTCCTACATCTTTTTTGCGGTCAAATAATTTTAATTTACAGTTTGAATTTTTTAACAACTGATAAATATAGTTTTGATACTTTTTTCCTTCAATGAGATAAGGATAAATAAAATAAGTATACTGATATTTCATTTTAAAATCCATCTTTTGTTTACCTCTTTATTTCTTTTGTTACTTGTCAGTATAGTAATTTAAATTTAAGTCTTCTCCTCTATGCCATGTATTAATAAATTCAATTAAAGAAGCATTTTCTAGTGTATACGATGGTGCTATAACTTGCTTTCCTTTAGAATCAATGCATCCCCACATTCCGTCTTTTTTTACACTTGCATATCCGAATTCATTTTGTTCTTTGGCATCATCATAGATATAATCTACTACTACAATTCCATCTTTGTTTATGTAGCCATATTTTTCATCTTTTTTGTCTAAAAATAGAGTATTACCTTTTAATAGCTCTTTGCTATCTTTTTCTTCAAACTTGAAGTTATAGTATTTATATTCACTTCCAACTCTAATTTTCATATAGCCTAATTCTGTATTAATTTCTGAAAGAATTCCCTTTAATTTGACTGTAAAATCATTTCCAATAAAATCGGTATCTACTAAATTAGCTTTGTCTGCTTCAAAAATTCCACTCTCTGCTCGATAAATTAAACTATCATAAGTTGCTTTAATTTTTTGTTCCCCTGTCAAATTAATAATTCCATATTTGCTGTTTTCTTTAAAAATATAATTATTATCAAATGCATATATCATTTCTTGATATTTTGGCTCTATCTTAGTTTCTCCAGTTAAAGTCATTACACCATATTTCTTGTTGGAAATAACAATAACATTTTCTCCATCAATAGATTTGATACTATCGAACTTTCCTTTTAAATAAGTAACCCCTTCACTATTTATAATAGACCATTTTCCATCTTCTTTTACTACATAGTTTCCATTACCATAAATAGCTTGTACATCTTGATATTTTACTTCTATTGCTATTGATTTGTCTCTTCCAATAACACCCATCTTGTTGTTTGCATTGGTCACAATATAACCATTTGCATAGTCTTCTGAAATTGGCTTGATTGCTTTATATTCTGTTTCAATAATGGTTGCTCCAATATGATCTACCAGCCCATATTTCCCATCTTTTTGTATTAGGATACTATTTTTCACACCTCTTAGTGCTTGAATTGCCTCATATTCACATTTTAAAAGCTCTTTTCCTTTAAAATCTACTAATCCATATTTTCCATCTTTTGAAACTAATAATACATCAGTTTCATACCACAGATTATTATTTGCATCATAATTTTCTAATGCTTGAATGGTATCATATCCTGTTATGATTTCTTTTCCTTTATGGTCAACTACTTTTGCTTTATAAGATCCTTCTATATAGTTAACATCATAAGTACAAAGAAAAACATCTTTCTTAGTATCTGGAATGATAATCGTTTCATCATATTCTGGTTTTAAAACAATATCCCCTTTTGAATTAATAACTCCCCATTTTTCATTCGTATATACTGCAAAGTATTGGTTTGCTACAGTTTTCTCTTCTGCTCCTATTTCACCATTTAATATTTTTATAGTCCCTATTACTACCATAATAATGACTGCTAATGCAATAATGACTGCAAATACTTTTTTGATATTTAGTTTTTTCTTCTCGTCACTATATCTTTTAGCACCACTACTCATTTATTTTTCCTCCTAGCATTGTTAATTTCTTATTATTAACAGTTATACTATATCATACCTGTGTACATAATTACAAGGCATTTTAGAAGTTTTTCTAAGGGTTCGTTATTAGTTAAGATACATATAAATAACCTATCAACATACATTTTGGTACATCGATAGGTTAGATATTATTATTTATACAGTTTTCCTTTGGATATGAAACTATGGTCTATAAAGTAAAGGTCTAAACGAAAGGTAATCTGTGTAACTGATTGAACCAGAGCTAAAACGGTCAGCAAGACAGTAAGTGTAGGCAGTATAGCTGTCTCCTCTCCAAGTCCAAGGGTAAGTCCCATCTAAATACTCTGTACTCCATTCAGAACAGTTAGAAGCCATATCATAAATGTTACATACCTTATCTCCAGACCTTCCTGTATTTATTTTTTTGGTGTTTTTTGAACTTTGATTAACATATCCTGTATGTCCAGATTTCTCTATAAACACAATAGCTGTATCCAATGCATAAGAATTTACTAAATCACTTTGATAAGTTCCACTTACTTTCAATTTTTGTGCTTCTGTTGATGCAGTTGACTGTGAAACATTTACCCATGCTTCTTCATCATATTTTGATTTTGTGCCTGAATTATTACTTGCTTCATATCTTCCAAACCAATAACCTCCATCTATAATAGCATTGTCAATAAACTCCTTCAATGCCTTAGCATGCGCGATATATCCAGTTTGATTAATTGACTCTTGGTATCCAGAATGAATTAAAATTTTCTCTGAATAATTAGCCTTAGTTTGTATTGGTGCTTCTGGAATTGGTTGGTCTTTTACAAAAGCATATCTTCCGAGTATTACCGTAAATACTGTTGTGCCTGATTTTTTTACATCTCCTACTGGTATCCATACGAATTGATTTCCTTCGTTATCTTGTACTACTAGTCCTCCTGTTACTTTATTAACATTTTCACTAGTTCCTACTGCATAACCATCTGGTATCTTAGCTACATTTCCATCACTATCTGTATAGGATACTGAACTTTCATTTGTCTTTCCAAACAATTCGCTTGTTATTTTACATTCTGCTGTTTTATTACTTCCGTCTTTTGTTGTTGCTGTTATGGTTACTTCTCCGCCCTTTTGTTCCTGCTTTTACTAATCCATTTTCATCTACTGTTGCAACCTCTGGATTACTACTTTTCCATGTTACTTCCTTTTCTGTTACATTACTTGGTTCAATAGTTGCTACTAATTGTTTATCATGTATCCAAGATTCTCCTCCTGTTACAACATATTCTGTTTCATTTAATGTAATACCTGTTGCTAGCACTGGCTCTACTACTTTTACGGTACATGTTTTGGTATAACTTCCATAGGTTACTGTTACAACCGTTTCTCCTTCTGTTTCTGTTGATGTTACTTCTATAATATTATTACTTCCTGCCTTTACGCTTGCTATTGCGATCTCTGCTTCGCTACTAACAACTGTTAGGGTTGTTGTACTTCCTTCCCCATTTTCTGCTTCAAAATCTTCTTTCGTTAAGTTTGAAGGTTCTCTATTTATTGTGATAAATCCTTTTGTACTATGCATTTGATAGTATTTTCCTTGTACTTCTACATAGTAAATAAATGGTTCTTCTACTCCTTCATATGTTACTTTGATTTCTGCTGTCTTACTTTTTCCTATTGTCATGTTTTCTTTGTCTAAACTAATTCCTGTGATATCTTCCGCCGAAACAGCTATTTGCTTGATTGTGTAGCCTTCTGTTTTTAACTGTTCTATAACTTGACTCGTTTCAACTTTTGTTTTCATATTACTACTTGCATTTTCCATTAGATTATCTGAATAAATCATTTGGGCTCTTTCTTCTATTTTTGCTACCTCTGTTTGTGCCTTAGACTTTTTTGCTTGTTTAAATACACTATTATCTCCCATTACATATGTAATTGTTATTCCTGCTAAGATTAGAAGTACAACAATGGTTACTAGGGCTACTAGTGTTATACCAGCTGTTGAAGCTTCGCTAAAAAATAACAAACGTGGAAAACCATGTTTGTTGTTCTTATTACTTTTTTCAAATCCTCTTTAGATATCAAAGAATATAGAATTAAATGAATTTATTTAATTCTCCAATTAAATACAATGGTATATTAATGAGCCACGCCTCTTTTCTATAGTCAGACATTGAAGTTCTAATATTAATAGTTGTATTATATCTTTGAACAAATGACTTCAAACTCTTTGATTGTAAGTTTTCGTTTGCTTTCACTTCAATTGGTATATTATTTTCTCCTGTTTGTATAATAAAATCTACTTCACAAGAACTTTTTTCAGAAGACCAATAAAATACTGTTGTATTCAAGTTTTCTTTCAATTCATTTAAAACATATTGTTCTGTTAATGCTCCTTTAAATTCAATAAATATATCATTACCTTCCAATATTGTTTTTAAGTCTAACTTTGCCATTGCACATAATAGTCCCACATCCAATAGATAAAGTTTAAAGGCATTAAAATCCTGATAAGCTACTATTGGTATCTTACAAGCATTTACTCTATTAACCTGATAAACCAAACCACAATCAATCAACCAAGATAATGCCACCTCATATTCTCGTGCTCGTGCTCCTTCTTTGACTAATCCATATATAAATTTTTTATTTTCTTTTGCTAGTTGTGTAGGAATATTATTCCACAATTGTCTAATTCTTGGAATAATTGTATTTGGTGCATGCTTTGAAAAATCTTGTTCATATGCACTTAAAAGAATTTCCTGTTTTATTCTCACTTCTTCAAAATCTTTATTTTCTATATAAGATGCTACTACTTCTGGCATTCCACCTATATAAAAATATTGTTTCAAATAATTTTTTAATCTCTCTTTAAATACATTAATTAACTCTATATTCTTCTTTTCTATTAAATCAAGCAATTCATTTTCCCCTAATGCTTTTAAAAATTCCTTAAAAGTAAGTGGGCGTAAATCTAAAAATTCTACTTTTCCTACAGGAAAAGAGGTCCCTTCGTGCATAGCTACTCCCAATAATGAACCTGCCGCTATAATATGATATTGATTTGCATTTTCAAAAAAGTACTTTAGTGATTTGAGCGCCTTCGGTACTTCTTGAATTTCGTCAAATATAATCAAAGTATTGTCTGCTTCTATGTTAATACCTGATTCGATTTTTAGTCCTTGTATGATTCTATCTATGTCGAAATCTCCTGAAAATAGCTGTGCCATTCTTGAATTGTCATCAAAATTAATATACGCACATTTTTCATAATATTTTTCTCCAAATTCCTTCATCAGCCAAGTTTTTCCAACTTGTCTTGCTCCTCTTAAAATTAATGGTTTTCTATCTTTTTTCTCTCGCCATTTTTTTAATTCTTCCATTTTATCTCTATACATAGTTTCATCACCTATTTATATTATAGAGCAAAATTGCACAAAAGTCAAACGACTTTTGTGCAATTTTACACATTTTAGAAATTAGTTTTCTATGTTTAAAAGCTTTTAACATTAATTCGATTCGAGTATTACTTCATATAAAGGACTGGACGAAAAGAGAAGTAGTCATAGTTATCTGTCGTACTAAATCCGTAGCCACGATGAGATGTACCGTTGACGCTATCTCCATAACAACTTCCTCTAACAATACATGTTTTAGTTGTCCTATTATAGGATTCTGTACTCCATTCCCTACAATTCGAAGACATATCATGAATATTACATACTTTATCTCCTGCTTTTCCCGTATTTAGCTTTCTTGAATTTACCGTTTTTTGGTTTGCATAATTATTATCTTCCGAATATCTTTGAATGAATACAATAGTTGTATCCCAACTATAACTATTAATCAAATCACTTTCTACATAGCTACTAATATACATCTCTCTCGCCGCTGTTGCTGCATTTGGTTGCGTGATACTTCCCCATACCGCTTTATCAAATTGTGAATCTACTTTTCTATCACTTCCTTGACTAGCTTCATATCTTCCAATATAATATCCGCCATTTAATTGTGTTTTTATCACAAAATCCCCTAAATTTTTAGCAGTTG
Source organism: uncultured Clostridia bacterium (assembly GCA_948934525.1). Lineage (GTDB taxonomy): Bacteria > Bacillota > Clostridia > TANB77 > CAG-508 > CAG-273. The sequence goes on from CAQZSK010000003.1 coordinate 145,769, forward strand.
TATTAGTAGAACTACTAGTTAATTCTTGCCACCAACTATTTATTGTTATCACTTCTTCATAATTGTCTGCATCCTGTTCTTTCTTTGGTGTTCCATAAGTACTATCAAAAGTATATCTTCCAAGACGTATATCATCTGCTGGCTTACTTGTTCCTGTTGATACTGAATCTATAGGTACCCATACAAATTCATTTCCTTCTCTATCTTGTATCACTATTCCTTGGGTTACTTTTGTTCCTTCACTTATTAATACTTTGAAGTCTCCTGGTACTGTTATTAAATTTCCATTTTCATCTTTTGCTATGGTATTCTTTGTTTGGAAATCTGTTAATGTTGTTACTTCTACTGCGTCATCCACTGTTACCTCACATGTTTTACTTAAATTACTTCCATCTGTTGTTTTGACTGTAATTGTTGTTGTTCCTTTTTTCTTTGCTGTTATTACTCCCTGTTTATCTACTGTTGCTACTTCTTTATTACTACTTGTCCATTCAAATTCTTGGCTTGTTGTTTCAGTTGGTTTTGCTATAGCTGTTAACCATCTGGTATATCCTGTTGCTATTCTTGCTCTTACAGAATTAATTTCTAGTTCTGTTGTAACTTCACATACTCTTACATTACATGTTTTTGTATAGCTCCCATAGTTTACTATTATCGCTACTGTTCCTGCTGTGTTCTTAGCTGTTACAGTTATTACATTTGTATTTGTATCTACTGTAGCTATTGCCATTGTTTCATCTCCACTTACTACACTTAAAATTTGTTTTGTTCCTTCTCCTCCTGAAAGATCACTCTCTGTTCTATCTATAGTTATTACTCCACCATTAAAATGCATTTTATAATACTTACCATCTACTTTAATATAATAAGTATATAGCTCACTATCTCCTTCTAATGTTACTTGTATTGTATTTGATTTTTCTTTTCCTAGGCTCATACTTTCTTTATCTAATGAAATCCCTGTTATTTCATCTTCACTTACTGCTACTTGTTCTATTGTATACCCTTTATCTCTTAATTCTTCTATTATATCCTGCATTGTGGACTTATCTTTTAAGTCATTGTTTTGTGCTTTTTCTAGTAGTTTATCTGTATAAATTAGGCTTGCTTGTTCTTCTATCTTTGCTAGTTCTGTATTTAATTTGGCATTTGAAGCTTGCTTAAATACACTATTGTCTCCCACCACATAAGTAATGGTAATTCCTGCTAAAATTAAAAGCACTACTATGGTTACTACTGTCACAATGTTTATTTCTGTAATTTTTATTTTCTCTTTTCCTTATTTATTAAACTTTCTCCTATTTTTTCTTTAGTTTTACATTCCCCATTCTTTTTATAAATTTTAATTTACATTATAACTATAATATATCATTTCTTCGTCTGTTTAAAATTCATCTTTAAATTTTGTTTTCAATTATGTATACTAAATTTGCTTTTGGATACAATATATGGTATAATTAAGGACATGGAAAATGAAAAAGGAAAGTTTTTCCATAAAAGGAGAGTGGAGTTTATTTTAAATAAACGTATTAAATATTATACAAGAAGTACTTTTAAATGGCTCATGTTAATTGCTATTGCCCTGCTTATTATAGGTGGTATCTTCCTTCTAAAATATCAATTAGTATGTGAAGTATATGTAGCTGGAGAAAGTATTGGATATGTAAAAGATAAAAATATTCTTGAAGATAAAATGCAAGAATTATATGATAAAGAAGGAACTAAAAATGTTGCCTTTGTAGATTTGCCTGAAGTTCCTGAATATAAATTAACTTTTATTAGTCATAACAAGGAAATAAATGATACTGAAGTTCTAGCTAAAATTGAAGAATCAGCTAAAATTACTTATGAATATTATGCAGTTACTTTAAATGGTAAGGAACAATCAGTAGTAGCATCTTTAGAAGAAGCAGAAAAAATCGTTACTGAAATGAAAGAAAAATACAAAGATAGTGTCAAATTCGCTATTGGAATTAATAAATTACATTCAGAAAATGGAGAAGAGTATAAACCTGTAACAGTAGCAAGTGCTGAGAACAAAGTATCTAAAGAATTACAAAAAATTGAAACTTCTTCTGTAAACGGTGTTTATTTAGCACAAAAACCTATCACAGGTATCATTACTTCCCGTTTTGGTAGTATGGAAAGTATTCGTAGCTTTCCTCATAACGGACTAGATATAGCCGCCCCTTATGGAACCAAAATTAAGTCTGCTTCTGAGGGTAAAGTGACCTTTTCTGGTTGGCAAGGAAGTTATGGAAACTTAGTTATTGTTGACTGTGGTAATGGAGTAAAAATTTACTATGGCCACTGTAGTAGATTATTAGCCAAAGTAGGAAGTAAAGTAAAAGCAGGAGATATCTTAGCAGAGGTAGGATCTACTGGTAATTCCAACGGTAACCACTTACACTTTGAAATTCAAATTAATGGAGTTTCAGTTAACCCACAAAAATATATTTACAAATAGACATTTGAAAAACAAGAAAATAAGTACTATTTAAATCATTACTTCATAATTTCTTAATACTTATTTTGCCAGATAATCACTTTGAGTTCACAAAAAGGACAAAATGGATTGGTATATTATAGGTGTAGTCAATAATAAGTTACTCCGTTATTGACTATAGATTAGTAAAACATCCCCTTTTATTTTCGAAAAGCAGCCATAGAAAATGGCTGCTCTTTTAATGCTAATTCTTATAACATTCTTCTCTCATTCCATATACCTTTTTACCAAATCGTAATTCATTCACTTTCTTTTGTAGTTCCATAATCACAAGTGGTAAAATAGAAATGCCAAAAGTATATAACCATTGTGTACTGTTTAATGGAACGAGACTAAATAAGTCTGCAACTGCTGGAATCAATACAACAACTACTTGCAAAATCGCACCTAAAAGAAATGCTCCTACCAAATATTTATTTTCTAATATTCCTGCTTTAAAAATAGATTCTTCACTTTTAATATTAAAACTATGTACTAATTCTAATAATCCTAAACTGACAAAAGCCATTGTTCTTCCAACTTCTACTCCATATAAAGAATTACCAATGCTAAAAGCAACTAAGGTTAGAACACCAAGCATAGTTCCTTCTGCAAAAATTTTACTCCACAAGCCATCTGCAAAAATTCCTTTTCTACTATCTCTTGGTTTCCTATTCATAATATCTTTATCAGGTGACTCTAATCCTAGTGCTATAGCTGGAAGTGAGTCTGTTACAAGATTTACCCATAATAGCTGAATGGCCAATAATGGAGATTTTAAACCTAATAGTAACCCTAAAAAGATAGTCACAATTTCACCAATATTTGTAGCAATTAAGAAATGAACTGCTTTTTTAATATTATCAAAAATATTTCTTCCTTGTTTGACAGCTTCTACAATTGTTACAAAGTTATCATCTGTCAAAACCATATCTGCTGCATTTTTTGCTACATCTGTACCATTTTTTCCCATAGCAATTCCAATATCCGCATTTTTTAAAGCTGGTGCATCATTTACTCCATCCCCTGTCATAGCAACAACAGCACCTGTAGACTGATAAGCTTGCACAATTCTTACTTTATGTTCTGGTGTTACTCTAGCAAATACAGAATATTGCATAATATTTTTCTGTAAAACAGATTGTGAAATTTTATCTAATTCTTCTCCTGTAATGGCTAAATCTTGCCCCTTTAAAATACCTAATTCTTTTGCAATTGCTTTAGCTGTAGCAATATGATCACCTGTAATCATAACTGTCTTAATACCTGCTCTTGTGCAAGTTGCTACCGCTTCTTTTACACCTTCTCTTGGTGGATCTATCATTCCTACTAATCCTACAAAAGTTAAATTTTGTTCTATTGCATTTTTATTAGGAATAATGTTTACATCTAAATAGGCTATGGCTAATACTCTTAATGCCTGATCTGCCATTTGGTTATTCTGTCTTTCAATTTGGCTTAACAAACTACTAGTTAAGCTTATTACTTTTCCATTTTCATAGACTTGAGTGCAATGCTTTAGTAAAACATCTGGTGCACCTTTTGTGATAATGCGATACCCACTTGGTATTTTGTGAATGGTAGTCATCATTTTTCGATTAGAATCAAATGGAATATCATCTACTCTTTTCATCACTTGGTACAATTCTTGTTTATGAATTCTTTCCTTTAAAGCTCTGTCTACAATAGCAACCTCTGTTGGTTCTCCTGTTAATTGCTTTGATGTTTCATTTATCTCTACATCTGTACACATAGCTCCTAATTCTAATATTTTTCTAATTATCTCTTCATTAGTTACTTCACCTTGATGATTCACTATTTTTGTTACTTGCATCTTATTTTGTGTTAAAGTTCCTGTTTTATCTGAACAGATAACACTACTACTTCCTAAGGTCTCAACTGCTGGCAATTTTCTGATAATACTATTCTTCTTTGCCATTTTTGTTACACCAATTGAAAGCATAATGGTTACAATTGCAGGTAAGCCCTCTGGAATTGCCGCTACTGCTAGTCCTACAGATGTCATAAACATTTCAATCGGTTCTATTCTCTTTAAAATGCCAATTATAAAAATAAATAGACAAATCATTAAACAACCAATTCCTAAACTTTTTCCTACTTGTCCTAATTTCTTCTGGATTGGCGTTTCTGGCGTTTCATTCGTAATAATCATTTTTGCTATTTTTCCAACTTTGGTATTCATTCCAATATCTGTTACAATAGCTTCTCCATGCCCATTTACCACAACTGTTGTAGCAAATGCTAAATTATTCATATCTCCTAAAGCTGTTTTTTCTGGTAAAATACTATCTGCCTCTTTTAGACAAGGCATTGTTTCCCCTGTTAAGCTAGATTCTTCTATTTTTAAGTCAGAAGCTGAAATTAGTCTACAATCTGCTGGCACATAGTTGCCTGCCTCTAATAAAACAATATCCCCTGGAACTACTTCTTCCCCTCTAACTGTTACAATTTCTCCCCCTCTTCTCACTTTACAAGTTGGAGCTGACATCTTTTTTAAAGCCTCTAATGATTTCTCTGCTTTTGCTTCTTGCACTAATCCCATAATTGCATTAAATACAACAATGGCAATAATGATAATAGAATCAAAATAATCATTGCCACCCTCCATTTTGGTAACTACCGCTGAAATGACTGAGGCTATTAGTAGAATAATAATCATAAAATCTTTAAACTGCTCTAAAAATTTAATAATAATAGATTTTTTTTTCTGCTCTTCTAATTGATTTGCTCCATATTTTTCTCGTCTTTCTTCTACTTGTCTATGACTTAGTCCCAGTTGTAGGTTTGTCCCCATTTTTCGTTCTACTTCCTTTGTAGATAATGTGTGCCACATAAATATAACACCCTCCTTTGTGTTTTAAATTTATTAATATATATGTGGCTTGTCTTTTATTTATGACATTAGCAAAATCAATTTTTCTGTATATAAACTTCTATCATAAGCTCCATATTTTTTATGAAGACAAATTGCATAGACCCCCTATTTCAAATATACCAATATACGAAAAGCAAAAATATCATTTGTAGCACTAGTACTACCATGATAACTACGTTTTCCTACATAACGCCCTTCCCCATTGCAATGGCCACCTCGAGTAACACATGGGGTTGGTTCACTATGTTCAGTTGTCCACTCCATACAATTAGAAGCCATATCATAAATATTACACACTTTATCTCCTGATTTTCCAGCATTAATAATTCCATTGTTGTTTATAGATGTTCTATTAGCATAATTACTATTTCCTGAATATTTTTGAATAAACACAATAGCAGTATCCCAACTATAACTGTTAATTAAATCACTATCCATATAATTATTATCATACATTTCTCTTGCTGCTACTGCTGAATTTGGTTGTGTTATAAAATTCCATATTTTTTTATTGTATTGTGACCTTGCTTTTCCATCAATTCCTTGACTAGCTTCATATCTCCCAATATAATATCCACCATTTTCTTGAGTCTTTGTCACAAAATCTCGTAAATTTTTAGCTGGAGTATTAGTGGAACTATCAATTAATTCCTGATAATTGTAATCCCCTATGCTATTTATTGATGTTAACTTATCATAATCATCTGCATCTTGTTCTTTTTTTGGTGTTCCATTTGTTTCATTAAAAGTGTATCTTCCTAGTCTTATATCATCCGCTAGTTTACTTGTACCTGTAGATACTGAGTCTATTGGTACCCATACAAACTCATTTCCTTCTCTATCTTGTATCACTACTCCTTGTGTTACTTTCGTTCCTTCACTTGTTAATACTTTAAAATCTCCGTGGTATTGTAATTAAGTTTCCATTCTCATCTTTTGCTATTATATTTTTGGTTTGAAACTCTGTTAAGGTTGTTATTTCTATTGCATCATCTACAGTTACTTCACATGTTTTACTTAAATTACTTTCATCTCTTGTTTTGACTGTAATGGTTGCTATTCCTTTTTTCTTTGCTGTTATCATTCCTTTGTTATCTACTGTTGCTACTTCTGTATTACTACTTATCCATTCAAATTCTTGGTTTGCTGTGTCTGGTTTTGCTGTTGCTACTAACCATCTGGTATATCCTGTTGCTATTCTGGCTCTTACTGAATTGATTTCTAATTCTGTTGTAATATCACATACTCTTACATTACATACTTTTGCATAACTTCCATAAGTCACAGTAATAGCTACTGTTCCTGCTATATTCTTTGCTGTTACTGTTACCACATTTGTTGTATTATCAACTGTAACAGTTGCTATATTCTCATCGCTACTGCTTACTACTAAAGTTTGCGTGTCTTCTTCTGCACCTGAAATATTACTTTCTTTTCTATCTATGGTTACCACTCCACCATTAAAATGCATTTGATAATATTTATTATCAATCTTTACGTAGTAGATATATGGCTCAATATTTCCCTCTAATGTTACCTGAACAGTACCAGATTTCTCCTTATTCAAACTTATACTTTCTTTATCCAATAATATTCCTTTAATTCCATTTCCACTCGCCTTTATTTGTTCTATGGTATACCCCTCTTCTTTTAATTCTTCTGTTATTTCTTGCATTGTTGGCTTATCTTTAAAGTTATTATTCGGTGCTTTTTCTAGCAGTTTGTCTGTATAAATTAGGTTTGCTTGTTCTTCTATTTTTGCTAACTCTGTATTTAATTTAGCATTTGAAGCTTGCTTAAATACACTATTATCTCCCATGACATAAGTAATTGTTATTCCTGCTAAAATAAGTAATACTACAATGGTTACTAATCTAGCAATATAGTTTTAAACTTTATCCTTTACCAGAACAAATATAGTCAAAATTACATAGAAATATATCATTTTAAAGCAGAAGTCTTTATAGCAAACTATTACTATATTGATTATTTTTCTTGAAAAAGTCAATATTTATGATATAATGAAGAAAATTTTTAAGGTAAGGAAAGGCAAGTTATGTATCGAAATTCTTATGTTGAAATTAATATTAATAACCTACAACATAATGTAGAAGAAATCATCAAAAAATATCCTGATTATCAATACTATTTTGGTGTTGTCAAAGGAAATGCTTATGGACATAGTGATAAGGTAGCAAAATATTTAGTAGAAAGTGGTATTAATTACTTAGCTATTAGTTCTTTAGAAGAAGGAATTAGTTTAAGAAAAGATGGAGTTACGACTCCAATTCTTTGCTTAGAACCAATTTCCATTCAATATCTTAAAGAATGTTTAGAATATGATATTACTATTACCCTTCCTGACTATGAATACTATCAAAAATTAATGGAGAAAGAGATTGAAAATCCTTTAAAAGTACATATCAAAATAGACTCTGGTATGTGTAGATTAGGATTTTCTGATAAGCGCCAAGTAAAAGAGGTTGTGGATGGATTAAACCAAAAAGCAAATATTATATTAGAAGGTATTTTTACTCATTTCGCTACTGATGGCATCTATGATATTTCTTGGGACAACCAGTTTGCTAAATTCCAAGAGATTACTTCTGAAATTGATTTAAGTAACATTCCAATTGTACATTTAGGAAAAAGCCAAACCTTATTAAACCATGACAAAATATCTTTTGCTAATGGAATTCGTTTAGGAATTATTTTATATGGATATAATCCTACTCCAAGACCATTACCAAATAATCTTATGGGACGACTTAGAAAATGGAAAAGAGAACTCTATCATAAAAAACATCATATTAGTCCAACTATCACAGATATTGATATTAACTTAAAAACTGCTTTTTCTTTATATAGTGAAGTAATACAAGTAAAACAAATTCCTAAAGGTAGTTTTGTTGGATATGGTAGAATTTATGAAGCACAAGAAAACATGTATGTAGCAGTTATTCCTATTGGTTATGCAGATGGTTTTTCTAGAAAAAATAAAGGAAGACAAATTATAATTAACCAAAAACGCTATTCTTTAATTGGTGATATCAATATGGGAATGCTAATTGCAAAAGTAGATGAAACAGTTCACACAGGAGATAAAGTTACTTTGATCGGTGATGAACTTCCTATGCGTGAAGTTGCAAGATATATTGGTACTACTGTTTACGAGGGTTCTTGTATGCTAAACAACTGGTTACCACGAGTATTAATAAAAGATGGAAAAACTGTGGAAGTAGATGAAAGATAAAAGGAGTGAATTTTGTGGAGAAAGATTTCAATGTATTAATTTTAGGAAGTGATTTCAATGCTTACTATATGGCAAGATGTTATCATGAACTTTACCATGAAAAAGTGAATGTCATTTCCAAAAGAGCAATTGGCGTTGTTTCCTATAGTAGTATTGTTAATTTTAGAGAAGTTCCTGATTTTGAAAATGCAGAAATATTTGTGGACACTCTAAATAACTATGCTAAAGATCAAAAAGAAGATCAAATTCTTTTAATTGGTACTAGTGATGAATTAGTCAGATTGATTATTGAAAATCAAACTAAATTAGATAAAAAATTTGTACATAATTATCCTAGTCTAGAAATCTTAGATCAAATCTTAGTGAAGGATACCTTTTATCAAACTTTTCAAGGAAGTGAACTAGATGTACCTAAGACATACATTTATCCTTGTGGTCAAAATGAAAAATTAGATGAGGAAAAAGTAGCAGAGTTGATGTACCCTTTAATTGTAAAGCCTGGAAATAATATTGAATATCATAATCATAAATTTGATGGAATGTTTAAAGTATTTAAAGTATTTTCTCGTGAAGAATTAGGACAAGTCATCGAAAAAATAGAAAACTCTGGCTATAAAAGCAATTTAGTTATTCAAGAATTTATTCCTGGAGATGATTGTGCTCTATTTGACTGTGTTTTCTATTGTAGTAAAGATAAAAAAGTACAATTAATGACCTTTGCACAAATTGGTTTACAAGAAAGAAATCCTGGAGGAATTGGAAATTGTACAGTTTTAGTTAATGGTTTTGATGAACATGGCTATAACGAAAAACTAGTAGAACCTCTAAAAGCATTTATGGAACGAATGGAATATCAAGGCTTTGCTGAATTCGACTTAAAGTATGACTCTCGAACCCAAAGCTATAAAGTGTTAGAAATTAACCCTAGACAAGCTAGATGTAGTTATTATTTAACTGCTGCTGGGCATAATTTAGTACAATACTTAATTGATGATTTAATTTATCAGAAAGAAAAACCTTGTACTTTAATGAAGGATAAAGTAGCTTTAAGTTTTGTCCCAAAAAGTGTTATCAAAAAATATGTTACCAGCCAAGCTTTACGTAATGAAATACTAGCTTTAGCAAAACAGAAAAAGTTAATTAATCCTTTAAAATATAAGGCTGATAAAAGCCTTAGAAGAAGACTATATTTAATTGCCAAAGATTTTAATTACAAGAAGAAGTACAAAACCTTAAATTGGTAAAATATTAGGAGATGAATAATGAAAACATATACATTAAAAGATTATATTAATAGTTTAGAAAAAGAAAATTTAATAGATGAAATTATAGTAAAGGATTTAGATCTTTCTACTCCTATTACTCAAATTGCTCATAACTCTAAGAATGTGACTAAAAATACTTTATATATTTGTAAAGGTATTAAATACAAACCTGAATATTTGACTGAAGCTATTCAAAATGGTGCTATGGTATATGTAGCTGAAAAGGAAAATGTTTCACAACCTGATTTTTCTCATATTGTTGTAAAAGACATTAGAAAATCTTTAGCAGTAATTTCTACTCTATTCTATGACTTTCCTGCTACTAAATTAAATATGATAGGATTGACTGGCACAAAAGGAAAATCTACTACTGCTTATTATATTAAAAGCATTTTAGATAACTATATGAAATCTCAAAACTTACCAGATACAGCTATTGTTTCTTCTATTGATACTTATGATGGAAAAACTTGTAAAGAGTCTCTTATCACTAGCCCTGAATCAATTGATTTACAAGAACACATTGCAAATGCAGTAGATTGTAAAATACAAAATCTGGTTATGGAAGTTAGTAGTCAAGCACTAAAGTTAGATAGAGTTCATGATGTATATTATAAAGCAGGAGTATTTTTAAATATTTCTGAAGATCATATTAGCACTATTGAACATCCTGATTTTGAAGACTATTTTGCTTCAAAATTGAAATTTTTTAAACAAGTAGAAACTGCTTGTGTGAATTTAGACAGCGACTATGTAGATAGGATTTTAGAAGAAGCTCAAGCATCTAAAAAAATCATCACCTTTAGCATTAAAAATTCAAAAGCAGATGTGTATGCATATAATATTCAAAAACCAAGTCATATTTCTATCAGCTTTAAAGTTAAAACACCTCAATGGGAAAATGAGATACTTCTTACTATGCCAGGTCTATTTAATGTTGAAAATGCTTTAGCTGCAATCTGTGTAGCACTTACTTTTGGTATTCCTTATGAGAATATTTATGAAGGTCTAAAAGTTGCTAGAGCAAGCGGTAGAATGGAATCACATATGAGCAAAGATGGCAGCATTATTGTTATTGTAGATTATGCTCATAATAAACTAAGTTTTGAAAAATTATATGAATCTACCAAACAAGAATATCCTGATAAAAAGATTATTACTGTATTTGGTTGTCCAGGTGGAAAAGCCTTTCTTCGTAGAAAAGATTTAGGACATTTATCTGGCAAAAATTCAGCTATAACTTATTTAACAGCTGAAGATCCTGGTCCTGAAGAGGCCTGTGATATTAGTAAAGAAATTGCAACTTATGTTTCAGAAGAACATGGAGAATATAAAATAATAGATGACCGTGGAGAAGCAATTAAACAAGCAATTCTAGAAAACCCTAATAGTGTTATTTTGATTACTGGAAAAGGAAATGAAACTCGTCAAAAAATTGGTACACAATATGTTCCTTGTTTAACCGATACACAATATGCCCAAGAGGCCTTAAGAGAGTATGATAAAAATTGTAATTAGGCAATAGAAAGAGCTGTATCACTACAGCTCTTATTTCTTTTAGTTATTTGGTAGGAGTGCCAAAGTTTCCTACATCTCTTGTTAACCTATTGCTAGGTGCGTGGAAGGCACGAAAATTTTCCACCTCAAACAACTATTCATATTGTATTTTAATTATAGCATTTCTATTCATTTTTGTAAAGTATTTTCTTGTTCTTGATCAATTGCTTATATGCACTATTTCTTATTTTCCACAATGTCAAAATCGAATTTTTATCCCTTTTTTTATCAATTCCAGTACTTAGTTTTATCACCAATTGTATATTTTTTCCTTCTTCTATTATCCTCTTTAGCATTATTATTGTATCTATATTTTTAGCATCTTCCAATATATAATCTGGATTTTTTATTATATTTTGTATGTATTTAGCATATTTTTCATAATCACCGTGGATGCCTTTTTTGAATATGCTTTATTCTGTCATCTGTTAGTATAACATCTTCTGTTACAATATTTTTTCCGTGCGCCCCAATTTTATGTCTATCCAACTTTCCTATATATTGCAACTCTTATCTTATATCCTCCTTATTTTAATTTAATCGATAGCAACTTACTAATTCCATTCTCCTCCATAGTAACACCATAAACAGTATCTGCTGCCTCCATAGTACCTTTCCTATGGGTAATTACTAGGAACTGTGTCTCTTTGCAGAATTTCTTTAAGTACTCTGCAAAACGATATACATTCACATCATCTAATGCCGCTTCAATTTCATCTAAAATACAGAATGGTGCTGGACTCATTTTTAGAATAGCAAATAACAATGCGATTGCAGTAAAAGCCTTTTCTCCACCTGATAATAGCATCATATTTTGTAGCTTTTTACCAGTTGGTTGTACACGAATATCAATACCACATTCTAAGATATTATTTTCATCCTCTAAAATTAACTCAGCCTTTCCTCCACCAAACAATTCTACAAATACCTCATTAAAGTTCTTGCTAATAATAGCAAATTTCTCTTTAAATTGTTGTTGCATGGTTTCTGTCATATCATTGATAATACCTCTTAATTTAGAAGCTGTATTTTCTAAGTCTAAACGTTGTTCAGACATGAAATCATATCTTTCTTTCGTCTTTTTGTACTCTTCAATAGAATCAATATTAATGCTTCCCAAATCTTTAATCTTATTTCTCAAGCTATTTACTTGTTTTTGTGCTGTTGCCACATTATTTGGCTTTGGATATTCCTCAGTATTATTCGGTGTTAATTCATACTCTTCCCATAAGCTTTCTGTTACTTGCCCTAAATCTTGTTCTACTTTTGTCTTTTTCACATCTAGCTTGACAATTTGCTCTTTCAAACCTTCTAACACACCAAATTGACTTGTAATCTCATCTTCTGTTTTTGTCATTTTTTCATTCTTCTGGATTCTTTCTTGTTTTAGTTCTTCTACTTTATTTGAACTATTGCTAACCTCCAATTTGATTTGTTCAATTTGTGCTTCTAAGTTTTGAATCGCCAACTCTAACTCTTGATTATCTTTTTTGTTTTCTTCTATTGTCGCTTGCTTTAGTTCCATACTCTTTTTCTGATTTTCAATATCTTGCTCAATTCTAGCAACCATTTCATCAATAGAGTTTTCGCTCTCATCAAAAGAACTAACAGAAATTTTTAAATTGGTAATATCTAAATTCAAATCATCAATATATTTTTGATTATCTTTGTTGTTTATTGCAAATTGCTCTATAACAGCATTTAGTTCTTCCATTTCTTTCACAATAGAAATACTTTCTTGTTCTTTTTCTTCTTTTTGCTTTCTATTTTCTACCTTTTGTTCTTCTATTGTCACTTCTTCTTGTTTTAATTTGTCACGTCTTTCCTCTAAGCGACTAATATTTTCTTCAATAGCCACCATTTTCTGTTTTTCTGTAGCATATATAATTTCAATTTCTTGTAGTTCTCTTTCTAGTTTAGCAGTTTCTTCAATTAAATCTCCAATAGAAGCAGCATAATCCTCTTGCTCTTTTTTCTTATCTATTATTTGTTTCTCTAATTTCTTTAACTCTTTTTCAAGCTCTTCAATTTCTCTGCTTCTACCTAAAATATTCACACTTTTTGTTTGAACACTACCACCAGAAATAGAACCAGTTGAACTGATAATGTCCCCTTGTAGTGTAACAATTCTAAAAGAATACTTATCTTTTTTCGCTAAATTAATAGCTGTATCCATATCTTTGACTACTACTGTTCTTCCTAGTAGATTTAGTACAATTTGCTCATACTTTTTGTTGCATTTTACTAAATCAGATGCTATCCCAATCACACCATCCATTTTTGTTAATTTGTCTAGTTTCCTACCTTGAACAGAGGAAATCGGTAAAAAGGATGCTCTACCTAAGCTATTCTTTCTTAAATGCTCAATTAGCTTTTTGGCATCTTGCTCTGTTTCTGTAACCACATTTTGCAAAGCTTGTCCTAAACACATTTCAATTGCTAATTCATACTCTTTGTCTACTGATACAAGATTTGCTAAAACTCCATGAACACCTTTACTTAAACTGCTATCCTTTTCACAATGGAATAATAAAGATTTTACTGTTTTGTTATAGCCTTCTTTTTCCTTTTCAGTTTCTACTAAAAATTGATGTCTAGCTTGCTTCATTCTTTGGTTATATTCTAATTTACTAACTTCTTCCTCAAACTGCTTTACCTTTTGCATGCTTTCATTTTTAACATCTTGCTTTTTCTCCAAATTGCTTGCAGCTGTGTTCCTTTTAGATTCAATTTCATAAAAGCCTTTAGAAAGTTCTTGTTTTTCCATTCTTTTGGCATCTAATTCAGAAATAGTAGAACTGATCTCATTTTGTACTTGTTTTTTGCGTTTGTCTAGGTTTTCAAAATTAACATCTAATGTATTTATTTCGCCTGCTAACTCATACTTCTTGTCAGTACATTGTTCAACTGCTTGTTTCTTTCCCTCTATTTCTAACTCTTTATCTGATAATTTCTTTGTTAGTTCAGCAAGTTCAGTTTCTTTTTCTTCTAACTCTTTTTCAAACTTTTCTTTATTAGAACCTAAACTAGTTTTCTTTTCTAATTTTTGTTTTTGTTCTTCTTGTAATTCAGAAATTCTATCGTTTACTTCCTCAATCTCGCCAGTCAATCTTTCTTGGTTATTATGATTATTTTGAATTCTCTCTTTGTGAATTCCTATTTCAGAATTGATTTTTTCAATTTTATTGCTACTTTCAAACCCTAAATTTTGCATTTCTTCAATTTGTCTAGTGATATCATCAATTGCTTGTCTTAGTGCCTCTTTATCAGATTGCAAAGTTTCCATTTTGGTATCTTCTAATTCTTTTTGAGATACTAAAATGTCATAGTCCTTTACAATTTGTTCTAATTTTTCTTTGTAAGTAACAATATTATATACAAAAAGCCCCACTTCGATAGACTTTAGTTCTTCTCTTAAGTCTAAGAATTGTTTTGCTTTATCTGCCTGTATTTTAAGAGGCTCAAGACCGCCTTCTATTTCTGATAAAATATCATTAATACGAAGTAAGTTTAATTTTGTTTGCTCTAATTTCTTTTCAGATTCTGCTTTCCTTGTCCTATATTTTACGATTCCTGCAGCTTCCTCAAAAATATGTCTTCTATCTTCTGATTTATTGCTTAAAATCTCATCAATTTTACCTTGTCCTATAATACTATATCCATCTTTTCCAATTCCTGTATCCATGAATAATTCTAAAATATCTTTTAAACGGCAAGGTGTTTTATTAATAAAATATCCTGTTTCTCCACTACGATAAATCTTTCTTGTAACAGTTACTTCTGTATATTCTACTGGTAATTTGCTATCTGAGTTATCAATAACAATAGAAACCTCAGCAAACCCCAATGATTTTCTTGCTTGCGTTCCTGCAAAAATAATATCCTCAGATTTTGCACCTCTTAAGGATTTCATGCTTTGTTCACCAAGCACCCAACGAATAGCATCTGAAATGTTACTTTTTCCTGATCCATTTGGTCCAATAACAGAGGTAATACCTGGCTTAAATTCTAATACTGTTTTATCTGCAAAGGATTTAAAACCTTGCAATTCCATTCTCTTTAAATACAACTTTTTCACCTATTTTTCTATATAATGGGAACTTTCCCTTACACAAAGAAAAACTCCATATTTCGACTTTATTATACTGGATTTTTGTCAATTTTGCAAGCAGTTTCATTTTTTATCAGTAAAAAATTTGTTTTATTTTTGTTTTAATTATTGACTTACTTTTTACTCATATGTATAATATTATATAAAATAGGAAATGCAAGAGTGTGTCGCCTCCAAAGAGGAGGTGATGTGTATGATGGATATATTATTACAATTAATTATCTTACTTTTTGCTGGCCTTGTGTCAGTAACTATCATTACAATTGCCTTAATTATTGTACTTGTACATATATTAAGCAAATAAAAACAAATACACACTCTGCTTCGCGGTTAGAGTGTGTATTAAAAAACAATCTAATTAGGCGACCACTTTTGTGGTTTCCTATTTCTATATTTATTATACTCATTAATCACTTTTTTGTCAATAGTTAAATTCTACTTTGAAATTCTTTCTGCAATCTGGTTACAATGTTTGATTACTTCTTGTACATTTCCTATTTTCATCTTCCTATTTTCCATCAGTATTTCACCTTTCACAATCGTTGTTTCTACATTTCTGCCACTAGTATTATATACTAAATTCGTAATTTCATTTAAGTTTGGTAACATAGTAATATTATCTAAACTTTCCTCTACATTTACTAGAATTAAATCTGCATCTTTGCCTACTTCTATACTACCTACTTTGTCTTCTAAACCTAATAATTTTGCTCCATTAATCGTTGCCATGCGAAGTGCATTCTTAGCAGTTATTCTCTCCTCATTTTCATGAATACCACCTTGGATTAAACATGCTACTCTCATTGCCTCAAACATATCTAAATTACTTCCAGAGCCTTGACCGTCTGTACCAAGTGCGACATTAATTCCTTCTTGTAAATATTTTGTAGTATCAGCTATTGTACAACCTAATCTTAAATTTGAAATTGGATTATGTGCAATTCCACAGTCCATTGTTTTTAATATATTAATATCTTCATTATTTAAATGTACACCATGTGCTAAAATTGTATGAACACCATCAAAATATTGTTTTAATACTTCTATCGCCTTTTTTCCATGTTGTTTTTGAATATCTTCAATCTCATCCATACTCTCTAAAAAGTGTACATGAATTGGCAAATGATATTCTCTTGCTAAATTTGCTGTCACCTCTAAACATTCGTCTGAGCAAGTATATAAACTATGTGGTGCAACGCAATAAGTAATCAAGTCATTTTTTGTATCTCTAGACTCATAAAACTCTCTAAATTCCTTCACTCTTTGTTTATAACTTCCATCTGCGTCCATAATTGTTCTAGTAATAACTGCTCTTACTTTACAATCCTCAGCCGCTTTTCTAATTTCCTCTGACATAAAATACTGGTCATTAATGGTTGTAGTTCCTGTTGCAATCATTTCATAATAGGACAACATACTTGCCCAATAGACATCTTCTTTAGTCAGTTTTTCTTCTCTTGGCCAAATTTTTTCATTTAGCCATTCATACAATTTACATCCTTCTGTTGTTTCTCTAAAGATACTCATTGGAATATGGCTATGAGTATTAATCATTCCTGGCATAACAATATGATCTGTTGCATCTATTACTTTTCCATTTTTCTCTTCTATTCCACTTTCTATTCTTACAATCTTACCATTTTGTACTAAAATATCTTGTTTTTTAATAAGAACATCATTCTGTTTAAATAATAATACTTTTCCATTTTTTATCAATAAATTTTGCATTTTTTCACCCCGTTCTTTTGTTCTTGCTATGCCTTCATTATACTGAATATGTTTGTATTATTCAAGTACAATTTTTATTCTTCTAAATATTCCTTTAACAATCCTTCTAATTCTCTTAGTACTTTTTCTGTTTCTTCTCTTGGCTTTTCTTCTTTTAGCATTTTGTCTAGTTTTTGAATCAATTCATCAATTTTCTTCTTTTTATCTTCCATATGCATCTAGCCTTTTCAATTAAGGCATGCCTCCTCTCCTTATTACTACTCTTCCCCCTTTTTCATTTTTTATGCTAGACTTCCTTTTATTTACTAAAAGAACCTTTGGATATCCTTCTCCCAACTAAAAATAGAAAAATATGATATCATACAAAATGATACCCTACCTTTCTATTTCTTCCTTTTCTTAGTTCGTTTAAATTACTTTTTATTATTTCTATTAAAATATTCAATTAAATGTAAAATAATTGCTTGATTTTCTGGTTTTAATTTTTCGAAACCTGCAAGCCCTACTTCTTTAGAACTTTTGCTCGATTTTTCTAAATATTCTCCAAATATTGCATCTGTTCCTATATGAAATAAATTACAAATTTTTACTAATATCTCATAAGATGGTTTTGACTTATTTTGTTCAATATTGCCAATATATCTTGTTGAACATTCAATTGATTCTGATAGTTTCTCTTGTGTATATCCATAACTTTTCCTAAGTGCTTTCAGCTTATCGCCTATCATAATTTCCTTTTGTTTTCTCATTTTATAATATTCCCTCTTTCAACGTTCAAAATTGCTTCTACTGCTTTTCATCCTTGTCTTTTAATGGAAATATGATATCAAAATGACACTTCAAATAAAAGGAAGTATATAGGTATTGTATATCAATTTATTTCATATTGCAAGTACCTAAATTTATTATTACTTTCTCTTAGGAAAGTCTTGCTAATTACTTACTTTTATAGTATGATTACATAAAGAAATTACAAAAGAAATCAAGGTGAAAAAATGAAAAATGAAAAAATTGATTTTTATAGTCCAATAGATTTAAAAACCTACAATTTAGAGCAAACTATACGTTATCAGTTAGACGTTTTAGAAAGACTTGACCCTTTTACAAGAAAACATAGTGAAAATGTTGCTAATTTATGTTGTAGAATTTGTGAATACCTACATTGTAGAAAATCCTTTACAGTTCATTGTACTATTTGTGGCTATTTACATGATGTCGGAAAAATGCAAATACCTACTAAAATTTTAAATAAACCTGATAAACTAACTGCTGAAGAGTATGAAATTATGAAAACTCATACTACTTTAGGTTACAAACTATGTATGAAAGAACCTAAATTACGCCCATATTCTTTAGCTGCGTTAGACCATCACGAAGCATTGGATGGTAGTGGCTATCCTAATGGAATTAAGAAAAAGGATATTCCTTATGAAGCTCAAATTGTACGTGTGGCTGACGAGTATGATGCTTTAGTTACTAAACGACAATATAAAACTCATGTACATATTTCAGAAACATTAAAAGAACTTATTAAAGATGCTCAACCAGATCCTAGATTTGTTGCTTTAGACCAATTAGCAACAAAAGAAAAAGATGGCAAAATTAATGGCCTTATTTTAAAAAGACTATTTAAAGTAGTTATTGACGATACCTTATATGAAATTAGTGGTGTTATGGATTATGTGGAATATCTAAAACAGCAAATTAAACGTTTAGAGCTAATGCAAAGTTACCAAAAAAAAGCTATGCATTCTAATAAAGAAAAAACAAAAGAATATTACTTAGAAGGATTGCGTTTATTACTTCAAGAAGGAGAAACAGTTGAAAATTGTGGTCAAATTTTAGAAGAGTATAAAGCAGCTGTGTTAGTAAGGCAAGATGTTATCAAACAATTATATGAAGAAATTAAAATTATTAAAAAACTAAGAGTCTAGAGAACAAAAGATATATCAGGAGGTATAATGAGCAAAGTAAAAAAATTATATACTACTTCCAAAAAATTAACAGTAGTTATGTTAGTATTTTTTGCATTACTGATTTTACTTATCATTCGCCTTGGCTTTATTCAATTTGTGCAAGGTGCTGATTTAAAAGAAAAAATGTATGATCAATTAATTACTAGCAGATTAGTAAATCCTCATAGAGGTACTATTTACGACGCAAATGGCAAAACATTAGCAGTTAGTGCTCCAGTTGATACTATTACAATTAATCCTAATAGTATTGTTGTAATGAAAGGTGGAAAATTAGATGAAGATGCTACCAAGGCTTTGAAGGAGAAAGTTGCAAAAGCATTTTCTGACATTTTTGAATTAGATTATGAAGCTACTTTAAAAAAGGTATCTAGTACAAATTCCTATGAAACGATTATTCGAAAAGTAGATAAAGATAAAGTAGATATTCTAAAAACTTGGATGAAAGAAGAAAAATATTCTAATGGAATTAATATTGAAGAAGATACCAAAAGATCTTATCCTTATGAAAGTTTGGCTTCTTCTCTACTTGGATTTTGTGGAAATGATAACCAAGGTCTATATGGTTTAGAACTTTATTGGGATAACATTTTAACAGGCACTCCTCGGCAAAGTAGTTACCTCGCAAAATGCTTTCCAAGAATTTATTCCTGATGAAAATCAAACCTATATCCCTGCTGAAAATGGATATGACCTTACTTTAACAATTGATGCTAATATTCAGGCAATTATTGAGAAATATTTAAAACAAGCTTGTATAGAGAATGGCTGCGAACGTGGCGGTAATGTAATTGCTATGGATCCTAAAACTGGTGACATCTTAGCAATGGCTACTTATCCAGATTATAATTTAAATAAACCTTTCGAAATGCCAAGTTATTTAACAGAAAAAGATTGGAAAAAGATGTCTTCTGAAGAACAAACCAAAACTTTATATTCTGTTTATCGTAATCGCGCTGTTTCAGATACTTATGAACCTGGTTCTGTATTTAAGCTAATTTCTTCTGCTATTGCATTAGAAGAAGATAAAGCAAGTATTGATAAATCTAATGTTTACTATTGTAAAGGCAAAGAAATAGTATCTGGAATCACAATAAAATGTGCGCATGGAAATAGACATGGATATCAAAGTTTAAGAGATGCTTTAGCGCATTCTTGCAATCCAGCTTTCATACAACTAGGGCAAAAAGTAGGAGCTAATACTTTTTATAAATACTATGATGCCTTTGGCTTTTTCCAAAAAACAGGAATTGAAACTTCTGAAGAAAATGGCTCTCCCATCTTTTGGAGTGTAGACAAAGTAGGTCCTATTGAGCTTGCAACAATGTCATTTGGTCAAAGATTTAAAATTACACCTCTGCAAATGATTACAGCAGTGTCAGCAGTAGCAAATGATGGAATGCTTATGAAACCTAGAATTGTTAAAGAAATGAAAAATACAGATAACGGAGGAGCTGTTACTACAATTGAACCAGTTCAAGTAAGACAAGTTGTTTCTAAAGAAACTGCAGCAGAAGTGCTATCTATGATGGAAACAGTTGTAACAAATGGTACTGGTAGATATTCACAAATTAAAGGATATTCTATTGGTGGTAAAACGGGAACTTCAGAACCTGATCCAGGGAACCCAGATGAAGGACTCACTTTCTCCTTTCTAGCTGTTTCTCCTGTAGAAAACCCAGAAATTGTTATGCTTGTTACTTTATACAATCCTACAAAAGGAAGTGCAAACTCAACAGGTCTTCCTATTGCCTCTATTGCTGCTCAGAAAATGTTAAAAGAAATATTACCATATATGCAAGTTCCTGTTGATACTTCAAACAATACAACTAGCAATACAACTACTTTGCCAAATGTTACAAATAAAACAGTAGCTGAAGCTAAAAAGATATTAGAAAATGCAGGATTTATCTGTAGTACTTCTGGAAAATCTGATGAACTCGTAACAGATCAATTCCCTGTAAAAGGCTCACAACTAACCAAAAATTCTATTGTTAAATTATATACAGAAACAGAAAATACTCGTGTTTCTAAGCAAGTACCTGATTTAATTAATATGAATCTCTCTCAAGTAAAAGATGCATTAAAAAAGAAAAATCTAAACCTAAGTGTATCTGGTTCTGGCATTGTCGTTAGTCAAGAACCACTTAAAGGGACTTCTGTTGAAGAAGGAACTATCATCAAAGTAACAATGGGAAATTAATTCAACCATACGAAATGCTAATAAGCTATAGACAATTTATACAATAAGCAAAGCAAAACCGTAAAAAACAGCCAATTGGCTGTTTTTTATTTTATGCTCTTTAGCATTTTTGCAATTTGATCTGGACAGGACGTTCCTCGTCCTCTGCAATTAATTCCTTCTATTTTTTTGATAACGTCCTCTACTTTCATACCTTCTACTAGTTTAGCTATTCCTTGTAAATTTCCATGACATCCATTTTCTACTGTTAACTTCTTGATAATTCCTTCTTCCACTTCTGCAATAATTTGCGTTGAGCATACTCCTTGTGGCGTAAATCTGTATTCCATTTTTTATTCCTCCTATTTGCTATCATTATCATATCATACTTTTAAAATATTGTCTTGAAAAACTCTACTATTTTTCTTGTAATTTTTTCACCTCATTTTCTATTAACATAAACTCCTCCTTAAAGCAAAACAGGAGAAGCTTTCTAAAAAGCTTCCCCCAATTATATTTATTCACTAGCTCATTTATCTCTTCGCCTGCTAGGAGGCTGATTATATTAACTATTTTACGAAATCTTTATACTTTCTATTCATTTCCACCAAAAATTTCGTCAAATTCTTCTCCGTCAATCTTTTCTTTTTCTAATAAAACATTAGCAACTTTTGTTAGTTGTTCCATATGTTCTTTTAGAAGTTCTTCTGCTTTTCTATAAGCAAAATCAATAATGCTCTTAACTTCTTCGTCTACAATTCCTGCTGTTTCTTCTGAATATTCTCTACCTTGTGCTAAATCTCTTCCTAAGAATACTTCTTCTTGGTTAGAGCCTAGCATAATTGTTCCAACTCTTTCACTCATACCATATTTGGTTACCATGCTTCTAGCAATTTGTGTAGCTCTTTCAATATCATTGCTTGCACCTGTTGAAATATCATCTAATACTAACTTTTCTGCTACTCTACCACCAAGAAGTGAAACAATATTTTCTACCATTTCTGTTCTAGACATAAAGTTTTTGTCTTCTGTTGGACGATACATCGTATATCCACCAGCCATTCCTCTAGGAATAATAGAAATTTGATGAACTGGATCTTGCGTAGGTAAAAATCTACTTACTACTGCGTGACCTGCTTCATGGAAAGCAACTAATTTTTGTTCTTTATCACTTCTTACCCTTGTTCTCTTTTCAGGTCCCATGGTTACTTTCACCATAGCATCTTCTACTTCTTGCATTGTAATTTGCTCTAAGTTTCTTCTAGCTGCTAACAATGCTGCTTCATTTAATACATTTTCTAAGTCTGCTCCTGAAAATCCTGAAGTATTTTTTGCTATTGTTTTTAAGTCTACATCATCTGCTAATTTTTTCTTTCTACTATGAACTTCTAAGATTTGTTCTCTTGCCTTTACATCTGGATTAGATACTACAATTTGTCTATCAAATCTTCCTGGTCTAAGTAATGCTTTATCTAATACATCTGGTCTGTTAGTTGCTGCTAACACAATAACGCCTTCATTTGCTGAGAAACCATCCATTTCTACTAATAATTGATTTAATGTTTGTTCTCTTTCATCATGTCCTCCACCAAGTCCTGCACCTCTTTGACGTCCTACTGCATCAATTTCATCGATGAAAATAATACAAGGAGCTTTTTTCTTAGCTTCTTCAAATAAATCTCTTACACGTGATGCACCAACACCTACAAACATTTCAACAAAGTCTGAACCACTGATAAAGAAGAATGGTACTCCCGCTTCTCCTGCTACTGCTTTTGCCAATAACGTTTTACCAGTTCCAGGATGACCTACTAATAGCACACCTTTTGGAATTCTTGCTCCCATTTCAGTAAACTTTCTTGGATTTTTTAAGAATTCTACAATTTCTTCTAATTCTTCTTTTTCTTCATCTACACCAGCTACATTATCAAAAGTAATTCTATTCTTATCAGTTGGGTTAATCATTCTAGCACGGCTTTTTCCAAATGACATTGTTTTACCATTGCCACCATTTCCACCTTGTGCTCCGCCCATTAACAAGAACCAGAAAATAAAGAAGATAATTAATAATCCAAATGGTGTTAATAAACTCAAGAATACCATCCAAATAGATTCTGATTTTTCAGTTACTGTTACACTACCAGATTTCATATTATCTGCTAACATTTCCATCAAATTATCTACACTTGGAATATTAACTTCCTTTGGAAAATTCTCACTTTTTAATTTTACTTCTGCTCTTTTTCCATCAGCTTCCAATGTTATTTCTTTAACATCTCCAGATTCAACCTTTGCTATCAAATCAGAATATGCTAATTTACTATCAGTTTTTTCCCAAATTGCACTAATTAATACAATTAAAATGATTCCAATAACTAGCCACATAGCTAATGTTTTAATACTATTTTTCAAAACATTTCCTCCTTATCTTTAAACCTTTTGTGCCTTTTCTTTGATTTGTTATCCATTTTAATTTTACTATTCCAAACTATACCATACCCCAAATTGAATTGCAAGCATTTTCACAAAACTTTCATTCTTCCAAATCTAGTCATATCAAGGATTTGCTTACGGAAGGTTTAAGTAGATATCAAAATTTTTTGTAAAAAAATTTTTCCCTTATTTATAAAAATTTTAATTTTTTTATTTGGTATTAAATATTTATTACCAATATTATTTTCGCAAAGTTTAATAATATCCTCTATATGAATCTTACCAATTCCTTGTGTTGTACCAATTGCATTGTTAATAGTATATATAAGAACCTTTGATTTTATGACCTTTGGTAAATTATTAAACTTTTTTGAATCTAAAATAATCTCTTTTTCATTTTCCCCTATTTTTATGGTTTCATACGTTTGACTTACAATTTCTTTAAAATATTCTTCTTCTTCTCCTGCCAACTCAGACAAACGATTTAATCCTTGAATAATATTAGGATTAAATTCTTTTTGTAAATATGGAATTAATTGATTCCTTATCTTATTTCTTGTATAAATATTATCTAAATTAGTTTTATCCATTTTGGGATCTAATTCTTTTTCTTTACAGTAGTTTTCTATCTCTATTCTCTCACATTCTAAAATCGGTCTAATATATTCTAAATTGCCCTTTTTTACTTTAATTTCAATACCCTTTAATCCTGAAATTCCACTTCCACGTAGCAAATTCATTAATACTGTTTCTGCATTATCATTACTATTATGGGCTGTTGTAATTTTATTTGCATTTGTTTTTATTGCTACTTCTTCAAAAAATTCATAACGTACTTTTCGTCCCATCTCTTCTTTCCCTAGCTTTTCCTCTTGTGACATTTTGGTAATATTAGCATATTTTATAAAACAAGGAACTTCTATTTTTTGACAAAATTCTTGCACATATTTTGTTTCCTCCTCTGCTTCTGGTCTTAGCATATGGTTTACATGTGCAACAATAATTTCTATGGCTAATTTCTCTTTCAAGCAAAATAAGCAATTGAGTAAACACATGGAATCTGGACCACCTGATACACCAATTACTATTTTGTCTTTCTTTTGTATTAAGTTATATTTTTGAATAGTTGTTAAAACTTTTTGTTGCAAATCGTTTTCTTTCCTCATTTTTAATTCCTCATGCCTAAGGTGTGTCCCTCACCTGACAACTTTGTCAGAAAAAGGAACGTCCCCAAACTGACACTATTCTCGATATTTATCTAAATTAGCAAATTTGGTATAACTTCCAAGCCATGCTAATTCTACTGTTCCTGTACTACCTGCCCTGTGCTTTGCTAAAATAACTTCTGCAATATTTTTCTTCTCTGAGTCTTCATTGTAATAATCATCACGATATAAGAACATAACAATGTCTGCATCTTGCTCAATTGCTCCTGATTCACGCAAGTCAGATAGCATTGGTCTATGATCTGGTCTTTGCTCTACAGATCTGGATAATTGTGATAGTGCAATAACTGGAACTCCTATTTCTTTAGCCAAAATTTTTAAAGAACGACTAATTTCTGAAATTTCTTGTTCACGACTAGAATTCTTTTTACTACTTCCTTGTACTAATTGAATATAGTCGATAACAACTAAGCCAATATTCTTCTCCAATTTTAGTTTTCTACATTTTGCACGAATTTCCATAACAGAAATACCTGGTGTATCATCAATAAAAATTTGTGCTTGTGATAAAGCTCCTGACGCTTCTGCTAACTTGGTCCAATCATCATCTTCTATTTTTCCTGTTCTTACTTTGTTGCTATCCACCATCGCTTCACTACATAAAATACGGTTAGTCATTTGCTCCTTTGACATTTCCAAACTAAAAATAGCAACTCCTGCATTTGCTCTCACTGCTGCATTTGTAGCAATATTCAAAGCAAAAGCTGATTTTCCCATAGCTGGTCTTGCAGCAACAATTACCAAATCTGAAGGATGTAAACCTGCCGTAATATAGTCTAAATCAGCAAATCCTGTTGGAGTACCTGTAATATGTTGTTTCTGATTATATAATTGCTCTAGCTCTGTAAAAGAATCTACCAAAATATCTTTAATTGCTGAATACCCTTTTTGATTTCTATTTTGAATGACATCAAAAATCCTTTTTTCTGCAGTATCCAAAATATCTTCTACTTCTTGTGTTTGGTCATAACCTAAATTAATTAAATCATTTGCTGTTTTAATTAAAGCCCTCAAGGCAGATTTTTCTTCTACTATTTTAATATATTGTTCTACATTGGCAGTAGTTGGTACTTTGTCTGGAAGCTCAGCAATATATTCTAGACCTCCAACTGCTTCTAGCTGTTTCATAGATTGTAATTCTGTTTTTAATGTAATAATATCTATTGGTTCTGCCCTATTATATAAATTAAGGATTGCCTCAAATATTAATTTATTATCTTCACGATAGAAGTCTTCTGGCTTTAATACCTCTAAGGCAGATGAAATAGCATCTTTATCTGTTAACATGCTTCCGAATAACTGCTTGCTCTGCCTCTATATCATGTGGTGGAATTTTTCCTAGTTCCATTTTAATTAGCTCCCTTTATTTGTACTTTTAAAGTTCCAATAACTCCCTCATATAATTTGATATTTACTGAAAGGCCTCCTAATGCTTTAATTGGTTCTTTTAAGTCAATCTTCTTTTTGTCAATTTCTATTTTGTATTGGTCTTTTAAATTATCTGCAATTTCTTTAGAAGTAATAGAACCAAATATTTTACCATTTTCTCCTGCTTTTACAGGTATTGTTAAAGTAATATTCTGCAATTTCTCTGCTATTTTTTGTGCTTCTTCCTTTTCTACTGACTTTTTATAGGCATTTGAATCATTTTTTGCTTTTAACTTACTCATATTTTCTGCATTTGCTTCTACTGCTAATTTTTTAGGAAATAGAAAATTTCTTGCATATCCATCACTACTATTAATAACCTCATCTTTTTTTCCTACCCCTTTAATATCTGCTAATAAAATAACTTTCATTTCTTATAGGCCTCCTTTTCTTTTTTGCTGTACATATCATACCTTAAAATTGGCTTTTTTTCAAGAGTTTAGCATCCATAATTTATGTTGCAGAGTAAATTTTTATATTAAAACTATTAAAAATAAAAACATAACTCTAAAAGGGTTATGTTTTTATGATTAAATTACTTATTCTTTTTGATATTGATCTAACCTTGTAGGCAATTTCATAGCAAGTCTTGCTGTTTTCTCATTACATAATAATTCTGGAGGAATGCAAAATGACTTTGCTAAAATATCAATATTCTTACAAGTTAAGTTCACTTTTCCACTTTCTATAACACTTAAATATGCTTTTTTAAATTTCGTCTTTTGTACATATTGTTCTTGAGTCATTTTATTTTGATAACGATACCATTTTACATTTAATCCTATAATTTGTGTTAAAGTCATTTACCTCCTCCTTCTTATTTTTCATATTGGAAAAGAGAATTGCTCCAAATTTCACTGTTCTAATTTTCTGTATTACTCACCCAAGTTATATTTCATAGCCCAGTATCCTGATATTTCTTGTCCATTGAATTTAAATG
>CAQZSK010000004.1:0-19369 GCA_948934525.1 uncultured Clostridia bacterium
TTAAAGAAGTGAAGAAAGATATAGCAAGAATTAAAACAGTTCTTAGAGAAAGAGAGTTGACTGAAAATAAGTAGAAGACCCTGCGGGTTATGAAAAAAAATTATCCGACGGGGACACATCCTAACATCAAGAAAGTGACCATAAGAAAGAATGTGTCCTCGATAGAGAATTTGGAAAGGAGCGAACTATG
Organism: uncultured Clostridia bacterium; assembly: GCA_948934525.1. Taxonomy (GTDB): domain Bacteria; phylum Bacillota; class Clostridia; order TANB77; family CAG-508; genus CAG-273. The sequence continues at coordinate 191 of CAQZSK010000004.1, forward strand.
GAAGAAAGAAACCTTCGTAAAACCATGATTGGTACTGTTGTTTCTGATAAAATGGATAAAACAGTAGTTGTTGCTGTTAAAACCAGTGAAATGAACAAAATGTATGGAAAGATTGAAAAGAAAACATACAAATTAAAAGCTCATGATGAAAACAATTCATGCCAAACAGGTGATAAAGTAAAAGTAATGGAAACAAGACCACTTTCTAAAGATAAAAGATGGAGAGTAGTTGAAGTTTTAGAAAAGGCAGTTATAAAGTAAAAAAGAGGGAGTGAAACCCAGCGGGGACACATCTTAGCCTTGAAGGAATGACCTTAGGGAAAAATGTGTCATCGTTAGAAAAGTTGAAATAGTAGTATGAGAAAGGAGAAAAATCATGGTACAACAACAAAGTATCTTAAAAGTTGCCGATAACACTGGTGCAAGAGAAGTTATGTGTATCAGATGTTTAGGTGGTTCATATAGAAAATATGCTGGTGTAGGCGATATTATTGTTGCTTCTGTAAAAACAGCTATACCAGGTGGTGTTGTAAAAAAAGGTGATGTTGTAAAAGCTGTTGTTGTAAGAACTAAAAAGCCAATTAGAAGAGCAGATGGTTCTTATATAAGGTTTGACGAAAATGCAGCTGTAATTATCAAAGAAGATAAAACGCCAAAAGGAACTCGTATCTTCGGACCAGTAGCTAGAGAATTAAGAGATGGAGAATACATGAAAATTTTATCATTAGCTCCAGAAGTTCTTTAAGCCGTTAGTGATATGAAAATAAAATAACAAAATCCTAAAATAAAGAGGTGAAAAATAAATGAAAATTAAAAAAGGTGACAATGTTAAAGTTTTATCTGGAAATGATAAAGGAAAAACAGGAGAAGTTTTAGAAGTAATTCCGAAGACACAAAAAATAGTTGTCAAAGGTGTTAATATTCGTAAAAAACACGTTAAACCTAGAAAACAAGGTGAAGAGGGAGGAATTATCCCTGTAGAATGCAGTATACATAGTAGCAAAGTAAACGTAGTATGTCCAAAATGTAATAAAGCAACTAGAGTAGGATATCTAGTTGAAGGAGATAGTAAAGCACGTGTTTGCAAGAAATGTGGAGCAAAATTGAAATAGAAAGGAGGTCTGTAAAGACTTATGGAAATATTAAGAGAACAATATCAAAAAGAAATTATACCAGCAATGATGAAAAAATTTAATTATAAGTCAGTAATGGAAGTTCCTAAATTAGAAAAAATCGTAATTAACATTGGTTTAGGAGATATAAAAGATAATCCAAAATCATTAGAAAATGCAGTAAATGATTTAACAATTATCACTGGTCAAAAGCCAATTATTACAAAGGCTAAAAAGGCCATTGCAGCTTTCAAACTTAGAGAAGGCGTTAATGTGGGATGCAAAGTTACATTAAGAAGTGGTAAAATGTATGATTTTGCTTACAAACTATTTAACACAGCATTACCAAGAGTAAGAGATTTTAGAGGGGTTTCAAGCAATTCTTTTGATGGAAGAGGAAACTACTCAATGGGAATTAAAGAGCAATTAATTTTCCCAGAAATCGAATATGATAAAATTGATAAAATTAGAGGTATGGATATTATTTTCGTTACTACTGCAAAAAATGATGAAGAAGCTAAAGAGTTACTTTCATTATTGGGAATGCCATTCCAAGGGTAGACGAAAAGAAAGGAGAAATTCATGGCTAAAAAGTCTTTAAAGGTAAAACAACAAAGAGAACAAAAATACAAAACAAGAGAATATAATCGTTGCAAAATTTGTGGAAGACCACATGCATATATTAGAAAATTCGGAATTTGCCGTGTTTGTTTTAGAGAATTAGCTCATAAAGGAGAAATTCCAGGAGTGAAAAAGGCAAGTTGGTAAAAAGGAGGGAAAAATAAATGAACACAACTGACCCAATCGCAGATATGTTAACAAGAATTAGAAATGCTAACAGTCAAAAACATAAAACAGTTGATGTACCTAGCTCAAATATGAAAAAAGCAATCGCTGATATCTTATTTAAAGAAGGATATGTTGCTGCTTATGAAGAAATTAATGAAAATAGTCAAGGTGTGATTCGTATCACATTAAAATATGATGAAACAGGCGCAAGAGTAATTGATGGTTTAAAGAGAATTAGTAAACCAGGTTTAAGAGTTTATGCGTCTAAAGAAGAATTACCACAAGTTCTAAATGGCTTAGGAGTTGCTTTAATTTCTACTTCAAAAGGAATTAAAACAGATAGAGAAGCAAGAAAAGAAGGACTTGGAGGAGAAGTATTAGCTTATATTTGGTAAGTAGCGTTAGCTGTACGAAGCGAGTTACAGATAACTTATGCAATCGAGTGAAACGAGATTGTAAAAGGTAAAAAAATAAACAAGAAAAAGCAAAGAGGTGAAAGGAAATGTCAAGAATAGGAAATAAACCTATTACAGTACCTGAAGGTGTTGAAATTACTTTAAATGATCACCACATTACTGTAAAAGGACCAAAAGGAACATTAGAAAGAGACTTACACAAAAATATTACTGTAGCAATAGAAAATAATATTATTCATGTTACTAGACCTAATGATGAGGCTGAAAATAGAAGTTTACATGGATTAACAAGAACTTTAATCAATAATATGATTGAAGGAGTTGTTCATGAATTCAAAAGGGAACTAGAAATTAATGGTGTTGGTTATAGAGCTCAAAAACAAGGAAATAAATTAGTTATGAATTTAGGTTATTCTCACAATGTTGAGATTGAACCACCAGTAGGAATTACTTTTGATTTAGCTGACGCAAACCATATTACTGTTAGAGGAATTGATAAAGAAGTAGTTGGTCAAACAGCAGCTGTTATCAGAACAAAGAGACCTCCAGAGGTATATAGAGGTAAAGGTATTAAATATGCTGAAGAACATATTAGACGTAAGGAAGGTAAAGCTGGTAAGAAATAAAATTTGAAATTTTAAGCTTTGTCTAACTTTGTTAACCTTCACAAAAATTTTTTCAACATACCTTAGTATAGTTTCAAAAGTTTTTGCTTGGTTGCCTTGTTATACTTGCTTTAAATTCCAAATTTGAATAGTCAATATACTAATGCTGTTACATTAGTAGAAAGGAGAGAATAATGATTAAGAAGATTAATAGAAAGCTTGAAAGAGAAAGAAGACATATTAGAGTACGTAATAAAATTTCAGGAACAGCAGAGCGTCCTAGATTATGTGTATATAGAAGCAATAGCAATTTATATGTACAAATTGTTGATGATGTAGCTGGAAATACTTTAGCTCAAGCATCTACTTTAGATAAAGAAGTAAAAACAAAGCATGCTAATAAAGAAGCAGCTAAGGAAGTAGGAGCTTTAATTGCAAAGAAAGCTCTTGATAAGAAAATTAAAGAAGTTGTTTTTGATAGAGGCGGATACATTTATCATGGAGTGGTAAAAGAGTTAGCTGAAGCTGCAAGGGAGAATGGACTAGAATTCTAACTCAGTGGGGACATACCTTGTCCCTAAAGGAATACTAAGGGGAAAGATGTGTCCCCATTAGAGAAGAACGATGTTAAGTATTAAAAAAGGAGGGAAAGTAAAGTGCAATCAGAAAATACATCAGAATTAAAAGAAAAAGTAGTTGCAATCAACAGAGTAGCAAAAGTTGTAAAAGGTGGTAGAAACTTCAGATTTAGTGCTGTTGTTGTTGTTGGTGACGAAAATGGACACGTTGGTGTAGGAAATGGTAAAGCAGCCGAAGTTCCAGATGCTATTAAAAAAGCAATTGAGGAAGCTAAAAAGAATTTAATTGAAGTTCCAATCGTAGGAACAACAATTCCTCATGAATATGTTGGAAGATTTGGAAGTGCTAGTGTTGTATTAAAGCCAGCTCAAGAAGGTTCAGGAGTTATCGCAGGTGGTAGCGTAAGACCAGTATTAGAACTTGCTGGATATAAAGATATTAGAACAAAGGTTATTGGAACAAATAACCCAAGAAACGTAGTATATGCTACATTAGAAGGATTAAAAAGTATGAAAACAGCTGAACAAATTGCTCATAAAAGAGGTAAAGCTGTAGCAGATATATTATAAGAGAAAATCAGCGCGGGACAGAGCTTATCTTTGAAAGATGTGTCCCCGATAAAGAACAAAAAATAAGATTTAGGAGGTGTAATCGCAAAATGAATTTAGACGAATTAAAGCCAGCACAAAAAACAGAAAAAAGAACTAGAGTTGGTCGTGGAATTGGTTCAGGTCTTGGAAAAACTTCTGGAAGAGGACATAAAGGACAAAAAGCAAGAAGTGGTGGAGGAGTTAGAAGAGGATTTGAAGGAGGTCAAACACCATTATATAGAAGATTACCAAAAAGAGGATTTACTAATATTTTTGCTAATAATTACACAGAAGTAACACTTACTATGCTAAATAAATCAAGCAAAGAAGATGTTACAGCTGAGAGTTTAATCGAAGATGGTATTATTCGTAAAGCAAATGATGGTATTGTCATTATTGCAACAGGTAATTTAGACAAAAAGGTAAATGTCAAAGCCGTAAGATTTACTAAAGCTGCAAAAGAAAAAATTGAAGCTTTAGGAGGAAAGGCTGAGGTGATTTAATGTTTAAAACAATTATTAGTGCATTAAAAACACCAGATGTAAGAAAGAGAATTTTATATACTTTATTATTAATCGTATTGTTTAGACTTGGTTGTTTTATTACAATTCCTGGTGTTGATACATTTAAGTTAAGTGAAGCAATGTCAGGAGCCAATGGAATGGCAGGATTAATTAATTTAATCTCAGGAGGAGCTTTTTCAAGATTTTCCATTTTTGCTATGTCTATTACTCCATATATTACAGCTTCTATTGTTATTCAATTATTAGGTATGGTTATTCCTAGTCTAGAAAGATTAATGAAAGAGGGCGGAGAAGAAGGAAGAAATAGAATTAACAAGTATACAAAATTATTAACGATAGTACTTGCTCTAATTGAAGGTATTGGATTATATTTATCTTATAGATCTTCTGGAATTTTCGTAGGAGACGGATTTGCAACAGGAGCTTTAGTAGTTATTTCTTTGATGGCAGGAACAGCACTTTTAATGTGGCTTGGAGAACAAATCACAGAGAAGGGAGTTGGAAATGGTATTTCTATGATTATTTTCGTAGGTATTGTTTCTGGTTTGCCAAGTGCAGTTACAACTATTTGGAGTTTAATAATGGGAACAGGAAGCTTCAGCACAACAGGATTATTAATGGCATTAGGAGTAATTATTGGAGCAATCATCTTAGTGGCAGGAGTAATTTTTGTTCAACAAGCTGAAAGAAGAATACCTGTACAATATGCTAAAAAAGTGGTAGGAAGAAGAATGGTAGGTGCACAAAATACACACATTCCATTGAAGTTAGCAATGGCGGGGGTTATGCCAATTATTTTTGCTTCATCATTTATGACCTTCCCAGCTATGATTATTCAAATGTTTGTACCAGATATTGCTACTCAAACAGGTTTCTGGTCTGTTATTTATAAATTCTCAGTTGCTACTTCATCAGCAGGAGTGCCAGTAGGATATACAATTGTAAATGCTATTGTATACTTACTATTAATTGTTGGTTTTACATTCTTTTATACTTATGCAACTTTTAATCCAGCAGAAGTGGCTAATAATATTAAGAGAAATGGTGGATTTATTCCAGGGATCAGAGCTGGAAAACCAACATCAGACTATTTGGCATCTGTTATATCAAAGCTATTATGGTTTGGTGGACTTTTCTTGGCAATTATTGCTATATTACCAATGTTAACTAGATTTATTCCAAATGTAGACTTAACATTTGGTGGAACTTCTATCTTGATTGTGGTAGGTGTTGCATTAGAAATGGTACAACAATTAGAATCACTATTAGTAATGAGACATTATAAAGGATTCTTAGATTGATAGAAAACAGTTTAGGACGGACAATTATGTTCCGTCCAAAATGCGTGAAGGGAGGAAAATCTATGTATATTGTAATGCTAGGTGCACCAGGTAGTGGAAAAGGGTCAGCTGCTAAGATATTAGCAAAAGAAACTTCTCTTCCACATATATCTACTGGAGATATATTTCGTGAACAAATCAAAAAAGAAACAGAACTCGGAAAATTAGCAGATAGTTATATTTCAAAAGGACAACTTGTACCAGATGAAATAACGATCAATATTGTAACAGACAGACTAAATTGTGGAGACGCTACAAATGGTGTTATACTTGATGGATTTCCAAGAACCTTAGAACAAGCAAAAGCATTAGATGCAATCTTAAAAGAAAAGGGAAAAGAGATTACCCTTGTACCAGAGATTGTTATATCAGATCAAGTGATTATCGAAAGAATTTTAAATAGAGCAACTTGTTCAAATAAGGAATGTGGGGCAATTTATAACATAAAATTTAAACCACCTAAAGTAGAAGGAGTTTGCGATATTTGCGGATCTCCATTATCTATTAGAGCAGATGATAACGAAGAAACAATAAAAAAGCGTTTAGATGTATATCGTCAAACTTCTAAAATGCTTATAGAGTATTATAAGAAAAATGGGGTATGGACATCAATTGTACCAGATGATCCAACTGCCGGAAATGCATCAGAACAAGTGGTAGCGACTATTTTACAATTAACAAAATGATAGGGAAAAGGAAGTAAAAAAATTGGTAACTATTAAGTCACAAAAAGAAATTGAAAAGATGAGAGAGGCCTGTAAGCTTACAGGCTTTGTGTATCAAGAAATTGAAAAATATATTAAACCAGGAATTACAACCATGGACTTAGATCATTTTGCAGAAAAAATTATTAGAGAACATGGTGGAATTCCTGCACAAAAAGGATATCCTAGTGGAGAAAAAGGTGTACCTGATTTCCCTGGGACTTTATGTGTTTCTATTAATGATGAAGTTATTCATGGAATACCATCTAACAGAAGAGTGATACATGATGGTGATGTTGTTAGTATTGATTTAGTAGTATATAAAAATGGATTTCATGGAGATGCTGCAAGAACTTTTATTGTTGGTAAGAGTACTCAGCAAAAGCAAAAATTAATAGATATTACTAAACAAGCTTTTTTTGAGGGAATTCGATATGCCGTAAAAGGTAATCGCATTGGTGATATTTCTCATGCAATAGGAGAGTTTGTTGAAAAAAATGGTTTTAATGTAGTAAGAGAATTTCAAGGACATGGAATTGGGGAAGAAATGCATGAAGATCCAGGGATTCCAAACTATGGAAAGGCAGGAAGAGGTATAAGATTAGAAACAGGTATGACGTTGGCAGTAGAACCTATGGTAATGGCAGGAAAGCCAGATATATGTGTATTAGATGATGGATGGACAATTGTAACAGAAGATGAGTCTTTAGCAGCCCATTATGAAAATACAATTTTAATTACAGAAAAAGAGCCAGAAATATTGACATTATCGTAAAAATGCGATATACTATACAAGATATTGTGCCTAGGTGCAATTAAACTAGTTAATCAAAAACAAGATTGACTACAAAAATGGAGGAAAATATGTCAAAAGAGGATGTTATAGAGGTGGAAGGAACAGTTGTGGAAGCATTACCTAATACTAACTTTAAAGTAGAATTAGAAAATGGACATCAAATCTTAGCTCATATTTCTGGAAAATTAAGAATGAATTACATCAAAATTCTTCCAGGTGATAAAGTAAAAGTTGAATTATCTCCTTATGACTTAACAAAAGGACGTATTACGTGGAGAGCAAAGTAGGTAACCCAGTGCAGGACATACGTATCCTTAAGAAAGATGAAATTTAATGGGGATATATTTTATCCCTAAAGAAATGGCAAAAGGGAAAAATGTGTCCCCACCAAGAACATAAATTAGTGTAATAAGAGGTGAAAGAAATGAAAGTAAGACCATCAGTAAAACCTATGTGTGAAAAATGCAAGGTAATTAAAAGAAAAGGAACAGTTCGTGTTATTTGCGAAAATCCAAAGCATAAACAAAGACAAGGATAGTTCAAAATTTATGAATATAGCACAAATCTTAAAGACGCGGCTGTAATATAGATTTGTGTTTATATATATGTCCAAAAATATTATTGATTGGTAATACCAATGCATTTCACCAATAATAGGACAAATTAAGTTAGCTGTACGAAGCACAGCGAGTTACAGATGACTTATGCAATTGAGCAAAGCGAGATTAAGTTAGTCGTTTGAACAAAGTGAGTTACGAATAACTTATGCGTAGCAAAGCGAAGTTGTAAACATTAGAAGTATAAAACAAAATATTTGGAGGTGTAAATAAAAATGGCTCGTTTAGCAGGAGTTGATTTACCTAGAGAAAAAAGAATAGAAATAGGACTAACCTATATTTATGGAATAGGCCTAACAAGTTCACAAAAAATTCTTGAAAAAGCAAAAGTAGATCCTAATATTAGAGTAAAAGACTTAACAGATGATCAAGTACAAGATATTAGAAATGCAATGGAAGGTTATACAGTGGAAGGTGACTTACGTAGAGAAGTTGCTTTAAATATTAAAAGATTAACTGAAATTGGATGCTATAGAGGTACAAGACATAGAAGAGGTCTTCCTGTAAGAGGACAAAGAACAAAAACTAATGCTCGTACAAGAAAAGGACCAAGAAAATTAGTTAGCAAAAGCAAGAAAGATTAAGTTTAGCTTAATAAAAATATAAAGCCTGATAAAATAAGGAGGGAATAAATCAAAATGGCAACAAAAAGTGTAACGAAAAAACCAGTAACTAGAAGAAGAGATAGAAAAAACATTGAAAAAGGTATGGCTCATATTCATTCTAGTTTTAATAATACAATAGTTACAATTACAGACGTTCAAGGAAATGCAATTTCTTGGGCAAGTGCTGGTGAACTTGGATTTAAAGGTTCTAGAAAAAGCACACCATTTGCAGCTGGAGAAGCAGCAGAAACTGCAGCAAAAGCAGCAATGGAACATGGATTAAAATCAGTTGAAGTATTTGTAAAAGGACCAGGTTCTGGTCGTGAAGCAGCAATTAGGTCATTACAATCAGCAGGATTGGAAATTAGTTCAATTAAGGATGTTACTCCAATTCCTCACAATGGTTGTAGACCACCAAAAAGAAGAAGAGTATAAGGATGGTGAAAAAATAAAATGGCAAGATATAAAGATGAACAATGTCGTATTTGTCGTAGAGAAGGACAAAAATTGTTCTTAAAAGGTTCAAGATGCTATACAGATAAATGCAGTATTTCTAGAAGAAATTATGCACCAGGTCAAAATGGCCAAAAGAAAAAGAAACTTTCTGAGTATGGTACTCAGTTAAGAGAAAAACAAAAAACTAAAGCTTTTTATGGTGTAGGTGAAAAACAATTTAGAAAATACTTTGATATGGCATCTGCAAATAGAGGTAAAACAGGTGAAGTATTACTTCAAATTTTAGAAACTAGATTAGATAACGTTGTATATCGTTTAGGATATGGTGTATCACGTGCACAAGCAAGAATGTTAGTAACACATGGTGCTTTTGAAGTAAATGGTCACAAAGTAGACATCGCATCATATTTAGTAAAAGCAGGAGATGTAATTTCTGTAAGAGAAATTAGAAAAGATAATGGGGTTATTAAGCTAAACGTTGAAGAAAACGCAGCAAGACCAGTTCCAGAATGGCTAGAGAAAGATGTTAAAAACTTAAGCGGTAAAGTTGTAAAGTTACCAGCAAGAGAAGATGTCGATTTACCAGTCGAAGAACATTTAATAGTAGAGCTTTACTCTAAATAATAATTTAATTGTAAAAATAGAAATGTTTTTCTATTATCTATTGGGAGGTAAAAAATGATAGAATTCGAAAAGCCAAATATTAAATGCTTAGAGATGGATAATGATAAAAATTATGCAAAATTTGTATGCGAACCATTAGAAAGAGGATATGGAATTACAATTGGTAACTCTTTAAGAAGAATTTTACTATCCTCACTTCCAGGATGTGCAATTACAAGTGTTAAAATTGATGGAGTATTACATGAGTTCTCTACTATTCCAAATGTAGTAGAAGATGTTCCAGAAATTATTATCAATTTGAAAACAGTTAGTTTAAAGATGGATAAGAATGAGGAAAAAGTTTTAAGAATTGATTTTAAAGGACCAGGTGAAGTAAAAGCTAGTGATATTATGACAGATGGTACAGTAGAAATATTAAATCCAGATTTACATATTGCAACTGTATCAGAAGGTGGTCATTTAGTAATGGAAATGACTGCTGATATGGGTAGAGGATACAACAATGCAGAAAAGAATAAAAAGCCAGATCAAGCAATTAGTGTATTACCAATTGACTCTATCTATACACCAGTAAAGAAAGTAAATTATGCAGTAGAAAATACCAGAGTTGGACAAATGGTAGATTATGATAAATTAACTATTGAAGTTTGGACAAATGGAAGCTTAAAGCCAGATGAAGCATTAAGCTTAGCTGCAAAAGTTATGACAGGTCACTTAGAATTATTTATTGACTTATCAGAAGCAACTAAAAATACTCAAGTCATGGTAGAAAAAGAAGAATCTAAGAAAGAGAAAGTTCTAGAAATGTCTATTGAAGACTTAGAATTATCTGTTAGATCATTTAACTGCTTAAAGAGAGCAGCAATTTCTACAGTAGAAGACTTAACGAATAAAACAGAAAGTGATATGATGAAGGTTAGAAATCTTGGAAAGAAATCTTTAGATGAGGTAACTAATAAATTACATTCATTAGGATTAGACTTTGCCAAGGAAGAAGAATAAAGAAAAAAGTTGTAAACCAACGGGGACAGAACTTATCCCTAGAGGAATACAAAGGGGAAAATTCTGTCCCCGATAGAAAACTAAAAAGGAGGCGAACAAATTGGCAACAAATAGAAAACTAGGTAAAACAACTGATATTAGATTAGCAATGCTTAGAACATTAGTAACTGATTTAATATTACATGGTAAAATAGAGACTACTGAAGCTAGAGCAAAAGAAGTAAAAGCTATGGCAGATAGCATTATTGCTTTAGCAGTAAAAGAAAAAAATAATTTTGAAGAAGTAGAAGTAAAAGTTTCTAAAGCGAAATTAGATGCTAAGGGAAACAAAGAAACAGAACTTGTAAAAAGCAAAAATGGTAAAGAATATTTAAAAGTAGTAAAAGAAACAACAACTGAAAAAAGGCAAAAAGATATGCCATCTAGATTAAATGCTAGAAGAAAAATGATGAAAACAGTTAATAAAGTAAAAGATGAAAAAGGAAACAACATTGACTTAACTGCAAAATTATTTAATGAAATTGCTCCTAAATATGAAGGTAGAGTTGGAGGATATACAAGAATTCTAAAAACTGGACCAAGAAGAGGAGACAATGCAGAAGTAGTTATTCTAGAATTAGTATAGAATTTGCTCTAGAAAGGATGAAACAAGTATGGAAATAGCAAAATATATTGTATTAGTTATTTATATGATTGTATGTGTTGCTTTAATTATTTTAGCAACAATGCAAAATAGCGAAAAAGCAGGGGCTTCAGGAACAATTACAGGTTCTTCAACCAATAATTTCTATGAGCAAAATAAAGGAAGAACAAAACAAGGCAAGCTAAAAAGATGGACAATTATGTTAGGAATTGCATTTGTTGTATTAGCACTTGTTTTAGGTATTCTATATCTAGTATAAAAAGTGAATAAGGGGGCTACATATAAGTGTAGTCTCTTTTTGTTTTTGGGGGCAGGAAAGTTAAGGCATAAAATGAACAGAAGAATAGGAACTCTAAGAAAAGATATTATTAAACTATTAGATTTACCATATAGGTATGAACAACCAATCTATATTAGTAATGCAAATATAGAACATATGAAAAGAAAACATTTTCAAGATTATTTAAAATATGGTACAGAAATTAAGGAGATTATTAAAAATCCAACGTATATAGCTAAAAACCCAAAACAAAATTCTATTGAATATATTAAAGAATATAAGTTAGATAATAATACTTTAGTATTGGTTGCAGTTAGAGCATCTCATCAAGGAAAATTATTTGTAAGAACAATGTTTACTATGTCAGAGAAGAAGAAAGATATATATTTAAGAAAAGGATATGTAAAAAAATGTTAGTAGAATACTTGAAAAAAATAAAATGTATGTTATAATGAGAATAGTATATAATAATAATAGAAAAGTTCTGAGGGCGGAACAGGCAGCCGCCACCCGTTAGTTAGGAGATGCAGAAATGTCAACCTGCCTAACTTTTCTATTAACTAAAAAGGGTGCTATAATAATAGTACTCTTCTTTTATTAAAAGATATATCCACCTAACGATAATTATGGTAAGGAGAACTATGAAAAAAGATTTTACAGGAATTTTTAGAGGAAATGAAAAAGGTTTTGGTTTTGTCAAAGTAGAAGAGCAAGAAGATGAAATCTATATTTCTAGAGGTAATACCAAAGATGCCATTGATGGAGATGAGGTACTTATTAAAATAATAGAAGCAAGTCGAGAAGATAGGCATCAAGAAGGAAAGGTATTAAAAGTGTTAAAACATAATAAAGATACCTTTGTTGGTGTGTTTCAAAAAAGTAGAAATTTTGGATTTGTGGTTCCAGATGATAGAAAAGTAAATAGTGATATCTTCATTTCAAAAAAGAATTGTGGAAAAGCAAAAAACAACCAAAAAGTAGTAGCTCAGATTACGAAGTTTCCACAAGGGAATAAAAGTGCAGAAGGAAAGATTATAGAAATACTAGGTTATCAAGATCAAGCTGGTGTAGACATGCTGTCATTAGTAAGAGAATACGACTTACCTTATGAATTTCCAGATCCTGTGATAGAAGAAGCAAATAGTATCAAACAAGAAGTGGCAAAAAAAGATATTCCTTATCGTCTAGATTTAAGAGAGAAAGAGATTTTTACGATTGATGGAGAAGATGCTAAGGATTTAGATGATGCAGTAGCAGTAGAGAAATTAAAAAATGGAAATTATTTATTAAATGTATCTATTGCAGATGTTAGTTACTATGTAAAGGAAAACTCTTTATTAGATAGAGAAGCGATTGTTAGGGGAACTAGTATCTATATGCTAGATAGAGTAATCCCAATGCTTCCAAAAGAACTATCAAATGGAATTTGTAGCTTAAATCAAGGAGAAGATAGATTTGCACTTACAGTTCTTATGGAAATTGACCAAAATGGAAAAGTAATCTCATCAGATATTCAAAAGAGTATTATCAATGTGACTAAAAGAATGAGTTACAAAGAAGTACAAGCTATTTTAGATGAATTAGACCAAGAGAATCCATATTTTTCACATTTCAAAAGAATGGCAGAACTCGCAAATATTTTAAAACAAAGAAGGAGATTAGCAGGAAGTTTAGAATTAGATATTCCAGAAAGTAAAATTGTTTTAGATAAGCATGGCATAGCAGTAGATGTTAAAAAATATGAAATGTATTTTACCAATGAATTGATCGAACAATTTATGCTAACTGCCAATGAAACAGTAGCAGAAAAGTTTTATTGGTTAGAAGCGCCATTTATTTATCGTGTGCATGAAGTACCTGATATGGAGAAAATAGAGGAGTTAAATAAGTTCTTGTGGAATTTAGGGTATAAAATAAAGGGTAGTAAAGATAATATTCATCCTAAGGCTTTTGCAGAAGTATTAGAAGAAATACAAGGTAAGCCAGAAGAGAGAGTCATATCTAATTTAGTTTTAAGAACTCTAAAAATTGCAAGATATGAAAATGAAAACAAAGGACATTTTGGAATTGCTAGTAAATATTATTGTCACTTTACTTCGCCAATTAGAAGATACCCTGACTTATTTATTCATAGGATTATTTCAAGATATCTGGAAAACAATTACCAATTAACAGAAGAACAATTAGAAAAGTATCAAGAGCAATCGCTACGATATGCAGAAAGTTCATCTGATAGAGAAAAAATTGCACAAAAAGTAGAAAGAGATGCCGAAGATATTAAAAAGGCTGAGTTTATGCAAGATAAAATTGGGGAAGAGTATGATGGTATTATTTCAAGTATTACTTCTTTTGGTGTTTTTGTAGAATTAGAAAATACAGTAGAAGGACTCATTCGTTTTGATGATTTAGGAGATGAGTATTTTATTTATGATGAGAATAAAAAAACTTTACAAGGTGAGAAAAGCAAGAAGATGTATAAAATAGGAGATAGTATTCATATTAAAGTTATTTTTGCGGATAAGCTAACAAGAAGAATAGATTTTGCAAGTGTTTGATAAAATGACATAAACAAAAGAGTGCACGTCATTCATAGGCACTCTTTTATTTTTGAGTTTTTAATCACCTAAATAAACTACAATAGGAAATACAAGTCCAATCAGGGAAAGTATTATTAATACTATCCCTGAGGACTTATTTTTATTTACTTTTATTTCATAAAAAGCATAAGCAATACTTTCTATGCACATAGTAATAGCAAATAGAGCAACTAGTAAAAAAGTAGCCATAAGATAACTCCTTTATTTAGATTTTTGTATAGCATAAAGGATATGTTTTTTTGTTTTTCAAATGCCCGTTGCAGTCAGCAAATTCAGAGAAGAAAGTCAGAACGGTACCTCTCAGAACTGCAAAAACATATCCTATGATGCTAATAAATATAAATAGCAAAAAATAATTTAAGTACCAGTTAATAAAAAGCCAGATTTAATAGTAACTTTTGCATCTGTTTCAAAAAAAGCATCTTGATAATGATTTAGCCAATCATATTCATCAAATTCCTCTGATGTTTTAAAATTATGGATGGCATGTCTTCCGAAACCTGCAATATCAGAATGAAATTCTTTTGCTGTTTTATAGCAATAATTAGACAACAAAGTTTTTAAATAATGCTCAGCAGATTGTTCTACCTTCTTTAGCCTTTGTTCAGAAGATTCAGGGGAAGTTTCTTTTGACAAGCTGTCAACTGAAGCTAATTTGGCATTTACGGTTAAATGAGATTTGACAAAAGGAGTACCATTTAGGATAGAGACTTGTACTTTGGCAGTATGATTAGAGGTTAAAAATAAATCAATTTTTTTACTCTCATCATCTGGATCAGGAACAGAGATATTACAACTCTTTAATTGGTTTGTTAATAGCAAATGAGCCAAAGTTTCTTCAGCAGTTAGAGTTCCCACTAATTTATCTTCTTTGAAGGCTGCTAGCCCAATATTCTCAATTCCATTTTTAGCACTTACTATTTCACTTTCTGAACTATCAGAACCACTAGAACTTTCTTCAGTACCATTACTTACTACATTTCCCAAAATAGCACAAGGCTCACATGTAGTACAAACAATTTTGGTAAAGAAATCTCCTAATTCACCATTTACAGTATAACCTGTGTATTCACCAGAACGAGGAAGAATTTCATAGAATTTTGCAACTAGATTTTCTAAACTAGGAGAAACACTTTCAATATATTTTTGTGCAGAACAAGTACTGATAATAACATGGTTGTCAGGTCTAATTTGCACTTTATTCATTAAACTAAAAATTTCTTTTGCAATTCCTCTTTTTGCGACTTCTTCTGAAATGACAATGACCTTGCAGTGAGATAAGTTAATTTCTTTACTAACATAAGCGTTCATAAAACTAATAGCAGCATCAATAGAATTAGCTTCTACAGTATCAATTACAGCGGGAGAAGATTTACCAGAACCACTTTCACCACTAGGACTAGGCATAGTAAACTGAAAAGTAACTTTTAAATCCTCTGTGTCTCCAACATCAATTCCTAAAGCAACAGCATAAGCCAAATCATCTACACTTTGTACGATATGAGACCCTGTAAAGGCAAGTGAAAAGATGATGACAATAATAATGATGATTAGATATTTATAAATTTTTAACAAATCTTTCAACCTCCTTTATCAGCAGTAGCATTTTCATCTAGAATGATAAGACCTTTTTTCTTTTGCTGAATACAATATTTGATATTTGCCAAAATGAGAATGCTAAGCCCAATACCAATTACCAAAATTAGAATGATATATTTATACACGTCATTTTCTAACATAGATAATTGCTGCAAGTTTTGTGGTAATAGCCCAAATCCAAAAGCAAGAGAAGTAAATACACCAATTATCCATTTGTTGTATTGCAAATTAGCAACTTTTTGAAAAATGCTAGTTGCAAAATAGGAAGCAATACTTAAATAAGAAATCATGGAAATGATCCAAATAAACACAAAGATAGCATCTAATCTTTGGAAAAACCTTCCGAATTCGATAAAACGAGAAGCTAGGTAAAGAGGTAGAACTTCTTCAGTGGATGCAACAATTGGGAATAAGAGTAAAACAGTGGTTACACTTAAAAGCAAAAAGATTGCAGAAATTCCAACAGAAGCAAGAGCAATTTTTTTGTAATCTTTAAAGTCTTTCAGATAAGAGGGGACAAAGTATAAATAACTAATGCCTCCAAAGGCAAATAGATTACTTAGCCCACTAAAAAAGGTAGTTGCCATGCCATTTCCCATAAAGGGAAGTGCTCTTTCTATAGTGAAGTTTCCAATGTTAGTAACAAAGATGAAGAAAATACTAAATAAAACAGCTGGCATAAAGAACAAGTTGGCACGGGCAATGGGACGGAAGCTTAGCTTATTGGTAATAACAATGGCAATTAATAATAAAAGCATAATAACTCTTACAGGAGTTCGTGGGAAAAAGATAATTTTAAGTGTTTCAGAAAAGCTCCTTAAAACGACACTTACCGTGAAGAGTAAATAGCATACAAATAAAATGCCAATGATTCTTTTTAGCCATTTTCCACCAAGAAAACTGCTAATGTCAAAAATATCTAAACCGTGGGAAACTTTTTAATAAATTGCTAATTAAATAAGCAATTCCTAGAGCAACAAGGGAAATGAAAAGCACATTTAAAACAGCACCAGAAGAAGTAGAGTGAATAATACTCTTTGGCAAGTTTAAGATAATATGATTTACCATAATCGTTATAATAAGGGCGATGGCTTCTATATTTCCTATTTTTTTATCCGACATATTTATTTTCCTTTCTATTTATATCTCCATTTCATACTAATTGATTCTTGTCTAGTGTGACGTTTGGTATCTAAAAAGTCTGAGCGTTTTTCCCTTTGCCAAGTAGGGTTTAGGAAAAATGCACTTTTGCCAGCACCTGTTACAGGTGAGTAAGGGGCAGTATATGGAACACCAAAAGATTTAATACTACATAAAACACAAGTGTAGACAAATAGTCCAAGTCCTATTCCGAAAAAGCCTGCAACATATCCGAGCAAAATAAAAATAAAGCGCATTAATCTCAAATGGAAACCAAAAGAGAAATCGGGAATGGAGAAAGAGGCAATAGCAGTAATAGCAATGATGATAATAAGGATAGGGCTAACAATACTAGCACTTACAGCAGCCTGTCCAATGACTAAAGCACCAACAATTCCAATAGTAGCACTAAGAGGAGAAGGAACACGAAGTCCAGCTTCTCGAATTAGCTCAAATGAGATTTCCATAACTAACACTTCAAAGATAATGGGAAATGGCACATTTTCTCTGGAAGCTAGAATGGAAAAAAGTAGTTCTGTTGGTAGTAATTCTTGATGAAAGTCTGTTAAAGCAATGTATAGTCCTGGCAGTAACAATGTAATACCAATTGCAAGTAAACGTAAAAATTTTAAAAAGTTGGCAAATTGGAATTTTAAATTGGTATCTTCAGGTGATGCGATAAAGTCAATTAGAGTGACAGGCATTACTAGTGCATAAGGATTACCATTAACTAAAACAATAACTCTACCACCATATAGATATTTAGTTGCTTTATCAGGGCGTTCTGTTAATAAGACTTGTGGAGCACTACTTTTTTGGTTTTCTTCAATTAGTTGTACTAATTCACCAGAAGAAAGAAGAGAGTCAATTTCTAAGTTGTTCATACGATATTTTACTTCTGCTACTAAATCAGAATTGGCAATATTTTTCATATAACAAACTGTACATTTTGTTTTACTTAATTTTCCAACTGAAAGGTTTTCAATAATTAAATTTTCATTATTAACTGTTCTACGAAGTAGTGATGTATTGGTTCTTAGATTTTCTACAAAGGCTTCTTGTGGTCCTTGAATAATAATTTCATTATTAGAGGTACTGACTTCTCTTTGTTTAAAACCCTTAACATCAATATTAAAAGCAATGGGAAGAGTGTCTACAAATAGAAGACAATTTCCCATATTCACACCATCAAAAACATCTGAAAAAGCAGATACTTTTTCTACGTTATTTTGAGGAAGTAGGCTATCCATAATATAGTCTTCTAAATTAAATATTTTCACTCTTTTAACAGTAATGTTACTAGCAACTCCTTCAGAGACAACTCGGTTTTCATCACTATCAAAGATATTGGCTCTGTTACGTAGCATGAGGGCTTGAAGTACATTATCGTTAATTAATTGAGAATTTACCATACCATCAATAAAAAGAAGTAGAGCTTTGTATTGCCTATTTCTAGCTACTAAAGTAAATTCACGAAGAATAATGTCACTGTTAATTAAGGTATTGTATTTGACTTTAATAAATTCTAAAGTAACATCTAAGCTTGAAAAGATATTTTTGACCTCAGAGATTTTTTCATTTTCTTGCATTTGCTGGGTGGTCAAAGAAGTAGGAGAAGCGGAATTATTATTTTCATCTTCACTAGGATCAGAAAGATGAAAATGATATTCTTTACTATTAGGAACCTCAAAATATGTTTTCAAACTGTTAGTTAGTTTTTCTTGCCATTTGGGTTTTTGGTTTGCTTTTTCTTCCATGTATAGTTCCTTTCTGTATGATTTTATATTTAGATAATTGTGAACAGTAATTTTACTAAATTTAGTGTTTTCCAAAAGTGGAAAAAGTATTCAGAAAAATAAAGAATATGAAAAATTGTAAAGTCGATTGACGTCGAAAAATAGAACTTATAAATTAAAATTAATTTTATTTTGATAGAGTATTGAATATGAAATTTTAGTATGTTAAAATATATCTAAATTTGTAGAAAGGAGGGAAGAGTTATGACGATGGAAGAAAAGATTGATTTGATTTTTGATAAAATTGAAAAGATTGATAGAATTGATATGCTTATAGAGAAAACGGACAAACTAGAAAAAAGCTTAAATCTTGTACAAAAAGACATCAAGGAATTAAAACAAGAACAAGATAATACAAACAAAAC
>CAQZSK010000004.1:19469-136606 GCA_948934525.1 uncultured Clostridia bacterium
AGGAATTAAAACAAGAACAAGATAATACAAACAAAACATTAAATTTTGTACAAAAAGACATCAAGGAATTAAAACAAGAACAAGATAATACAAACAAAACATTAAATTTTGTACAAAAGGACATTAAAGAATTAAGACAAGACCATGAAAACATGAATAGAACTTTAATTTTAATCGAAGATGATACTTCTAATAAGATACCAGCACTTTTTGATGGTTATTCTTTTCATCAACAACATATTGAAGAAGACGAAAAGAGATTAGATGATTTGGAAAGTGAAGTTGATGAGCATTCAATTAGAATCAGTGCCTTAGAGCAGGCTAATTAAGTCATATTGAATTTAGAATCAAAGATTTAAATCTTAAAATTAATAAGAGAAAATGGAGCTAAATTATGTAATTTTGAAAGTACATTTGAGATTATATAACTTAGCTCCATTTTAAATATAGATTAAAGCAAGAATATAGCCTGAAAGATATATTCTCGCTTTGATGAAGAAATTATAAAATGATACAAATCAATCCGCCACTACCTTCATTGACAATACGCTCTAAAGTTTCTTGAAGTTTTGCTTGTGCTTCTTCTGGCATTCTAGATAGTTTGTTTTGTAATCCTTCATTAACTAGTTCATGTAAATTTTTTCCAAAGATGTTAGATTCCCAAATTTTCTTAGGATCTGATTCAAATTCAGAAAGTAAATAATTCACTAAGTCTTCAGATTGTTTTTCGCTTCCTACAATAGGAGAAACCTCAGTTTCAATATCTGCTCTTATCATATGAATACTAGGTGCTTTAGCTTTTAATTTTACCCCAAATCTAGAACCTTGTTTTACCATTTCTGGTTCTTCTAATAAAAGTTCATCAATAGAAGGTGTTACAATACCATAACCAGTTGCTTTGACTTCTTCTAAAGCATAAGCAATTTTATCATATTGTTTTTTCGTTTGAGCAAACTCTGTAATGGTACTAAATAGAGCACCTTCATCATTAATTTCTACACCAGATATTTCAGTTAATACTTTATAGAATAGTTCATCCATTAATTGAATAGAAATATTGACACTACCTTCACCAAGACGGATTTCGTCTAAAGTTGTTTTTGTAATAACTTGTGTATTTTGTAATTGAGAAATACCACCATCTACTTGTTTCAAAATATGAATATCTGTAAATGCAGTTTGAATTTCAGAATACAATTCTTTTTTTAGCCAATGATCATCACAAAGACCATCTACCCATCTTGGGAAATTCAAGTTAATAGTTTCAATTGGAAATTCATATAAGATTTTACTAAAGATGTAGTCAATATCTTCTAAATCTAAATGAGCACAGTCTGTTGGGATAACAGAAACTTGATATTTGTCTTCTAACTTTTTAGCTAAAGCTTTGGTATAGTCAGAAAATGGGTCATCACTATTTAAGACAATAACAAATGGTTTATTCAATTCTTGTAATTCTTTTACAACTCGTTCTTCAGCAGTAATGTAGTCCTCACGAGGAATGTCAGTTACACTACCATCAGTAGTTACTAAAATACCAATAGTAGAATGTTCAGCAATTACCTTACGAGTACCCATTTCAGCTGCTTCTTCAAATGGAATTTCTTCTTCAAACCAAGGTGTTTTTACCATACGAGGCATGTCATCTTCTAGATATCCAATTGCATTGTTTACTAAATATCCAACACAATCTACTAATCTGGTTTTAAATTTTAGATTCTCACCAATTGTAATTTCAACAGCTTCATTTGGAATAAACTTTGGTTCAGTTGTCATAATAGTTCTTCCACCTGCACTTTGTGGCAGTTCATCACGAGCTCTTTCTTTTTTGTATTCATTGTCAATGTTTGGAATAACTAGTAAATCCATAAAGTTTTTAATAAAAGTAGATTTACCAGTACGAACAGGACCAACTACACCAACATAAATGTCGCCATCAGTACGTTCTGCTATATCTTGATATAATTTTAAATTCTCTTCCATGAATTATTTAACCCCCTCTAAGAAATGTTTGTACAAAATAACTTTAATTAATGTATATTAGACAGACTAAAAAGTATGACAAAAATGAAAAAATAATTTTAATGAAAAAATAATATACAAATTAAAAAAAGTAGTATATAATGTAAAAAAGTATAGTGAAGGAGGAAATAAAAAATGGGAATAGCAGCATTAGTTTTGGGAATTATTGCATTTGTGTTAGCAGTTACATTTGTATTGGCACCACTTGGTGTTGTATTAGCAGTTATTGGACTAATTTTAGGAATTGTAGATACAGTAAAGAAAGGTAAGTCAGGGAATAATAAAGGTATAAGTATTACAGGAATGGTTTTATGTGCTATTATGTTTGTTATTTTAATGGTAGAATCATTTTTTATATTAATAGTAGGAATTGCAGTATATGATACAGTAAGTGATTATGATGCTGATAGAATTACGGAATCGATGGAGAGTACACAAATCAAAAATTTCAATGCAAAGTTTTCAGGATATGAAGGAAATGGGTTAGGTTCAAGAGTTAAGATTTTATTAAACAATATTAGTATTAGTAATAGTTATAGTGAACATGAAATAGATGTGTACTATAATGGACTAATAGAAGATGCTGATACTTTGAAACAAAAGATAGAAACAACACAAAAATATACAATAACATTTTATAAAGATATAGATGGGTATATTAATAGAGCATATATTACACAAAATTATAGTGATACTACAACTAATAATCAGCTATAGTAGTATTTACTTTCTTGTTTTTCAAATGCCCGTTGCAGTCAGAAATTTCAAAGAAGAAAGTCAGAACGGTACCTTTCAAAACTGCGAAAGTAGAATACTACTATAACTTAATATAAAAGGAGCAAATATAATGGCAACAATTATTAATGGAAAAGAATTGGCACAAAAAATTAGATTAGAGCTAAAAGAAGAGGTAGCAGACTTAAAGCAAAAAGGTATCCAACCAAGGTTAGCTGTTATTATGATAGGAAATGATGGAGCATCAAGTGTATATGTACGAAATAAAAGTAAAGCTTGTGATGAAATAGGAATTGCTTTTGAAGAATTCTTATTAAAAGAAGAAACGACAGAAGAAGAGCTATTAGATCTAATTGAGAACTTAAATGAGAGACAAGATGTTCATGGAATTTTGTTGCAAAGTCCAATTCCAAAACATTTAGACATTAGAGAAGCCTTTAATGCCATAAGTTATAAAAAAGATGTAGATGGCTTTCATCCAATTAATGTAG
This sequence comes from uncultured Clostridia bacterium, assembly GCA_948934525.1. GTDB lineage: Bacteria > Bacillota > Clostridia > TANB77 > CAG-508 > CAG-273. Next base: position 22,718 of record CAQZSK010000004.1, read on the forward strand.
GGAAATTAGCAATTGGAGAAGAGTGTTTTGTTTCTTGTACACCATCAGGGGTTATGAGAATGTTAGAAGAATATAATATTGAAACGCAAGGGAAAAATGCTGTTGTCATTGGAAGAAGTAATATTGTAGGAAGACCACTTGCACAACTTTTAATTAATAGCAATGCAACTGTTACAGTTTGCCATTCCAAAACACAAAATATAGCAGAAATAACCAAAAAAGCAGATATTGTAGTAGCAGCATTAGGAAAGCCAAAATTTGTAACAGAAGATATGGTAAAAGAAGGCGCTGCTGTTATTGATGTAGGCATTAATAGAAATGAAGAAGGAAAATTGGTAGGAGATGTGGATTTTGAAAATGTAGAAAAAAAGGCATCCTACATTACACCAGTGCCAGGAGGGGTAGGTCCTATGACAATTGCAATGCTAATGAGTAATGTTATTAGGGCTGCTAAAAAAGAAAACTAAAAAGTTCGGGGGCTTGATTTTATAGGAGGAAAACTTATGAAAGTTATTTATCAAGCCGAAAAAAATTATCCAGAAAAATTGCAAAAGATTTATGCACCACCAGCAAAGTTATATTTGCTAGGAGATGAAACAATATTAAATAGGCCATCTATTGCCATCATTGGTTGCAGGCAAGCAAGCGATTATGGAAAAAAGGTGGCTTTTCGTTTTGCATATGAATTAGCCCAAAAGGGAATAATAGTAATTAGTGGACTTGCGAGAGGAATTGATAGTTACGCACATTTAGGAGCATTAAAAGCAAAGGGACAAACAATAGCTATTTTAGGAAGCGGATTTGGCCATATTTATCCAACAGAAAATAAAGGAATGTGTAAAGAAATAATACAAGAAGGAGGAGCAATTTTAACAGAATATGGGCCAGAAAGTAGACCTGAAAAGATGCATTTTCCTGCTAGAAATAGAATTATTAGCGGACTATCTAATGGAGTTCTAGTAGTAGAGGCAAAAGAAAAAAGTGGGACTCTTATTACTGTAGACTATGCCTTGGAGCAAGGAAAAGAAATTTTTATTATTCCAGGCAATATAACAAGTAAAAATTCAAATGGGACTAATAGTTTAATTCAACAAGGAGCTAAATTGGTTACAAAAGTAGAAGATATTTTAGAAGAATTACTTTGAAAATTGAAAAAAATATGATATAATAGGTAACGAATGTAAAATGAGGGAAATAACAGAAAGAAGAAAGGAGATAAAAGGATAAATGGCTGATGAAGTAGAAGCAAAGAAAAATGCGAAGAAAAAGCAGGCAGCGAAGAGTAATGAGAAGAAAGTGGCAACTGGAAGTACTAAGAAAATAGTACAAAGCCGAAGCTCTTCAACAGCAGGAAAGAAAGGTAGTACAAAAGGAACAAGTACAGCAAAAACAACTAAAAAGGTAGAAAAAGTAATAGATTCTCCTAAAGAAACGAAAAAAACTACTACTAAGAGTGAAAAAACAACAAAGAAGAAAACTGTAGAAAAAGATGAGAGCGGAATAAAGAATAAAAAGGCAGTAGTAGATAAAGAAGAAAAGAAGCCTAAAAAAACTACAACTAAGAGTGAAAAAGAGACTGCCCCAAAAGCTATTCAAAAAGAAGATGAAACAACAAAGAACAGTAAAGTTAAAAAAGGCAAACATTCTATGGATATAGATGAAATAATGAAAATAAAAGAAATGCTGGAAGAAAGAGAAGCAGAGGAAAAAGTAAAAGATGATAAAGAAGAAGTAGAAGTTCCTACAATTGAAGAATTGCTTAAAAAAATGGGAATTCCAGAAACAGAGAGTATTATAAAAATGAAAGATACTCCTAAAATAGAAGAACTTTTAGATGATGAAGAATCAGACTCAGAAGATTTTGAAGAAACAGACGAAGAAGAGGCTGATGAAGACAATGAGATAGATGAATTTGATGAAGATGAAGAGGTAGAAGAGGACGAGGATGATGAAGAGGAAATAGAGGAAGATGACGAAGAACTTGAGGAAGAAAAACCAAAAACACGTCTTCAACGAAGAAGATCTGCAGAAATAGAGGAAGTAGTTAGGGAAGAAATTAAGAAAAACAAGAAGGTAGCAGAGGAAGAACTTGGAAAAATTCATTCAAGAGTTTTCCAAAATATATGCTTAGCAGTAGCTATTATGGTATATTTAAATTTTATTATTCTAGGTTTTGTCAATATTGAAAATTCAGTTTTAGTTACTGATCTAAAAGTATTTAGTATAGCCCTTTTGGTAATTTCTGTTGGAATATTTGAATATGCATACAAAAAAGATAGCGGAAAACATGTTGGTTATGGAATAGAGATATTACTTCTCGCATTTACAACAATGGCTTTGATTTATGTTAACTTAATGTGGAAAAATAAGTTTGTCTATATTGTAGTATTTATAGCTCTATTTTTTGCTATTTACTATGTTGCGAAATCAATTATTATTTATAAAAAGATGAAAAAGCAATACTTTATAAATACAATGAAAGAGATGATAAAAAAAAATTGATAAATACAAACGGAGAGGAAGCTACTATGAATAGTATGACGGGCTTTGGAAGAGCAAAGTTAGAAAAAGAGGGAAGAGAATATTTAGTAGAGATTCGTTCAGTAAATCATAAATATACAGATATTACAGTAAAAGCACCTCGCAATCTTTTATACTTGGAAGATAAAATTAGAAAAACAGTTTTAAGAAGAGTAGCAAGAGGAAAGATTGATGTTTTTATAAGTTATGCTAATTATGGAACAGAAGGCAAAAATGTTTTAATTAATAAAGAACTTGCGAAAATATATATCCAAGAATTAGCAGAATTAGCAGAGGAAAATGATATTCCAAACGAAATTCGTGCAAGTGAAATTTTGAAACTTCCTGATGTAATGAATTTACAGATGGATGAAGATGACTCAGAGAGTATCTGGCTAGAGCTTTTAGAATGTTTGGAAGATGCGTTAGACAATTTTATCGAAATGAGAGCTATAGAAGGCAATAAAATTAAACAAGATTTGGAAGAACGTTTAGAGCAAATTGCAGAAAATGTCGATGAAATTTCAGAGTTTTCTACTGGACTTATTGAAGAATATATAGTAAAATTACAAGAAAGAATAAAAGAATTATTAAAAACTGATGTAATAGATGAAACAAGGTTAGCACAAGAAATTGTTATTTATTCTGATAAATGTTCTATTGAAGAAGAAATTACAAGGTTAAAAAGTCATATAGAACAATTTGAGAATTTATTGGAAATAGGGGAGCCTTGTGGTAAAAAACTAGATTTTTTAGTACAAGAAATGAATAGAGAAACAAATACGATAGGTTCAAAATCAGGAAAATTAGAAATAACAAATTTAGTAATAGAACTAAAAACACAAATAGAAGATATTAGAGAGCAAATACAAAATATTGAATAAAAAGGGAAAGAGGAAAATTTATGTTAGTAAAACCAACTGTGTTAGAATTATTAAATAAAGTAGATAATCGTTTTGAGTTAGTAACAATGACTGCAAAAAGAGCAAGACAATTAGCAGCAGGAAGTATTCCTTTAACAAAGAAGGAAGAACCATCTCCAGTATCACTAGCTGCTGATGAAATTAATGAAGGTAAAATAGTAGCTATAGAAGAATAAGTGGGGAAAAGGGAAATGAATAAAAAACATATTATATCCTTATGTGGCGAACTTGCAAGTGGAAAAGGTACAGTATCTAAAATATTAAAGGAAAAGTTGAATTTTGATATTTATAAAAATGGAGACTATTTTCGAGAGCTTGCGAAACAAAGTGGAATGGATGTGACTTCTTTTAACTTATATGTAATTGATCATCCAGAAATAGATAGGCAGATAGAATATAGTGCCACAGAATATGCAAAAACACATGACAATTTTGTAATAGATGCAAGACTGGGATGGTATGCAGTTCCAGAATCCTTTAAAGTGTATTTAAAAGTCGATATAGAAGAAGCCGCTAAAAGAGCTTTTTATGATAAAGAACGTAAGTCTTCAGAAAATTTAGCAACTTTAGAAGAACAAAAAGAAGATATGCAAAAACGCTATCAATTAGAAAATGAAAGATACTATAGCTTATATGGCGTAAGAAAAGAAGATGAATCTAACTATGATATTGTGATTGATACAACAAATATGACAGCTATGCAAGTGGCTGATATCGTTATTCAAGAATACAAAAAGTGGTTACAAAATTAAGAAGCAAGGGAAACCTTGCTTTTCTTGTATGATTTTGATAAAATGTGGAAAGTTAGGAGTATCTATGATAGCAGAGATTATTTTAAATAGTAATAGTAAGCAATTAAATAGAGTATTTGACTATCAGATACCAGAAGATTTAGTTTCCAAAGTAAAAATTGGAAGCCGAGTTTTGGTGCCTTTTTCTAATAGGAAAGAACTAGAAGAAGGATTTGTGGTAAATATAAAAGAAACATCTGACTATCAAGTAAAAGAAATCAAACAAGTAGATGAAACAGAATATATAAGTCAAGAAAATATAGAATTGGCAAGATGGATGGCAAAAAGGTATTTTTGTAATATAGCAGATTGCATTAAACTAATGTTACCACCAGGAACAACTACTAGAATTTTAGAAAATCGAGTAAAGGAAAAAAATGTACCATTTGTTTATTTGAAAAAAGATGAGGATGAAATTGAATTAGCAATTCAAAGCAAAAAAATTAAATCAGATAAGCAAGTAAGAGCACTAAGATTTTTACTAGAAAATGAAGGTGTTCTTGTTTCTGACTTAGAATTATTTGCAGATGTTAGTAGATCTGTAATCAATACATTAGAAAAAAATGGATATATAGAAATCATAGAACAACAAGTAGAACGCAATCCATTTGAGCACAAGGTATTAGTAAAAGACCAAGACTTAAAATTAACAGAGGAGCAAGAACAGGCATATCAAGCAATTGAGAATAGTATGGAGGATTATTTTTATTCTGAATTTCTATTATTTGGAGTAACTGGTTCACGGAAAAACAGAAGTATATTTACAGCTTATTGAAAAAGCTTTAAAGGAAGAAAAATCAAGTATTATACTAGTGCCAGAGATTTCTTTAACGCCACAAACTGTAGATAGATTTATTTCACGTTTTGGAGAAGAAAAAATAGCAGTTTTACATAGTAAATTATCAGTAGGAGAAAGATATGACCAGTGGAATAAAATTCATTCTGGAAAAGCAAAAGTAGTAATAGGAGCACGCTCGGCGGTTTTTGCGCCAGTATCTAATTTAGGAATTATTATTATAGATGAAGAACATGATAGTTCCTATAAATCAGAAACAAATCCAAGATACCATGCAAAAGAAATTGCGAGATACATAGCAGAAGAGAATAATGTACCATTAGTATTAGGAAGTGCAACTCCAGATTTAGAGTCATATTATCATACTCAGATAGAAAAGACTACCTTATTAAAGCTAACCAAAAGAGCAAATCAAGCAAGCTTGCCAGAAATAGAGATTGTGGACTTAAGGCAAGAATTACAAGAGGGAAATAAATCCATGATTAGTGGTAAGTTGTATCAAGCTATTAAACAAAATTTGCAATGTAAAAAACAAACTATTTTATTTTTGAATCGTAGAGGTTTTTCTACTTTTGTTATGTGTAGAGAATGCGGTAATACAATTAAGTGCAAAAATTGCAATATTACAATGACATATCATGCTAATCTTAAAAAGCTAAAATGTCATTATTGCGGATATGAAATGCCAATAGTAACACAATGTCCAGAATGTCATAGTGAAAATATTCGATATTTTGGAGCAGGTACACAAAAATTAGAAGAACAAATTCAACTACTATTTCCAGAAGCAAGAACAATTAGAATGGATGTAGATACTGTTACAAAGAAAAATTCACATGAAATGATTTTAAATCAATTTAAAAATGAGAATATAGACATTTTAATTGGAACGCAAATGGTAGTGAAAGGACATCATTTTCCTAATGTTACATTAGTTGGAGTTATTGCTGCCGATAGTAGTTTGAATATGGATGACTTTAGAGCAAATGAAAGGACATTTCAATTGCTAACTCAAGTAGCAGGAAGAGCAGGACGAGAAAAAGAAAAGGGAAAAGTAATTATCCAAACATATAACCCAGATAATTTCAGTATTGAATGTAGTAAAAAACAAGATTATGGTTTATTTTATAATACAGAGATAATGATGAGAAAACAATTGAAATATCCACCTTTTTGCGATATAATAGTAATTGGTATTAGTACAATAAAAGAAATAGATGGACAAAGAATAACACAAAATTTACATACTTATTTAAAAGATAGAGTAGTACAAGAAAACTTGGGTATCATACTATATAAAGGGATGCCTTCACCAATTGATAAAATTAAAAATAAGTATCGTTTTAGAATTATTATTAAATGCAAATTCGATGATAATATGATAGAAGTGATGCAAGATGTTTTAACACAATACCAGAAAATGAAGGAAAGTAAAAATACAGATAATAGAGTAATTATAGATTTAAACCCTAATAGCTGGGCATAAAAAAATCGGGAGGAAAAAATGGCAATTAGAATTATTAGAGAAAATGGAGATGAAATCTTAAGAAAAAAAGCAAGGGAAGTAGAAGTAATTGATGATAAAATTAGAGAAATATTAGAAGATATGGTAGAAACTATGCACCAATTTAATGGAGTGGGACTCGCAGGGCCACAAATTGGAATTTTAAAAAGATTGGTTGTAATTGATATCTATGATGATAAAGGTCCTATTAAATTAGTCAATCCAAGAATAGTAAAGCAAAAAGGAGAACAAGAGGTAGAAGAAGGATGTTTGAGTTTTCCAAATCAATATGCAAAACTAATTAGACCAGCACAAGTAGTAGTAGAAGCACAAAATGAAAAGGGAGAAACTATTAAAATAGAAGCAGAAGGACTTTTAGCACAAGCACTTTCACATGAACTGGACCATTTAGAGGGCATTTTATTTGTAGATAAAATGATACCAGGTACAATGGAATATGCAGAGCCAGAGAAAGATTAAGATAGAAGGAGACTTATATGCTTAACATTATATTTATGGGAACTCCAGATTTTGCGGAGGAATCCTTAAAAAGTTTAATAGAAGCAGAACATAAAATTTTAGCAGTGGTAACCAATCCAGATAAGCCACAAGGGCGAGGAATGAAATTAGTAGCTTCGCCTGTTAAGCAATATGCTTTAGAAGAGAAAATTCCAATTTATCAACCAGAAAAAGTAAGAAATAATCCTGAGTTTATAGAAGAAATCAAGAAATTAAATCCAGATGTTATTTGTGTAGTTGCTTATGGGAAAATATTACCACAAGAATTATTAGATATTCCAAGATTGGGTTGTATTAATGTACATGGGTCTCTTTTACCACAATATAGAGGAGCTGCTCCAATCCAATGGGCAGTATTAAATGGGGATAAGACAACTGGTATTACTACAATGTATATGAATGCAGGAATGGATACTGGGGATATGATTTTAAAGCAAGAAGTTGACATAGGAGAAGAGGAAACAACAGGTGAACTTTGGAATAGATTAAGTAAAATTGGAGGAACATTATTAGTAAAAACTTTAAAACAAATAGAAGAAGGAACTGCTCCAAGAAAGCCACAAGGAGAAAATTTTAGTATAGCACCTATGTTAAAAAAGGAAATGGCACAAATAGATTGGGAAAATCAAACTGTTAAACAAATTCACAATTTGGTAAGAGGGCTAAATCCAATTATGGGAAGTTATACTTTTTTAGAGGGAAAAAAATTAAAGTTTTGGAAGGTAAAGCCTTTAACCAATTCAGAATTTTTACAAGTATATGTAGAAATGCAAGAATATGATTATAAATTAGATGAGATTATATCAGGAACAGTTTTACTAGCAGATGAGAAGCAAGGTCTATATATTAAAGCAAAAGAAGGAATTTTGCAGATATTAGAGATACAAGGAGAAAATGCTAAAAGGATGAAAGTAACAGAATTTTTAAGAGGAACTAGAATTATGGCAGGAACAGTTCTTGGATAAAAATAAATCCTAGTGATACAGCTTAAAAGCTTATGTCATTAGGAATTTTTTTGAATAAAAAGAAAAATTAAAAAAACAGTTGTAAAAGTGCAGTAGAATTGATATACTTATAACATATTAAAAATAAAAGAAGAACTTAAGAAAGTTCTATAAAAAAGGAGGCTCTTTTATGGAAGAAGAAAATAAGGAAGTAGTACAAGAAAATAATGGAGAAGTTGCTTTAGAAAACAATACAAATATAAGAATTGCAGATGATGTAATTGCTGTTATTGCAGGAGTAGCAGTAGCAGAAGTATCAGGAGTTGCAGAAATGTCAGGTGGGTTTGCAGGAGGCATTTCAGAAGTACTTAGTGGAAAGAAAAATTTATCAAAAGGAATTAAAGTAGAATCAGGAGAAAAAGAAACAAGAATTGATGTTAATATTATTGTAGAATATGGCACAAGAATTCCAGATGTAGCTTTTGAGATTCAAAACAAAGTAAAAGTAGCAGTAGAAAATATGACTGGACTAAAAGTAGTAGAAGTAAATGTTCATGTTCAAGGTGTTAGCACACAAAATATGGAGAACAATAATAATTCAAATAATAACTAGAGAAAAGGGCACGAGTAGTTTCTTGTGCCCATGAATTTCTATTTATGAAAAAGCAAATGGAGGAAACAATATGAAGTTATTAGATAAAATAGGATTAGCACTATTTTCTACATTAGTATTAATACTAGCTATTATCACTTGCCTCATGATTTTTGGATGGCTTGATACAGATTTAGTATATAATTTTGTAGAAGCAGGAGTACATGGACAAGTTTCATCTAACATATTACTTGTAGTAAGCATGATACTTATTTTATTAGCCATTAAATGTATCTTTTTTGATTCTACTTCTAAACAAGAAGTAGATTATAAAAATGGTATTTTATTAGAAAATTCAGATGGAAAGCTTTTAATTACCAAAGATACTTTAGAAAATTTAGTAAGTGGTGTAGTAAAAGGTTTTGATAGTGCTGAAAACATTACAACTAGAGTAGAATTAGATAAAGAAAACAATGTAATTGTATTTGTTAATTTAAGTGTAAAAGAAAATGCAATTATTAAAGAATTATCTACCAATTTACAAACAAAAATTAAAACAACCATTAAGAAAACATCAGATTTAGAAGTAAAAGAAGTAAATATTAAAGTAAAAGACATTGAACCAGTAAAAAATGAAGTTCAAGAATAAAGGAGGCCATAGAATGGATGGTTTTACAACATTTTGGAACAAATATGGAGGAGCCTTTTTTGGCTTAATCATGGGAATATTTTTAGCAATTTTAATTGTATTTACCAATTTTTATAAAATTATTTTAGCCATAGCACTTGTTATTGCATGTATTTGGCTAGGAGGATATGTACAACGTAACAAAGAAGCAGTGAAAGAAAAAACCAAGAATTTTATTGACAAACTATAAGAAGGGGAATAAAAATGACTAGATCAGAAGGAAGAAATTTAGCATTTGAACTATTATACAGTTTAGAAATTCAAAAAGCAGAAAAAGAAGAATATGAAGAACAAATTCAAATGTTTCTACAAGAAAATCAAATTACAGAAGAAAATGTAGTAGAGTATATTAGACAAACTATTGATGGAATTACCCTTCAAGAAGAAGAAATTAAGAAAATGATTTCTCAGAATTTAAAGGAAAAATGGGATATTGGCAGAATTTCTAAAGTAAATTTAGCATTATTAAAATTAGGCATATATGAAATGGTATATGGTAAATTACCATATAAAGTTGTGGTAAATGAAGTAGTTGAATTAGCCAAAAAATATGGAGAAGATAGTTCACCTTCTTTTATCAATGGAATTTTAGCTAATATTATTAAGCAGCAAGGACTATAAAGCTTCGTGTCGCACTTGGGGACGTTAGTTTGTGCGACATGTGTCCCGCAGTACGACATTTTCATTTTTATGTCGCACAAACTAACGTCCCCAAGTGCGACAATTAGAGGAGCATATGATTTATAATCCAATTAGTGTAACAGAATTAAATAAATATATAAAAGGCAAGTTTGAAGAAGATGAGTATTTTGCAAATGTTTTGGTAGAAGGTGAAATTTCTAACTATAAACATCATTATACAGGTCACTTATACTTTACCTTAAAAGATGAAAACTCTTTAATCAAATGTATTATGTTTAAAACTTATACAGGTCATTTGGAGTTTGAACCAAAAGATGGAATGAAAGTAATGATTTTAGGTAGTGTTTCTGTTTTTGAAAGAGATGGAACTTACCAGCTATATGCTAAGGCAATGAAACCTTTAGGAATGGTGGGAGATTTAAGAGCAGCTTATGAAGAACTAAAACAGAAATTAGAAAAAGAGGGGCTTTTTGATGAATCACATAAAAAGAAGATACCTACTTATCCAAAAGTAATTGGAGTTTTAACTTCAAATACAGGAGCTGTTATTCGCGATATTATTAATGTTTCTACAAGGAGAAATCCTAATGTAGTAATAAAACTATTTCCTGTACCTGTGCAAGGAGAAGGGGCAGCCGAGAAAATAGCCAAAGGCATTGAGTTTATGAATGAACAAAAACTGGCTGATGTATTGATTGTTGCTAGAGGAGGAGGTTCTTTAGAAGACTTGTGGCCATTTAATGAGGAAATTGTTGCAAGAGCAATTTACAATTCAGAGTTGCCAGTTATTTCAGCAGTAGGACATGAAACAGATTTTACCATTTCAGATTTTGTAGCAGATTTAAGAGCACCAACACCATCTGCAGCAGCAGAACTAGCAGTACCAGACATAGAAGAAGTAAAATTAAAAATACAAGGATATGAAAATCGTTTCAAACAAGCTTTGATTCGAAAAGTACAATTTATGAGATTACGTTATGAGAAATGCATGAAAAGTAGAGTATTTACGCAGCCATTGCAGAAGGTAAATGAACAATATATGGTGTTAGATATGAAAATGAAAGCAATGGAACATAGTATTTTACAAAAATTACAAATAGAGAAATCGAATTTTCAAAAATTAGTCATGCAGTTAGATACTTTAAGCCCATTAAAAACTTTAGCAAGAGGATATGGAATTGTATATAAGCAAGGAATTAGAGTAAAGAATGTAACAGAATTAAAAGCAGAAGACGAAATTTCTATTCGTATGCAAGATGGAGAAACAAGAGCTAAAATTATAGAGGAATAGAGAAAGAACTAAGAAAAGGAAAGAAAGGAGAAATGTCAATTTGCGAAAAGTTGATATTGATCATGAAAATGAACAAATCTAGTAAAAATATTTTTATGTTAGCAATCATAGCATTATTAATTATAGGAATAGCAGTAGCAGTATATAGTCATTTTAAAACAGAACCAATAGATGCTAATACATCTAAAAATGATATTTTGGATGATGCCAATAGTGGTTTAGAAAACTTTATTAATGATATTTTTGATGAAAATAATATAGAAAATGAAGAAAAGAATACAGAAAAAGCAAATACACAAGTAAATAATACACAAACTGCTAGTGGAACGAATACTTCAAATGATAATAAAGATATAGAAAATCAAATAACACCAGGGGAAAAGAAGGCTTTAGAATTTGCTAAATCAGAATGGAAGAAAAAATGGGGCAATCTAGAGGGTGTATCTTTTAACAATGAAAGCATTCAAAGTGATGGTAAATATATTATTTCTATCAATGATAGTAAAACAACAAAGGTAATTCGACGTTACGTAGTAGATACAGTTACTGGAGTAGTGGAAGAGCAATAAACAGGAGGAAAGAAGATGGGAAAAAAAGAGATACCTTTTGAAGAGGCAATGCAACAATTAGAAATAGTGGCAGAAGAATTAGAAAAAGGAAATTTGAATTTAGATGAATCTGTTAACAAATTTGAAGAAGGAATGAAATTATCAAAACAATGTAGTGAATTATTAGAAAATGCAGAAAAAAGAATTACAGTTTTATTAAAAAACGGAGATACAATTAAAGAAGAAAATTTTATACAGGAAGAGGAATAGAAGAAAATGCAGGGGATTATGACTTTTATTAGAGAATACAGATATATCATTGTGCCTTTTTTAGTATGGCTTGGAATACAATTATTTAAATTTTTCTATGATATTATAAAAGAAAAAAGATTTAATTTCAAAAGACTTATGCAAGCAGGAGGAATGCCTAGTTCTCACTCAGCAGTAGTAGTATCCTTAACTACTATGATAGCAAAGGCAGAAGGAATAGCTTCTCCTTTGTTTGGTGTATCTCTCATTTTTGCATTTATAGTTATGTATGATGCTGCAGGAGTAAGAAGAGCTGCAGGAAAACAGGCGAAGTTATTAAATAAGATAGTAGAAACTCCTGGATTAAGTGGAGTAGAAGTTTCTGAAAAACTAGTGGAAGTTTTGGGACACACACCAGTACAAGTAATTGTAGGAGCAGTTATAGGACTAGCTGTAGGGATAATAATTTAATACTATTATTTCATTAGATACTTAAGTATTAAATAATAGAAAAATAAGGAGGAACTTTAAATGGAAGATGTAGAAATTGCAAGAAATACGAAATTAGAACGAATTTCAAAAATAGCACAAGATCTAGAAATTCAGGAAGAAGAATTAGAGCAATATGGAAAGTACAAAGCAAAGATTTCTCCAAAGGTATATAAAAGATTAGAAAATAAAAAAGATGGAAAATTAATTTTAGTAACTGCGATTAATCCCACTCCTTTAGGAGAGGGAAAAACAACTATGGCAATAGGGTTAGCAGATGGATTAAGGAAAATTGGAAAAAAGGCAGTTCTTGCTTTAAGAGAGCCTTCATTAGGACCAGTATTTGGAATTAAAGGTGGAGCAACAGGTGGTGGGCATAGCCAAATTGCACCAATGGAGGATATCAACTTACATTTTACAGGAGATATTCACGCAATTACTTCAGCAAATAATTTACTTTCAGCTATGATAGATAATCATATTTATTTTGGTAATGAATTAGGTTTTGATAGAGTAGTATGGAAGAGGTGCGTAGACTTAAATGACAGACAATTAAGAAAAGTAGATACAGGATTGTCAGAAGAAAAGAATATTGTGCCAAGAATGGATGGGTTTGATATTTCTGTTGCTTCTGAAATTATGGCGATTTTTTGTTTAGCAACAGACATAGAAGATTTAAAGAGAAGAATAGCAAATATTATTGTTGGTTATACAAAAGATAATAAGCCAATTACAGCAAGAGATTTGAAAGCAGAAGGTAGTATGACTGTTTTGTTAAAAGATGCAATGAATCCTAATCTAGTACAAACCTTAGAAAAGACGCCAGCGATTGTTCATGGTGGACCGTTTGCAAATATTGCTCATGGATGTAATAGTGTGATTGCTACAAAGTTAGCATTGAAATTAGGGGATTATGTGATTACAGAAGCTGGTTTTGGAGCTGACTTAGGAGCAGAGAAATTTTTAGATATTAAATGCAGAAAAGCAGATTTAAAACCAGATGCGGTTGTTTGTGTAGCGACTATGAAAGCTTTAAAATATCATGGAGGAATGCCAAAGGAAGAATTAAATCAAGAGAGTTTAGAGTATTTAGAAAAAGGTTTTGAGAACTTGGAAAGACATGTTGACAATCTAAAAAATTGTTATGGACTAAATGTAGTAGTAGCTATTAATAAATATACACAAGATACAAAGGCAGAAATAGAATTTTTACAAAACAAATTGCAAGAAAAAGGAATAGAATTAAGTTTAGTAGAAAGTTGGGAAAAAGGTGGAGAAGGAGCTACTGACTTAGCAGAACAAATAGTAAGTTTAGTAGAAAAGAAGGAAAACTTTGAATTTGTTTATGCATTACAAGAAAGTATAGAAAATAAAATTAAAGCAGTAGCACAAAAAATATATGGAGCACAAGATGTTGAATATACAGAAGAAGCAAAAAAACATATTCAAGAAATGAAAGAATTAGGATATGGAAATCTACCAGTATGTATTGCTAAAACACAATATTCTTTTTCAGATGATCCAAAGAATTTAGAGTGTAAAGAACCATTTTATATTCATGTACAAGATGTGGTATTAAGAGCAGGTGCAGAATTTATTGTGGTATTAACAGGTAAGATTATGACTATGCCAGGACTTCCAAAAATACCAGCTGCTGAAAAAATTGATTTAGATGAAAATGGAAATATTATCGGTATTTTTTAAATTTGAATAAATACACCAATTCTGGTTAAAATAGAGATATACAATTTTAACAGAAAGTGGTGTATTTTTATGTTTAAAAAGGTAATGAAAAATAAAAGAAGAATATGGGCAATGGTTATTGTAACATTAGCTTTTAGTTTATTCTTTTCTTATCATATATTTGTTAGAAATAGTCAAACAGAAGCTTTATCAAAATATGGTTCTAGAGGAGACGAGGTAAGACAAATTCAAACAAAGCTAAAAAGATGGGGCTATTATAAAGGAAATATAGATGGAATTTACGGTAGCCAAACACAGGCTGCAGTAAGATGGTTTCAATCCAAGAATGGTTTGGCAGTAGATGGTATAGCAGGGAAAAATACTTTAAAGGCTATGGGAATTATGAATTCTAGTAATAGCTCTAGTTCAGGTGCAACTACATCAAATGATTTAAATTTATTAGCAAGGCTAGTGTATGGAGAAGCGAGAGGAGAGCCATATACTGGACAAGTTGCAGTTGCAGCAGTTGTACTAAATCGTGTAAGAAGTAGCTCTTTTCCCAATTCTGTATCAGGAGTGATTTATCAAAGAGGTGCATTTGATGTGGTAGCAGATGGGCAAATTAATTTAACCCCAGATAGTACTGCTAGAAAAGCAGCACAAGATGCATTAAATGGTTGGGATCCATCTTATGGTGCAGTTTACTATTTTAATCCAAGTACTGCAACAAATAAATGGATTTGGTCAAGGCCTATGACAGTAACAATTGGAAGACATAGATTTTGTAAGTAATTGTAACTTATATAGGCCTGAAAGAAGAACGAGAAAAACGAGGTGGGATTCCACCTTGTTTTTGTTTATATAAAATAAGAATTAATCTTGCAAAATTTTTTTATCATTGATAAGATATAGTAAAATAAATAACAAAAGAAGAAAGGAATGCTTGAGAATGAAAGAGGAAAAGAAGGTAAAATTAAGTACAATTATTATCATAATGGTTTTGGTTTCAATAGCTTTTGCAGCAACTATTATATTCAAAAATAGATTCACTAATGATACAAATAACATGGTACAAAACACTACAAATGATAATACGCAAATTATAAATCCAGAAGGGATAGTAGAAAATGAAATAATAGATAAATCAGATATAACAATGAATTTTCTAAAATTAGAGAATGAAAAGAAAAATATGATATATAGTCCATTATCAATTAAATATGCATTAAGTATGCATTAAGTATGCTAAATGAAGGTGCAGATGGAAACACAAAGGTGCAAATAGAAAAATTGTTAGGAAATGCAACCCTAACAAAATATGATAATAAAGATAAAGTACTATCATTAGCAAATAGTATTTACATTAAAGATAATTATAAAAAATATGTAAAAGAAGACTATAAAAATACATTAGTTCAAAAATATCAGGCAGAGCTTCAATATGATTCTTTTAAAAATGCGAAGAAAATGAATAAATGGATAGAACAAAAAACTTTAGGAATTGTTAAAGAGATGATAAAAGATGAATCAGTACAAGATCCATACACAAAAATACTGTTAATTAATGCTTTAGCAATTGATATGGAATGGAGATCGCAATTTAATCAAATTGATACTTGGGGAGATGATTTTTATTTAGCAGATAACAGAACTATGCAAGCTACTACAATGAGTAAAAAGGTATACACTGATGCAGTTAGTTACTATAAAGATAAAAATGTTACTGCCCTTACAATGGACTTGAGACAATATGATGATATACAACTAGAATTTATAGCAGTTATGCCAAATAATAACCAATTATCAGAATATGTTAATAAAGTTAATATAAAAGATATTCAAAAGATGGTAGATAAGTCTACTAAAGCATCAGAAACAAAATCAGGAGTTAGAATTAAAATACCAAAATTTGCATATAACTATGATTTAAAATTAAAAGAAGATCTAAAAAAATTGGGGATGACAGATGTTTTTGACGCAGATTTAGCAAATTTATCTAAAATGGTTGATACAGAATTAAGACTTTATATAGGTAATGCATTACACAAATCAGATATACAATTTACAGAAAAAGGGATAAAAGCAGCAGCGGTTACAGTGTTACTTGCTAAAGACACTATGTCAATAGAAGGAAAAGATAAACCAGAAGAAATTGTAATTGATAAACCATTTTTATATGTAGTAAGAGATAAAAATACAAAAGAAGTGTGGTTTGTAGGAACTGTTTATGAACCAAACTCTTGGGAGAAAGATAAAACAGAATATCAGAAATGACCATTGACAAAAACACATCATATTGATAAGATTATAAAAGAAAAATTGTCTAAGATGGAGGCTATATGATTTTATATCCAAAACTGTATTTAAATAGTGTCAAGGAGATTAGTATAGAAATCTTAGAACAGTATCATTTAAAAGGACTTATTTTAGATGTAGATAATACACTAATTGATATAGAAAAAAATATGCCATATGGAATAAAAGAATGGGTAGATAATTTAAAACAGCAAAATATTTCTTTATGCATTGTATCAAATTCTAATCATAAAGATAAAGTAGAACAGGTAGCAAAAAAGCTAGAAATCCCATATATCTATTTTGCTAAAAAGCCACTAAAAAGTGGATTTAACAGGGCAAAGGAGATATTAAAATTAAATAATGAACAAATTGGAGTAGTTGGGGATCAAATTATGACTGATATTATAGGGGCAAATAGAAGTAAAATGTTTCCAATTTTAGTAAAACCAATTGCTGAAAAAGATATTTGGATTACAAAAGTAAAAAGACCAATTGAAAATAAAATAATTGAGAAATATATAAGGAGTAAAAATGTACATAAATGATATTCATATTTTAATTTATGTTTTGGTAGGAGTAGTAGGGCTATTGGTAGGGCAGTTTATGGACTGGTGCAATAAGCGTTTACCAGAGTACAAGAAAATATTAAGCAAAGAATTTTTTACTGAATATATGAGGCATTTTAAACTAAACTATTTATTAATGATAATTACTGCAGGGATGTATTTAGGTTTATTATACACTTTCAATATTAGTTTAGATTTTTTTAAATATGCATTATTAATACCAATGCTTTTATCTGCATTTTGCATTGACTTAAAATTACAAATTATTCCCAATCGTTTAACACTAACTATTTTTGAAACCGGTTTGTTATTTACTTTTTTAAATGTTATTATGAATATTGGAACAGGAATTACTACTATTACTAATAGTGTTTTAGGAATGGCAGTAGGAGGAGGAATATTTTTTATTATTACAGCAGTAGGCGGTCTAATTGCAGGAAAAGAAGCAATGGGATTTGGTGATGTGAAATTAATGGCAGCATTAGGGTTAATGATAGGCTGGGTAAATATTATTATTGTTTCTGTTCTTTCCTTTTTATTAGCTGCTATTATTAGTATACCAATTTTAATTATCAAAAGAAAAAATGATTATATACCTTTTGGACCATTTATTGTAATAGCAACATTTATTGTTATTTTTACGCCATATGATTTATTATTAACAATTTTATTAAAAATATTTACATTGGGAATGTACCAAGGGTAAAATTTAGGTGGTGATTTTTGATGAATGAAAAAATTAAATGGCTAAGAGAAAAAATGCGTGGACTAGATATGCAAGGAATGATTATTTCTAACCCAGTCAACATTAGATATTTAACAGGGATTAATGCAGAAGGGGTATTATTAATTACGCGAAAAGAAAATCACTACATTACAGATAGCAGATATTTAGAAGAAGTACATTCTACTGTGACAGTGGATGATGAGATTATTGTTTCTAACTTTATAGACATTAGTGCTTATGATTATGAGAATTTTTTCTCTTTTTGTGAGAATGTTGGATTTGAAGAAAATTATATTACCTACGCTCAATACAAAAATTATATGCAAAAATATAAGGTAAATAATTTTGAAGAAACAGAAAACATGATAGAAAAGCAGAGAATGATCAAAGATGAAGAAGAAATATCAAAAATTCAGAAAGCTTGTGAAATAACAGATGCATGTTTTAAACATTTACAAGATTTTATTAAAATAGGAATGACAGAAAAAGAAATTGCTTATGAAATAGAAAATTATTTTTTAAGAAATGGAGCAGATGGGCTTGCTTTTGAAATCATTGTGGCATCTGGCAGGAATTCATCTAAACCACATGCAGTAGCAACTGAAAAAACAATTGAAAAAGGAGATCCAATTACAATAGATTTTGGATGTAAATATCAAGGGTATTGTTCAGATATGACAAGAACTATATTTGCAGGCTATGTACCAGATAGAATGAAACCAATTTATGATTTAGTGTTAAAAGATCAATTACAAACTTTAGAAGACATGAAAGAAGGAGCTAACATTAGAAATTTATCTAGAATAGTAGAAAATGATTTCAAACTATATGGACATAATTTAGTACATAGTTTAGGTCATGGAGTAGGACTAGATATTCATGAAACACCATATATTAGTGGAAAAAATGATAATAGTTTAAAAGCAAATATGGTAGTAACAAACGAACCAGGGATTTATTTAGCAGGAGAATTCGGTGTAAGAATAGAAGATACAGTATTAATTACAAAAACTGGTTGTATAAATTTAACAAAATCGGATAAGAATTATATTATAGTAGGAAATTAACAATATTAATTATTAAATAAGAATGTTGATTTTTCAGTAGAAATAGTGTATAATAGTAAAGATTTTAAGAAAATAAACAAGTTTGAAAGGGGAAAATATTATGGCAGAAGTATATATGGCAGGAGATTTTAGAAATGGAACAACATTTGAAATGGAAGGAAATGTATTCAAAGTAGTAGAATTCCAACACGTAAAACCAGGAAAGGGCTCAGCATTTGTAAGAACAAAAATTAGAAATGTTATTACAGGAGCAGTTTTAGAAAAAACTTTTAATCCATCTGACAAATATCCAGCAGCAGAAATTGAAAAGAAAGAAATGCAATATTTATATGAAGATGGTGGAATTTATTACTTTATGGATAATGAAACATATGAACAATTACCTTTAAATAAAGATCAACTTGGTGATAGTTTAAAATTTTTAAAAGAGAATATGAATGTAAAAATTCTTTCCTATAAGGGAAATGTATTCTCAGTAGAACCACCAATGTTTGTTGAGTTAGAAGTTACATATACAGAACCAGGATTTGCTGGTAATACAACAACTACTTCAGGAAAACCTGCTACATTAGAAAATGGTTATGAAATTTCAGTTCCAATGTTTATAAATATTGGAGATGTAATTCGTATTGATACTAGAACTGGGGAGTATATGGAAAGAGTTTAATTTGGAAGGAAGAAAATAGATGTCAGAATTAAGCAATCGTTATCAACAAATTATGAAAGATTTACAAGCTAATATCAAAGATGAAAATGATAAGGAGTTTGTAATCGGTAAATTCCAAGAACTTTCAATGATGTTTATGGATGTCATTGACCGTTTAACATACTTAACAGATTTAAGAATTAAAGAAGTAGAAGAGCAACAAAAAGAAATTGATGGTAGAATGGCCAAAATTCAAAAAGCAGTAGATGGAATTGAAAGTGATATTTACGAAGAGGAAGAAGCTTACGAGTTTGAAATTATTTGTCCATATTGTAACCATGAATTTGTAACAGACATAAAAAGTGATGTAAATACAGAGGTAGAATGTCCAGAATGTCATAATATGATAGAATTAGACTGGAATGGTGATGAAGATGAAGAATGTACACATAACTGTTCAGGCTGTGGGCATGATTGTAGTGAAATAGAAAATGAAACTGAAGAAATGCCAAAACAAGAAATAGAAGACAATGAAGATTTAGAAGAAAATGATGAAGAAGATATGTAAAAAGTAAAATAAAAAGCAAATTGAGATAAAAGATCTTGATTTGCTTTTTTAGATTACCTATTTGCCAAAATCAAAAAAATATGATATAAGTATAGCATAAAAACTAGTATTGGAGGAAAATATGGACGAAGAAAAGAAAAAATTAGTTACCATATTAGTGCCAGCATATAATGAAGAAGAAGTTCTAAATATGTTATATGATAGACTAAAAAAATTAATGGATGAAAATAATGAATATAATTTTGAAGTATTGTTAGTAAATGATGGAAGTAAAGATAAATCCTTTCAAATTATGCAAGAGTTAAGGGGGAAAGATAAAAGAATTTGCTATTTAAATTTGTCCAGAAACTATGGAAAAGAAACAGCAATGATAGCTGGATTAGATTACTGCAAAGGAGATTGCGTAGTTATTATTGATGCTGACTTACAAGATCCACCAGAACTAATACCAGAAATGTTAAAATATTGGGAAGAGGGTTATGATGATATTTATGCAAAAAGAAAATCAAGAGATGGTGAGACTTGGTTAAAGAAGTTTACTTCTAAAATGTATTATAAAGTACTACAAGCATTTACTAGAATTGAAATTCAAAAAGATACAGGAGACTTTCGATTATTAGATAGACGTTGTGTGGAAGCACTAAAAGCAATTAGAGAATCACAACGTTATACAAAAGGTTTATTTAGTTGGATAGGATATAATAAGAAAGAAATTTTATATGATAGAGATCCAAGAGCGGCAGGACAAACTAAATGGAATTATGGAAAATTAATTAATTTGTCTATTGATGGAATTACATCATTTACAACATCTCCATTGAGATGGGCTACTATTATAGGAATTTTTGTATCATTAGTAGGATTTATCTATATGTTATTTATAATCATTAAAACGATTATAACAGGAATAGATGTGCCAGGATATGCATCAACTATGGTAGTAATTTTATTCTTAGGAGGTATACAGCTTATTTTCTTAGGCGTAATTGGAGAATATTTAGGACGAGCATTTAATGAGACTAAACATAGGCCTTTATATTTTGTGGATAGATATAATGAAGAAAAAGAGACTAATATAAAATTAAATAAATGATAAGAAAAGAGATAGTTCTCATTTTTAACTTTTAAAAGTTGGAAATAAGAGCTATCCTTTTTTACTAACAATATATTTTATAATCAATTTCAGGAAAGATACAATCTTTTTCTTCAATGTCTTCTAGAAATGCAATGAATTCTTTATCTAATTTATTGTCCATTAAAGCATGATAAAGTCTAGTAAATCTTCCAACATGATCTTTAATTCTCTTTTTAGCATAATCAACCATAGTTCCATTTGTAATGATAAAGAGCCAATCACTACTTTGAAGAAGTAACAATTCTCTAGCACATTGATTTAAAGCACGAATTTTAATTGCTTTTTCTTTTTTCAATTTTGGTGTTTCAGGAGTTTCGCTTTCTAAATTATTAAATCTTTGGGCTAATTGAACCATTCTATCACCAGTTTCATGAAGGTGTTTATGTGCATAGTCATTAGTTTGATTTAGCCACACTTCACTATAACCATTTGCACCCCAACTAGAGCGGCAAGGAGTAGAAATTTGCATCATAGGATATTTATCAATATACTCACTAGGGGTAATTAGACTGAAATTACAGTTATCATAGTAGACTTTTTTAAATAAAGTATATAGCCAATCAGGACCTTCATACCACCAATGTCCAAAAAGTTCAGCATCATAAGGACAAAGGATGATAGGAGGATTAGTAGTTAAAGGTGCTAAATTATTAATTTGTGAAATTCTACTATCGAAGAAATGCCCAGTCTGTTTATTAATAGTATCTTGTGCCCATTGTACATTGTAATAATCTTTAGGACAGTTTTTGCCAGTAATACGATAATATTTAATACCAGTATTTACACGAACTCCATTACAAGCAATGTATGGCTTAATATAGTCATAAGGAGCATCATATCCAATGTCACGGTAAAACTCACGATAATTGACGTCTCCAGGATAACCATTGATTGAACTCCAAACTTGTCTAGAAGATTCAATGTCACGTCCAAAAGCAATAATGCCTTCAGGAGAAACGATTGGAGCAAATGTACCATAAATAGGAGTAGGATTTGCATATAAAATTCCGTGAGATTCTGTAATAATATATTGAATACCAAACTCTTTTAAATATTTGTCAGATTCAGGAACATAGCCACATTCAGGAAGCCAAATTCCACGTGGTTTCTTACCAAAATATTTTTCATAAGTTTGTACACCTATTGCAATTTGAGCTCTTATCGTTTTTTCATTTACATATAAAATAGGAAAGTATCCATGAGTAGCACCACAAGTGATAATTTCTAATACACCAATATCTTGAAAATGTTTAAAAGCATAAATTAAATTGCAAGAGTAAACATCTTTAAATAAATGAAGGTCATTAGAATAACGATTAAAATAATAATGAGCAAGTTCATTTTCTTTAACATTTTCTTTTGTTCTTACAATTTCCTTTTTAGCAAGCTCTATATGTGTAGTTAAGTATTTAATATATTTTTCTTGTAATAGTTTATTATCAAGCATATTTAAAAGAGGGGGCGTCATTGACATTGTAATGCGAAAGTCAACTTTTTCCTCCTCTAATTTTTGAAAGTTTATAAGGAGAGGAATATAGGTTTCTGAAATAGCTTCAAATAACCATTCTTCCTCTAAGTAATCATCACTTTCAGGATGATGGATAAAAGGTAAATGTGCGTGTAAGACAAAACTTACATAACCTTTTTTATTTGCCATTATTGTTCTCCTTTTTTTAGTTCTAGTCAAATAAATTTGACTAGAACTATAAATTTAGTCTTTTATTTAAATGTAGAACTGAAGCCAGAAGAAGAAAGAGTAACACCTAATTCATCTCCATTCAATTCATTTTTATAAATTTCTTTATATAGATCATAAATATTATAAACTCTTCCAATATTGCTAATAAAAGAAAGAGATGAAATGTCTTTTTCTATAATATGATTATCTTTTATATTTCTAAAGAAAACAGTTTTACCAAGTCTATCAAATAAAATGTGGTCATTTGGCGTTAAAATTTCGTTAGAAGAAATAATGTCTATAAATGAAATTGGAATAGATATATTATCATTAATAGGTCTTCTAATTAGCTTAATAGAATACTTACAATCACTGTCATTAATATGAATATACCAACTATTTGCATAATCGCTAATTTCAACTTCAAAAGAATAGTTCATGGTTTCATTTGTAATAATTAAATGTGGTTTTGTATTTTGAAAGAATTGTTGTCCATATTGATCTTGTAATTTTAAACGGTCATCTTCTGAAATTTCCCAATAAACGAATAGACTAGATGGTGTTTGAGCTAGTATCTTTATAATAGTTCTATTATAAGCAACTGGTAAATCATAATACTCCATAGTCATAACAGAAGGTACTTTTTTGGTAGAGGTTCTTTTAGTAGAAGTTTTCTTGGTTGTAGCTTTTTTAGTAGAAGTTTTTTTTGCAGTAGAAACTTTAGAAGAGGTCCTCTTAGTAGTTGATTTAACAGTAGAATTTTTTGTTGCTGATTTTTTAGTGGTAGATTTGGTAGAGGATGCTTTTTTAGCAGGTTTCTTAGCGGTCGTTTTTTTAGAAACTTCAGATGAAGAACTCTTTTTAGTAGTTACTTTACTGGAAGTAGATTTTTTGGATGGTTTAGAAGCTTTTTTAATAGAAGTAGATTTTTCTTCTACTTCTATATTAGCAGATTTTTTTACTTTTTTACTTGTTACTTTTTTTACTTCTTCATCTTTGGTTGTTCTTGGCATTTTATCCTCCGTTTGTTTTTCTATTGTACCCATTTAAAACTTTGATATAATCTTACCCCAAAACAAAAATAATTTCAATATAAAATGAGAATAAAGTCGAAAAAATTTTGTAAAAAAGAAATCCTTTACTTTTCTTATGAAAACCCTTGACAGTTTACAATAATCGGGATAAAATAAAAGGGTAAGTAAATATATTCTAATAAACAAATTAATTTAAGTTTTATAAAGTATAAGAAATACAGTATTTACCAGAACTTAAAACACATTAGTGATATATATTTAGTACATTGAAAATTAAATAAGAAAGAGGTGTAGTAGATTATGGATATCGTAATCAACATCGCCGTTTTTCTAATTTCAGCAGTGATTTTTACTTTTGTAGGAATGTATACAAGAAAGAAAATTGCTGAGTCTAAAATGGAAAGTGCAGAAAAGGAAGCAAAGAAAATACTTGAAATGGCAAACATAGAAGCAGAGAATAAGAAAAAAGAGGAAATATTTAAAGCAAAAGAAGAAATTATGAGTGCCAGAAAAGATTTAGACCAAGAAATTAGGGAAAGAAGAGGCGAAGTACAAAGTCAAGAAAGAAGATTAATTCAGAAGGAAGAAAATCTAGAAAGAAAATTGGACAACATGGAGAAAAAAGAGAAAGATTTAGAAAGAAAACATCAAGAGATTGATGACAAGAGAAGTGAAATAGAAGATGTTCTAAATAAGCAAATGGAAGAATTACAAAAAATTTCTGGATTATCAAAAGAAGATGCAAAAAATCAACTATTATCAGAAATGGAAAATCAATTAACTGCTGAAAAAGCGAATTTGATTAGGAATATGGAAACTCAAGTAAAAGAGACAGCAGATAAGACAGCAAAAGAAGTAATTGGATATGCTATTCAAAAATGTGCAGCAGACCATACTTCTGAAACAACTGTATCTATTGTAGCTCTTCCAAATGATGACATGAAAGGAAGAATTATTGGTAGAGAAGGTAGAAATATTAAAACTTTAGAAACATTAACAGGTATTGATTTAATTATTGATGATACTCCAGAAGCAGTTGTTATTTCTGGCTTTGATCCACTAAGAAGAGAAGTTGCTAGAATTGCTCTTGAAAAATTAATTGAGGATGGAAGAATTCATCCAGCTAAAATTGAGGAATTAGTAGAAAAGGCAAAAGAAGAAGTGAACCAAATTATCAAAGAAGAAGGAGAAAGAGCAATATTAGAAACAGGTGTAGTAAGCTTACCACCAGAGTTGACACTATTAATTGGTAAATTAAAATATAGAACCAGTTATGGACAAAATGTATTAAACCATTCTATTGAAGTTTCAAATTTAGCTAGAATTATGGCAGAAGAATTGGGGCTAGATCCAACATTAGCTAGAAGAGCAGGCTTGTTACATGATATAGGTAAAGCTTTAGATCACGATATGGAAGGAACACACGTTGAATTAGGTGTTGAAGTATTAAAGAAATTTAAAGAGAATGAAAATGTTATCAATTGTGTACAAGCTCATCATGGAGATGTTGAACCAAAAACAATTGAGGCTGTTTTAATTCAAGCAGCTGATGCAATTTCAGCTTCAAGACCAGGTGCAAGAAGAGAAACGTTAGAAGCATATATTAAGAGATTAGAGCAATTAGAAAATATTGCTGACTCTTTTGAAGGGGTAGATAAATCCTTTGCAATTCAAGCTGGTAGAGAAATTAGAATTATTGTAAAACCTGAAAAGGTAGATGATAATAAGATGACTCTAATGGCAAGAGAAATTGCTAAAAAGGTAGAAGATGAAATGGAATATCCAGGACAAATTAAAGTAAATGTTGTCAGAGAAACCAGAGTAATTGATTATGCAAAATAATTATTGTGATATACTAAATGATAAAAACAAAGGACCATTCCTTATGGAATGGTTCTTTGTTTTGGTTTTTTGGATTCAGGTTACCGATTAAAGAAATCGTAATGGAAATCTGGCCTGATCATGCGTACAAAAAGAGTCGCTTCTGTTATCCGACAGTCGATAGTCGGAGAAAACGTAGGATCTTCAAAACGCACTTCTAAGTCTTTAATGTAAGACACAAATCTTGATAAAGACTCAGGAGAGTTTTGGAAGATAGGTTCCACAAAGTGTACATCAGGCATAGGATGTTCATGACCTTTCCAATCGTACAGGGTAACGCGCTGCTGAGCAGATTTTGGAAAGTTTTCCGGATTGATTCCGGCTCCCTGAATGATGTCTGCAAGTTTTACCATAACTTGCACCTCCCTAAACAAATTTACCATTAAAACCTAGGGAAAAAACATAATGGTACATCTATTATATCACAGATAACATGATTATGTAAAGTAAAAAACATAATACTTATAGTAATTTTAATTGATAAATTATAAATTATGTAGTATGATAATAAAAAGATAAAGAGAGGATATGATGTAGATGAATATATTAGCAGTAGGAGATTTAGTAGGAGAAAATGGATTAGAGAAATTAGAACAAGTTTTACCCCAAATAAAAGATGAGTATAAAATAGATTTTGTAATAGTAAATAGTGAGAATGTAGCCAGTGGAATGGGAATTACATTTAAAACATTTAATAAATTGTTGAAATTGGATGTTGATAGTATAACTATGGGGAATCATACATGGGCTAAAAAGGATATCTTTGAATTTATTAATCATCCTAAAATGATAAGACCAGCCAATTATTCAAAAGGAGTACAGGGAAAAGGATATTTTATATATGAGTGCAAAGGTAAGAAGATAGCAGTAATAGATTTAATCGGAAGAACAAATATGGGAGTATTATCTGAAAATCCATTTACGGTTGTAGATGAAATTATTAAGAGGATTTCTGATAAAGTAGATATGATTTTTGTAGATTTTCATGCAGAAGCAACAGCCGAAAAAATTGCGATGAAGCATTGCCTAGATGGAAAAGTAACAGCACTCTTTGGAACACATACTCATGTACAGACAGCGGATGAAGAAATAACGCAAAAAGGTATGGGGTATATTACTGATTTAGGGATGACAGGACCAAAAAATTCTGTTATTGGTATGGAGGTTGAAGCATCAGTGAAAAGATTTCAAACTTCACTTCCAGAAAGATACAAATTAGCAGAGGGAGATTGTATTTTTAATGGAGTAGTTTTTGAGATAAATGACGAAGATTGTCGAACAAAGAAAGTAACTAGACTATTTATTCGATAGATGGAATAAAATGTAAAAAAATGCGATGAAAATTTCCACTTTTTTCCAAAAATGACTAGACAAAATTCTATAAATATATTATAACTATGAATGTTCACAAAAAACAAAAATAAAAATTATAGGAGGCAAAAAATGGAAATTTTAAAAATCTCATCAAAATCAAATCCAAACTCAGTAGCAGGAGCAATTGCTGGTTTGGTGAAAGAATCTAACAAAGCAGAAATGCAAGCAATCGGAGCAGGAGCTCTTAATCAAGCAGTAAAGGCAATTGCAATTGCAAGAGGATTTGTAGCACCAGCAGGAGTGGACTTAGTATGTATACCTGCTTTCGCAGAGGTAGAAGTAGAGGGTGAAGAAAGAACAGGAATTAAGCTTATGGTAGAAGGCAGAAAATAAAAAAAGGATTTTTAATAAGGAAATAGTATATAAATAATAGGGGCGCAGAAATATGAAATAGTATTTTTGAGCCTTTTATATTTGTAAAAAATGAAACTTTAGTATAGGATAAATCTCAAAAAGGAGAAATAATGAAAATAAGTAAAATTAAGTTAGTTCTTTGTTTATGTATTATAGGCGTAATTATAGGAGTGGTTTTTTATTTGTTTTATATACAAGAGCAGGAAGACAAACAAGGAAACATCGAGGTAAAATATGAAAAAATTAATATGATTACGAATTTTCGATTAGGTATTTCGAAATTTGATAGCATGAATCCACACATTACACAAAATAGAGATATTGTGCAAATAGTACCTCTTATTTTCGAACCATTAGTAACTATTACACAGGATTATAGGACTCAAAATGTTTTGGCAAAGGAATGGTCAAAGATATCTGAAAAGAGCTATGTCATAAAATTAAAAGAGAATGTAAAATGGCAAGATAATAGTGACTTTACAGCAGAAGATGTAAAATTTACAATTGAAGAAATTCAAAGGAATAAAAAGTCTGTTTATCTAGAGAATGTAAAAGACATAAAAAAAGTAGAAGTGATAGATAGAAATACAATTCGTTTAGATTTAAGTAAAGAAGTACCATTTTTTGAATATAATCTCATATTTCCTATTTTGTCCAAAAAGCAATATGAAGGAAAAGATATAACAAAGTCAAAGGAGATACCTTTTGGGACAGGAAAATACAAAATTACAAGAATGGACAAAGAAATTATAGAGCTAACTAAAAATGAAAATTGGTATGATATAGAAAAAGAAGATAGTAACATTAAAGTAATTACGATTTCTCTTTATGAAAACATGGGAGAAGTATATAATAGCTTTCGATTAGGGAACATTGATTTTGTATGCACAAATAGTACAAAGTATGAAGAATACATTGGAAGTATGGGATACCAGAAAAAGCAGTATCAAGGAAGAGAATATGACTATTTGGCCTTTAACTGTGAAAACTATGTATTAAAAAATGTTGAAGTAAGGCAAGCAATTCAAAAAGCAATAAATAAAGAAAAAATTGTTTCATCAGTGTTGGAAAACAAAGCATATGTATCAAATTTTCCTTTAAATTATGAAAATTACTTGATAAAAGATCTAAAAATGGAGGAAAATTATAGCCAAGAAGAGGCAAGTAAGACGCTAAAAGAATCTGGATGGAAGCTAGAATATGGAATTTGGTCTAAAGTGATAGATGGACAAACAAGGACTTTAAATTTTATACTAACAGTAAATAAGGATAAAAAGCAGAGAATAAAAGTAGCAGAGGAAATCAAAAAGCAATTGGAAGCTATAAATATTCAAATTACAATAAATAAAGTAACAAATAGTGAGTATCAAAAGATACTAAAAAACCATCAATATGAAATTCTTTTAACAGGAATTTATAGTGGATATAGTCCAGAATTAAATAGTATTTTAGGAGAAGGAAATTTATCTAATTATCAAAATCAGGAGCTTTTTTTATTATTAAAAGAGGCAGCTAGTATATCTTCAGAAGAGACAAAAAAAGAAAATTATAAAAAAATAGTTGAACTTCATCAAAAAGAAGTACCATATATAGGATTATATCGCAATCAAGTAATTGCTGCTTATGGGCATAGTGTAAGAGGCGAATTTACACCTAATAATTATAGTGTTTTATATCAATTTAGTCAGTGGTATAGGCAGTAAATTTTATTTAGTTTGATAAACATAGTCTTTAGACGAATAAAAAGAAAAATAATAAAAAGCACTTGACAAATAAAAATAATAGGATATAATAACAACAAACAAACGTTTATAACAATAAACAAAAGATAATAAAAACTAATATAAGAAAAAACAGAGGAAAAAATAATAAAAAGGAAAGTAAACTAGGAGGAAGAAAAAAATGAGTAATGAAAATCCAGAAAAAATGAAAGCACTAGAGGCAGCATTAGGTCAAATTGAAAAACAATTTGGAAAAGGTTCTGTTATGAAACTAGGTGATTTCACAGCAATGAATGTAGAAGCAATTCCAACAGGAGCTTTAAGTTTAGATATTGCATTAGGAATTGGTGGAATTCCTAGAGGAAGAATTATAGAAGTGTTTGGTCCAGAATCTTCTGGTAAAACAACATTAGCATTACATGTAATTGCAGAAGCACAAAAAATGGGAGGAGAAGCAGCATTTATTGATGCTGAACATGCTTTAGATCCAGTTTATGCAAAACATTTAGGGGTAGATATTGATAATTTAATTGTTTCACAACCAGATACAGGTGAGCAAGCCCTAGAGATTGCAGAAGCACTAGTTAGAAGTGGGGCATTAGATATTATTGTGGTAGACTCAGTTGCAG
Organism: uncultured Clostridia bacterium; assembly: GCA_948934525.1. GTDB lineage: Bacteria > Bacillota > Clostridia > TANB77 > CAG-508 > CAG-273. The sequence continues at coordinate 52,575 of CAQZSK010000004.1, forward strand.
CATTAGTACCAAAGGCTGAAATTGATGGAGATATGGGAGATAGTCATGTTGGATTACAAGCAAGATTAATGTCACAAGCTTTAAGAAAATTAGCAGGTGTTATTAATAAATCAAAATGTGTAATTGTGTTTATTAACCAATTAAGAGAAAAAGTTGGTGTTATGTTTGGAAATCCAGAAACTACTCCAGGAGGAAGAGCTTTAAAGTTCTATGCATCTGTTAGATTAGATATTAGAAGAATTGAAGCTATTAAGCAAGAAGGAGAAGTAGTTGGAAACCGCACAAGAGTAAAGGTAGTAAAGAACAAAGTTGCTCCCCCATTTAGAGAGGCAGAATTTGATATTATCTATGGAAAGGGAATTTCAAAAGAGGGAAATTTATTAGATATTGCAGTTAACTTAGAGATTATTGAAAAAAGTGGTTCATGGTTTAGTTACAATGGAGATAGGATTGGTCAGGGAAGAGAAAATGCAAAATCATATTTAATGGATAATCCAAAAATAGCAGAGGAAATTGAAACAAAAATTAGAGATAATTATGCTCAAGCATTTGAAAAAAGTCTTGGAGATGAAGAAGTAGATCCAGAACAAGAAAGTGAACCAGAAGAAGAGTAAGAAAAACAAAAAGAGGAGTAGAATTAGAATGAGAGAGTTAAATGAAAACTCTTCTAAAGAAGAAATTCGTGCTTATATTGATAACATTATGCAAAGAGATAGGAAACAGAAAGTAAAAAGTGGACAAGAAAATAATCATAGTGATGCACAACAATTAAAAGTTGAAATGATTTCGCAAATTAAACAAAGAGTAAAAGATGATGGTAATCAATTAGTAGAATTGGATAATCTAAAAACAAAAGTGCTAAAATATATAGTATATAAGAAGAGAACAGAAAAAGAAGTGAGGCAAAAGTTCTCTTCTTCTTCCATTAGTCAAGAATTATTAGATGAAGTGATAGAAGACTTAAAAGAAAATGGATATATTAATGATGAAGGTTATATTCAAAGAGCAGTCAATGAATTTTTAGCAATTAATACACTTTCCTTAAAAGAAATTAGGAATAAGTTATATGCAAAAGGGCTAGAACGTGATATAATAGATACATATTTTTCAAAACATGGAGAGCAATTAGAGGAATATGAAGCAGAATGTGCTAAAAAGATAGTAATCAAAAAGCGAACTCAAATGGAACAAGAAGATATTGAAAACTTTTTATATCGAAAAGGTTATACAAGAGAGAGTGTACGATTGGCTTTTGAAGAGTAGAGAATAGAGAGCACTAAAATAGAAAAAGGAAATGAAACTAAATGCAAAATGTGTTAACATTAGAAACAAATAAATATAAAATTAAGATAGAGAACTTTGAAGGTCCTCTTGATTTATTGTGTCACTTGATAGATAAAAATAAAATGGATATTTGCGAAATTAAAATAAGTGAAATTACAGAGCAATATATTCAGTACTTAAATGAAATGGAAAAAATGAATTTAGAAATTGCAAGTGAATTTTTAATAATGGCATCTACCTTGTTATATTTAAAATCTAAATCGCTATTACCAAAAAATGATGAAGAAGATGAAAAAGAGTTAACTGAAGAAGAACTGTTAAGAAGAATTATTGAATATAAAAAGTATAAAGAAATTACAAAAATATTTAGAGAAGCAGTGGAAGAAAATGCACAAAGATTTTTTAAAGCTCCAGAGGAAATAAAGCTTCCAAAACAAAAATTAGAGGTCAATTATAATAAAGAAATTATACCACAGATATATAAGAAATTAGTAGAAATCAATGAACAAAAACAAAATCAGAATGCTCAAAACATTGAAAAAATTGCAATTACAGATACTTATACAGTAGAAAGCAAAGTAAAGGTAATGTTTAGAGAATTATTACATAGAAAGTATTTTGTGTTTAATAAACTATTTTCTAACAAGAAATGCAACAAACAAGAAGTGGTGACTGCATTTACAGGGTTGCTAGAGTTATCTAGGAGAAGTAAAGTACTAACACAGCAGGAAGAACTTTTTGGGGATATTACAGTAGAAAAAGCAAAACGTTTATCTTAAAAATAAATTAAAGTGATTAAACTTAAAAAAATAGGGAAAACTAATACCAAATAACTTCAGGTAAAGGGGGGGATAAAATGGTATTAGTTTTTATTTTATTAACGATTTTAATTATAATATTAGCATTTCTTTTTTTAATTTTATTATCTACTTCTCATATAGAAGTGCAAAACTTAGTTTTAACTAATATAAAAGGAGAAAAGCAATCTCCAAATTATGCCATTATTCTATCTCTTTATTTAGGGAATAAATTAAAATGGATAAGTTTTCATTTAAATAGCGAAAAGTTAAGAAAAGCATACAGTAAAATGCAACTAGAAAAAATAGATTTGAAGAAATTAGAAAAAGATTTTAGATGGGAAGACTTAAAAGTGATAAAAAAACTGAGACCTAAAGTATCTAATTTTCATTTAAATATGAAAATAGGAATAGAAAGTCCAGTAGCTACAGCTTTTTTGGTAACAATTCTTTCATCAACGATATCTATTCTATTACCACATTTTGCAACAAATATGAAAAAGGAACATTATGGTTATGCCATTGAGCCTATTTATCAAAATCAAAATTTATATAAAATTCAATTTAATTGTATAATTCAGGTAAAAATGGTACATATTATAAATGTAATATATTTTCTAAGTTCTAAGAGAGAGCATTTTAAAGAAATGCAATTGACATAGAAATTAGTTATACTTTAGTAATGTTTATAAAGAAAGGAAGAAGTGATTTAAATGAACGAACAACATCCAATAGAGGGGCTTATGGTTACTGCTATGAATAGTATTCAGGATATGATAGATGTTAATACTATCATAGGAGAGCCAATTGAAACAACGAATAATGTTATTATTATTCCAATTTCTAAAGTGGGATTTGGATTTGCAGCAGGTGGAAGCGAGTTTAAAGGTGAAACAATTAATGAGTATACTAAAAAGGAGAAAGAAGAGGCTATTCAATATAGACTACCATTTGGTGGAGGAAGTGGAGCAGGAGTTTCTATTTCACCAATTGCATTTTTAGTGGTACAACAAAACACTGTCAAATTATTACCAATAGAGCATTGCTCTTCTGTAGATAGATTATTAGATTATGTTCCAGACTTAATGGACAAGGCCAATAATTTTCTAAATAAAAATATGCAAAATAAAAAAGAAGAAAAGAAGGAAGAATTGAAAAGCAAGGAAAGGGCTAGAAAAGATTTAAAAGAAACATTAGAGACAATTTCAGAAACAGTTCCAACTCCTACTAATGTAACAACAAAAACTAGACCAAGACGTAGTAAAATTCAAAGGACAGAACCTATCACATATGAGTATGAATATGACGAAACAATAGATGATGATAGTTTAAGATTTGAAGAATAAAAAAGTTAAAATGTCAGACTGAGGATAGATGTTACAATAATTTAACATTCCTAGTCTGACATTTTTATTAAGTTCTAAGTAGAGAAAACCATTTACCATAAATATTCTCAATCATAGTAAAAGCAGAAATTTTAGTAACTGATTTTTCAGCAATAATATTGACTTTGCCAATTTCTTGACCGTTTAGAATATAAGTTACAGTACCTAAAACTTGCCCTTGTTCTACTGGGGAAGGAATCATAGTAGGTAATTCTAACTGCTGTTCTATATTTTTGTCCTGTCCTTTTTGAATTAATATACCGCTATCAACTTCTAAAATTCCATTTACATTTGTTTCAATTCCTTTGTCAACAACCACATCTTTTATAATATCACCTTTATTTGCCAATTTTTTATACTCAAAATTAGCAAAGCCATAATCTAATAATTTTTGTGCTTCAGCAAAACGAACTTTAGTGTCAGGTGCTTTCATAATTACTGCAATTAAAGAAAGATCATCACGAGTAGCACTAGCAGATAAGTTATATAAAGCAGTAGCAGTAGAGCCAGTTTTTAACCCAGTTGCACCTTTGTAATTACGAATTAATTTATTTGTATTTACTAAAGAAGACTTTCCATCTCTTAAGGTGTCCATATAAATAGTGGTATATTTGGTAATAGAAGGGTGATTATTTAATAATTCTTTAGACATTAAAGCAATATCATAACTTGATGTAACATGACCATCTTCATCAATTCCATGACAATTCTTGAAGGTAGTATCATTCATTCCTAAACTTTTGGCTTTTTCATTCATTTTTGCTACAAAAGCTTCTTGTGAACCCTCTAAATACTCAGCCATAGCAACTGTACAATCATGCACTGTTCAAAAATGACAGGAATTTAAGAAACTAGTAATATCAATAAATACAGAGTTTGTGATTATCTATAAAAATGAAAAAAATAAAGTGTTTTTTGCACTTTATTTTTTCATAAGATAATTAAAGGAGGTGATGCCAAATGTGAAAGAAGAGAAACAACCATCTTATTATTCCATAATTCCTAGTACAATTCGTTACGATAAAAGACTGAAATTTGCAGAAAGATTACTTTATGGTGAAATTACAGCTTTAATGGGAAAGGAAGGATATTGCTTTGCAAGTAATAATTACTTCGCAAATCTTTATGAAGTAATACCAGGAACAATATCACGTTGGATTTCGCATCTAGCTAAACTTGGATATATAGTAGTAGAAGTAATTAGAAATGATAAAAACGAAGTAATAGAAAGAAGAATCTACATTACAGATATAAGCTGTAGGAAGGTTATGCAAAATACCTATGAGCAAAATAGAACATACCCCTGTACGCATAGTAGATCAGACCCTATGAGCCAAAAAGCTAAAGAGAATAATATAAATATTAAGATAGATAGATTCTTTAATTATATTATGAATAATAAAGGGGAATTTCCGAAAGACTTTACAAATATAGAACAATTTCAGAAGTTTTATGAAATAATTGAAAGGTTTGAATTGAATTATACAGAAGAAATGCTAAATACATTCAAAGAAGAAAATATTGAAAAGCTTAAATTTATTATATATGCACTAAAAGAAATATTTCTAAGAAATAAAGGAATAATTTTAGCAAAGGCTACAAGAGAAAATTTTATAGAGGTATATGATAGTTGTAAAAAGTTTGAAAATTCATATAGAAATACAGACAATGAAATTAGAAACTTTTGGGATTATTATTATACAAGTGTTATAAGAAAATTAGAAGCTAAGTAATAGCTTTATTTTTTTTGGCTAAAAAGGAGAAAAAATGATAGAACCATATCAACTAGAAAGTTCTAACTTAAATTTAATGTTAGGTAATATGATGGAAAAAGCCTTTTTCTTTTTAATAATACTATTAACAATATGGATTTTTGTTAGTCTAACAATTTGGGTATTCGGAGCCAAGATTAAATCCGAGAAGACAATCAAATTAGGAGTAAAGAGCTTTATTATGAGTATAGGAATACAGATAGGTGTTTTAGCAATTCCTGTTTTAGTTGTCTTTTTAAAGTAGGAGGGAAAAATGAAATTAATAAAGAATAAAAAAATATTATTAACAATAGGAACAACAATATTTATGACTTTTATAAATATGCAGAGAACTTTAGCAGCTACAATAGGAACGCAGGAAGTGGAAACAGCTACACAAAATATAAAGGATGCAGTAATAAAATTAGCAATGCCAATTCGGTACAGTTCTTATGTTTGTAAGCATTGTGATTATAGCTATTAAATTAATTGTTAATGCAAATAATCCAAATAAGCGATCAGAAGGAATTGGTGGATTAGCTTGGGTAGCAGGAGGCTTTATGTTATTAAGTTTAGCACTAATTGTAAGTGGAATCATACTAAGTATTGCAACAAATGGTTCAGGAAGTATGGTTGGCGGATAGGAGGAAAGATGCAAATATATAAGATACCATATAATTTTGTACATGAAGAAAAAGTATTTGGAGGATATATCTCCATAAGACAAGCTATACATTTAATTATGGCAGCTACTGCTATTACAATATTCTTCATACCAATTATAGATATTTTTTTAAAAGCTATAGTATTTCTAACTTTAGCTAGTATGTTTATCATATTTGCTTTTTTGAAGATTGAAGATACTAATGCAGATAAATATTTTATATATGTGCTGAGATATGCTCTGAGAAAAAGGAAATACATATTAGAGAAAGGTAGAGAAGAGATATGTTAATTACAGTTCTATTTTGGATAGCAAGTATATGTCTAATTATATTTACAGTAGTATATACAAGAAAAATGAATAACTTTTACAAATTTAAGTCTAAATCACGAATATCAATTACGAGACAAAAAAATACGATTAAGAGTATTTGGAATATAGAAAGAATTAAGGGAAGCATTATAACAACGAACGATAGATATTGCAAGCACTCAGTTATTATCGAGTTGGGGAGTATAGAATATAAATTACTAAATGAAGAAGAACAAAACAACATTGACGAATATTTAATTAGTATATCAAAAACGATAAAAAATCAAATTCAGTTTTATAGTACAGTAGAAAAGATTGATACAACTAACAAAATTGAGAATATAAAGAATAATTTAAAGCAAAGAAATGTTAAGATTCAGGAATATGGAAAAAACATTATAGAGTATTTGGATGATATCATGAAAGAGGATGACTTGTATGTTAGAAAGAACTATTTGATTGTTAGTTCAAACGAAACACTTCAAAAAGCACAACAAGAATTGCAAGACATATATTACAATATAAAATATAGTTTCTCTAATATAAATATAGCTACAAAACTTCTTTCTGATGAAGAAATTATAGAGTTAATATACAAAGAGCTAAATAAGAACTCTCCTGAGAAAATAAAAAACATAATAGATAAAGGAGGGATGGATTTTTATGTTGGAGCTAAAGAAGAAAGAATACGAAAAGAAAATTTCGACGAATAAAATAAAGCCAAAAGAGAAAGAAGAGAATATATTTTGTAAAATACCTGATTTGATGGAACTACTAATTCCAGATTGCGTTGAAGAAAAAAAAGATTATATATATTTAGGTGAAAATAGATATTCAAGAAATTTTGTTATATCGGCATATCCATCTAAAACGTATCTAGGATGGTTAGATAGAATATTTAATCTTCTTGGGGATATAAGTTTAAGTATTATTGCGAGGAAGGCTAATGAGGATACTGTTATTAGACAACTTACAAAGAAAGTAACTGTACTAGAATCAGAATATCACACTTATCAAACTAGAGGCAATATAGAAAATTTGCATCCTTTAGAACAAATGGCTTATGATTACGAAGAAATTAGACGAGATATTCAAGAAAAAGATGAAAAACTATTTTTCATTACGATATATTTACGAATCAATGCATCTACACTAGAAAACTTAGAGGAAAGAAGTAATTTGCTGAAGAATGAATTTGCTAAAATATCATCTAAAGTTAGAACATTAAGTTTTAGACAATTGAGTGGATTAAAAGCAAATTTACCGTTTAATGACTCTAGAATTGTGGATTATGAGAGAAATGTTACTACAAAAGGATTAGCAACAATGTTTCCTATTGCTAATTGTAATTCAGAATCAAGCATTGATGGAGTTCCAATTGGAAGAAACTATTTTACTGGATTACCTGTTTACTTAGATACATTTAGTAAAAGACTAACAAATCCACATATTGTTGTCCTAGGTGCTACAGGAGCTGGAAAATCTGTTACAATGGATATATTATCAGCAAGGTCTTTAGTAACAAAGAATACACAATCTGCCATATTGGATATAGAAGGAGAGTATAAGAATAGAACCAAAAGTCTATCTGGCAAAATTATTGAAATAAAACAAGGTATGCCATCAGGAATCAATATCTTTGATGTAGATATTGAAAAAGGTGAAAATGGAATTGAGAAAGTAAATATTTTGAACAAAGTGGCAGAAATTAGAGCCATTCTATCTGGAATTATGAAAAACTATATGGCTAGAAATCTAAATGCCAAGGAATTAGTAGACATTGAGGAAAGTGTTATTGAAGCATATAAAGAAAAGGGAATTACTACTTTAAAAGATAGCATATATGAAAGAGAAGGAGGAAAAATAGGAAACAAGTTGACTTTAGATCCTATAAAAAAGAAAATGCCTACTCTTTCAGATTTTCATAAAATATTGTCTACTAAGGAGAATTCAAAAGAACTTTCTGAAATCTTAACAGGCTTCTTAAAAGGAAAAAGTTTAGGTATGTTTGATTGTGTTAGTAATATAAATGTGGATGAACATTATATAGATTTTGACTTATCAAGTATAACAGACGAAATAACAAAATTTTATGCATCTATGGTAATCACTACTTGGATAACGGAAAGATATATGAGAAGGTCAGAAAAATATGAAGAGAAATCTGTATATATAGATGAGGCTTGGACAATGTTGAAGTATGAAGAAACAGCGAATTTTATTGAAAATTTAGCTCGTAGAGCGAGAAAAAGAGGAGTGAGATTGGTAATTGCTACTCAATTACCAGATGAACTTATATCTAGTCCTCAAGGAAGAGCGGTTTTAAATTGTTGTGGAACAGCTATCTTAATGAAACAATCGCCAATTAGTGTTGATAAAATAATAGATTATTTTAAACTTTCAAAAGGAACACGCGAATTTTTACTAAAGGCTAAACCAGGAGAAGCTCTTTTAAACATAGAAGGAACAGTATCTGCTATTGATATAGAAGTATTAGATAAAGAAGTAGAAATGTTAAAAGTATAAAGGAGGAGCAAACTTGAAAAAAACTAAAAAAATTATAGCAAGTATTCTAGTTATACTTGTTTTTTTATGCTTATTTTTTCCTAAGGTACAAGCAACTAATGTAGAAGTCAAGAAAGGTGAAATAGGAGAGACTATAGACAAAGATGATGGAGGGATTTTTGAAAAAATTATTGCCAAATTAATTGGTGGTATAGCAGAAACTGTATTGAATCTTACAACAAGCAAAGAATTTGGGATGGGATTCAAAAATTATGATGAACTTATTTTTGCACAAAAGTCAACTAATATATCACCGTTTGATCAAGTACAGTGGGATACAATGATGTATTGGTACAACATTATGGCAGCTATTGCTGGAAGCTTAATACTAATTGTAGTTGTCGTTATAGCTTATAAGCTAATAATAGGAGCATATAGTATTGAAAAGAGAATGGAAGCTAAAGATAGTTTATTTAGGCTGTTTTTTGGTGCAATATGTATTAGCCTTGCTCCATTATTTGTGAAGTTTTTATTATTGATAAATAATAATCTAGTACATATTATTGTGGGATATTCTAATGGTAGCTTAGATGAATTACTAGGAAATAATGTATTATCGAATATAAATACGGGAAATGCAATTGCTACAGCTATTGTAATTGCAATGTTTGCATATCTATTTGTAAAACTAAATATAAAGTTTATTATTAGACAATTTACTATTTTGATTTTCACATTGTTTACACCAATTGTAGTAATTATGTGGATGTTAAATAAGAGAACTATTGGAGCATCAATATGGTTTGGACAGATATTTGTTAATATTTTTATGCAGTTTATATATGCTTTTCTGTTTTTAATATACTTAAACTTTTTACCTCAAGCTGGTGGATGGGCTATTTCACTTTTATGGGCTATGATGATATTACCAATTGCTGATTCTTTATCAAATACATTGCAAAATCTTATTTCTCGTATTGCAGGAGTAGACAATGAAGAATTATCTAACAGAGGAATTGGAATGGCAAGTGCAATGGGGCATAGTGTAAGAGCAATTAGTTATCAATTTAGGAATCCAGAAGGAGTTGAGGTTAATAATGGTAAAGGCTTATTATATAGATTATTTAATAAAACAGAAGAAACAGAAGTAGCAAAACCAATGGAAACGAAACCAATGGAGAAAACGCCAATGATACAGACGCCTATAATTTCACAAGACTCAAAACAAAGCAATGCAAATGAGAAGAATAATATGATGGAAGGAACAACTAAGATACAAAATAGTATGCAACAATCAGCTAAAGCACAAGAAACGCTAAAAGGAGAGAATTCTAATAATAGCAACAGAGAAATAGGAAAGGTTGCTTATAATGTAGGCAAAGAAATTTTAAATATTGGAATGTATATGGCAGAAGGAAGAAACTTTGATACACAAAGTAAATATTCTAGGAACAATATTAATAAAACTAGAAAAGAAGATTATAAAGTGAAAAATAATCAAGAAAATGTAATTGCAAATAGAGATGGAAATGAGGAACAATGATAGGAGAAAAAGTAAAAAGTAAAGCTAAAAAAGAATTAAAAAAAAGAATTGTAAAATATACACTAATACTAATAAAACCATTTTTGCCATTTATATTAATAATTCTTGCAATTTTTTTATTAGTTTGTTATATAACTGATGTTTTTTACATTGGCAAAGAAAATGCAGATAAAATAGATATGAAAAGTGAAGTGAAATATTATAGTGAAGAGGAATTTTCAGAAGAGAAGTCCAAAAACTTTTTTGAAAGTGTTGAAAACTTTATAGCAGGAATTTTTGGATTTAGGAGTGCCGAATTCCCTGTTGTAGGGAAATCTAAAAAGGATATAACAAGCTATTATGGGTATCGAGATTTGCCAACGGCTGGTGCTACTGCATATCATAACGGAATTGACATAGGAGCAGCAGCAGGAACAGAACTTGTTACGATTATGGATGGAATTGTAACAAGTGTAGGATGGGCTGGAGGAGGCGGATACACGATACGAATATCCTCAGAAGAATATAGTTTTACATATTCACATTCAGATCCAAATTTCATAGTAAAAGTAGGAGATAAAGTCAGGAAGGGACAAGTAATTGGAAAAGTTGGACCAAAAAATGTTTATGGAGTACCAGGAAATCCATTTGTGGATTCAGAAGGCAAACCAACTAATCGGGGCGACTACAGGAAGCCACTGTCACTTTACAGTGGTACGAAATGGAGAAACAATAGATCCACTTTTGATCTTAGAAGAGGGAGGAACAATATAATGATTGTAATATATACTGGGAATAAAGAAGTTGATAAAATTTTAGAAAATGAAATAAAAGGCTCTATGGTGATAAGTTATGCAGAGTTTCTTATAGAAGATGACAAATTTAAAGAACAAACGGTGATTTTAAGTTCAAGTGCTATTAAAGAAAATTTTAGAGAATACTTATATATGCTCAGAAGCAAAAACATTAGAGTAATTCTATTAATGAAGAATAAAAAAGAAGAAAATGTGAGAATAGCATTAGAAAATGGAATTTATGATTTGGTTTTTGGAAATTTCTATCCAAGTCAAATAAGGGAAATTATAGACAAACCGCGAAGGTTTAGTGATATTGCAAAGTTATATGAGAAAACTTTTAACATCAAATTAAAAGGAAAGAGTAGATTAAGTTTTAACCATTTAAAATTTTAATTAGAAAGGAGATGATGTTAGAATTAGAAAAATTAAGAGAAAAAGTAATAGTATGAGAGTGATATATATTATTATAACAATATCTTTGATAATATTTATTATAAGCTCTTATTCATATATTAAGGATTTTTTAGAACGTGAAAAAAGTAGGAAGTGGAATAATGAATTGATGGAAAATGCAATAATAGAAGAAAATTTGCAAAAGAGCTTTGAAGTTGATTGGCAAAAAATTAAAAATATCAATCAAGATATTATTGGATGGATTAGAATTGAAAAAACGAATATAAACTATCCTATTTTACACGATGATAATAATTTAAACTATCTAAACCATTCTTTTAATGGAGAATATAATAGCAATGGTTCTATATTTACTTTAGATAGGAATCCTTTCATGATAGAAGAAACAACAATATATGGACACAATATGAAGAATAAGAGTATGTTTTCAGAGCTAGAAAAGTATATGAGTGAAGACTTTCTAAAAGCACATAATACTTTTGAATTATATACTAAAAATCAAAATTATAGTGCAAGGATATTTAGTTGCTATTCTACTAATGTTTATGAAGAACAAAAAAATACTGCATTATTAGAATTCAGAGAAAAAATAGAATATTATAAAAAGAAGAGCAAACATCATGTTGAAAATATAGGAGAAGTAAAAAAAATAATAAAGTTATCTACTTGCTCATACTTAAATAATCATACTAATCCTACTTCTGAAAGGTATTATATAATAGCTACAATAGAGCCATTTAAGTAAAAAAGTAGTTAACTATTGTAGATAAAAAATAAAAAATTTTTTTCTCAGATTAAAAAAATAAAAAGTATATGCTATATTCTTATGCGAGGTGATTTATGATGAAAAAATATTTTTTTATAATTCTATTAATTGTATTGTCAATTTTAGTAAGTGTTTTTATAGTACTAGGAAGACAAAATGGTAAAGTTGTATATTCTATTTTGAAAAATATACCTAAAAATTCAAATATTATAAAAGATGAAAATGATAGCATAAATGTTGAGGTAGGAAAAGAGATAGAAAATGTAAGTGTAAATAAGAAAAATACCAATGAGAAAGAAGGACTATCATCTTCATCTAAAAGAAAAGACACGAAAGAAGATGAAGAATCAAAAACTAAAACTCGAACAAATTCAAAAAATAATTACGAAAGTCAAAAAGATAACAACAAACGGAAGTAAAAAAGAGACAATTAGTAATGCTACTAGCAAAAGGAAAGAAAATACTCATTCAAATAAAAATGATAAAACTGAAGCTACAAACAAACAAGCGAATAATAAACATACGCACTCAATTATTGGAACAAGTGGGATGTGGGTAACTTCAGTAGATAAGATTATAAAAGAATGGGATAGACTTTCAAATTACTATGAAGAGTTGTTAAATAAAAATAAAATAACATGGGAGGAATATTGCCAAAAATGTCCAAATGGTTATTATAATGTAATGCATTGTGTTACAGACTTAAATTGTAACTATATAACATGGGATTGGCAATATGTAAATTAATAAAAATGAAAAAGAGGGTAAGATACCTCTTTTTTTTTAAGGAGGCAACAGTAAAATGAAAAGAAAAAATATAAAAATTTTTAGTATAATATGTTTAATCATTAGTTTACTTTCAAATATTTTACCTATTGTGAGTTTAGCAGCAGGTGGTAGAGGTACATTTGAAGTATATAACATTTCTAGTAATATAAGAACAACAGTAAATAACGAGGAATGGGGAATTACTAGCAAAAAAATACATGATTCTACAACAAATAAATGGAAGACAGCTTTTTGCGTTGAGTTACGGAGTAGAATTATATATGGGGAATAAAAAAGGAGAATACACAAAGAACTATGCAAAACAGGATTTAAGTAAGGCATATAAAGTGGCGTATGTAGGCTGGTATCAAAAACATCCTAATGTAGTATTAGACGAAAGCAATATGGAAACTTATAAAAAAGAATATGTTTTTACGCAGCAATTGATATGGCAAACTTTAAAATTTAGTCCAGGAAAATTTGTAGATAGTTCACTAGAAACAGAATATCAAACCTTTAAGAGCAATGTAGAAAAGAAAATTAAGGAAATGGACTTAAGAGTTAGCTTTAATGGAAGCACTAATACAATAGACATAGGACAAAGTAAAACATTGCAAGATAAAAATAAGGTATTGAAATCATATCCAACTTTTGATGTTACAGATAGTGGTATTAGATTTGAACATACAAAAGGTAGTAATGATTTGAAAATTACGATAACAAATGAGTGTAAGGTTGAATCATATCAGTTGACAGATCAAAAGGCGAAAAAGTTAGGAATTCAATTAAAATATGGTGGAAATGATTTCGGAGCATTTATATTTGATGACGGAGACCAAACTGTAATGTATACAAATGGTTATACCAGTGATCCTACATTGTTTTTAAATATAAATGTAAATTTATATGGAAACTTAGAAATTGCAAAAAAAGATGATAAGGGCAATTTTATAGCAAATACAAAATTTAAAATAAGTTACAATAGTGATATGTCAAATATCATAGGTATATATACTACAGGAGAGAACGGAAAAGTTGTGATAAATGATTTGAATCCAAAAGTGATTTATATTCAAGAAGTAGAAGTACCAGACAATTTAATACTAGATACGGAAGTCCATTCAATAGTAGTAAAACCAAACGATACAACTACTTATACGGCAACTAATAGCTGGAAGCAAGGAAGAATAAAAGCCATAAAAAAAGATAAAGAAACAGGAAAGGTAGTAAAAAAGGATGGAACAGTTTTTGATATTTACAATTCCAGTAACAATAAAGTTTCTAGTATGACGACAAATGTGGAGGGAATTGCGACATCAGAACTATTAGATTATGGGATTTATTATATTAAAGAGTCAAAAGCACCAAATTCATACACAATTAAAGCTGAAGTAAGTGAAAATATTAACATAAACGAGAATGGAAAAATTTACGAAATAATCGTAACTAATACTAGAGTCAAAGGAAAAGTAATAATTTCAAAAGAGGATAGCAAAACAGGAAAAAAAGTTCAAGGAGAAGGAAGTCTGCAAGGAGCAGTTTATGGCATATATGCTAGAAATCCAATATTAGATCCAGCAGATGGAAGTGCAATTTATAATCAGGATGAAAAAATAGGAGAAGTAATAACTGACAAAGATGCTAATGCTAGTATGAATGAGTTATATTTAGGCGAATATTATGTCAAAGAAATTAAACCAAGCTTAGGATATAATTTGGATACTACTGAATACGATTTTAGCTTAGACTATGAAGGACAAGAGGTAACTATTGTTACTAAAAATGTAGAGGTGAAAGAAAGAGTTATTTCACAGCCATTTCAAATCATAAAAGTATCTGTAGAAGGTTCAACAGAAGCACAACTATTAAAAGGAGCAGAATTTACTATAAAAGCTCAAAAAGATATAGAAAAATTTGGCTCGTGGGAGGAAGCGCCAGTCGCAAAAAATGCAAATGGTGAAGAAACAACTATTTTGACAACAGATGAAAAGGGATATGCAATTAGTGAACGATTGCCATATCGGAACGTATATTGTGCGTGAAACGAAAGTTCCAGAGAATATGTCTAAAGTAGAAGATTTTAAAGTGGTAATAGAAAAAGATAGTAGTGAACCACAAGTTTGGCGAGTTTTTAATGATGAAGCATTTACGTCTGTTTTAGCAATTGTAAAAAAAGATACAGAGACAAATAAGACAGTTCAAATAAAAGGTGCAAAATTCAAGATAAAAAATCTAGATACTGGCAAATATTTTGGATATTGGGAATGGAATCCTTTGCCACATTACGTTGATTCATGGGTGACAGATGACAGTGGTAGTGTAATGACTGGAGATAAATTAAGAATTGGTAGATATCAATTAGAAGAAATAGCAGCACCAGAGGGCTATCTTATTAGCCCCGCACCAATACCATTTGAGATAAAATCTGGAACCGCGTATGAAATGTTACCAGATCAAAACACCGTTGTTATTACAGTGCAACAAAAAGATATCTCAGCAAAAGGAAAAGTAAATGTAGAAAAATATGGAGAAGTATTAAGTGACTTTAAAGATGGAAAATTTATATATCAAGAGAAAGGATTAGCGAATGCCGAATTTGAAATCATAGCTAGGGAAGACATTTTAGATCCAGCTAATGATAAAACAGTTATGTATAAAAAAGGAATGGTAGTAGATACTATTATTACAAGTGAGAATGGTAAAGGTATATCAAAAGAAATTCCCTTAGGAGAATATTCCATAAGAGAATCTAAAAGTCCAGAAGGCTTTATATTAAATAGTGAAGAAAAAGATTTTTCACTAAAATATAAAGATGAGAACACAGAAATTATTTTTATGGACACATCTTTTAAAAATGAAAGACAAAAAGTAGATTTAAATATAATAAAAAAGGATTCAAAGAGTGATAAAAGACTTGAAGGTGCAATATTTGAACTATATGCAAAGTCAGATATAATAAACTATAAAGGTGATATTATAGTAAAAGAAGGACAACTAATAGAAACAGCAAAAAGTGATGAAAATGGAAATGTTCATTTTGTATTAGATTTACCATTAGCTGAATTTGAAGCTAGAGAGGTCAAATCGCCATTAGGCTATCAATTAAGCAATGAAGTAATTGAAATAAATGCTCTATATAAAGGAGAAGACGTTCAAACTATAATTTTAGAATACGAATTTAAAAATGATAAAGTGCCTTGTGGCATAGTTAAAGTCAAGAAAAAAGATAGTTTTGATAAAAATAAAAAATTAGAGAATATTGAATTTAATATTTCCAGTGAGAAAGACATGAGCAAAGTTATTACAACTGTTAAAACTAATCGTGAGGGGATTGCAATTTTTGAAGATTTAGTATTAGGTACATATTATATTCAAGAATCGAGACAAGTTGATGGATATATTCTAAACGATACAATATATCAAGTAAAAATAAGCGAAGATGGTGAAATACTAAACATCAATTGTGAAAATAAACCTACAGAAATGACATTTTCTAAAGTAGATCAGACAGGAAAAAATGAATTACCAGGAGCAAAGATTCAAATCATTGACAAAGAAACAGGAAAAGTTATTGAAGAATGGATATCAGCAAAAGAACCACATACTATTCATTATCTCACTGAAGGAAGGGAATATATAATGCGAGAAATAATAGCACCTGAGGGTTATAAACTTGCTGAAGAAATTGTTTTTACGGCTGGTGACGGACAAAAAGTTACAATGAAAGACGAACTTAAAACAATAGTGCAAACTGGAAATGAAACAAACTATTTCCTATTAATTAGTTGCATCATAGTTTCGGTATCAGGATTAATAATAGGAATGATTGCCTTAAAAAGAAATAGAAATAGAAAAACAAAAAATTAAAAACTGGAGTGATATTTAATCACCCTTAAAAAAAACATAAGGAGGAACTTATATATGTTAAAAATTAATGAAGTTAGAATCAATAGAATTAATAAAGGGAAATTTTTAGGCTATGCAAGTATTTTAATAGAAGGTGGTCTAATTATAGAAGGAATCGAATTATATGAAGGAAGAAATGGCAGATATATTCTTATGCCATTGAGCCGTCAAAAAAATGTAAGAAGGAATAGTGCATATCCAATGACAGAAGAAGCAAGAACTACAATTTTACAAGAAATATCAGCTAAATATGATGAAGGAGTAGAAGTATAAAAAGAAATATGAGGTACAGATTTTATCTGTATCTCTTTAAATTTTATATTGGGAGGCAAACAAATGAAACAAGCAATTTTACCAGAATTAGAAAAAGTAAAGCAACAAGCAGACTTTATGATAAAAAATAAAGAGATATTAGATGATAAGGACATAGAAACATTTTTGAAAAGTTTAGAAAAGATAAGATATGATATGTTTGCAAAAGTAAGATTAAATAATAAAAACAGAATAGGAAGGGAACCCATTAGTTATATTAATGAAGAGTATAAAGCAGAAGTAAAACAAGGAATATTAAAGATATACATACCAGAGGTGTTACCAAAATTTAAAAATATTAGCAATTATGCTTATAAGAATATTATGATAAGTACAGCAGAGGCAATAAAAGACTATCAAGGATTATTTGATAAAAGACTAACCTTGGTGGTTATTATAGTTCATGAAAAACAAGTTAATATGGATATAGATAACAAGTATGTAAAGCCAATAATAGATTCTTTAGTATTACAAAATATCATTCAAGATGATAATATCAGTAATATGATGTATATGGTACAAGGGAAAAATGACACTAAAAAGCCATATACGGAAGTATTTGTAATGGATGCGACGTATATGACGACATGGTTAGAAAAATTAGCAGATACTTTTTAAAAATATGAAATTTTTTAAGAAAAAGTAAAACAAAAAAATTCATTATAAAAAAACATAAAACATTGAAAAGGTAACAAAAAATATCAATTTTTTCAACAGTTTAAAGAGCCATTGAAAAAATGATAAATCTTAAACAAAAGGAGGGGGTTATGTGTAAAGAAGAATTAAAAAAAGAAGATATTAAAATTTTAGAGTTTTTGTCAAAATATAAGCTATTGAAAGTAGAGGATGCAAGCTTAATTTATAGAACAAAAAGATATTATAGACAGAGAGTAAATAGATTAATAAAAGATAAATATGTTAAAAAGTATAAAGCCTATATTATGCTAGATAAAAAAGGGAGAAAAGCTTTAAATTTAACAGGTACAGCTTATATAAAGAATATACAAAATGAAAAATATATGGATAGACTAAAAGCGATTGCAAGAATAGCAACAATAACAATCAATTCAAAAATTAAGTTTATTCCTAGTTGGGACATAAAAGAAAAAGACCAGTATACAGAAACTGCTAGAAAATATGTAGGAAAAATAATAATAGATGAGAAGGAATATCTTGTATATTACATAGCATATAAAAAAGAAAATGTATATATAAAACAATTGCTATTTGATATAAATAAGGCTATTAACTATGATGAAATAATTATTTTTGTAGAAAATCTTAATGTGATACAAGAAAAGTATGCTAATTTGTGTTTGGCAAAAGAAAATACTTATATTATATTAAATACGATACAAAATAAGGAATTGTTAAAAAAGTATGAAAAAATTGATATACATGAGCTTTTAGAGAAAACTTATAAGCAGGAAATTTTAATAAGTAATTGGGAAGAGGCAGATTATTTATTACAAGATAACACATATATAGTCAATATGATATTTATTAATACTGAGAAAATAGAAAGAATAAATTGGTATTACAGAGAAAATAGCAATTCAACAAGAAAAATTGAAGTAATAACAATAGAAGAAAATGCAGAAAAGCTAAAAGAAATTTTATCAGAGCAATGCAAAATAAAGATAATTGACAGAGATCTATTAAACAGAGAGTTATTAGGAGGTATGAATGAAACAATTACTGAGTAAGATATTATCGCATAAAGCTATAATATCTTTTATTTTGTTATTTATATCAATACAAATAGTGATTCCGATTACAGTAAGCTATATGAGATTACTCGAAAAAGGTTTTAACA
The DNA here is from genome assembly GCA_948934525.1 of uncultured Clostridia bacterium. Lineage (GTDB taxonomy): Bacteria > Bacillota > Clostridia > TANB77 > CAG-508 > CAG-273. The sequence goes on from CAQZSK010000004.1 coordinate 71,574, forward strand.
AAGGATATAATCTAATTGAGATTAAAAATGTGATAGATTGTTTTAGTGCTGTTTATCATAATAAAATATTAGGTCTTATTTGGCTCATAATTGCTTCTATTTTGATTTTTAGTATATACAACATATATTTTACTGGCAAACAACTAAAAAATGAAAGAGAGGGCATAATTTTTAAAAAGAAAGATGGAACACATGGAACAGCTAATTTCGCAACAGCTGAAGAGATAAATGTGCTAAATATAGGAAAAGACAAGGAAAATGGAATTGTGCTTGGGAAAACAATGGAAACAAATAAAACTATCATATTGCCAGACAGTTATAAAGATGTTAATAGGAATATAATGATATGGGGAGCATCTGGTTCAGGAAAATCAACAGGTTTTATTATTCCTAATGTTCTTAAAATCTCAGAACAAGAAAAGCAAATAGAAATGATAGAAAAAATGGCTTTAAAGGGGAAAAATATAGTTTGTACAGATCCTAAAGGAGAACTATATGATATAACAAGTAAAACGCTAAAAAAATACGGCTATGAAGTAAAAATTTTTAATCTAGTAAATCCAAAACATTCGGATGGAATTGACTTAATTAATCTCATTGAAGATGAAGTGGATGCACAAGTTTTTGCTCAAGTAGTAATAAACACTACACAAAACATTGGAAAAAGAGGAGAAGAGTTTTGGCAAAATACACAAGAAAATCTATTAAAGGCATTATTATTACACATAAGATTTGAAGTGGAAGATAAAAATAAAAAAAATATGAGATATTTAAATTCAATTTTGGCATCAGGAGATATAAAAAAGATAGATGAAGTATTTAAGAGTTCAAGGGGAATTACTAAAATAGCCTATAATGTGTATTGCCAAGCAACAGAAGCAATTAGGCAAAGCACAGTAATAGGGTTGGCTACCAAATTACAAATATTTCAATTGAATGAAATTGCAGCAATAACAGAAAGAGATGATATAGACTTTTTAGATTTGAATGATAAAAAAATGGCTATTTATTGTATTACAAGTGATATGGATACAACAATGAGTTTTCTAAGTAGTCTATTTTTTTCGTTTTTATTTATAAAAACTATAAGGCAAGCAGACAAAAATCCATGTGGAGAGCTAAATAGACATCTTTATATTTTTTTAGATGAATTTGCTAATATTGGTCAAATTCCAAATTTTCAAGAAAAACTTTCTACGATTCGTTCAAGAGCAATTTCGGCTATAATTGTATGTCAACATATAGCAGGCTTAAAAGTTCTATATCCAAATGATATGTGGCAAGGCTTAATAGGAAACTGTGATATAAAAATTATTATGGGAACAAACGACTTATTAACAGCTCAATACATTTCAGATATGCTAGGAATATCAACGGTCGAAACCAACTCTATAAAAAAAGATGCAGCATTTGATGGAATATTAGAATATGGAACAGAATCAACATCTTCAACAAGACGAAATTTATTAAATCCAGATGAAATAATGCGAATGAGTAATGATGAACAAATTATTATGATTAGAGGTCAGAAACCTTTTAAATGTAAGAAACTTAGGTATTGGGAATATGGATTAGGAAAGAATGTAGAACGAACAATGATTGAAGAGTATATACCAAAGACGAGTCATATAATAAAGCCAATTATAGAAGAAAATATAGCAAAGAAGTTACCATCATTTGAAGAATTTTTAAGAGGAAGGAAGTGAAAGAATGATAGAAGAACAAGAACGACAAATTGCTTGGCAGAATGTACATACATCTGAAGAAAAAAACAAAATTCTAACAGGAAAAGCAATTGCTATTGAAACAGAAAAAATTAAAGTTACAAACGAAGAAGGAAAAGTAGTAGAGGAAAATATCAATTGTGTAGTCGTTAGATTTAAAGAAATCAAGGTACTAATACCAGGAAAAGAATTAGGAATAGAAAAAGAAGATAAGAAGGCAATTAGAAATTTAATTGGATCAGAGCTAAAATTTATCATTTTAGAATCTGATAAACTAACTAATACAGCAGTAGCATCTAGAAAAAAGGCAATGGAAAGAATTCAAAATATGCAATTAAAAAAATATGAGAAAGGTGATACTATTTATGCAAAAGTGATTTCAGTGTGGAAAAACTATATAACTGTGGAGTGTTTAGGTGTAGATATAAAATTAAAAACGTCAGAATTGGAATATGGATATGTAGCAGACTTGAATAAAACGTACCAGATAGGAGATAAAATAAAGGTGGTAATAAAGGAAATAAATGCAGAAAATGCTATTTTAAAAATATCACATAAAGAAATAAAGGAAGATCCCTATAAGAGTGTTAGAAAGAATTTTGTTGAAGGAGGAGAATACTTGGCAAAGGTCACTGGTTTCTCAGATAATGGTGTATTTGCTTCTTTAAAACAAGGAATTGATACTCTAGCCACACTACCAGTGTGGCTAGAGATGCCACCCTTACCAGGAGACACAATTATTGTAAAAATAAAAAAGATAATACCAGAAAGAAGAAAAATTTATAGTTCCCTATTAAAAATAGTAAGGAGAGAACAAGTAAATGACTAGCAAACAAAATGAAATAGTAAAATTTTTAAGCAAGTATAAAAGTAGCACAGAAGAACAACTAATATTCTTTACACAAGGAACTCTACAAGATATTAATTGTCTATTGTCAGAAAGGCTTATTGTAAAAGATGAAAAAACTAAAATATTATATCTTAGAATGAAAAAGTTAGACGTAAGAGCAGCAGTTGCTTTAGATGTGATAAAAGCAATTAGCAAAGAAATAAAAGAATTTTATCCGAGTAAGAAATTTCCTGTGATGTTAACGACTATCACTAATGAAAATTTAGTATGTGATATAGCAGTAGTTAGAGGAATTGAGCAAGAGATGGTATTTAAGAAAATAAAAGAATACTCAAATGCAGATAAGCTTATCGTTGTTTTAGAAAATGATAAGTATGAAAAGAGTTTAATAAATACTACAAAAGAAGTTCTTATATGCAAATACCCAATTCAAATAATAGATAAAGTTAATTAGAGGGAAAAATATAATTTTTTATAAAATTTATTTGTTTTCGACACTCTTCGACACAAAAGTTTTACATAATATGGTAAAATAAATAAAAAGGAGTGTGAAGATTATGAAAAAATATTATGAAGAAGCTATACAAAAGATTTGTGAAATGTCTAAAATATTAACGGAGAGTGAATGGAATAAAATAGCAAAAGAGGAAAATTATTTGAGTTCAGAAAGCTTGAGATACATTTCTAATATGGATTTTGAAGATTGGTGTAAGACAATAATTAATAGTAATGCGTAAGAAAACGAAAGAAAAACAAATTATTGTATGGTATTTAATCATTCAAAATCATAGAATTGCATATTATTGAGTTATATGATATAAATAATAATGTAGAATAATTTAAGGAGATGAATCGATTTTGTATTATAAAGTTAATGAAGAAGAAGCAAAAATAGTAAAACATATATATAATTTATATATAAGGGGCTATGATTGTGATGAGATTACTAGCATTTTTAAAGAAGGTGATATCGTATATGGAATTTGCAAAAGAATAGATAAATTATTTGAAATAATGAGAGACATTTTATATGATGTACCAGCTAAAAGTAGAGAAGAAAATAGAAATTTAATATATGAAATAGACTATAGAGCAATTCTTAAAACGAGAAATAAAGACACAATAGAAAATATAGTAATTAAAAATTTAGAAAATTGCATTACAAAAATACAATTAACCAAAAAGACAAAAACAAAATTAGAAAGAATTATGAAACATTATAACTTTTTAAAAGAAGAAATCAAAAGAATGTATACAGAGTCAGTAGAAACAATTGAAGAAATACCAAAAAATAAAAAGTATGGAGCTTTATTCGGTTATGATCTTGTTACATAAATAAACAATACAATAAATCGTAGATAATCCCTTAGATATGTAATATATTTTACTATCTAAGGGATTTTTGCTTCCTATTCGCATAAAAGTTTCTATTGTGGCAAATATGTTTTTATGATATGATATAGAAAAATATTTTGGAAGTGATAGAAATGACATTAGAATTTGTAGATAATTATATAAATAAAAAAATACTCGAAAATAAAAACTTTATTAAATATACATTTTATGAATTACGAATAAAGTGTAATTTGTCAAAGGAAGAAGTAAAACAAATTTTAGAATTAAGTAAGATTTATCTAGAACAAAAGGGGTACAATATTTATTTTACAGGAGATGAGTATATATATCAAAATAAGTGTAAGATAGTAAAAGATAATGAACTGATGGTAGCAATTAGACAAGATTAAAAAGAAATATATAATAAGGCAATAGAAGAATAATATTGTGTTATTAGAAACCATATAAGAATAAAAATACTTGCTCTAAGAGTGCAATTATGATATATTATATAAAAATAATGAATTCATATGTTTATTATTTTTTGTTTGTGAAAACAGAAGTAACTTTTGTATTGTAGTTATTTCTGTTTTTTTATAATAAAAAAGAAAACAGCAAGGCGGACTTATTAAATCTACCTTGCTGAAAGAGTGAGAGAGTGAGAATTATTTACACATAAGAGCCCATAACTAAGACTCTGACAGAAGCTGTATAATGGGGTTCATAGCATCCAAGACCGCGAAGTTCATAAATAAACCGATAATCAACATTTCGATTTACATTAATCCAATCACTGCTTGGAAAGCTAAAAAATCCATTACTGAGTTCGGTGGCGCTGGGGAGAGCAACATTGTACCAGGCATCCCAAAACACCTTTCCACCATATTGCTCAAACTGTACCGCCAAAGCTTGACAGCCCTGACCACCCTCGCCATCAAATGGTTTATATTGAATGGCGATTTTTACTTTGTTGCAATTACAGGTACGATAACTCCCTACATTATAATCAGTAAAGGTAAACGTACCGAGGTCATTGAGCCCATTGTTTATTTTGAGAGGGTTATCTAAAGGCATAACAAAAAAGTCTACGCCCTCTGCTTGTGCTTCTTCTTTGGACATTCCAAATGTTTTCAAGGCTTCCTCCAAAGAAACACCTGCCTCCTCGATAGTAATGAGCTTGATGTCGCTCTCAGCATCCTCAGGAATTTCTTCGGCAAATGCCATAGAAGGCATTGCCGAAATAACCATAATAACTGCCAAGAGTGCCAAAAGGGATTTCCGCATCATAGATTTCATTTTTAATACCTCCGCTTTTTTGACTCTCTCACTCTTTTTTGAGTAATGGCAATTATATTATTTACTATATTTGCCATTACTCATCAACAAAATGTTGAATAATGCTATTATATATATTAAAATTATATTATTCAAGAAAAGTGGAAAAAAGTAGAAGATTTGACTTCCTAAATGTAGTTATATATAATAACAATATTAATAGGGAGGAATAAAAAGTGAATAAGAAGAAAGTTGTAATACTTATTATTGGTTTATTATTAATTGGAATAATAGTATCTTTTTTATATTTTGGAAATAAAAAAAGTGAAGAGCCTAATAACAATACTTTGATAGATAATAATCTTCAAACCAATGATAATATTCAAATAGAGAAAATTTCAACCTACAATAACCCAATAGTTCCAGAGGGATTTAAAAAAGTAGAAACTGATTTTGCAAGTTGGAAATTAGATAATGGAGTTCCAAAAGGATGGAACAAAGGCTTAGTAATAGAAGATGATATTGGCAATCAATTTGTTTGGATTCCAGTAGATTTAGAAAAGCTTGAATATCATCCTTATACTGGAAAAGAATTTAGGTATAATGCAAAGGATTTAGATATTAATAGTATTGAAGATAAGCAGATCTTAAAATACGGTGGCTTTTATATTTCTCGTTATGAAGCAGGAGTAGCAAAAGCAATGCAAAAAAGGTTAAAAAATATTAGTGATAAAACAAATGATGTTATTGATGTACCTGTAAGCAAAAAAGGAATAATACCATGGAATTTTATTAGCTTAAGAAATGCTAAAATAAATGCAGAAAGTATGTATAATGATGATATAAAAAGTGGACTACCAACATTAAAACAGTGGCAATATATGATGGTATGGCTTGATTTATGTGGATATAATGTATATGTAGATAGCTCTAGTTTTGGAAATTATTCTAACGTAAACTTTAAATTTTCAGGTTTTTATTCAGAGGATTACGGAGAAAGCTATCAATATGCAGAAAATAAAATGAAAGCTAGTACAAATATGATTTTGTCTACTGGAGCTACTGATAGAAATATGACGAATAATATTTATGATATAGCAGGAAATTTATGGTGCTATACGAATGACTATTGTCCAATCAATGAAAACGAAATACTAGGTTATTATTGTGCTGGAGGGCATTTTGACCATAAAGGAGATTTTTTTGCTGCATACAATTATAATTTGAAAAACACTGTGCCACTTGAAAAGGTAGGATTTAGAATAGTATTATACCTAAATTAGTATATAAGAGAGTATTTAGTTAAATTTAGAAAAAAGAATTTAAAAAAGAGAAAATTAAAAAAAGCAAAAAGGTAATCTTTCCATGTATAAAAGAATGGTAGATAAGTATCGTTTTCTCTCTACTTGGTGAGAACTCGTATGGTAGGAGTTCTCATTTTTTAATATACAAAAAACCATAAAAAACTACTTTTGAAAAAATATATATAAATATCATTATAATAAAGGCAAATATATACAGAAAGAGTGGTTATTATGGGAGAAGAAATTTCTAAAATTTTTAATAAAATTACAGCAAGCATTAGTTTTGTTTGTGCTACATTGACGTCAACATTCGGAATTGAGTGGGTATTATTTTTAGGATATTTGATATTAAATATTATTGACTATATAACAGGGACTATCAAAGCTAGAACTAATAAGAGTGAGAGTTCTAGCAAAGGTTTAAATGGTATTATAAAAAAGGTTTGTTATTGGATATTGATAGGAGTCTCATTTTTAGTTTCATTTTTATTAGTACAATTGGGAAATAAAATTAATATCAATCTAGAATTCATTATGCTATTTGGATGGTTTACACTTGCTTGTTTAATCGTAAATGAGACAAGGAGTATTATTGAGAATTTTGTAGAAATTGGAATTAATGTTCCTTCATTTCTAAAAAAAGGATTAGAAGTTTATGAAAATATACTAAAAAATGCAATAGAAAAATTTAATAATAATGATAAGGCGAACTAATAGCGGTTCGCTTTTTTCATAGATATTATTTATTTGACTAACTATTTTCATCCATATTAATCTTCTTTTTATAAAATTTGCACTGAAATATTTATACTGTATTTATGAATTTATTATAGGTACTGATCAGATTTATAGTAAACAAAGAATAAGAAAGAGAGGTATTTTTATGGCTGATGAAATGGTTTTAAGAACCCAAAAATGGCTTAATAGAACTTATGGAGGAAGGGCAGGATATGGTGATAATATACCAGAGAATGGACTAACAGGATGGACTACAATATATGCACTTACAAGAGCTTTACAAATAGAATTAGGCATAACAACCACAGCAAATAATTTTGGACCTTCTACCATTGCAAGATTTAATTCAAGATTTCCCAATGGAGTACAACAACAATCTTATGATGATGAAACGGAAGATAATATCTATGGAATCATTCAAGGGGCGTGTTGGTGTAAAGGATATTCTACAGGTGCTAGTGACATAACAAGACATTTTTTTGGCGGAACAGGTGGAGCAATACAGCTATTGAAGTCTAACGCAGGTTGCTCAGATACTAGTTCAACCGTAACTCTTAATGTAATGAAAGCGTTATTATCTATGGATCAATTTCAACTTGTTTATGGAGGATCTTCAAAAATTCAACAAATACAAAGAGAGCTTAATAATAAGTATGAAGCATATATTGGTTTAAGTCCATGTGATGGATATTATGGAAGAGAAATGAACTTAGCTATGATTAAAGTTCTTCAAGCAATTGAAGGATACTCTGTAGAGGATGCAACTGGAAATTTTGGTTCTGGTACGAAAGCAAAACTTCCGATTGTTCCTAGTAATGGTCAACTTAGCACTCAAAAAGAGGAACAGTCTATAAAATTGATAAGATATGCTTTGTGCTGCAATGGGTATGATATTTCAGTAGATTCAGGAGTATGGGATTCAACTCTTACCAATACAATTAAAGAATTTCAAAAGGATATGTGTATAAATCAAGTTGAAAAATGTGATGTTAATACTTGGATGGCATTGTTATTAAGTACAGGTAATCCAAGCAGAGATTCTATAGCATGTGATACAAGATTTGAAATGACCGATTCCAGACTAAATTACTTAAAAAATGATGGATTTCAAATAGTTGGGAGATATTTAACGGGTGGTGATTTTAAAGAATTAAGATATGGAGAACCTAGTAGGATAATAAATCATGGAATGAAATTCTTCCCAATTTTTCAAGAGTCTGGTGCTGATTTAACTTATTTTACAGCATCAAGAGGAAAACAAGATGCAAAAAAAGCAGTTAAGGTAGCTAGGAGTCATGGAATTCCAGCACAAAACATTATTTATTTTGCCGTAGATTGCGATCCAACAGATCCTGAAATATCTCAATATATTCTCCCATACTTTAAGGCAATTTCAGAAAATATTGGAATATCTTATAAAGTTGGAGTATATGGAACAAGAAATGTTTGTACACAAGTAATGAATAATAATTATGCAGTAACTTGTTTTGTTAGTAATATGTCTACTGGATACTCAGGAAATATGGGATTCAAAATGCCAGCTAACTGGAATTTTGATCAGTTCATTGAATATAGAGGTATAAATACAGGTGATGCTGAAAATATGGATTTAGATAAAGATGCATATTCGGGAAAATTTCCAGTAGTAGAAGCTGTATATGATAATATTCTTAACTATATTTTAAAAATTAGAGAATTAGAAACATTGTATGTTCAATACAAAGCAAGTAAAAATGAAAATTGCAGTAAACAAGAATTGATATTAGGAATAACTAATTTTCTAAGAAACTTTAAATATGGAGATGTTATTTGGTATGCAGCAACTCTAACACCAATTGACAATAATTTTATCAACTATGTCAAATCAAATAATATGAATTTATATAACGCTTTAGCAGAATATGCAAGCTCAGATGATATAGCACTTAGCGATGTATTTGGAGGATTAGTAGATATAGGACATTTAGCTGCCACTGTAGAAGGCTATTTATCAAGCACTTTGGCACCTGATTTTTGGTTTGGATGGGGTGGAGATTTATCTACTCTTATGAGAGATGTAAAGGATAGACAAGAAAAAGAGGGCGGAAATTATGTAGAAATTGCAAAAAGATTAATAGGTCAATCTGGTTCTTCTTTTCATTATGCAGATATGTGTACAGATGCAGATGGAATTAAAATTTCTAAAATGTTGTCTGCTACATCAAATGCATCGCATCCTGTATCTGATGTGCTTAATCACTATTTCTTAAATGAGGCAGAATTAAGAATTTCTTATTATCTAATGGATTTAGATAATGTAAGTTTGCAGTTGGATAATTTAAAAGAGATTATAGCAAGAAAAATGTCTGGAGCATTTGAAAATACTATTTTAAAGCCATTCTTGGGACATATAATTTTTGAAAATGAATTACAAGATGCTTGCTATGAAGCATTTGCACAATATATTATTGATAATTATCCAGTAATTTAAGATAATTATCTAAAAATCTACTAGTTTTTTACTAGTAGATTTTTCAGTAGTAATATAAGAAAAATTATAAAAGTTACAATAGAAATTACTAAGAACATTTCTCCTATATTATCTAATTGATATCCATGTTCTTTAACATATTGTAGTAAATTGCAATAATTAAAATTTCCTTCTAATGAATAGTGATGTTGCATTTCGCCATTTGAGTGATATATATATAATTCTCCAGAGTGAAAACCTAATCCATATGTTACTTTGGTAATGGAATCTTTATTATCTATTGTATCGGCTTCTATAGCTTTCATAAAAGCATTTTTGTTAGTTTGATTTACATTAAAAACAATTTGCTCTTGATTAAACATAAAAATAGCCATAGCTACAAATGCAAATGCAATTAATAAAAAAATCACGCAGAAATATTTTGAATTGATAAAGCTAAAATAATTCATAAATTAATATACCCTTTCCTCTTATTATTCTTTTTATTATATCACAAAGGATTGGAATTAAACATTAAAATATTCTTAATGATATTTTATTTCTTCGACAATTTTTGCGAGAAATCCTACAAAATATTTGTTAAAATTACAATAATTATGTTGAAAGAGTAGTATTTATAGTAAAAAAAAGTACCTATTATATTTACTAATATATCAAGCAAGAAATCTTATATGAATTTTTAGTAATATAGAGGTTTATAAAGTTTGATGATTTCGGTAAATAAGGAAAAGTTAATGCACAGTAAAGAAAATTTGCTTGTGTGGATATTTTTGTCCTTATTTATACGAGGACCTCCATGTAAAAATTAAACAATTTTAATTTTTATGGAGGTATAAAATGAAATTTCCAAAAAGGCGAAAAAGAGGAGATAATCCATATACTATATATTATTCTGATAGTAGTAAACAATATTTTGTAAGTTTTAAAGATGATAAAAATAATATGAATTGTATTACAGTATCAAAAGAGATTTTTGAAGCATTTAATCAATTTGAATTAGACGATATTTCACAAATGAATGAATATGATAGACATATAGAACATTCTCAAATAAGTGAAATTACTTTGAACAAAAAGTTGCTAAATAAAATGTTAACAGTTGAGGAATGTGTGGAAAATGATATAAGATATCAAAATATTTATTCTTCTATTTTAAAGCTACCATTCAACCAAGCTAGGAGACTTATACTATTTTATTTTTATAATTTAAAACAAAATGAAATTGCAAAAATAGATCACTGTTCTATAAGAGCCGTTCAGTATACTTTAAAAGTAGCACTAAAGAATTTAAAAAAAATATTAAAGGAGACTTCGTAAAATTACATATTAGTGAGGAAACAAGTAGGAAACAATTTCTTACTTGTTTCAGTTTTCTAATTTTACAAAGGAAGGGAGAAAATATGGAGATAAAAAAAGACTTTACTTGTATATCAAAATGTTATTTTGACATACAAACTATTTTTAATTGTTGCGAGGTAGCGTTTCTTAAATTTATCAAGGAAAATTCAGTATGCCAGCTAGAAAATTTAATTTTAAACATAATTAAAGAGTTATTTTGTCCTAATAATATATCTATGAAAAAATATATAACAAACTTTAAATTTAAACTTTCTACTGAAGAAATTATTATTTATGCAATACTAAGCTTTTATGATTTAGACGATATTTCTAATGCTAAATTTATTCAACAGTTTGAAAAGGAAATCGAAGAGTATTCAATTAATGATGCACAAAATAGGCTTAACTACTTAATTAATAGTAATTGTATGTTAAACAAATTAATGTTTTTACAATAAAGGAGATATGAGTTATGAAAATGGGAATTGATATATCTTCACATAATGGATATATAGATATGGCAAAAGTAAAAAAGTCTAATGTTAGTTTTATTATTTTAAGAGTGGGATATGGAATAGAGAATTTAGATGAATACTTTTTTAGAAACTATAAAGAAGTACAGAAGTACAATATTCCAGTAGGAGTATATTTCTATTCTTATGCAACAAACAAAGTAGAAGCTTTAAAAGAAGCTCAATTTGTCATGAACACAATTAGGGGACTAAATATTGAATATCCAGTATATATTGATATGGAAGATTCAGATGGTTATAAAAATAGCAGAAGAGTTACGTATTCTACTTGTATTGATATTTGTGAAGCTTTTTGTGATTTTATAGAAAAACAAGGATACTATGTAGGCATATATGCTAATTTAGATTGGCTAAATAATAAAATAAATAATTCGAGACTAGATAGGTTTGATAAATGGGTGGCACAGTGGAATGATAAATGTGATTATAAAAAAAAGTATGGATTATGGCAATACTCTTCAAAGGGAAAGATTTCGGGAATAAACACAAATGTGGACTTGAATTATGCTTTAAAGGATTATATGCAAATTATAAAAAGTGCAAATTTAAATCAAGGAAATAAACTAGAGAAAAATTATATAATAAAGAAAGGAGATACTCTTTCTGAAATTGCCCAGAAGTATAATATTGATTGGCAAATAATATATGAACAAAATAAGGAGATTATTGGAGATAATCCTGACCTTATTATTCCAGGACAGATATTAACCATATACAAAGGAGAACGAGAATGAAAGATGAAAAAGAAATTTTCATATTAAACGAATTATCAAAATTTAATATGAAGAGATGTTCAAAAGGATTTAAATATTTAAGCGAGGCTATTTTAATTTGCATTAAAGATCCTGACTATTTAGATAATTTAACGAAGTATGTTTTTCCTATTATTGCTAAAAAGTATAATGAAAAGTCATTACTTAATGTTAAATGGTGCATTGATCAAATACTAAAGACTATGTATAATAACACTTCTATTTCTCTTATTGCAAGTTATTTCAATATAGATGAAAATCTAAAACCAAGTTTGAAATTAGTAATTTATACTATTGTTAGTAAATATGAATGGAGATATAATTAATTTAAAATAAAAATGGGAGTTTCTTATTTAGAAAACTCCCACAAGTGAAGGGAAGATTAGCTTAATGGTGTTAGGTGTCTGTGACTGTTAGAATTACTATAAATTTGCTATTTGGTTCGAGTGAAGCCGAACCTACAGTTGTGCTATACTTAAAATAGATTTGACGGCTTTGAGCAACCTTATACCAATAATTAGCAGGTTCACTAACATTACGGCAGTTGAGGTCGCAATATCCAATTACATAACCAGTAGTATATTGTGCTACAATATGTAATCCCATCAAATGATTTTTTTTGGCTTCTGTAGACAAAGCAGCTCCCCAAGCAAATTTGGTTCCGTTTAAAGTGTGAATAGCTCCAGTAAAATTAGCAGGCAAATCCAGTTCTTCGTAGTAAATACCAGGAGAGACGACACTCGGCAAGTTGAGGGCGCTGATGCCATCCTCGTTTTGCTCAGAGGAAATCTTGTGAATTTCCAAGCCTTCCAGTTCTTCGACAGGCATACCAAGGATCTCGGCAGCCTGTTCCAAAGTAAGGGTAGTCTCTTCCGCATCCGCAGTAGGAACATCTGCCGCAAAGACAGCAGGAGTTAAGCTAAGGCACATAGCCAAAGCAAGGATCAGGGAAACGATTTTTTTCATGTTGTTACCTCCAATTGAATTGTTGTTTTCGTTTGCCTATCTTCTCTCTACTTTTCTACTTTGCTATATTTATAACAAAGTAAATTTATATTGGAAATCCCAATACAGTTATCTATTTTAATTACTTAATACTAAGAAGTCAAGAAAAGTAGAAGAAAGTGGAAAGTTGACTTTTTTTATATAGTTATATATAATAACACTATTAGCTAGGAGGTATTAAAAATGAATAAAAAAAGAATTATAATACTTAGTATATGTCTAATAATAATTTGTCTGATAGTATTTTTTCTATGTTATTGGTATAGAAAAGAGAAAAATACTAATAGCGATATAAAAATAGATGAGATAGAGAAAATTTCAACTTACAATAACCCAATAGTTCCAGAGGGATTTAAAAAAGTAGAAACTGATTTTGCAAGTTGGAAATTAGAGAATGGAGTTCCAAAGGGGTGGAACAAAGGATTAGTAATAGAAGATAATATAGGTAATCAATTTGTTTGGGTTCCAATTGACTTAGAAAACCTACATTATGATTCTTATTACCTATCAGTTCGTGAACAATACAAAAAAGAATCGTTAAATATACAAAATAATGAAGATATACAAATACTAAAATATGGAGGCTTTTATGTTGCACGATATGAGGCAGGTGTTCCAAAAGAGAAGCAAAATAATTTAGAAAATATAAGTGTTAATACGAATAACGTTATAGGAGTGCCTGTAAGTAAAAAAGGAAGTATCCCCTGGAATTATATTGATGCAGAAAATGCTGAAAAGAGCGCTAAAAGTATGTACAATTTAAGTCATTTAAAGAGTGGATTGTTAACAAACAAACAGTGGGAAGGTATTATGCAATGGCTTAATGGATGTAATTATAATGTATATGAAAATAGCTCCGAGTGGGGAAACCATAGTGATGTTAACTTTGAATTTTCAGGATATTATTCGACGGACCATGGGAAAAACTATCAATATGGTAAAGAAAAGATGAAGCGAGAATATAATATGATTTTATCATGTGGAGCAACAGATAGAAATATGGCTAATAATATATATGATTTAGCTGGGAATTTACGTGAATATGTAACTGGCAATTCTAATTCAAATTATGAAGCTGCTGGAGGCTATTATGATAATATACATCAAAGTGCTTATGGAAGTGGTGGATATTCTCAAGCCTCTAACCAAATAGGGTTTAGAGTAGTGTTATCAATTATATAAATTCTATTATATTTAAAATAAGAAATAGAAAAATAAATTTTCTGTTTCTTATTTTTTCTATGTTGAAATAATCTATTTTGTTTTTAATTTATTTATATTCTTATTCCAAATTTTCTATTTTTTTCCACTTTCTTCTACTTTTCTTGACTTCTTAGTATTAAGTAATTAAAATAGATAACTGTATTGGGATTTCCAATATAAATTTACTTTGTTATAAATATAGCAAAGTAGAAAAGTAGAGAGAAGATAGGCAAACGAAAACAACAATTCAATTGGAGGTAACAACATGAAAAAAATCGTTTCCCTGATCCTTGCTTTGGCTATGTGCCTTAGCTTAACTCCTGCTGTCTTTGCGGCAGATGTTCCTACTGCGGATGCGGAAGAGACTACCCTTACTTTGGAACAGGCTGCCGAGATTTTTGACCTTCCTATTGAAGAATTGGAAGGTTTAGAGATTCTCCCAATGCCAAATTCAAATGCAAGGATCCAATATGAACTCAATCCTGCCATTTATTATGAAGAGGTTTCTATTACAAGTTTTACAAGTAATCTTCATAAGATTAATGGACGTCGTTTTCAATGGACGTATACAGTGGGTGACCTTAATCCTGAGGGAGCGTGCGTTGGTATGAAGATTGGAACGTGGAGAGCAGGAAAAGGAACTTATATCACAGATGAGTATGCAATTCTGCAAAAAGGCTATACATTGAAAAGCCCGATGTTCAGCGTTGCGTATGGCACAGAAATGTATATGAAATACAACTACACCAGTGTTAGCTTTGATGGGCAACCTGTTATGAAATCTGGTAAAGCCCTTGTAGTTATTCTGGTTTTGGAGAACGCTGGTGCAGGTATCTAAGTAATTCTGATCTTCTCTTCAATTGTAGAAAATCTGCTGTTTAAGAGTTTCCATTTATTTATAAGCAAAAAAACAACAAATTGTTTTAACAACTTGCTGTTTTTATTACTATTTCTTTATATTTTCTATTAAGAAATTGCTGGTTTGTTTTTGATTTACATATATATCGTATAATGTAGTAATAATAACTTTTGCAGTAGGTTTTTGGTTGTCATCTAAATGAAAAAAATTTTTTATAAATTCTAAATTTTCATCTGACGACATTTTTGAAATAGACTTATCAATACACCATTTTATGGTATAACTATTAGAAACTTTATGATAAATTGCTACTTCTTTATAAACCTGTTTTTCTAAATTAAATTTAAGAGAATGATTTGACAAGACAATAGTAGCAGCAGTTACTAAATAGAAATATCCTTTGCTTTTAAAATTAAAGTTAAATTGTTCTAATTCATTTATTACAAAGTTTTTTATTTCGCTATGACCACTTTCCTGTAAAAGATCATTAATACTTTTAAGTAAATCCTCTATATTAATTGGTTTTTGAAAAATAGCTGAAATTCTATTAATTAATACTTTATTTTTATACAATTCTTCAATATGAGAAGAAATTATAATTATTTTAGTTTCTAAGTTATGATGAATAATATACTTTATTACTTCTATTCCATTGCCTTCTGGCATCTTTAAATCCAATAACAAAATGTTAGGATGATATTCTTGTAAATATTTTATAGTTTCTTTTCCAGAAGAAGATAAAAATACTTTTGACGAATCTATCATTTGGCTAATTAACTTATTATAAAGATTCTTTACAAATGGTAGATTATCGTCTGCTATAATAAGACTAGACATATTTCCTCCAAATAAAAATCCTTATCATTTATTATACACGAAATATTTACCAAAATCAAATTTTCCACTTTTTTCGGCTTTTTTCTACTTTTATAAAAAATATTTAATTTTTTTGTCACCTTGAATAAATAGACAATAGAATTATATAATATGAGAAATTATAAGGAGGTTGAATTATTATGAATTATTTTTTAGCAATGATTTTTGGAGCTGCGTTAACTGCTTGGAGCTATGAAACATATAATGAAAGAAAGGGCAAAATGATAGATAAGTTGTTAGCACCAAAATTAAAAAAGTTGACAGAAGAATCTAGTTTGAAGATTTCGAAGAAGAGTAAGCAATTACAAAGAGAGTTAACAGACGAAGAAAAGGATGAAATATTAAGAGAGAGTTATAGTAGGCTATAAAAGATTTCACAAACTTTAATGCTCAAATAGCTATTTTCTAAGGCAAAAAAATATTTCCTTCTTATATTTTATTTTGAAATCAAAAGAGATAAAATATAGTTGTATTTAAAACATAGGTATAATAAGAAGACATTTCTTATTATATCTACCTAAAATACATAATAGCATTAGCTAAAGATTTTAGGTTAAAGGCATATTTATATATGCCAAAATTACTTGCTTTTAGCAAGTGTAGTGTAAAAAAGCACGATTTATAATCAACTTGTATTTACTGTGCTTAAAATTTGTTTAAAAGGCAATAGAATTATAATAAGATGAGATTTCCATTCTTTCCCCCCGAAAGACAGTATTCCTAAAAACTCATATTATAATATTCTTGCCTTTTTCTATTTTATAAGGAAGGAGGAGTTTTTAGTTTTAAAATGTTTTAAATACAAGAATGAAAAATGTGAAAATAAGAAAGGAGATAGAAATGAAATTATTTAAAACTAAGAAACAAACAAAGACAGAGCAAGAGTTCGCAGCAGAAATATTAGAAATTTTTGAAGAGAAATTAGAGGAACTTAATGTTACATTGCCTAATAGTGATAGAGAGGGCAAAGAAGATGAAGCAAGAATATTTGGCTCAGATTATTATGATCTAGAAGATAAAGTAGCAGAACTCCTAAGAAACAATAAGAAACAATTAGTTGAAAATACTTAAAGGAAGGAGAAAAAAATAAGATGGGAATGAATTTGCAAGAATTTATAAGCGATAAGATATTAGGAAATGTAAGAAGTGGAACTAAAGATGAAAATGATAGACCAAAAAAACTACCACACTTTGATGTTCATATTGATAGATCCACATCGTCACTTGCTGTAGAAATATTTAATGAAGCATACAAGAAACCTAATAAATTAAAGATTAAACTTATAAATCAGAATCCATTTGAAGTATTTTTAGAACGCTATGAAGGTAAAAAGAGAAAATGCTATGGTAATGGAAAAGAAGCTAAGCAAATTAACGAGAAAGGAAAAACTGAAATTATTCAATGTGAGGGTAATGATTGCCCATACAGAGATGAAAAACAGTGTAAAATTGTAGGAAAGCTATATTTCTATATTGATAAATTGGAAGATGAAGGAATTTGGTGTTACCCAATAGGAAGTGAAAAAGGTGTCAGAAGAATAGGAGCCAGAATTGCAAGAGCTAATAGAAAGGGTGAAGATTTAACAAAAGATTGGTATGAATTATTTTTAACACCAGTCGATGCACCTACTACAGGAATAAATTATATACCTGATATTAGGAAAATAGAAACTAGCAATCAAAAGTCTGATAATCCTAAGAAGCAAGAAACTCCAAATAATTCAAATAATAAGTCTAATCAAAATAATCCTAACTATTTAAAGGTTATGGGATTCTTAATGACTCTATATGAAAACAAAAAAGTACCAAAAATAAAATTTATAGATACAAGCTCTAAAGAACGAGAGCTTATTTTATTGCCTGGGGGTAAACAAGATATATTAAAAGTACAGCAAGGAAGTATTATTTTACCTCTAAGCATAAGTACAAGGAATAATGTATCTATTTTAAATGACTATAAAATTGTCAAAACAGTTTTAGAAGATAATAAGAAGGCAAGTTAGTAAAAGAAGAAAGGATAGAAATATATGAAAACTGCAAAGAAAATAATAATATTGGCAATTCTTTTTATAATCCAATCTATAACAATTATATACAGAGCCATATCTAAATTTTGGAAAAATAACAATGGGAAAATAAAGCAAATAATAAAAAATTTAGATAAAGAATTGAAGGCAGAATTATAATGACAAATAAATTTAGAATGGGGGAAATTGTAGTCGCTAATGGTAAAGGGAGAGAGAGTCAAGAGAAAGTAAGGACTTTAGGGATAGTCGAAGAAAAAGATTATTTTTTTAATGAATATTTAATCTTACTCCCATTTAACAATAAAAAAGATTGGTTTAGAGAAAAAGATATTGAAAGAGTAATGGAAAGAAGATTTAAAAAAGAAGAAAAGTATAAAGTAGCATTAGCAATAGAAAAAGCAGGATTAGATAGGATAAATTATAAGTTATCTAAAATGCCTAATAAATATAATAATATATTAAGGAAGGTAAATTTCTATGATGAATACAAGGTTTTTAGAAAAAAATATGTAATTCTAGTATGGACATCTACTTATTGGTCAAAAACAAATTATGTTGTCAAATGCATAGAGGAAACTTTAGCCGAATTAAAAGAACACAATATTGCATATAAACAAATCATAATAGGAGAAACAGATCCGACTTATATAAAAATAAATGAATTCATAGAAAATGATCCTAATGTAGATATATTTAATATATTTCAAAAAATAGAAATAAAAAATAATGGAGGAATTTTGGTATGATAGGTGAAAAAATAGCCAAAATAATGTCTGAGATAGAACCGATAATAAAAACAGAAGAAGATGCAAATGGGGAATATAAATCTCCAAAAATAGACAAAATAATGATGATGGTACAACCACTTTTAATTAAATATAAAGTTGCTGTTATTCCAGCATCTATTTTAAATGTGTTACCACAAGGAAATAAAGTATATCTATCAATGAAGTATTATTTTATAGATTTAGATTCATCTGATAAGGATTACATAGAGGTAGAAATTCCAGGAAGTGGATTTGATGAAAAGGGAGGCAGAGAAGTATTTGCAGCATTAACACGGAACATATAGATATGCAATACAACAAGTTTTTGCAATACCAATTGTCGATGAAATTAAAAATGATGCTTCTAATTCTGAAAATAATGAAGAAAAGAATATAAATATTAATAATGAAACAAATGGAGATACTGAAAGTAATAATCAAGAAATTCAAAATATAAATATGGAGGATTTAGATGCGTTATTTTCTTCAGAAAAAATTGCATAAAGGAAGGAGAAAATAAAATGTATATAAAAAATATATTTAATATACAAAATTATAAGGGATTGTCAGATGGATTTAAAGTGGATTTAGATGATATTACATATTTGATTGGCGATAACGGAAAAAGTAAGACAACCATAGGTTCCTTACCATTGTGGATAATGACAGGCTATAACTTATATGGTGGAAATAAAGAGCAAATTGGAAATGATTCTATAATAGGCAATAAAGACAGTGTAGCAAGTATGACAATAATAGATAATGATGGAACAGAACATACTATAACAAGAAGCAAAGGTAAAAATAACTTTGTTTTACTAGATGGGATTAGAACGACGCAAGAAATGCTAACAAAATTCTATGGAGACATACATACTTTAATATGTGCATATAATCCTAGATATTTTAGAAGTATGGCAGAAATAAAACAAAGAGAATTATTACTTAGAGTTTTGCCAGTAGTTTCTTCAGAAGATGCATTTCAGTTATTAGATAATGCTGAAAGGGAAGTATTAGGACAACCAATAGTTGACACAAAAGGATATTGTCAAGCTCAAAGAGCAAATATAAAAGAATTAAATTCAGAATTGGATAAAGTAGAAGGAAGCAAAAAAGTTTATACTGACATAGCCTTAAAAGAAGAAGGTGTGGTAAAGGAATTTACCAAGCAAGAAGAACTTAATCAACTAGAAAAACAATATGAGCAGATAATAAGTAATACGGACAATCTTGTGCATATAGAAGATTTACAACAAGAGATTAATAAACTAGAAAGAAAGATAAATGAAAATGTAAATATTGAATTAAAAGAACTTAAAGAAAAGCAACAAAAAGAACTAGAAAAATTAGAAAATGTATCATCAGTAAAATCAAATTGTCCAGTATGTAAACAAAAGATAAAAAATGAAAAAATGATAGAGGCACTTAAAACAAGTTATAAAAACAGTGTAAATGATATTGCCAAAAAAATAGAAGAACTAAAAGAAGAAACAAGAGAAATGATAGCTAAAAGAAGTTTACAAATTGAACAATATAAGAGAATGAAGAGTCCAGAAATGCAAGAAAAGATGAAAAAAGTTGATGAATTAAAAGCAAAAATAGAATTATTACAAAAGGAAAAAAATGACATTAATCTATATAATAAAGAAATTTGTGTGAAAAATGCTGAAATTTCAAATGCTAAGAAAAAATTAGAAGAATTAAAAAGAGCAACAGAAGAAATCAATAAAGAAATTGAAAAGTGTAAGAAACAATTACAAGTAGCTACTAAATTAAGTATTCTAATGATAAAAGAGCAAATGGGAAAAGTAAGTCAATATCTTAATAAAGTTACTATCGAATTTTGTGAGGTAGATGAAAGGACAGGAGAGATTATAGATGAAAGTGCTTATATAGTGAAATATGATGGTAGAAGATATGAGAAACTTTCAACAGCATATAAATTAAAAGCAGATATAGAAATAGCTAATTTAATAAATAAAGTTAGTGGAATCAATACACCAGTTTTCATTGATGAAGTAGAATCTATTACAGAAATAGAGTTCAAAGAGGATACACAGGTAATTTTAGCAATTGTAATCAAATATAATCAGTTAGAAGTTCTTTATTCTTATGATAAAGTTCTACAAAAAGAAAAAAAGTCAATAGAAAGGCAAATAGAGGAGAGCAATAACTTACTTCAGATTGCTGCATAAAACAGAAAACTATCAAAATGGATAGTTTTTTATTTTGGAAGAAATTTAGAGGAAAGGAGAAAAAATATGCTGAAAATAAGAAGATTCTTACAATACAGGATATGTTCTTTTTGCAAACAAGAATTTCTGAGTTATTCAGTTGAAAGAGTAAATAACAAAGAATATATATGTTGCCAGTGTAAACGAGCGAATGGCTATTCAATGAGAAATACAAACTCAAAAGGCAAACAGTCTACCATCAGCTTTTCATTTGAATTTGAAACATCAAGTAGCTCAAGAGAACTTTATGAACTTTTAAAGTACAAGTTTTTAGGATGCCATGATGCAAGTATAGAAGGATTAGAATGGAAATCACCAATATTTTATAGTCGTAAATCTTTTCATTGCATTTGTAGAAAGATAGAGAAATTTGCTAGATTTGTTGGAAATTCTTGTGGAACGCATCTTCATGTTGGAACACCATATAAAAATATTCTAGAACAATATAAGTATGAAATATTTAGTCCAATATTAGAAGAAATGAAAAACAATGAAAGAAAAACAAAAAAGTTTTGGGGTAGATATTTTAATCATTATTGTAACTATGAAATTGAAAATGGAAGATATAATGCATTTAATACAAGGTCTAGTGTGGAAACTTTAGAGTTTAGGTTATTGAAATTTAAAAGTGCAGAGCAGTACATAAAGGCAAGTGATTTTTGTATCGATATAACAAAGTTGATAAATATTTCTATTGCACGAGAAGAATTAAATCACGAAAAAGCTCTAAACTTAGGAAAAATTATAGCTGATAAATATAAGGAGGTTATACAAAATGTGTAGAGTAGTTTTAATGAATAAGCAAGGTGAAAAAGAAATAGAAAAAACATATGGCTTAGATAAATATTTAAAGTATTTAGAAAAACAATTAGGAGGTCATGGAAATGGTTTTGCTTTGCTAAAAAATAAGAATGTAATAAAACTAGAAAAAGGTGTTAATTTAGATGTAAGAGATATAGCTAATATAATAAGAAAGACAAGTTATGATTGGTGTGTATTTCATACTAGATTAGCATCAATAGGAAAAAAGAGTGATGAAAATTGTCATCCTTTTGAAAAGGATGATTTTGTATTAGCAATGAACGGAACAGAAAAGTCAGTATCATTTGTTAGTGAAATTAAAGAAATTACAGATACAGAAGCAATTTTAGACATAATAAATACATATCACTTCGGACTAACTGCATTAAGACATTTTAATAGCATCTTTATGGGATTTTATAAAGGAAAACCATTTGTAGTAGCAGACAATGTTAGTAGTATTCAAGTTTTAAGAAATAAGAAGACGAAAGCATTAGTCTTTGCATCGGAGTTTCCACCTAAATTTAGAAGCAATATATATGAAACTACAGATTGCTTTATATGGAATGGAGGAAGATTGCCTAATACATTGGAAAAATATAAAGCAAGGTTTTATCCAAAAAGAATAGTTAGAAAATTAGGAACTGATTGGGGATACCCTGAGTTATATGGACAATGTTATATGAATGAAATAGAAGAGTTAGGAGATGAAACTTGTGGAATATAATTATGATGTACAAGATAAAAGAGCTATAAAAAGGCTAAAAAATAGTCAAAGATTTCAAAAATATCCTAGTGCATTTTTGTCAGATACCTGTCAAGTAAGAATAAATGGAGATGATTATCTATTAGAAGATGAGTTTACTATAAAAAGTAAAAATAGTATATTGCCTAAGCAGATATATATATTTGGTAAAAAGAGTAATAGAAGAATACCAGAAGAAAATTTATATTTAAACTATTGGCTAGAAGTTTTTTTGAAAACTGTAGAGCAGGGGATTTTATGCAAGTATGACTTTGAGAAAAGCAATTCAAAAGCAGAATTAACAATTGGATTGACTTTTGAATATAGAGAAAAAGCATTTAATTATAGAGATTGGAGTAGACAAAATATAATAGCATTTTTAGAATGTCTATTTGATTGCAAGCTAGAAGAAACTAATTTTGAACAACAAGACTTTTTAGAATTAGCTGCATAACGTAAAGATAGAAGGGAGAAAAGATGCAAGAATATGAAGCTATATTTATTATAAAAATTAACAACGAAGAGAAGATAAAAGCAATAAAAAGAAAAATAGATGAAATGATTACTTCAGAAGGTGCAAAAATAACAAAAAGGATAGATACAGGAGTCAAGAAACTAGCATATAAAATAAATAAGGAGACAGAAGGATATTACTATCTTTTAGTTTTCAAAATTAACTATAAAGAAACAAGAGCTGAAGAAAAGATTGCAACTAAGCTTAATACTATAGATGAAGTAATTAAATACATAGTGATAAAAAGGGAGAAAATATAGAATGGAAATATATTTAGTATATGAATTTATTTATAACAATTATGATGAAGATATAGAAGAAGGAATTAATTTTTTTGGACTGTATCAAAATGAGGAAGAAGCTAAAAAAATAGCTGAAAGAAGAATAAAAGTAGGAAAAAAGGAAAATGATGTTGTGCTAAGAGATATAAGTAATAAAAAGCATCCTTTTGAAGGAGCAAATTGCGTTGATATGTATAGAAAAGATGAAAATCTAGTATCACCTATATATTCTATTTGCATAGAAAAATTTATTATGAAAGGGAATGATAAAAATGAACAAAGTAATATTAATGGGAAGATTAACAAAAGAACCAGAAGTAAGATACACACAAACAAATAATACATTAGTAGCTTCTTTTAGTTTAGCAATTAATCGTAGATTTGTAAGACAAGGTGAAGAAAGACAAGCGGATTTTATTAATATTGTTGCATGGAGCAAATTAGGTGAATTCTGTAGCAAATATTTCAAAAAAGGTCAACAAGTTTCTATAGTAGGAAGACTACAAACTAGAACTTGGGATGATGAACAAGGACAAAAACGTTATATAACAGAGGTCGTTGCAGAAGAGGCATATTTTGCTGATAGTAAAAAAGAAAGTAACGAATCTAATTCTTTTGGAGATTTTGCGAATACTATGGCATCAGGGACATCAGATTTTGAAGTGACTAGCTCAGATGATCTTCCATTTTAGAAAATACTGAAATAAGTAAGAAAGTAGAAAATTATAACTACTTTCTTATTTTATTTATACTAATAATGAAAAAGGAGGGCTTTATGGCAGATAAAAATCTTATAATTCAGGTAGATATAGATTTTGAAAATAATACAGTATTTATTGCAGAAGAATCCTCAAGTGGATGCAAGTATAAATTTAACAATAAAAAGGAGCTTGTAGACTGGGTAGAATACTATCTTGACATATATCATGAAGAAAAATTTTTAAATGATAGAAAGGAAGTGAAATCATAACTATCCCTATAGGGTTATAGTAAAGGTTGGGAATTACTATGTAAAATAAGTCATAACAGCGTGAAAGTTTTTATATGAGTAGCATGGGAGGACAGATTTATTGCCATGAACGGAGAGTTTATGGCTAGTTATGAAATATGTGGCAAGTGTGTCTTATGGGAAAGATAGTTTGGCGATGTTGTTAATTCTTTTAGAGGATAAATATCAACTAGATGAGGTTATATTTTACAATACACGGAATGGAATTTAAAGCCATTTATGATATCAGAGACAAAGTTAAATTAATAATAAAGGAAAAGGGAATTAAATATACAGAATTAAGACCTAAAATACCATTTTTAGAGAAAATGCTAAATGTTATTGTTACAAAGAGAAATGGAGAAAGACAATATGGATATGGTCTTTGTGGAGGGCTTTGCCGATGGGGAACAACTGAAAAAATAGCAACAATTAATAAATACCTAAAAAAACAATATGGAAAAAACGGATATAGAGTTTATGTAGGAATAGCAGCTGATGAAAAACGTAGGTTTAAAACAGATATAACGAAATGCTATCCACTTAGATTTTGGGGAATGACCGAGCAGGAATGTTTAGAGTATTGTTACAACTATGGGTTTGAATGGAGAGAAAATGGTATTAGACTTTATGACATTTTTGACAGAGCATCTTG
This sequence comes from uncultured Clostridia bacterium, assembly GCA_948934525.1. Lineage (GTDB taxonomy): Bacteria > Bacillota > Clostridia > TANB77 > CAG-508 > CAG-273. The sequence goes on from CAQZSK010000004.1 coordinate 96,848, forward strand.
TTGGTGTTGTGGAAATAAAAATAAAAGAGAATTAGACAATATGCTTACTTATTTGCCAAATTATTACTTGGATTATATTAGATTATTAAAAAGAATAAAAGAAAGCAATAAAAAGAATAGTATAGTAGTAAAAAAAGCAAAAGAACAGTTTATAAAGCTATTCTAAATGCAGGAGGATAAAGATGAGTCAAGACGAGAAAAAAGAAGTTATAAAGTTATTTATGGAAAGTGATGATAAAAAAGCTTTAAAAAAGATGTACAAATATACTAAGGATAAACTAATTAAAATTTTATTAAGATGGAAAGTAGAATATGAAATAGAATTGGAATATGGACAAACTAATGAGTTTTATATGTATGACGATATTGTTTCATATCTTTGGAAAAAATATAAATTAAAATAATAAAAAAGAGGAAAGTAGATGGAAAGTGTAGTTAGTTATATGGAACGAGGTAAGTATGGAAATTCTAAATACAGAGGAAATTGTTCAGGATTTGTCATCAAAGATTTAATAAAACAATTTTATAAAGGTTCTAAGCCTAAAAAATTCATAGAGGTTTTTAGTGGGCGGAGGAACTGGAAAAGATGTAGCAAAAGAATTAGGTATAAATAATAGTATCCATTTAGATTTAAATAATGGTTGGGATGCTTTAGTAGATGAGATTCCTTCAGGAAGTGATTTTATATTTAGCCATCCACCATATTGGGATATTATAAAATATGAACATCAGAGAAATAATTATTCAGCTAATGATCTCTCTAACACAATGTCCTATGAAGAATTTATCAAGAAACTAAATCTAGTTAATGAAAAAATATATTATAGTCTTATAAATGGAGGTAGACACGCAATTCTTGTAGGAGACGTAAGGAAAAAGGGAAAATACTATAGTATTATAAAGGATATGCAATGGTTTGGAGAACTGGAAAGCCATATAATCAAAGTGCAACATAATTGCGTATCAGATAATAAGATATATGCTAATCAGAAGTTTATTCCAATTAGACATGAGCACATTTTGGTATTTAAAAGAGACAAAGTGTGGATTTATAATATGAAGACAACGGAAACAACAAAAAACAATATAATTAATGCAGAAAATATAACTTGGAGAGATTTGATTCAAGCTACTTTAGAGTTCTTACAGAATAAAGCAACCATTGATGAAATTTACAATATCTTAATTAAATCCAAAAAGGCTCAAAGAAATAATCATATTAGGGAAAAAATAAGACAGACATTAAATAGTAGTAGTAATTTTACGAAGCAAAATGATAGATGGAGCCTTTGTATAGAAAATATTTAATAAGAAGAGAGGTGTTAAATCTCTTTTTTTGATTGGAGAAAAAATGAAAGAACAATACAAAAAAATCATAGAATTATTAGAATTTACCCATGGAAAATATCATAGCACATATATTTTTAAAGACTTTGTGGTTTTATATGCAATAGCTATAAAAAATATATATGACTATAATCAAGAAGATGAAAATATGTATTTACAGATTATAAACAAATATGAAAAAGGCGAAAGAGAAATGTTCGTAAAATTAGGTGTAGAACTAATAAAAATACTTGAAATGCAAAATGAAATAACAGATGTCTTAGGTGAGATATATGAGGTAATTGGTGCAAGTTCTAAAAATTTTGATCAATTTTTTACTCAAATGCATATAGCAAATATGAATAGTGATATTATTCTAGGAAAAATAGATAATACTAATGAAGAGCATATAATTGTTAGAGATGATGCTTGTGGAAGTGGAGTATTATTATTAAGTGTAGCAAATAGTATGTTAAAACAAAATATTGATTATAAACAAAAGCTGATAGTAGAGGGAAAAGATATTGATCTAATATGTTTTTGTATGACCTACATTCAGCTATCTCTATATGCCATTCCAGGCAGGGTAATATTAGGCAACTCTTTATTAAATGAAAGTAAAAAAGTGTTTTATACACCACAATACATTACTAATAAATGGCAAGAAGAGAAAAAAGAAAGAGGGTGAACTATGTGGAGATAGTATTTAATATAGATGGAAATTATATAACTAATTTAGCAAGAGAATGGTTTTATCTGGAGAAGAAACCCTATAAAAAAGTTGAAGAATTGTTGCTAAGTTGTATGTGTGGAACAAGTATTGACTTGAGAACTTTAAAAGGATATGTAGAAGATATATTAACATTTAAAAAGAGATTTATAGGAAAAACTAGGAATAATTCATTTGGCTTAGTAGATGAATCTCCTAAAATAGAATTACCAAAATATATTCAAACTAAAAATATTCAAACTTATTATAATAGACTAAAAAATTCAGGTATAGAAGTTTTTTATGAATATGGATTCATAAAAACGAATGGAGAGTTTATTGGAGTAGAATGGGGAAGACATTGTGAATGGGCATATGAGTATATTAATAAGAAATACACAAGAGGAGAGATAATAAAACTAAGTCAACGTGGTAAATATATGCGGATCAGATTTTTTAGTGTATGCTGAAGGATGGATATTATTACATAATCCACAACGAGGAATAGCAGAAGTAGAACAAAATGAAGGGAAAAATATGACAAAAGCACAAAGAGAAACGTTATATGATTATTATATTTTTTTCAATAGAATAGAAGAAGCTAATGATTTATATAAAGAATAAGGAGAAAATATGGGAATGAGAGCTGTTTATGGATTTTTAAAAAATGGAAAATATAAAGTAACTGAAACAAATTTCGATGGAGCTTATGAAGATTTAGGAAATAAAATAGTAGATTTCATTAATACAACAACAATAAAGAAAATGAATAAGATTTTTGAAAAAATAATATTAGTAGATGTAATTGCTGTTGCTACTAAAGAGCAAATTAAAGAATGTAAAAGATATGCCAATTTAGAAATAGGAACAAGAAAACTTACAGATTTTAATTGCTTACTTTTTAAATCGAAAGGTGATTTAAGACCATACAGAGATAAAAATTTAAAATATATGGAAGATCATCAAACAGAAATAGGAAAATATTTTTATGAGTATATCATTAACCTAGACGATAATACTTTAGAAATTCGCCAATATGGAGACATTATACTAAGATTTGACTTGTTAGACATTCCTAAAAGCTGGATAAAACAATGCGATAATGTTGATATGAATTCAAAATAGAATATGACTAATTAGAGGTCTTAAAATATAAGAATAGAGGAAAGGTAGTAGAGAGAAGTGAACATAGGAAAAAAAATAAAATATTTAAACAATAGTATACAAGATGAAAATTTGAAGATAAATGATTTATATAAACAAATTGACGAATATGAGGCAATTATAGAGTTAATAGATAAATCGAATAGCATAGGAAATAAGAAAGATTATAGACAAAAGATAGAACAATGTCATGTTGAAATAGAGAAAAGTATAGAAAAAATTCAGAGTATGAAGAATCAAATTGCTCTTATTGAAATGGATAATGAAGATGCAGAAAGAGGTGAAAAATGTGCCTAGAAATAAAGTTAACTATGCTAAATTATTAGAGGGAGTGCAAAAAGTTATTAAAAGAGGAGATTATCCAAAGTTTTTGAGAATGGTAAATAGAATAAAAAATGATTATAGTTTTAGGAATAACTTATTAGTATATGTTCAAAATCCTAATGCAACAATAGTAAAAGGCTTTTGTGAATGGAATAAATTAGGAAGAGGAGTAAAAAAAGATCCTAGAACAATTTTCATCTATATACCAATAAGATATAAGAAGAGAAAAACTATAGAAGGTCAACAAGACATATCTGGCAAAGAGAAAAAACAAAGAAAAAATGATGGAACAATAGAAGAGATTGAAGGAATTACATATAAGAGAGTAGCTGTATATGATATAGGTGATACTTATGTAAAAAAAGGAAATAAGAGAATTCCAATATTAGATGATAGAATTGATTCTAATACAACAGAAAATTTATATGAGACTTTATTAGAAATATCGCCTGCTTCTGTGATAATTAAAGAAATTAATGGAATTGCAAAAGGATATTTTAGTAAAAGTGAAAATAGCATAGTATTAAATGCAGCATTATCTCAAGACGATAAAACAGCAGTTTTAATTCATGAGTTATGTCATTGCTTATATGATAATTTTGAATATGCAATAGAAAGAAATAAAAGTGAAATATTTGTAGAATCAGTTTCTTTTTTAGTAGCTGATTATTTTAATTTTGATACATCAATATGTAGTTTCGGCTACATAGTTAATTGGTCAAAAAACGATATAAAACAATTTATGCAATTATCTAATAAGATAAAAGAGACAGCAGATGAATTTATTGAATTAATAAAAAATAGTAAGTATAAACAAGAAGAAATAAGTGCTTAAAAGTAAAAAATAAGAAAAATAGAGCAAGAAAACCTTGTTCTATTTTTAAAGGAGGAATATAAAATGAGTCATTTTTCAGTAGCCGTTTTTACTGATGAAAATACAACAGTAGAAGATCTATTAGAACCTTTTTATGAAGGGATAGAAGTAGAACCATATATTGCATTAACAAAAGAACAAATTATCCAAAGAGGAAAAAGGAAAATAAAGAGATTTGAAGATATGTACAAACAATATAGAAAAGATAAGAAATCATATAGAAGAAAATACTTTGACAATAATGCTCATTTGAGATTTATAAAGAAAGTACCTTCGATGTCTAAATGGAATAAAGAGAAAATATATAAATTTGCAACAAGATACTATAGTGAAGAAGAGATAGCAGAAAATGGAGATGTTTATTCTACCTATAATCCAAATTCTAAATGGGATTGGTATGAAATAGGTCGGCAGATGGTCAAATATGCTAATAGTATCAAAATGGTATCCACAAGAAGATCTGGATTTTTTAAATCCAGATAGCATAATGATAAATACATTTAAAAATAATCGGAAAAGAAAAACAGGAAATTATGGTACTAAAAGATGGAAAATCCGCCACTTATAAGTATGAAAATTCAGCATTGGTAAAAGATATAAAATGGGATTTGATGAAAGCAATGATAAAGAATAAGTTAACACCTTATGAAGAATTTATAAATGGATCGTTTTATTCAAAAGAATATATAAAGAATAAATATCCAACAGAAAAAGATTATATAGATTCTTATACAAATTTTTCTACTTATGCTGTTTTAACACCAGACGGAGAATGGTATGAACCAGGTCAAATGGGATGGTGGGGCATATCAAGTGCAACACCTGAGCAAGAAGCAGAATTTGAAAGAAACTATGAGGAAAAATTCATTAAACAGGCTGATCCAGAATGGAAATTGACTATTGTAGATTGTCATATATAAAATTAAAGGAGAAAGATAAATGTATAATTTAGTAGTTGTATTCACAGATGAACATACAACAGTTGAAGAATTACTTCAACCGTTTAGTCTAAATCAAAAAGTAGAAAATAAAGAAGTTTTATTTTCTAAGGATAGGCTTATTTATGAAGAAAGAGAAAAAATCAAAAATATTATATCAGATTATAATGACAAATTGAGAATTTCATGCATTTCCAAATTGCAAAAGGCAAAATTAAATAATTCAAAGAATAGATTAGAAAAATTCTTAGATAACGCAAGTGATGAAGAAATTTATAATTATGCAATACGAGTTTATGACAAAAATTTAATCAGTCTAGAAGGACATATTTATAACCCATATAATCCTTATGCAAAATGGGCAAGTTATAATAAAAATAGTGAATCTACGAAATTTTTTGTAATAGAAAATCCAGAAAAGGAAGGAGAGCTTATCCATACTAATTCAGCAAAAGTTAAAGATATAAAATGGAATGAAGTAAAATATGGTATAATTCCATCTGAAAGTTCTATAATGCCAGATGGAACATGGTATGATGAAAATGCAGGAACTTGTATAAAAGTACATAAAGATAAAGAGCAAAAAATAACATTAGAAAGAAAGCATATAGGCGAAGCAGTAATTAAAAATGATCTAGAGTGGGTAGCTAATATTGTAGAATATTATATTTAAAAATGGAGGTAATAAAAATGTATAATGAAGTTTTAAAAATATCAACAAAGTCAAATCCAAATGCTATTGCTGGGGCAATAGCAGGGCAGATAAAGGAAAAGGGGAAATCTGAATTACAAGCTATTGGAGCAGGAGCAACAAATCAGGCAGTAAAAGCTATTGCTATAGCAAGAGGATTTGTGGCACCATTAGGAATAAACTTAGTGTGTGTACCAGGTTTTATAGAAATAAGTGCTGAAAATGAAGAAGTAACAGGAATAAAATTCGTTGTGAAGGTGGAAAAATGAATCAACAAGAAATATTAAAGAGAACTAGTATTATAAATGTAAAAAACAAATTAGAATTGACAGAAATATATTCACAAAAAGATATAATCTATGTTGAGTGTCCATTTTGTATATCTAAAAGAGGAACAATGAAATTAAATACTAGTAATAATGGTTATATTTGCAAGGAATGTGAAAATAGAGGATACGCTATAGGACTTTACGCTAAATGTAAACATATTTCCAATAAACAAGCTTATAAAGAATTAATTAGAGAAAAAGCTAATATGACAAATCAATTAGTAACGGTGATTACTACTAATACAAGGAAAAGTAATGAAGAGTTAGACAGTGTATATCAATCATTTGTAGAAAAGTTGACTCTTTCGGAGCAACATACAACAAAGCTTTTGCAATATGGTTTTACAATAGAGGAAATAAGAAAGATAGGTTTTAGGACTATACCAACAACAGAAAGGGATAAAATACTAATATGTAAAAAACTAATTAATGACGGACTTGATTTAAGAGGAATTCCTGGATTTTGTGCGACGTGTTCCTAACTTAAAAGGTTAGGCATTAAAGTTAAAAGGTTCCCATTCTAAACAGAAAAAAGAACCAACCCTAAAATTAAATAATAAATTGAGAACTTAAATAAAAAAGTTTCTTTATTCATCATCCAAACCAGAGAAGACATCATGGTCAAAGAAATCTTTAAGTTCAATATCAAGACCTAAGCATATACGAAGAATAGTCAACATTTTAGGATTTTGACTACTACCATCAATCAAACTATTTACAGTAGATTGTGGCATACCAGACAACATAGCTAAGCCATTGATAGTAATCTTATTCTTCTTACATAAATCTAAAACTCTTATTTTTATTGCTTCTTGCAAAGTCATACTATCGCCTCCAATATAACAATAAGTATAGCAATAACAACGACCCTACGTTACCGACACGTTGTTGACAAATATAACAAAGCATTATATAATAACGACACAATGGTAATTTAAAGGAGGTAAATATGAAAATCAAGACAATAGAACAAATAATGAGCAAATTAGAAGAAGAATTAAGTAGAAAAGGAGAAGAAAACCTAGTAGATGAAATATTTGATGAAAGAACAGAGGCGCTACATATTGACATAATGGGAAATGTGAAATATAAAAAATCAACCGAAAAAATAAGGCAAATAGACGATGAAATCAAAATGAAATACGGAGATAAGTACAGGGAAATTATACAGTTAATTGAAAAATATGAAGATGCCGTAGTAAAAGATGGGACAATATGTGAAAAACTTATGTATAAACATGGTGTACTCGACGGAATGAAATTAATACTAGACGGAACAAGACAAATAGATATTAAGAAATTTTTAAAGGATAATAAACAATATTAATTTAATTTTAGAACAAAACTTTAAGAGAACTAATAGTTTGATAGGTGGAATGATAGAGTAACGTCTTGAAACGCCTACCTTAAGACTTCGGCTAGCAAATATATATGCAACTATATAAGTGTTAGAGAGCCCGAAGAAGTCGACTGAAGATTACCGTAATCCTTTATGAATAAGTAAAACAACTGAAAATGAGTGAAACGAAAACTACCCAGAGGTGGGTAACGTAATCGATAGGTCGGAGGTCTATAAATTTTATATGGTGAGAATACCTTGAAAAAAAGGTCGACGAACTTGCGAGTGTACGGGTCTAGACAGGGCAAATATAGAAATGTATTTCTCTTTAAATAGAGACTAGTGAGGTAAAGTAAAAATAGAAACTATGAAATACCTTATAATGTTACAGGCATTATCAAGCTAGCAGGCTTATAGCAAGCACCTAAGTAAAAATATGAAAAGATAAAACTATTGGAACATGGAAAGTAGCAATACGCAATAATAACTTGTTGCAAAGTGTGGTGGTGTCGAAGAATAATAAGCACCTTTAGTTGCTATGAGAGTAGTGGCAATGTACCTATGAAGATATAGAAATATATAAGAGGGATAGCCACAAGTCAATTTTCATTGAATAATTATTATATAGATAATCATAGTTTCGAGTATGACAAAGAAATATCATACTCCTAAACGGAGGTGGTAGCCTATGAAAAAGCGATTAAGACACAATGAATATTATAATATGCAACAAATTTTTGATAATCTATATAGTTATGGTAAAAACAATAATAATTTCTATAATCTTATGGAAATCATTAAGCTAGATGACAACATAAAACTTGCTTTCCGTAATATCAAAAAAAATCAAGGCTCACAGACAGCAGGAACAGATGGTAAAACCATTAAAGATATAGAACAATTAACAGCAGAAGAATTTATTAAAATTATACAAAACAAATTAGAATGGTACAAGCCGAAACCAATAAGGAGGGTCGAAATTCCAAAACCAAATGGAAAAACAAGACCACTAGGAATACCAACAATTATAGACAGAATAGTACAACAATGTATTCTCCAAGTTTTAGAACCAATATGTGAGGCACACTTTCATGAAAGAAGTAATGGCTTTAGACCCAACAGATCAACAGAACATGCAATGTCTCAATGTTATAGAATGATACAACAATATAATTTATATTATGTAGTCGACATAGATATAAAGTCATTCTTTGATAACGTGAACCACTCTAAATTAATAAAACAAATGTGGACACTAGGAATAAGAGACAAACAACTACTTTGCATCATCAAAGAAATGCTAAAAGCCCCAGTTATACTACAAAATAGGGAAAAAATCTATCCAAGTAAAGGAACACCACAAGGTGGAATACTCTCTCCCTTGTTATCAAACATTGTACTAAATGAACTAGACTGGTGGATAACCTCTCAATGGGAAGAAATAAAAACAAAAAGAGAATACAAGGAAAAGATATCCAAAAATGGAAACAAACAACATGGAGCAAGAAACAGAGAACTAAAAAGGACAAGTAAACTCAAGGAAGTTTATATTGTAAGATATGCAGATGATTTCAAACTCTTCTGTCGAAAAAGACAAGACGCAGAAAAAATATTTATAGCAACACAAGAATGGCTAGATAAAAGACTAAAACTACAAATTAGTGAAGAAAAATCTAAAATAATCAACCTCAAAAATGCTTATTCGGAATTTCTAGGCTTTAAAATGAAAGCGATACCAAGAAGAAATAAGTACGTAGTAAAATCTCACATGAGCGATAAAGCTATAATAAGAGAAACCAACAAGCTAAAAGAACAACTTAAAAATATAGCAAAACCACATGATAACAATAACAGAGGTCTAGCCATAAACTCATATAACTCTATGGTATGGGGAATACACAATTATTACAGATATGCAACAAAAATTGTTGATGATTGTGATAAAATACAATATACAATATCATCAATAATAGAAAGTAAACACGGACTGGGAAACAATATCAAACGAACAGGAACAATGACACCATACATAAGGGAGAAATATGGAAAAAGCAGAAGATTAAGATATATAGAAGGTAAGCCAATATGTCCTATTGGCTATGTTCAGCACTATGTACCTATATACAAAAAATCAAAAGTGTGTAACTATACTAAGGAAGGAAGAGCAGAAATACATAAACAACTAAGATTTAATACCAATATACTATTAGCAATGATGAAACAAAAGTTGCCCAATAGAAGTATAGAATACATGGATAATAGAATATCATTATTTGCAGGACAACAAGGAAAATGTGCAGTAACAGGACAAATACTAGACGTTAACAATATACATTGTCATCACAAAATACCAATTAAAAATGGTGGAACTGACAAATATGAAAATCTAATCATAATACATAAGTACATACACATCTTAATACATGCAACAAAACAAGATACTATAAATAAATATAAAAGTATAATAAAAATAGATGACAAAGCAATTATAAAAATCAATAAACTAAGAAAAATGGTTGGAAATCCAACCATTTCTTTTTAATCAAATTTTAAATCTATATAAATAATAAAAATAAATGAAAATTGAGGGAACGCCGTATGACATGAAAATGTCACGTACGGTGTGGAGCGGGGGAAAAGATAGAGATAATCTCAAAATCTTACCTATCGCTATATAAAGATAAAAATTTTAACTGGAATTTCAAATCACATAAAGGAATATTTGTTCCAATATTAGATAATTGTAGAATTATAGGCTTAAGAATTCATCTGGATTCAAATTACAACATAGATACAACTGATATTTGGTTTAGTAGTAGTCAAGAGAATGATGGAACGAAGGCTGATAATAGTATTATGTTCTTGTTACCTGAAGAAAGTAAAATACAACTTATAAACAAAAGGAAAGAACGAGATATTGTAATTGCTTCAGAATTCTTACTGGCTTATAAAATAGCAAACATATATAAAAATACAATAATTATAGGAATCCCCAATATTATTTCAAAAGCAGAGATTAAAAAAATAGATATATTTAGACATGCTGAAAATGTTTTTGTAATACAAGATAGGCATACAATGTTACATAACTCAAAAAATCTTATATCTACACTTATTAATAAATTTGGTGAAGAAAATATAAAACTAGGAGTATCCTATAAAAACTGTGAAATTCCAGAAAATTTAAAAAGTTATCTAAATCAAAAAGAGTTAAAAGAAAAAATAATAGCTTAGGAGGAACTAAAATATGGCAGAAAAAATAAAAATTACTAATATAATGTTGGCAGAAGACGTAAAAATTTTAAGAAAGACTTTAGACAATGTAAGGAAAATTGATTTTTTAAAAGTAGATTTTGAAAAATTAGAAGATAAAGAAAAAGCAGCTTGAAAAATTATAAAAAGGAGAGTTAAATGGCAAAGAGAGAAAAAATAATAGCTAATAGAGTAAGAAAAATACTAAACAAAAAGGGATTTCTAGTACAAGTGAAACAATCTAAAAGTAGCAATAGTATTTATTTAAGATTAGATAATGGAGCCTGTGAAGGTGTCAGGATTAGTGATCATAGAAATGATAAAGCTAATTACAAATTTAATATAATAAATGGTTATGCAGGTAGGAAAAGTAAGGTTGTTAAGGGAAAGCAAAAGAGATATTACAATTTTAATCTTACTAACAAAGCTATACATGACATTGAGATTGAAAGAGCTAATAGAATAATTAATTTTGGATACGAAAGTTATAAAAGAGCTAGAGATAATCGAAAAATAGCATAGAAGGAGAAAATATGTTAGAATATGACAAATTAAGTGAAGAAGAAAAAGCAAAATTAAGAGATGCTTTGGGAATATCAAGAATACATAGGTTTTATTTAGAGGACAATAATATTTTGCTTATGAAAAAAGAAGAATTATTTGAATATATCTTTTTAGATGATATAAAGAAGTGTAAAGATGCAATACAAATTATTGAACAGATGGCAAAAATGACAATAGACCAAAATGATATAGGCAAAAATATAAGTCAAAAAATGATAGAAAATAACCAAAAGGTAATTAAGTTGAGTAATGAGCATTATGCTTATAAAGAAAACTAAAAGGTAAGGGATGTGAATTTTATTTACATCTCTTAATATTTTATAAGAAAAAATTAGAGGAGGGAAAATGAAAAGAAACGATAGATATTCATCAATAGTAGATGAAGAAGTAATAGAAATCTTAAAGAAAGGTTTTATTAAAGGAAATGTATATTATCTTCCTAGTATAAAGTTAGAGAGAAATTTATATGAAAAAGTAAATAAGGTCTTATTAGCAATGGGAGCGAAATGGAATAGAAAAGAACAAGGACATATTTTTGAGTACGACATTGCCAGTATGCTACAGTATGTAATAAAAGAAAAGAAAGTAACGGATTGGAAAAAGAACACAGATTTTTTCTTTACACCAAAGGAAGTTGTATATACTATGTTAGGCTTGGTTCAATTTTATAAATTTGAAAAATTTAATGTTTTAGAACCATCATGTGGACAAGGGCATATTCTAGATCTTTTGAAGGAAGAATTTCCAAATGCTCAAATAACTTGTATAGAACAAAATCCATTACATTGTGAGAAATTAAGAGAAAAAGGATACAGTCCAATACAACAAGACTTTTTAAAGACTAAAGTAGAACAAACGATGGATGTTATTTTAATGAATCCACCTTTTTCAGATGAAGACAATCATATACAACATGCGTATGAATTTTTAAAAGAAGATGGGATAATGATTAGCATTGCAAGTGCAATGGTGCTAGATAGAGAAAATAAGAAAGGACAGGCTTTTAAAAAATGGTTTCAAGAAGTAAATGGATATGATTATAAATTGCCTGCTAATAGTTTTAAAGATAGTGGAACAGGTGTGAATACTAAAATGCTTGTGTTTATGAAATAAATAGGAGAGTAATAAGAAATGGAGAAGAGAAAGATTGAAAATATAAAAGATGTTAAGGAAGCAGAGTTATTATATTTTGAAGTGACGAAAGAAGAAGTTATAAATAGAAATTATAAAAGATTATTAGAATCGTTACAAGTTTTAAGTAAAGCAGGAAAATATAGTAGAGAAAAATTAATGCTTGTTTTTTACGGATATGATAATGATGAAAGAGAAATATATACTATTCCTGAAATAAGAGACTTTGTAAAAGAAATTTACGAAAGATATAGCTATATATTTTACTTTCTAACTAGTATAGATAATAATAGAACAATCATTTATGCTTGCCTTAATGACTGTGAATTATTTAAACAAGAGAATAGTAATAAAGTGGCATTAAGAATTATTCCTAATAAAGCAATACAAGAAAGGACTACTATAGAAATGTTAAAATATGGAGTTGGTCAAGACGATTTGTTAGAAACAAGAAGAATATTATTTACATTGATTTAAATTAAAATAACTAGAGCAATACCCTAGTTATTTTGCAATTTATTTAGATACATAATATTATTATCAACGATAGACTTATATTCGTCTTTTAAAGATAAATAACCACAGAAATTGATATTTTCTGAAAGAGTGCTAGAAATTTGCAAATATTCACCATAGAGATCATCAAGTGAAATATGATATAGCTTACATATATTTATAATAAGAGGTAAACTACCTATTGTAATGTTTGATTCTAATAATTGTGAAATATAGCGAGGAGAACAACCTACTAGTTCGGCTATTTCCTCTTGAGTATATCCATTACTAATTCTAGCACATTGTAATTTATTTCCAATTTTAATAGTAAAATCTTTAGAAAACTTCATAATATTCACCTCTCAAAGTTATTATATAAAATATCAGAGATTCACCAAATTAAACACGAAATAAAACTAACATTGAAGTTAGAAAAAGTATTGTAAAAGTAAAATAGGTATGTTAAAATGAATAAAATATAAAATCTGTAATGACTTTGATTTAGATAAGGGGGCAAATATAGTGTTATCTGCAATAGAAATGATGGAAATTTATGACATTACTATTGAGCAAGCATTTTTATTAAAATATATAATAATGGTAATAGGGTTTTATATAATAATAGGATTATATGTGTTAGACTATATGATAGAAACACATTGTCCTAATATACATATAAGATTAAAAAAATGGAATATTGTATAATCAAAAAGAGATAAATAATCCCTCCAAAAAATTATTTATCCCTATGTGTAAGAAAATATTGAATTAATAAATAAAGAGCATTTTTCTCATAGTCATTTAATAGGCTAATTTGATTAATTAAATTATCATCTGTTATTTGATTACTAGCAAACAAATCTCTTAAAATTAAATTAGGTGTAGTATTAAGTGCTTTACATAGATTTACAAAATTTATTAAACTTACACTAGAACGAGAACCTTCAACATCACGTAAGAAATTAAGAGATATATTAGAGAGTTCAGAGGCTGTATCTTGAGTGTAATTAGCTTTAAGTCTAGCAGATTTTATATTTTGCCCTAATACTTGTTTTAAGTTTTCTTCATCTATTAGCATAAACAATCACCCCTTTGCAGTTATCTTTTACAAAAATATAACATTTTATACTCCAAAACAGAATACGATAATACCACAATAAACATTGACACGGACAATAGATACGTTGTATAATTTTATAAACAAAATCGGAGAAACATTATAGTTTTTATAAAATCTAATAGAGAGGAGTGAAAACTAAAATGAAAAGTGTAGGCATCATTAGAAGAGTTGACGATTTGGGAAGAGTTGTAATTCCAGTTGAATTGAGAAACAAATTCGACATTGATGAAAAGGATCCTATTGAAATATTTGTAGATGGCTATAATATTGTTTTGAAAAAACTCGAGCCTAATTGTATCTTTTGTGGAAGTTCTAGAAAATTAGTTGAGTATAAAGAGAAACTTGTTTGTAGTAAATGCTTAGGAAAATTATCTAATATTCAAATAGAGAAAGAATAGAAAAGGAGACTAAAGAAAAAATGGAAGAATTAATAAAGTTTTTAAATGAAGCGAAAAGCAAAAAAAGAAAAATAGATGAATTAGGAAGAATTACTATTCCAGTAGAATATAGAAGTGCTACTTCAGATGAAATTGTATACCAAATAATTGAAGGATGTTTAGTAATTAGTTATAGTGCTATGGATAATTGGTCTAGCGAAAAACTTGATAGATTGGGAAGGATGGAGATTAGTGAAGTGTTAAGAGAAAGATTAGGCTGGAAAGAAAAAGATATTATAGAGATTATTAATTTCAAGGAATATATTATCTTAAGAAAAAAGAATTAATGTAATTATAAAGCTGAAGTTGGAAAGGAGGAAAATGTGTATAATATATTGGTAATAGGAGCTAAAGAGAAAGGTAATGAAAAAAGTAAGCATAAATTTAAATTCATTACATCAAAAGAATTATGGAATGAAATTGAAAAAGGATATTATGATTTTATATATTGCAAGAAAGAAGACTTAGAAAAAGATATAGAAAATAAATTGATAAGCAACAATTATATGCTAATACCAAAATGTTTTGAGATAATGACTGAAAGAATAACTGATATATATATTAATATGGATATTGTAAACAACCTTATAATGAATAATATAAAGATTATTGAATTTGAGAATTGGTTAGAAAAGATTGCAGTTGAATCAATATTAAAAGAATTCATAATTGAAAGTGAAAATGCGAAAAGAGTATATTACAATCTATATCCTAATTTATGGGAAAGAATAAAGATAAAAAGAATAATAAACAAAGTTATAAAGAGAGATTATAATGTAACTAATTTCTTTAGGAGATGCAAATATTTTATAATGCAAAAAAGGATAAAAGAAAAGTTTTGGGAAATTTTGATTAAGAATGTAAAGAATGATATTAAAACAATGGAAAGAATATAAAGATTGACGGATATAAGTTCGTTTTTTTATTTGCTTAGACACACAACCACAAGTTGCAATAAAAATCAACCTAAGGTTTATGACAAAAAAATAGAAAACGTGAGATAATCATACTAACAATTTATTATATGGAGGTTAGCTCACGAAATGGAGAAAGTAGATAGATACGAATATACAGACTGGAGAAACTTTGGAGAAAGAGTGAAGAATAATAGAGAAAAAATAGGATTATCTAAAGAGAGGTTTTCAGAAATGATTAATCGTTCTGAATCTTACGTGAATGAACTAGAGAAAGGAAATAAGAGTTGTAGTGTACATACACTACATCAAGTTTGCAAAGCATTACGAGTTTCACCTAACGAGTTGTTATATGGTAAAGCTGAAGAAATGGATGTAAAACAGGAATATTCTGATAAAGAAATTATATCTAATATTATAGCTAGATGTAATGAGTGTGAACTAGAAACAATTAAAGATGTAATTATTGCTATTTACCCTAAATTTAGTAAGATAATTGAGGATAAACAAACTAAATTATAGAAAGGAAAAGATATTTGAAAGAAAAAAGAGTAGTGGGATATATTTTTTATAGTATCAATGATATAGAAAAAATAGAAAAACACAGGAAGAGCATTATAAATTATGCTGTTAGTCATTTGGAAGTAAAAGAAGAGAATATTGTATTCTACATTGACATTGGCTCTAGAGAAGATAGAGCAGCATTAGATAGTATGATGAAAAGAATAAAGAGTAGAGCGTTTGATGTTTTACTGGTAGATCATATTAGCCATTTATATAAAGCGATAAGTGAAGAAACACTATTAGTATTAAAAGAAATGACGAAGGAAATACTGAATAGTGGTGTAGAAATTATATCTATATTAGAAAAGAAACACTTAGAAGCGAGACAGGAAACACAATAGAAAAATGGTAGATACTGGGCGATGAATATAAAAATTTGCAAAACATTCTGCCCTTTTCTACTTTTTTCTATTTTTTTCCACTTTTCTTTCCTTTATTTGACATTTGTGATTATAATACTATTGTTAACAGCAAAAATACTGTTAATAAAAATAAAAAATAGAAGGGAAGGGATTTTATGAAGAAAGATTTTACTCGGAAAAGGTCACTTTAAGAAAGTCATTGCATTACTATGTGTAATTGTGATGACTTTTTGCTTTTTGCCAATGAATGTTTTTGCAACGTCAATAAGAGAGGCAATAGCAAATGCACATAAAGAAGTTATGACAGAAATTGAGCAGGCAGGAGATTATAAACATCAAAAGATTATAGGAGAAAATGTAGAAAAAAGAACTCGAAACGAAAAACATTACATACTAGAAGATGGAACTCAAATTGCTACTGTGTATCCATCCAATGTACACTATAAAGAAAATGGCAAATTTGTTGAAATTGACAATTCTTTAGAAACAAAAAAAGATACAAAAGAAACACTAAGGATGAACAAAGAAGAAATAGAGAGTGAAGCCAAAAGTGTAGCGATTATGGAAGAAGGATTAGCTGAACGAGCAGAAGTAGAAGCTAAAGAAAAACAAAAGGAAACACAAATATATGAAAATAAGTCAAACTCATATAAAACAACATTTACTAATAAAACAAAAGAATATAAACTAGGAAGTATGACAAGCGAAGGTCATACAATAACATGGAGACTAAGAAATGCTAATAGTGTTGAAGAACCAGTAATAAAGAATTCAGAAGCTAATAAGAATGTGGAAGGACTAACTATCAATGATTTAGAAATGAATCAAGTTTCTTCTGCAATTGAATATAAGAATATTTTAAACAATGTAAATATTGAATATTCGGTAGTACCAGAGCAAATAAAAGAAAATATTATTTTAGACAATAAAGAAGCCATAGAAAATGAAATTGTATTTGAATATGAGACAAATGGACTAGAAATGAAATTAAAAGATGATAAGGACATTATTGTATATAAAGACAAAGAAAGTAATGTTAAATTTACAATAAAAGCACCATTTATGTATGATAGTAAAAGAGGGAAAGAAATATGTATTAACATTAGTACCTAATAAAGAGTGGTTAGAAAACGAAGAAAGAGCATATCCAGTCATTATTGATCCAACTATACAAACATCGCTTTATGTAGAAGATATTGACGACACTTTTATATATAAAGGTGATACGAACAATACAACTAGACATAATGCACATATATTAAGGATTGGGAATGGAAAATTTCTATCAGGAAATCCACTTAGAAGTTTAATAAAGTTTTCTTTGCCAACACTAAAAAGTGGTGACCAAGTAATAGCAGCAGAACTAAGTTTAAGAAATTATCCAGAAACACAAGAATGGAATCCACCAACAGAAGAGAGAACTTTTTGCGTACATAAAGTTACAGCAAGTTGGACAGGAAGTAGCGCAAATTGGTCAAACATATCAAGTAAATATGATTCAAAAGCAGCAGATTATATTAAATATAAATATAGTACCAGTGATACAAGAAAGGACAATAGATTTGATATTACTTCAATTGTAAAAGACTGGTATACAAATGGAAAAAATTATGGTGTAATGATAAAGGAAGAAAAAGAGGCAAATGTTACAACGGGAACAGATGCATATTTTTATTCGGCTAATACTAGTGGAACATATATTAATTATAGACCAAAAATCATTATTGCCTATAGAAATCAAACAGGTATAGAAGAATATTTGAGCTATCACCATCAATCAGTAGGAAGAGCAGGAGAAGTTTATACCAATGACTACAATGGGAATCTTACTTTGATACATACAGATGCAGTAACTCATGGAGGTAGATTGCCAATAACAATACAACATATTTATAATACTAATGAAAAAGATAATGATATAGGTTATGGAAAAGGATTTAGACTTAATTTATCGCAAACCCTAGAATTACAAAATATTGGTGGTACAGAGTATATAAAATATATAGATGAAGATGCAACAGTCCATTATTTTAAGAAGAATAGTAATACAAACTTATATGAGGATGAAGATGGACTAGGTCTAACTATTGCAAATTCTAGCAACGATAAAATTATGACAGATAAATCAGGAAGCGTAATGAAATTTGTCAAATATAGTAGTGGTAATAAGTGGCACTTAAAAGAAATAAAAGATACCAATAGCAACATAATTTCACTAACGCTTACTACATATAATAACCAATATTTAGTTTCTCAGGTACAAGATGCTGCTGGAGATATAATTACTTTAACTTATTCTTCTGGTACTTTGCAAGGAATTACAGATGCACAGAATAGAAAAAACACATATATATATGATTCTTCTAATAGATTAACGACAATTGGATATCCAGATAATAAGTATTCTACATATACTTATGGAAACAAAAACGAATTGAAAGAGATAGAAAATATTGATAATAGTCAACTGTACTATGATTATTATACTGGAAATGTATATCGTGTAAAAACAATTTCGCAAGTTGGAACAGATAATGCAATAGGAAATTCATTAAATATTACATATGGAAATAATTTAACTAAATTTGTTGATAATAGAGGATATGCTAATACATATGTATTTGACAATTCTGGACACTGTGTTTCAATTTCAGACTTTGGAAATGAAGCAGAAAATGTAAATAATGCTTATGGACAAACTTTTAGATATAATACGAATGGTAATGCGAATAACAAATTAGCATTAGAAAGTCAATTTATATCGGTTAAAGAATTAGAAGACAACTTAATAGAAAATAGTAATTTTGATGATGGGACTAACAACTGGGTAGTAAAAAATTGTAATTCAAATGATAAAATAATAAATTTAAACGGAAATAATGTTTTTAAAATTACAGGTGAGTCAAAGAAGAAAAAATATTTAGACCAAACTATAGATTTATCAGGAGAAAAAGGAGACATTTATACATTTTATGGTTGGATTAAATCATTAGGTGTTCCTAATGTATCAGGGGGAACTATTTTTGCAGGGGTAACAATAGGATTAAATAGAAGTGATGGAACAGTACAATGGATTGATGAGGGAGCGACGTCAGGAACTGATGGATGGCAATTTATATCGACTCAATTTATAGCTACAACAGATTATGTAAGTATTTTAGTACGTTTAAAGTTCTATCAAAATGTTAATGAGGCATATTTTGATAATGTAGGATTGTTTAAAGAAGAACACGGCACAAGCTATACATATGATAGTAAAGGAAATATTATAAGCACACAAGAATTAGCAAATCAGAAAAGTACTTTTGAATATAACAATGACAACAATTTAATAAAGTCTATTAATCCTAAAGGAGGAAGTTTTACATATACATATGATCAAAATGTAAAAGGTAGATTGTTGAATAGTGTTAATAGCAATGGAAACAAGTATTCTTTTGATTATGATAACTATGGAAATATTATAAAAACAAAGCTAGAAAATAGCGAGAAAACGAGTAAATATATTGAAAATAAAGCTACATACACAACGGATGGTAATTATCTTCAAACAATGGAGAATCAACTGGGAGAAAATACTACATATTCGTATAGCAAAGGTCAACTAAGATCAGTTACAGATCCAAAAGGAATTACTATCAATTATGGTTATGATCTTGTAAACAAGTTACTTTTCTCAAGAGTAAGATACGGAGATAAAATGTACCAAAATTTATATACCTATGAAAATGACAAGCTGAAAAAGATTAAACACAACGGATTTGAATATGATTTTTCATATGATAGCTATAATAATCTAGAATCGATAAATGTTGGAAATCAAAACTTATTAACAAATTATTATGACAGCGATAATGGAAATTTAATTAAAACTGTTTATGGAAATGGACAAGAGCTTAACTATACTTATGACAGATTTAATAGAATTATACACGAAAGTAGAAACTCAGGTACTGTATTTGATTATACTTATGATGGAAGAGGCAATATTACTAGTATTAATAATATTAATGGCTATCCAGTAACATTTAAATATGATTTATCAGGAAGACTTGTAGAATTAAATGAGTTAGGAGAAAGCTTTAGGGATGAATATAAATATGATGAAAATGGAAATATATCAAACATTGATAGTAATTTACCTTATGGAAGATATGGCTATACACAATTTACAAGTTATGAATACGATTTAGATAATAATGTTACAGAGACGTATATACCATCTTTTTATATACAACAAAATTATGATGGTCTACAAAGAGTTAATAATAAAAAATTATATAGACCTGGTATAGAAGAAAAAGAATATAATATAAATTATACTTATAATGATGTTAATGAAAATAGAACAACAATACAAATAAAGAGTATAAAAAATAATGATGATGATGCTTTAAATTACACATATGATAAAAATGGAAATATTGAAACGATTAGTAAAGGCTTAGAATTAAAACAAAAATATTATTATGATGGTTTAGATCAACTGGTTAGAGAAAATAATAAAGAGCAAAATAAAACATTTACATATGAATACGATTTAGGTGGAAATATTCTAAACAAAAAAGAATATGAATATACAGAGGAAGAAATTTTACCAGAGGCTACAACAGTAATAACATATTCCTATGAAAATGAAAATTGGAAAGATCAATTAACATCATATAATAATAAACGAATTGAATATGATGAAATAGGAAATCTAGTTAGTTATAATGGAAAAGACTATGTATGGGGTCATGGAAAAGATTTAGCTTCCATTACAGAAACCGACACAGGAAAAGTCACAAGATATCATTATAACTATGATGGAATAAGAGACCAGAAAATAGTAGATGGAACAGAAGTGAACTATTCATTAAGAGGGGACAAAATAGTATTTGAAAGAAGAGGTTCTATAATATATTATTACTCTTATGATGAAGCTGGACAACCAATAGGAATGAGTATATATTATGTAAATAGTAACTATTATGATGCATATTATTACAAGAAAAATTTGCAAGGAGATATTATAGGAATACTAGACAGTGACTATAATGAAGTGGTAAAATATACATATGATAGTTGGGGAAAAGTTTTAAGTATAACAGATACAGAGGGAAATGAAATTACAGATGAATTCCATATAGGACTTGTAAACCCATTTAGATACAGAGGATACTATTATGACCAAGAAACAGGATTTTATTATTTAAAAAGTAGATATTATAATCCAGAATGGGGTAGATTCCTTAATGCAGATGGCGTATTAAATGATACAATACTTGGAAAAAATTTATATGCTTATTGTGAAAACAATCCTATAAATTACAGTGATCAAGATGGAAAAGCAGCTACATTATTATCAGTGGTTACTGCTGTAGTAGGTGTAGTCTTAGTTGTAACTATTGTAGAACAACTTGCAGAAGCAATATCTAATATAAGTTTTGATTTCTCAATTGGTAGCGGTAAGTCGAAGTCTGAACCAGTCAAAAATATTGGAGTATTAGTAGCAAGTGGCTCGACATCACCAGGCAATAAGTCGAATGATAGTGGATATGATAAAAAGCTAGATAAAAAAGTAAGTAATGCTAAAAGTAATGCTAGTAGTAGACCTGGCGGATATAATTCTTTTGGACAATTAAAGAAAGCAGTAGGTAAAGCAGGACAAGGTAATGACTGGCATCATATTGTAGAACAGTCGCAGATAAAGAAATCAGGATTTGATGTACAAATGATTCAAAATAAAAATAATATAATTTCTGTTAGCAAAGGAGTACATAAAGATATAAGTCGATATTATAGCAGTATTCAACCAATGTCAAATGGAATGAGAGTACGAGATTGGCTGGCAGGAAAGAGTTATGATTTCCAATACAAATTTGGTATAGATATACTAAAAAAATTTGGTGGTATATAAGGTAAAATAAGGGAATAATAAATTTGTGCATAAATGGAGGCTATAATATGGAAAGTAAATATAAAAACTTATTAAACGAGTATAAAGAAAACTGTAAACTTCATGAAGAGCAAACTTTAAAAAGAAATTATACAAAATCAGATTTTTATATAAAGAAGAATATAAAGATTATAAAGAAAATAAAAGAAAAAGGGATTTTAGAGGAATTTCTATCAGAATTATTAATAGAAGAGAATATCTATATAAAATGTAGTGCTGCGATAGAGTCCATAAGAAACCAATTATTTATAGATAAATGCACAAAGATATTAGAGAACATAGGTGCATTAAATGATGAACAATATAGGAATGTGTCAATTAATGCCAAGTGGTTTTTATCCTCATTGGAATTAGATGCAGAGAATAATTAATATAAGAAAACATAGTGTTACGAAAATAATATAGATTTAGTTTACTAGGTCTATATTATTTTTATTTAAAAAAAGTTATGTCAAATTTTTTCTCACATAGATTTATAATGATATATATTATAAAATATAAAATAATAGGTTAGCAAAAGGGAAGATTCTATATAAAGATATAGGATAATTTTTTGTTTTTTCAAAAATACTACATAATTACAATTATGTAGTATTTAGAAAATAATAAGTGGAAAAACAGAATAATAAATACTACATAAATAATGAAAAAGCCAAAAATAAAATACTACATAAATAAGAGGTGTGAGAAAATGGAAATATTAGAAAAGTTTAAAAGTTATTTAGAAGAGAATTATGATACAACAGAAAATCAAAATACTATTAAATCTTATTTAACAGACGTAAATCAATTTATTACATATTTCAAGAATGAATTTGGTGAAGATATAGTGGATTTTTCAAGAGCTGACTATATAGAATTCAAAAAGTATATGAAAGAAAAAAGAAGTTTCAAATTTTCTACTATGAACAGAAAGACAGCCGCATTATCTATATATGAAAATTTTTTAATAGAAACTAAAATCAGAAAAGAAGAGATGAAAGTTATAAAAAAGAAAGACTTTTATAAAATTGAAAGACCTTTTATTACTTCGCAAATGCTACCAAAAGAAACTATAAAAAAAGTAAGATTAAGGGCTGGAAGAGAGAATAAAAGAGACTACCTTATGTTTATCCTTTGCGATGAAGGAGGATTAAGAGTATCAGAAGTAATTGAATTACAATTAGCAAGAGATATTGATTTTAATATGTATTCAATTCGTATTTTAGGAAAAGGTAACAAAATACGCAGTATCTTTATGGATCAGGTTATATTTGATGCAATTAATGACTATTTACCAGAAAGAGAGAAATTACTAAATGGCAGAGAAAATAAGTATTTGATAGTTAGCAACAAGACTGCAAATACCAATAAACCTATGTCAAGAACAAGTATAAATACTATTTTAAATCAATATTGTGATAAAGTAAATGCAGATAAAATAAATCCACACGCTATGAGGCACGATTCAGGTACTAAAAAGTATGAAGAAGGCTATTCAGATATAATGTTAAAAAAATTCTTAGGACATTCGTCTAATGCAACTGATATTTACACTCATCCAGGAGGAGAGCTATATCGTCAGGAAAAATAACTCTAAGAGTAATAATATCATCTATAAGGTTTACATAAATATGAAAAAGTGATAAAATTATATTACCAAAATATAATTAGGGGGTATCACTATGCTAGATGTTATGATTGCTGAAGACAACTTGCCTATTAGTGTACACCTGTCAAACACGATTAGTATCAGCCAGAGTGTAAGGTGTGTAGGCATTTTGAATGACGGAGCAAAAGTGTATCAAAAGATAAGAGAATTAAATCCAGATGTACTAATATTAGACTTAAAGATGCCAGGGGAAAATGGTTTACAAATATTAGAAAAAGTTAAAGCAGATAAACAAATAAGGACAAAGATATTTATTTACTCAGGAGAATCAGAATATATGGAGTTAGCTCGTGAATATGAGTGTATTGATAAATTTATATCGAAGTTAACTCCAGCAGAACAAGTAGCTAAAGAACTAGAAAAGCTAGAAATAGAACAGTCTAATAAATATCTAGAAGAAAAAATTATTGACATATTGTTTAAGATTGGTTTTTCATATTCATTAAAAGGAACTAGACTGATGTGGGAAGCTATACAATATTCAATAGAAGAAAGTGAAGACAGTATTGAGAATATTTATCAGAAAATAGCAAAATTGCATAAAGAGAATGTATATACTGTAAAATCTGATATAAATACGGCAATAAAAAATATGTGGCGATTTACTGATAGAGAAAAAACGAGAAAAATACTAAGATTAGGACAAAGTGATAAACCAAGTGCAAAAAATATATTAAGTATGATAGCTTACTATGTAAGAAATAAATAGATAGTAAAAACAAGAATCTAGTGTATGATTAGATCTTGTTTTTATAATGTGAACTATAAAAATATTTTGCAATATCATCTTGAAATTTATTAATTATTTCAAGTCTTTTTTTTTGTTTGAGGCTTCCTCGCAATTTCTTGTACTTATTGATTTTTCTCAAATTTATCACCTAGTTAGGATTATAAGTAGTTAGTGGTAGTAATTGGTAAAATGACTAAAAAGAATTGAAAATATAGGGATTTAGAGTAAAAAAATAAAAGAATGATTAAAAAAAATTAAAAATAATCAAAATTTGATATTTAACTACTTTTATGTTAGTATTGATACATACAAATAGTAAGTTATAGGAGAGATGATAAATTGGATATAGAAGTTAATAATATAAAAATTCATTATGAAGTTTTAGGGAACGGAAAACCTGTAATTTTATTAAACCCAAATAGTGTTAATACAGGACTTATGAAATTTATAGCAAATAGGTTAAAATATAAATACAAAGTATATCTTTTTGATAGAAGATGTTGTGGAAAAAGTGAAAAAAACTGTACTTTAAATTACGAAGAATCAGCAAAAGATGTATATGAATTTATAAACAAATTGAATATACACAAGCCTTATTTACTAGGTTGTAGTGGTGGTGGAACTGTTGCGTTAAATGTAGCAATTCATTATCCAAAAAGTATTTCTAAATTAGTTATATGTAGTGGCGTTGCAAGAAATAATATTGTCAAAAAACCTAATTATGCAAAAGTTATGGAAAAAATTCCTTTTTATCCAGGTAAAAAGAATAACGAAATGTTTGAAAAATTAAATTATGAAGCACATTCTATAACAAAAGATGAATTAGGAATTATAATAGTGCCAACTTTAGTATTTAATGGTGGTGAAAAAGATATAGTTCCAAAAAACGAGGCTGAATATATTTCTAATAATATAAATCATTCAGAATTAGTTATATTAGAAAAAGCAGGACATTGTAATTATGTTTTTAAAAATAAATTATTTTATGGGAAGTTATTTAAGTTTTTAGAACAGTAACACAAATTACAATGTGAAAGTGAGATGAGAATATGAATAATGAAATTAAAAAAGTTATTGAGAAATTTAAAGAAGTAAAGAATATATTAAAAGATTTTTCTACTAAAGATGAAGCAATAGAATATCTTGTTAATGAAACAAAACTATCAAAAGAAGAATGTTTTGTTGCATACGATATTATTATGAAAATCGAAGATTAAATTACAATATATCACTAGGAATGGGGGAATAATAAATGAACTTTAAAGAATATGGAGATAATAATAAAGATACAATAATGTTATTACATGGTGGTGGTCTTTCTTGGTGGAATTATAGAGAAGAAGCAGAAAAATTACAAGAAAGTTATCATATTGTTATTCCAATATTAGATGGACATTCAGATAGTGATAGAAGTTTTACAAGCATAGAAGATAATGCACAAGAAATTATAGATTATATAACTAATAATTATAATGGTCATATTCGCTTAATGGGAGGATTATCATTAGGAGGACAGATTCTTTTAGAAATTTTATCAAGGAAAAATGATATTTGTGATTGTGCTATTATTGAGAGTGCATTAGCAATTCCTATGAAAGCAACATATAAAATGATTAGACCAGCTTTTTCTATGAGTTATGGGCTAATATCAAAGAAATGGTTTTCACAAATGCAATTTAAGTCTTTAAAAATAAGAGAAGATTTATTTAGTGAATATTATAGAGATACTTGTAAAATTAGTAAGGAAGATATGATTGCTTTTATGGAAGCAAACTCAAAATATGAAATTAAAGATTCTTTATCAAGTACAAAATCGAAAGTTTTAGTAGTTGTAGGAGATAAAGAAAGAGCAATAATGAAAAAATCAGCGAGTATAATTCATAAAAAGATAAATGGAAGCAGAATTAAAGTGTTACCTAATTATTATCATGGAGATTTTAGCATAAATAATCCACAACAATATGTTATGACAATTAACGAGCTTATTGCTAATAGAAATAGAAACTTGAAAAGCAAATCATTTGATAATACTAAAACAAAATCTGAAAATGAACAAAGACAATTAGAAGAAAGAAATAGAACAAATACCAAGTTTTTAGATGAAAGATAAATTACAATATATAAAGGAGGAAAAATAATAATGGATAAGAAAAAAATGATGAACTGGATAATAGCAATAATAGTTGCTATCGTGTATTTAACAGTAAGTATTATATTTAAGTCTTGGGCATATTCTTGGCTTATATGGGTTGCGTACGCAATTTATAGATTTATTGTTAAATAACTAAATTACAATATATAGGGCAGATGATTAGTTGAAAATCATTTGTCCTTTATGATATAATTGAAACACAAGAATCAGTATATTATAAATTATTAAAAAATGAAGGAGGAATACATAGAAATGGCAATTAAAGCAACAATTATTATTGATGATGACAGATGGGCAAAACATCCTTATGGAGTAATTTGATGATGAGGAATGTAATAGAAGGTTTTATACTAATGGAGTAAATTCTCGCCGAGATTGTTACCAAGTAATTGAAAGGGCTAGAGCAGCAGGATATGATATTGATCCTAATGTAGAAGAAAGATTCTATTAAAGTTCAATAAAACTAAAAGGAGGAGCAATTTCCTCCTTTTATTATACTTAGTAATATTAACCCAAAATTACAAACTTGTTTCTATTATTTAGCAGTTTTAGAATTATATACGAAAAAAAGTATGCCGAAATCTGAGCTTATACAGAATGCGTCGTTATAGTTAGATACTAGAGGTTGCTTCTCAAGTTGATCTTTTAGAGAGAAGTGAGTATTTTTTCTGAAATTTTTCATAGAAATATTTAGTATTTTTTCTAATTCAGATTCTGTCATAATTAGAGAAATGAACATTTAGTGGTCAATTAAGATTGATAATTAACTTAATTTATGATATAGTATAATAGTTAAAAACAATATAAAGGAGAAAGGATAATGCTAGTAAAAAGATATATTGCTAAGAATGAAAAAGGAAAAAGTAGCACTTGTTTAGGAAAATGCTTCTCTATTATGTCTAAATTAAGAGACGAATTAAGTATAAATTCTGAGGAAGATATAGAAATATTGATATTAGAATTAGAGCAATTACAAAGGGAAATTAGTAATTGCCAGAAAAAAACAAAGAGTGCTTTTAGTTTGAAATTGTTAGAAAATAGAATATTAAGTTTAGAAGATACCATAGATAATGTTAATATGATTGAAGAATGTTTTAGACAAGAAGCAAATTCTCTTGAAGATTCTCTAGAAGATGATGAGAACGATGAAGAAGATGATGAAGATAATAAAATAGATGGTGATGAATATGACGTAAGGTATATTGATCTTACAGAAAGAACTGAAGAGGACATATTTGCTTGTTTATATCTTTAAAAGAATAGGAGAAGAAGATGAATTTAAAAACTAGATACACGACAAATGAACTTAAATTATTTGAAAATGCTACAGGAATTATTATTGAAGATAGAGAATATACAAATGAAGAAATGGACAAATTCGGACACAAAATAACAGAATATATAATGAGTAGGAGTTGCAAGAATGAAGAAATAAACCAATTGATGAGTCAATATGATAGTATTTTAGATACCTTAATAAAAGAAAAATAAAAAGAAAGGATTGTATTATTTGGAACAAATAACATATTATCAGATTGTACCAGAGAAATTTTTAGTAGCAGAAGATGTATTAAATAAATTACAAAAGATAAAAAGAGTAGAACATAAAAGAGTATTGTTTGCAAGGTGGGATTATACAAGGTACAAAAGAATATATGTTGATATTGGAAAGAAATATAGTGAAGTAGGGTATATAGATTTAATAAGAAGAAAATTTGTTGTTACAGCTAGGAATGAGAATGAAGTCATTACCTCAAAATTGATAGAAAACATAAAAAAGAAAGTTAATCAAGTATTAGATGAATTTAGCAATTCATAAGTGAAAAACAGTTAAAATACTTATATTAGTATATTTTAACTGTTTTTTTGAAGCCAAATTCTAAAATCTTCAGAACTTAGTTGTCCATTTTTGTATTTATCTAATTTAATTTTGCCAGTTCTTTTAAATTTATCAAAATCATCAATATATTTTTCTATATCTGGGTTTCTTGACTTCATCATTGATTTTCTATTATAAAGCGAATAATAATTTGCTATTAGAGGATCACTATTTTTACTAGCATTAAAAGCATTTCTTCTACCAATATTACGACAAGTTTTTGTCTTTTCACCAGGTGCAATATTTTCACAATAATTATATGATTTAATAGTTGCAATAAAGTATTGATTGCAATTTTTGCAAACCTTTAAATACACTTTTTCTTTCAAAATACTACAAATAGATTTATATAAAATAGCAGAAACACCACAAGGCAAGATTAAGTCAAGCTCTGTTACTTCACTTTTTTTCTTACTTAAAAAATCATATATTTCTTTTTCTGTCTTACCAGGAAAAGAAGAAAAAAGATTAACAGAATAGTATGCAGCTTTATTTTGATTCAATATATTTAAAGTAGGAGATATTCTCCTTAATACATATAATCTCTCAATTGGTTTAAAATCTTTAGCTTTATTATTAGGATTTAATAAACAGTAATCTAGAATCATATCAACTTGTTGTTGAAGCTTTAAGTATTCGACTTTATTTTTAGATAGTAAGTTTAAAACGAAATCTTCAAAACAATCTCTAGAACAATATCCATCTTTGAAAGTTCTTTGCAACTTGCCATAATCTAAGAGTGATAAAGAGTATTTCATAAAAAAGGATAAGAATGTTTTGTAATTTCCAAAATCAGTATTTAAAAAATCAGCTAAAAAAGTACCTATTGGTTGCATTGATATTTTATAAGATGTACTAATACTAAATTTCGTATTTTTTTTGTCAAAAATTATAGGATAATTGACAATAATTTCACTACATTTTTTTTCATTTATAGCTAATCCTAGACCAGATAAAATTTCTGCTATATAAGCATTTTCTTCCATAAATAGCTCCTTTTATGTTAGTAACACCAATTATTAAAAGTATAAATTTGTGTTACAAGCAGTTTTGCCTAATACTTATTGACTTTAATAACATTGAAATTTATAATGCAATTAGTTGGTAACAAGAATCATAATTTCTATGTTACTAACAAACATAGAACATATGGTATAGGCGAATTTGCTGTTTGAATTTGTTTTGAATTATACTATATGTTTATAAAAAAATCAATATAGGCATCCTAGGTAGTCTATATAGAAAAACTATGTCAAAAAATGTGTAAACACTTTTTGAACCAAAAGAAAGGAGTAAACATTGGAAAAAGTTGCTATAATAAATGAGTTAT
The DNA here is from genome assembly GCA_948934525.1 of uncultured Clostridia bacterium. Classification (GTDB taxonomy): domain Bacteria; phylum Bacillota; class Clostridia; order TANB77; family CAG-508; genus CAG-273. The sequence goes on from CAQZSK010000004.1 coordinate 127,064, forward strand.
ATTTTAAACAGGAGAAGACATTAAGTGAAATAGCACAAAGTATTAATACATCCATAAGTTACATTTCAAAGGTGTTAAGAAATAATGAAAAATACAAAGTAGAAAAGGAAAGACGAAAACAAGAAAATTTGCAACAAAGACGAAAAAAACAAAAGACAATAATTTATGCAAATAGAAAAAACAAAACGGACATAGAATATACGAATATGAAAAAAGAACATGAACAGGCATCAAAGGAACTTTCAAAACATTCTATATTAGGAAAAGATACTTTAAGAAAATGGTGTAGTAGTGCTTATAATTATAATGAAAAAAAGAAAAGATATGAATTTGACACTTCTACATTATTGAAACCAGCTGATTTTCCAATGCATATAGGCATATAATAAAAATTTTTTTCTCAAGTTGAAGCATAAAGCTTCCAAGAATATAATATAATTATTATAAGAGTAAATGGAGGTAAAGTTATGAACGATAATCAAATGTTTGTAAGTGCCAATAAAACAGAAAATGAAATAGGCAATGCAACTAAATTAATACAAAATGGACAAGTACCTACGTACAAAATGGGAGATGAAGCTAATAAATTATTAAATGATATTGAGAATGGCAAGGTTTGTTGTATTATTGTGAAAGACAAAGAAACACTTATAAAAATAAGTGAAAATAATAAGAAAGCTTCAGAGATTATAGATGAAAAAGTTCCAGTCTATACTTTAAACGGAGAAATATAAACTATATAGGAGGAAAAATATGAATGTAGGATTATATTCATTGAAAAATATGACAGCTAGGAAAATTGGAAAGTTAAGCCGAATTATACAAAAAATATTTCCAGTAAATGATATATATACCTATTCTGAAAATATACCAAAACAGAGAATTTCAAAAAGAGAAGGATTAAAGAAGATTATACAAGATTACAATGAGGGGAAGGTTGATCTTATTGTCTTTGAAAAACTTAGTTCATTGGGGAGTGATGCTTGTATAAAAGGCAAAGCTTTAGAATTATTAATGAAAGAGAAGGTTAAATTTTTTATAATTCAGGAGAATATTGATTCGACTTTGGAAATTGGAAAACAAAAGATTCAAATACTGATTTTAATAGGAGAAAAACAAAAAGAGATGAATGAGCAAAGAAGTAGAACAAGTAATATAGATAGTAGAGAGATGAAGAATGTTTTCATTTACACTAGAGTTGGAAATCAAGATCAACTGAGTTAACAGAAAAAAACAAAAAAATTATAATAAGCTATTGAAAAGTCAGAGATACTGGCTTTTTTATTATGGAGGAAAAATGAACAAACAAGAATGTAAAAAATATTTTAGAAGAGCATATAAAAGACTTATAACTAATAATAAGCCTATAAGTATATCTAATATTGAAAACGAAATGAACAATGTAATAGATACACAAAAGGAAGAATATATAGCATATTCAAAGATTGCAGTACACAATATGCAAAAAAGTGGAAATGCTGAAATAAGGCTAAAAGATCTATTATCACAAATAGATATACTGCCACAAATATTTAAAAGGGAAACAGCAATTAATAAGGCAAAAATATTATTAAAATAGTAGAAGAGAAATAGTTAAGATAGGATTGGTTAAATAGCTAGTCTTATTTTTTTATAATATTTTCTTGTTCCTATTCATAAAATTAACTGAGGTGATAATTATGCAAGGAAAGAACAATACAGAAGAAAAGAAAAATAAAAAAGAAAAGGACTTTAATGTTATTGTAACTTATGCTGAAAATGGACAAAGTTTCCAGTCCATTGCTGAAAATATAATAAGAAGAAGAATAAATGAAATAGATTAAATTTTTTCTCAACTTTAAACATAAAAGCTGATGTGGTAAGAATTAGGCATAGATAATTACAAAGGAAGGAGGAAATTTGAAACCAAATGACTTTGATAATAAAAGTTATACAGTGGCTTTATACATGAGGCTTAGTAAAGATGATGGAGATAAAGAAGAAAGCGAAAGTATAACGAATCAAAGGAAGATATTAAAGGCATTTGCAAAAGAGAATAATTATAAAATCTATGACGAATATATTGACGACGGATATAGTGGAACAAATTTTAATAGACCAGACTTTAAAAGAATGATTGAAGATATAAAGACTGGAAAAGTAAACATGGTAATTACCAAGAATTTAGCAAGACTGGGAAGAGATTATATAGAAACAGGAAGATATATAGAAACATTTTTTCCGGAAAACGAAATTCGTTATATTGCTATATTAGATGATGTTGATACATATCTAGATAAAAATTGCGATACAGTTGCATTTAAGAATATTATGAATGATTTTTATGCTAAAGAGACATCTAAAAATATAAAAAGAACTAAAAATAGAAAAAAACAAGATGGTTTTTACTATATTACTTATGCTCCATATGGGTATAAAAAAGTAGATGAATCGGGAAATTTACAAATTGACGAGATGGCAGCAGAGGTAGTGAGAAGAATTTTTAAAGAATTTTTAGGAGGAAAAGGAACATACCAAATTGCAAAATTATTAAATCAAGAAGGAATTCCAACTCCTGGAATACATTTAAATATGTCAAATGTAGTAAACAATATAACTAATACTACTAATATTTGGAGACATACAACTGTTAAACGAATTTTGACGAATCCAGTATATATAGGTACTATTGTTCAAAATAAAAATAAGAAAATTAGTTATAAAAGTAAGAAGTTAATTACATTATCTAAAGAACAACAAACAGTTATAGAAAATCATCATCCAGCAATTATTGACATAAAGGAATGGAATACAGTTCAAACCATTTTGGAAAATCATAGTGGTGAAAAAGTAAAGGAAGAAGATCCATTATTAAAATCGTTACTTCATTGTTATCATTGTCATAATAAACTACAAGTAGTCAGAAAGAAAGATAAGTATAAAGATAGAATAAAAATAAGGAAATATATTATTTGTAGTAATGCAGAAACAAGTAGAGTAACTAATAAACCTTGCTCTAATAAATCATATATAAATTATGAACAATTAGAAAAAAGAGTGTTAGATAAAATTTCTACTGTGTTTGAAGAATATATTGCATCAAATGCTTTTAATAGCGAAGAACTATTAGAAAACTTAATAAATAAGCAAAGCAACAAAGGAAGACTAATAGAAAAACTAGAGCAAATTAGTATTCAATTAGATAAAATAAATAAGAAAATTACCATATTATATAATGATAAACTAAATGGATTAATAGAAGAACAAGATTATATTTGCTTTTCAGAGAACATTTTGAAAGAAAGACATAAATTAGAAGAACTGAAAGAACAAACAAAAGAAGAAATTAATGAATTTGAAAAAAAATATGATGGCGAGTGTATTAATAATAAATTAAAAGATGTAATTAAAGAAATTGTTGATAGGAAAGAACTGAAAAAAGAAGATTTACATCAGTTAGTTAATACAATCGAAATAGACAAAGATAGAAATGTTTTAATTCACTTTAATTTTTATGAACTCAATTGTATAGGAGGCTACTTCAATTATAATGATGACCGATATAAAGAAGCAGTCAGTTCATAATATTGCAATTTACTTAAGATTAAGTAAAGATGATGGAGACATAGAAGAAAGTGAAAGCATTTCTAATCAAAGAAAAATAATCCTAGATTATATTAACGAAAATTTTAATTATGAAAATTATTATGAATATGTGGATGATGGAATTTCAGGAGCTACATTCAATAGACCAGCATTCAAAAAAATGATTTGCGAATTAGAAACAAATAAAATTGATTTAATAATTACGAAAAACTTAGCAAGATTTGCAAGAAATTATATTGATGCAGGAGATTATATTGAAAAAATATTTCCAGATAATAATATTAGGTATATTGCTATTTTAGATAGAATAGACAACTTTGAAGATAGGGTTGAAAATGAATTTGCACCAATAAAAGGAGTTTTTAATGAATTATTCTGCAAAGAAACATCTAAAAATGTAAAAAGAAGTAAAAGAAAGAAAATGGCAGATGGATTTTATAGTTGTAATGTGGCTCCATATGGTTATAAAAAAGATCCAGAGAATCCAGGGAAACTAATAATAGATGAATATGCAAGTAAAGTAGTAAAAAGAATTTTTAGGTTAACTTTAGATGGAAAGACAGCCAAACAGATAGCAGATTTATTTAATAAAGAAGGAATTCTAACACCAGCACAATATCTAAAAGTCAAAGGCTTAGAAAATAGAACAAAAAAAGTTTGGACAAGAATAATAATTACAAGGATATTATCAAATGAGGTATATACAGGAAAGTGTTTAAGAGGAAAGTCTCAAAATATTAGTTATAAAAGTAAACAGAGGATTTATGTAAGAAGAAATGAGCAAATAGTAACAGAAAATACCCATGAACCTATTATATCACAAGAAATTTTTAACAAAATCCATAATAATAATAAATTTGGGAAGCTTGCTAGTGAATCAAAGAATATAGAAGCAAAATTTGCAAAGTATATGTATTGTAGTAAATGTAAGGCAAAGATGGCTAAAAAGAGGTCAAGAAATAATATAAATATTCAATGTTCAAACAGAGATGAATCAGACTTTATATGTTCCAATAATGATTTATATAAATATGAAAGTTTAGAAGATTTAATAATAGACAATATAAAAGAAGAATTTGATATATTTTTTAAGAAAAATAGACTAAACCCTAATGTAATAAATAATTTTAATACACAGAAGAAGGCAAGAGTAGATTATAAAATGGAAAATACTAATAAGGAACTTAGACTATTGAGATTTAAAATTACTAAGCTATATAATGATAGGTTACAGGATAATGTAACAGAAGAAGATTATAAAATTTCATATACTAAGTTAACTAAAATGAGAAAAGAATTAGAAGAAACCATAAGAAACTTAGAAAATGAAAGAAATGAAATAGAGAATAATACTGAAAATATATCTAAAATAAAGAAAATAAAGAAAGACCTAAAAAATCTTAGTAAAGAGACATTAAAAGAAGAGGATATTGATAAAATAATTGAAAAGATTGAAGTAAATGAAGAATGTATCCACATATTCTATAAATTTAAGAAAATGCCATCAAGAATTGCTCATTTTTAAATTTTGAATAAAAAAATTGAACACTCCATTTTTCAGAGTGTTCAATAAAAATATTTTCCTGTCATTATTGTACAGTACAATCATTAGCAGAAACAACACAAATTGCTTTTAACATTTCATCTACAGTTAGTTCTTCACGAACATCTAGCCAAATTTGAGAGCCACCCATACCAGCAGCATTTTCAGTACAAGGAATTTTATCAGTATAGGATAGTCTTCCAGAATCGATAGCTTCCATAATAAGTAAAATGGTCATTACCTTTGTGACACTAGCAGGCCTCAATTGTTCATGCATATTTTGTTCATATAGAACTTGCCCAGAATGTTGTTCAATTAAAATAGCGCTGCCACAATTTAAATTTAAACTAGAATTAGTATTGGTGGTAACTGTAGTATTTGAAGCAAGATTATTAGTGGAAGTTGTATTATTTGTGTTACTAGAAGAAACTATATTTCCACTAGTAGGAGTTGTGTCATTTAAAGGTTTTGATTCTGTACTCCAAGTAAACACACTTTGATTAGCCATACAACTACTAGAAAAAACAGTAATACAAGTTAATATTATAATGGAAAATACAATATACTTTTTTAGATTCATAAAAAACAACCTCCCAAATGAGAATTAATAAATTCTATTTGAAAAGTTGTATGTTTATGACTAGTTTAATTCAGTTAATTTAATTTTAACTTCTTTTTCTGTCATCTCGCTATAAATTTTAATGTCATGCCCAGTATTATTTTCAAATTTGAAATCAATTTCTCCATAAGCTACGGCAGCATCTTTACCTAATGGAACATAATATACTTCTTGTGTATGTTCATGTCTTTCTGTTATTTTTAATTCTTTCACTTTTAGAACAGCATTATATAAAGTAGTACTAACTTGACAATTACCACCACCATAATCTTTTTTATACTTATCTTCTACAAATACGCCAGCTTTTTCATAACCTTTATCAGGAGTGGGACTTCCTACTATTTTATTAAAAGAGAAAGTATCGCCATTTTTAACAATAGTACCATTTAATTTAGAAAGACTAATTTCCATATTATTATCACGATGATTATCTTCTTCCATAATTTTAGTAGAAAATTTTGCAATTTCCTTTTCTAATCCTTCGGTAACACCAACACTTTCTTTTTTTATGGTTTCATTATTTTGAGATTGTTCAGAATTTTGAACATTTGTGGTTTGACTCATTTTAGTACCTGTAATAGGATTAGAATTTTGATTAGAGTTAGCTGAAAAGAAAGAATAGATACAAATTCCAACAAGTGTAACGATGGCTAATATAATAAAAATCCATTTTGTATTTTTCATAGCTTTATACACCTTTCATAAAATAAGTTATTTTCTAATAAATACTATTTCCAAAAAAAAATGAAAAATACTTGTAATTTTTTCAAAATGTAGAAGCTTTAGAATAACAATGTTTAATAGTTGACAAAGTTTAAAAATATATAGTATAATATGTAATAGTTGAAACGAAAGGAAGAAAGCAAATGATAGCAAAAAGTTGGAAAAAAATTTTATTATTTGTTTTAATAATTGCTTGTTTATATAATGTAATGAATAAACTAGTACATAAAGCATCTATGAAGCAAGAAGTAGAAGCTTCTGTACAATATATGCAAGAGCAAGACAAGAAATAGGAAAAATGCAAGCTAAGTACTTGAAATTATAAAAAAATTGTGTTACAATTATTGACAGTGTTTATTAATAAGAGAAATTAAGGAGGGGAGAAGACAAGATGAGAGAAGGAATACATCCAAATTATACAGAAGCATCTATTACATGTGCATGTGGAAATGTTATGAAAACAAATTCAACAAAAGGTGATATGAAAGTTGATATTTGTTCAAAATGTCATCCATTTTGGACTGGAAACTTAAAGAGAGAAACAACTGGTGGTAGAGCAGATAAATTTAAGAAGAAATATGGTATTCAATAAAATAAAAATAAAGAAGCATAAATTAAAGCCACATTATTTTAATGTGGCTTTAATTTATGCTTCTTTTTGTTTGTACATATCTAATCTGGTTGGTAGCTTTTTGGCAAGTTTTGCTGTTTCTTCATTGAACAATAATGAAGGAGAAATGCCAAAGGATTTCGCAATTAAATCAATATTTTTACAAGTTAAATTAGAATTTCCTGTTTCTACTACACTAATATATGCCATTTTAAATTTGGTTTTATTCGCATATTGTTCTTGTGTCATATGATTTTGATAACGATACCATTTTGTATTTAATCCTACTAATTCCATACAAGTCATAAATTATACCTCCAATTTTTATTGTAACTTATATGATTTCCATTTATATTAATTTAAAACAAAATGTTAAAATAAAACTTAATAAAAAATATTAAAATAAAATCTGAAATTCTATTGACGAACAAAAATATTATGTATAAAATAAAACATATTGTTAATATATAACTTAATAAAATACATATTATAACAAAAAATGAAGGGAGAAACTTTATTATAAAATAAGCAAATGTATAAAAGTTAAGAAGAAGGGAAAAATAAAAACATATGTAAGAAGAATCTACAAACATGAAAAAAATAAGGAACATAGGAGGAAAAAGAAAATGAAAGAAAAGAAAAACAGGAAGAAAATGATAGTAACAACAACATTAATAGCAGCAGGAATAATGATGATAGGAGGAAATACAAGTAAAGCAGCATTGCAAGCTAATGCAACAACACATGTTAATCCTCCAAGCAAAACAGGAGCTTATTGGATGGAAGAGATCAGAAAAATGGAAACATCAGGACAAACAATGGGGTTAGATGAGACATTAAATACGGATTTAAGTCCCAAAACAAGTAATAATATTGATGTACATATGATAAGAACAACAGAATATGGAGCTATAGCCATCTTATCAGCATCAGGATTTGGAAATCTGAAGAAGTTATCAGAGGTAACAGAGAAGACATCAACAGGAAACATAACGGGAGTGTACATGGGGACTAGATGGGATTGGACCGCAGGAGTAATGAGTGCAACTACAGTAGGAAAGAACTCGAGGTACTATGACTTGTACGACTCTACTAACGCGTCCGCAAAAGTCGGAGACGCACTCGGAACAGCCGATACCCCAAACAAAGGCTGCGCAGGTTGGCATGGTTCTAGCAGTCCTAGCTGGTGTATTTACGACGGTTACGGTTTCTTACGTGGCAGCGGTGGAGTATTCTCGTTTCATGGTACAGGTAGCTACTGGAATAATGGCGCTGGTGGATTTGCCTACGGTCGTGGAGTAGCGGTAGTGGGCACCGGACTTTAAGCCGACTGTTCGAAGCGAAGCGAGTTACAGACGGCTTATACAATGAAACAAAGTGGAATTGTATAAGTTAGTCGTAGGCGCAGGGACGATATGAAAAAATGTAGGGTGAATTAAAAAATTGGAGAATAAAATATGAAAATAGAAATAAAAAAACAAAAGAAAGGTAGAAATGGTGATAATGGCATAACCCTAGTAGCTCTTGTTGTAACCATTGTTGTACTTTTGATTTTAGCAGGAATTACTATTACATATGTAATGGGTGATAATAGTATCTTTAATAAAGCGAGTGAAGCAAAATTCAAAGCAAGATGGTCAACTTATAGAGAACAAACTGATACCTATACTACTTGGAAAATAGCGTCAACAATGAATACTAATGTAAATGCAATTAATGCAGGAGAAACTTTATTAGAATTAATTGAAATAGAGGCAGACATAGATATTAAACCAGAGGATGTTAATACTCAAATTAGTGAGATAATAAATAATTTAGAAGACCAAGATAAACGTTATACAGTAGTGTATCATGGAGAGTTATGTTATGTTTTGGATGACCATAATAAAAATGGAGAAAGAGAAGCTAAATGGTGTTTAGAAATAGGAATACCTGTATTAGAATTAAAAAGACCATCAGGAGTTAATAATAAAGATGGAGATTATGAATATGTAAATGGTGTTTATTTAAATACCCCAAAATTAAATATGGGATTTAATAAAAATTATACTAGATATGTAAATGAGAATGAGAATGGAGTAATGGAACCAGGCAACTGGATATTCTCCACACCAGAAGAAGATTGGTATGATTACAACAATGGAAAATGGGCCAATATAGTAACTGAGAATAAAGGAATAGAATGTTATTATACATGGATACCAAGATATTGTTTTAAACTAAATCAAAGTACCCAAAGAGCAGATGTAAAATTAATAGATATTAATAATAACTATAAAGATCCACATACAGAAGAGGTAACACCATGGAGTGAATTAGAAAAACAAGGATATCAAGTACCAGAAGCATTTGAATTCGGAGAAGAAGGAAGTAAAACGCAACTAGCAGGATATTGGGCAATGAAATACAATTTAGGAGAGGCACCAGAGCAATCTAAAATTTACTATGATATGAAAGTAACCA